>JABMNI010000009.1 GCA_013204605.1 Ignavibacteria bacterium
CAGTTCCGAGATGCAGACGGTTCTTACATAAACTGTTACAGACAAATGGCCTAATTTTAGCGAACAAAGTGGGTGAATCGAGATTCATTCCTCTTCCCCACTCCTTGGTTTGAACAGTAATTTCTTGAAGTCCTTCGCGTTGCGTTATTCTAGGTTTAATGTCTTCCATAGTGATTCCGTTTACACTCACAATTGCAAGAGTCTGCACTCCACCGACAGCAAGATTTGAATTTATAATCTTTACAATAACTTCATCGGTACAAATTCGTGGCTGCACATCTACAGCAAAACCGGGAACTGGTGGAACACTTAATCCGATTGCTACCGTGCATACTAGCATGAATGGGACTACAAGTAGTAAGCGTTTGAAATATGTCATTTGAAATCTCCTTAATCCAATACAACAAGTATTGGTTCAATCACAGTTTCGGAATGAAGCTCATATTCGGCTAGGTACAGCCCAGCTGGCGGGTTAACGGTGGGTACTTCATACCCAAGTACGGAGAAGAGTCGTTTGATTTTTATACCGCTCTTTTTCCATGCGGATAAGTGATTCTCCCAGGTACGAGCTGCGTGAACATTTGTAGCAGTGCTGTTTTCTTCGTGGACAGTGGTGAGTGGTTGCTCTTCGTACAGACCATTTATGGTGCAATAGTATACGGCCGACCCAGCGGTATCTTGAAACATGGAAATTACGTTTTGCGATCCAGCTTCAAGACCAGTAATATCCCGAAAGTCCCAGTCCAGACCATCATTTGTGCTTTGCAAAACTCCGTCTGTTGTCATGAGAAGTAATGTGCCGTCTTTAGTAATTGTTCCGTCACCTCCAATAAGTTTGAACGAACTTTTGGAAGGTGAGTGGTATACCTGAGTCCAAGTTGCTCCATTGTCAGTAGAACGAATCACATTCCTATCATTGAATGTGTGATTTTTAGACTCGACAGCTGGTGCAGTGTCATCTGAGACCTGTTTGGTAGTATCTCGCACAACCGTAGAAACTGAGGCAACCAATACACCTGCCGGGGTTCGAATGCTGCCAAGAAAGTAGGGGGTCTCAATAGGGGTGGTGCATTTCACCCATGTCCGTCCCGTATCTAGAGACCGAACAATACCACCACAATGCCAAGGTTTGTTTCCAAATGTTTCGAGATCCAAAAGTCGAAGTCCATTTGTAAAAGCAAGGAGTGATCCGTCGGGAGCCATTGTGATCGAATTGACATATCCCGCGACGGCTGAAGTTGAGCAAAGGACAGGTGTGATATCTACTGAGTCCACTAAGCCACCTGCGCGCAAAACTGTAACAACCGCTCCGTTGGCAACTAACAACGTAGTGTCGGGCATCCGGTATACAGCGGTTGCAGGGTTGTCTCGAAGCATTTGAACAAAGCGACCATCCCGAGTGAACTGTCTTACTTTGTCACCAGGAGCAATCACTTCATCCGTACCGATGAACGGTGTGCGGAGACCACGAGAAGATTGTATACGTGGGCCAAAAATCTGTGAACGCCACCTCTCTCCACGAAAGTTAGCAGATTTTAACAACCCAATGCCAGATTCATTTGGTAATACTGCGCAATCGTTATATGGTACGACAACCGACGCACCATTTTTATCTGTAAAGCCAAACAATACGGGGGTGATGGGGAGTACACCGATGTCACGAACCATACTATTTACCAATTGCATTCCTCCTGCTTCTGAGTATAGGGTATGCGGCCAAGGGGTCTTTTCCCACGAAAGCAAGGTGTGATCAAATGATATTGACCAAATGTGGTTTACGTCACCGTCCGCCGTTGGCTTGGGAGTTACTGTAACAGAGGTATTCTTAGTGTCAAGCGAATCTAGGACCACCGTAACAAACTTAGAGCCAGACTTATATGTGCTAAGGTAATTAATAACATCGTTTGTTCTTGATGTCTTTGAGGAGCCCGTAGTTCCAAAGATCTCCATAGGAGGTAGACTGTCTATTAAGAACCAACTACCGGCTTTGTACCGTGCGTACCACCCCGAACGATGAAAAACAAATGCCGTCCCAGCATTCGATGACACAACCTCTACATCTGCAAGTGTTGTAATCGGCTCGCTAAGGCCAATCACATGCAACACTGTATCAAAGCGCTTCATTGAACTATCTCGAATACTCGCGTACCAAATAGTATCTGGAACTTCTGTTCTGCGCCTTCTTGCCGTCCAAACTAAGCTGTCCTGACCTAATAAGGCAATGTTAAGTAGTCCAGCACCCTCTTTTGCAGTTACAGCACTCGGGTATTCCTGATTTCCAAGTCCAGCACGAGCCATAGTGTAACTGAAAGGATTCTCACTTTTTAGTAACGCTGCACCCTTCATCGCTAAGATTGGAATTCCACTAACTTCAAACCAGGATCGGGCGCAATCCACAGTCAAGTAAATAGAACCAACATTGTTACTATCCAAAAATGCAGCCGACGCAACTCCATTTCCTCGCACGGTAATACCTACTGGGTCTCCTTGCTCGAATGTAATCTTGTGAGCTACTGCCTTGTCATCTAGCCGTGTAAAACGATTACCTAAGAATCCACGTTGATAAAGCAGAAACCCCCCGTCGTTGCAGTCGCATATGTACTGATACTCATAACCGTCTGAATTCTGCATTCCATCAACTTCAATTGGAGTAAAAGAAGGCTCAGCAAGTGTAAAAACCCCAACGCGGGCAAGCGTAAGGAACAAAGGCAAACCCTTCCCATGTGAGAAAAATGCTGGAATGCCTGCGTAATCCAAATTACGCTCCCGGTATCTCAGCACACTGTGCTGCGAAAGTACATTGCCACCAACTGAAAAAAGTAGCAAAAATGTAAAAGCAAGTCGCACACAAAACTTCACCATAAAACCACTCCATAAAATCCAACCATGCATGCAAAGACTCGGAGTACCATGTGCCAGATACTCCGAGATTACTTTGCAAAATTGCTTAATTACAACAAACTGGGTCTACACAATCTAACTGAACACATGGGTCGTTACAAACTGTTGTTGCCACTGTGCACTTGTCAGAGCGAGTTAAAAGGCACGTGCCGTCAAACTGCCGCGTCCATTGGCGGGCTATTATACAACAACCATCACCACACTTAACTATGCAGCCCGTTGTATTATCAACACCAACGCATTTTGGATAAAATATAGTCCAACAGTATACACTATTGGGAACTATACCTACCGTAGCACCCATGATTCCTGGCGTTCTACACGGATCCCATGCGCAAAGAATAGCACTGAAAGTTGCGGCAGGATTAATCGGTATAGGTCTAACTCCCACAAAACAGACTTTCGTAATGTTCGTGTATTGATTTTGCAAAAACGGTCCACAAACCGCTGGTAAATAAGTTGGCGCTACCCCAACTCTTTTACAGCCATAAACATCTACCACATAGTTTGTCCCCCCTATGCAAATCGCAAGGTTTGCCATCACCTTAATTTCAGTATCACACGAGCAATCGTCCACGTCAGCTCTCATTGGCACAAATGCAAACATTAGAAGCAATGCAGCAATGCAAATCATGGTGTGTCGCTGTACTCCCCTGGATTCGTGAAGCAGATGCTTCAAATTTACAAGTCTCATAAAACCTCCTTAAAAGTATGTTTCACACCTCCGAGTTTTACCACTTTAGCAATTCTTCCAGGGCATGATTAAGTGAATATACACACCTCACACCGTTTAATCAAATTTTTTACGTGTTTATACTGATTGTTTTTGTCGCATCCTGTAAGCGCTCTAGTCCGCCACGCGACTTCAGCGTATTGATTTGATTATTAGTGCTACTCGTTACGAGTCGGGTTTCACGGTGGCATGAGTTTTAAAAGCATTTTAGCCTTGATTGAATAGGAGCAACCGCGTTATTGAGATTTATCAATCATCACATTGAAAGACGCAACTACTAAAACGAATGATTCTCGCCATGTGATTGAAGTGGGATTCTGGGAGAGTCAAACCTTTTTCAACTTTAGCAAGTGCCTCCAACCAACTGCAGCAAAACTGCAGTAAATTTTTACACGCATAGACCCCGTATAGAACCAAAAGTGCAGACTATGGGTTGCTAGTATATGAGTGGTGACTCAAACGTATTCGCCGACTTAGCTTAGCTGGTAAAGTAGCTGATTTGAAGTTAACAGTACCGAGCGTTGCGAACTGCAAATTTCGCAATTCGTATTTCGCAATTCGTAATTCGTGATTCGTAATTCGTAATTCGTAATTCGTAATTCTTAACTCGTAATTGAATTACGAATTAGATGGTGTTGGGACCGGCGGTGGTGGGAGCCTGCCTGTTGCGGTTGTTTTTGAAGTCGTTGATCTTGTAGCTGACATTCAATGAGAGCAGGGTGTAGTCGCGCTTGTTGAGAAGATCGGTGGTGAAGTCGGAGCCGGTTACCCAGCCGCCGAAACGGGCGGTGTTCAGACAGTCCGTCCAGTTGAGACCGAGGGTGAGTTGGTCGTTGAGCAGAGACTTGTTCACAACGAACGACATTACAGAATACTCCATTCTTAGACCTTGCTGAATTACTTGCGGTGCGGTGTAGTTGTAATTCATTTGAGCGTTGATGCCATAGGGTAGGGCAGCAGTAAACGATACGCGACCATTCCATCCGTATCCCGTGCTGTTAAATGTTTGATCTCTGAATGTTCCGGTTGCTTGTTGGTGATAGTAACTCACTTCACCGTTCATTTTTAACCAGTCCGTTACGGAGGCATTTGTGAATGCAGAGAAGCCAGAGGTTGTGCCATGGCCAAAATTGTATGGCTTTTCCAAGATCACGTTGTTTTCAATTTGCTCTCTGAATCGAAGGTTGATGAGGTTGGTAGTGATTCGGTGAAATGCTTCGCAACTAATCATAATGTCACCTACATATTGTAGCACACCGAGCTCCATTGAGTGTGTGTATTCGGGCAATAAATTCGGATTTCCTGTGCGCCAATTTAACAGGTCGGATTTGTCGAGGAAGGGGTTGATCTGGGTTGCCTGCGGACGGTTTATGCGCTTGCTATACGAAGATTGTAGTTGCGTTGCATCGCTCAATTTGTAACTCAATGACAAGCTTGGAAAGAGATTCCCAAAGCCCCTTTCAATATTTACATTAGGGTTCAAAGTGTTTACAAAGTGGTTTGTGGTGTGCTCGCCACGCAGGCCCGTCTCGATGGAGAGGTCGCCGAGCTTTGTACTAAGGTTCACATAGGCGGCATACACATTGTCTTGATGCTGCGCCGAATTACTTGTGTTCGTATCGCGTTGGAACGCACCGTTGCTATCCAGCCGTGAAAAGTTGAAGTCACTATCGATGCCCTGCATTGTAGTCCTCAACCCAGTTTCAATCTTGGTTTCATCAGAGAGCACGGTGGCGTAATGGGCCTGTGTTTGAATGAACATGCTCGAGCCCACGGTTGAAGAGCGTCGGCCATCCGTTGGATTTCCCACAGTATTTCCTAGGGCATCAGTGTTGTACACCAAGTACGAGTTTGGAAGGTTGAACGAATTCGGCGAAACATATACGTCTGCCGTTAACTTTTTGAGGTCGTCTATCTTACCCACGTAGTTCATCGTAAGGCCACCGCTTACATAGGGTCCGCCACCAAACTGCGTTAGCGCTGAATGGGTGATAAGGGGCTCTCCCTGAGTTGGTGTAGTAATAGTATTGAAAAACGGATCGCTGTTTTTGCCTTCGTACACCCTGTAATCACCGGCTATTGTTACGGCATGTTGGGGGCTAAGAGTAACGTCTACTCCGGCCCTACCACCATAGCCAACTCCGCTGTATGAACTTGGACCGTCGCGAAAAATAGTTGTCCCATTTGCGAATCTTGTGTCTGACCGTTTGTACCTGTTGTGTCTGTTTGACGAAACTTCCGCACTTGCAAAAATGTTTACGTCATCTTGTCGAGAATTTCCGGTTGCGCTTAGCGAGTAAAGATCTAACAGACCCGATGTTGCATTTACTAGTCCATTCACGCCATTGGCATTTTGTTTTTTCATAACTAGGTTCAAGATTCCAGACTGTCCAGCAGCGTCATACTTAGCACCCGGATTGGTTGTGAGTTCAACTGTTTGCAGTGCGGTTGCCGGAAGATTTCTGAGCACCTGCGTAGCATCTCCGTAGGTTGAAATTGGTTTGCCATCAATTTGAATATTGACCCCACTACTGCCTCTCACGGAAATGTTCCCCTCGGCATCCACATTAACACTGGGAACTTGCTTTAAAATATCCAACGCGTTGCTGCCAGGAGCTATCATAGACTTGTCAACATTGAGCACTTTTTTATTCGCTGAATATTCAATTTCATTTCGTTCGCCAACCACCACCACATCCTCAGATGAAGCCCCTTTCAAAAGAATTTCTCCAATGTCGATAGTGCCTTTTACGTTTGCCGATGAGTTGATTTGAACAAACTGAGTTACGTAGCCGGCTGAAGATATTCGGAGAATCTCATCCTGCGCCGAAACATTCCGTAGCTCAAATGAGCCATCAGCTAGTGTGTGAACACCGTGCACAACCGTGGAGTCTGAGCGTTTCACCACTGCAACGTTGGCCGACGGAATGGCCCGGTTGTCTTCGACATCCTTCACAATTCCGCGTACTAGCTCAACGCCACGCGCCTGAATTACTACTGTAAATACAATGCAAAGCGTAGTGAAAATCAAACTCTTCATTTATAACTCCAATTGGGTGTGCGGTGAATAGCCCTGCCCAAACGCGGGCGCTTGGCAAAAGTTGCGGTCACCCTGCCCCGGCAGTGAGTTGTATTTTTGCACCATGATTAATCCTGAATTGCATTGAGTACTACAGAAATTATTGCTCGTTTGGAGCACGCGTTGAGGCCCACGTTGGCCACTCTTCCGCCAAAAGTGGCCGTGAAAATAATGTCGGCCGGACGCCGCGCGTTCATGCGTCGGTTTGTAGCGGAAACCCCAAAGCCCCTTACCATCCCTACAAATTTGACGGTGAAAATTTGGGATATTTCGTTCCGGCTGCCCATTTTGAATGCGGCTGGAATGTTCAAAAATGGCGAGGGATATGCGGTGGTGGCGGCGCAAGGTGCAGGGGGCTACGTGGCTGGTACAACTACGTTCACGGCGCGCGAGGGGAATGTGCGCGATGGTGTGAAGTGGCCGGTGGCGATGTATCCGCTGAGTGGGGTGGCATCGAATTGGTTGGGCTTGCCAAACCCTGGGCATGCGGAGGTGGCTAAGCGTTTGAGCACGATTTCGAGGGTGGCTGGGTGTCCGATTGGTGCGAGCATGAGTGCTGATTCGGGCGTGGAGGAGACGATTTCGCTGGACGGGTTAGCGCAGGGATTTGCGATGTACGATAAAGCGGGAGTGGATTTTATTGAGATCAATGAGAGTTGTCCGAACGTGACGGATGCGCATCACGGGCTGCAAGTTGATGCGGGTCTGATTCGGCGTCTGGAATTCATCGCCCAACACCTGCTGCACAAGCGCACGCGCAATTTGCCAGTGGTGGTTAAACTGAGTACCGATGTTGCGGCCGATCAGATTCTGGATTTGATACCTATGCTGGAAACCATGGGCTTCGACGGAATGATTCTGGGTAATACTTCAACGAACTATGGTGTCCACCGCGCTGATATACAGCCAGCTGAAGAAGGCTTGTACGAATACTTTACGCAGACGTTTGGCGGGGGGCTAAGTGGTTCGGTGCTGCGTGGGCAGTCGGCAGAACTTGTTGGAGCTGCCCGACGCTGCGTTGCGGAGTTATCGTTACGCAAGGAGTTTCGAATTATTCAGTGCGGCGGAATCTGTGGAGCCGAAGATGTGGTTGGGCAGGCCGACGAATTACACCAGTGGTATTCCGGTTACTTCGATCAATTTGCACGATACGGACACCGAGTGTATCAGGAGTTCGCGCGCGGAATGGCGTGAGTTTGTTGTCTGTAGGTTGCGAAATTTCGCGGAGTACTTATTTCGATTTGTTCGGTGTAGCCTTCACGGAATCGGCCAGTTTATTTTCTGCCGGGACAATTTTTTCTTTAGAGACAACTTTTTCACGCAGCAGGGTCAGTTTATAACTAACACTATCATAGAACGACTTGAACAGTTGGGGCGTGGCGCCCATCGAGCGTAACTCCTTTTCAAGTTTCTCAGCCGTGTACCCAGCGGCGGCTATCACTGAATCGATTTTCCGTTGAATCGTTGCGGAATCAGCCATGGTTTCTCTGGCCGCCACCACGTTCGCATACACCTCCACCAACTCCTTCCGCGGCGAAGAAGCCTCCGTGCAGCCCAACGGCATCAAAAAAATCAGCGCCATCAATTTCAGTGCAATTCGATTCATAAACCAAATTACGGCTGCCGGGAGAGAAACCCAATGTGAAAATGCGTAAATCTGAGAAGGGGCAATACCAATGTGGAAATGCGTAAATCTGCGAATGGGCAATACTAATGTGAAAATGTGTAAATCTGAGAATGGGCAATACCAATGTGTAAATCTGTAAATCTGAGAATGCCAATTCATCAATACACGCAACCTATCTACGAGTAGGGGCGACGCATGTCGCCGGGAGAAAACGACGGTAAACAAAAAATCAGCATTTTGCCGTCGAAATTTGTTACCGTTACGTGAGGCGATGATGAAATCGATTCTTAGTGCAATTTGCTTGGTCGGAATTTTTTGTACAACGGCTTGCTTGGCGCAGCCTACAACTTGGGTGAGCCGCGGACCCGGCGGCGGCGGCGCTCTGTTTTTGCCGAGCTTTAATCCGAGTACGCCGGGCGAGATTTCTATTGCGTGTGACATGGGTCAGGAGTTTGTAACTCGGAATTTCGGCACGGCATGGCAGCAGGTGCATTTCAAGCAGCTGCAAACAAATAACAACCACGGACGCGTCTGCTATACGTCCGATACGAACATCAGGTACTCGATCGATGCCACTAACATTGAGGGGAACGATTCCTATCGTCCAACACGATCCACCGACGCCGGAAAAACGTGGAACGTTCTGGCAACTGATCCAACTGGATCTGCAACGAGCTACCTCATTGCCTCTACCACGGATCCCAACACCGTCATCGTCTGCGATTACGAAAACGTTTTCCTCTCGAACAACGCCGGCGCTACGTGGAAAAATATTTATTCCACGAGCAGCCCTTCAGGAATTCATGTAGGGGGCTTTCTGTTTGCCGGCTCGGATGCATTTATTGGTTTGAGTAATGGAATTCTTTATTCAAGTGATGGTGCGAACAGTTTTTCGTTTAAGGGTGGCATGCTTGGTATCGACACAACTACCGAGGCGATTTTCTCCTTTGCCGGTGCTAAACAAAATGGTGAGTATCGTTTCTTTGCAGCGGTGCACGCTAGCGGGGATGTGTATGGTGGAGTGACCGCACTGGATAAGCCCGCTTTCATAGGAATTTATTCGCTCGACTGGACGGCGCAAACGTGGTCGATGAAAAATCTTGGCGGCTCGGGTACAGCTATTCCGTACTTCGTGGGCATGGCCGAAAACAACACTAGCGTTTGCTATGCCGCGGGTGGAAGCGAGCAAAATGTTCCAACAATTCTAAAAACAACAGATGCAGGTGGTACCTGGATCGAGACGTTTATGTCGGCAGGCAACCAGAACATTGCCACAGGCTGGAGCGGATCGGGCGGCGACAGACAGTGGACGTATGGCGAATTTGCATTGGGCTTTGCCGTCAATCCATCGGATGCCGACCAAGCAATTTTTACCGACTACGGATTTGCGCACCTTACCACAAATGGTGGGACCGCGTGGCAACAAGCGTACGTTGCTCCGCAGACACAAAACACGGCTGGTAGTAACACGCCGCGTGGAAAAAGTTATGCAAGCATCGGTTTAGAAAATACAACAGCGTGGCATGTGGTGTGGTTGGACTCGTTAAATATGTACGCATGTTTTTCCGACATCCAAGGTTGCCGTTCCACCGACGGCGGCGACACGTGGAGTTTCAACTACACTGGCCACTCAGATAATTCTTTGTACAACGTTGTTAAACATCCAGCAACAAATGTTGTGTACGGCGCCACGAGTACCGTGCACGACATGTATCAAAGCACGTACTTACAAGACGCACGAATCGACAATGGAAAAGGAAAAGTTTTGTATTCAAAGGATGAGGGGGCAACGTGGAATGTACTTCATGATTTTGCACATCCCGTTGTATGGCTCGCGTTAGATCCGAGTAACTCGGAGCGATTGTACGCCAGTGTAATTCACTCAACTCAAGGTGGTGTGTATGTAACGAATTCTCTTGGTGGCGGGCCATCTACAAGTTGGACAAAACTTCCCGCACCTCCACGAACATCGGGTCATCCGTTTTGTTTGAAAGTATTGAACGACGGGAAATTGTTGGCAACGTTCTCGGGTCGGAGAGATGCTGCCGGAAAATTTACCGCGAGCAGTGGATTGTTTTTGTGGGACGGAACAAGCTGGGCTGATGTTAGCGATCCGGGCATGCAATACTGGACAAAGGACGTAGTACTAGACCCATCCGATCCCATGCAAAACACGTGGTACGTTTGTGTGTTTAGTGGATGGGGTGGAGCACCAAATGGAAAAGGCGGGTTATACCGAACAACAAATAGAGGAGCTTCTTGGACCAAGATTAACTCACTCGATCGCGTAACATCGGTTTCGTTCAATCCGCAGAAGTATCTTGAGTGTTACTTAACAACGGAGACAGAAGGACTTTGGCTTTGCAAAAATATTCGCGAAACAACCCCAGTATTTTCACTCGTTCAGCAATATTCATTTCGCCAACCCGAGCGCGTATTTTTTTCACCTTACAAACAAGGCGAAGTTTGGGTAACAAGTTTTGGAAATGGAATGAAGCGATCGGAACCCACGACTGCTGTGGGACGTCCGGGAAAGGTTACGTTGGTTTCACCCATAGATACCGACTCTACCGTAACGTCACCTTTCACCCTAAAATGGAACTCGGTACCTGGCGCAAGTTTGTATAACGTCACGTTGATTGCGAATGGTATTTCAGACGTATTTAACACAAGAGTTGTCGACCTAGATACTGCCACGTTCTATACTCTACCACTCTGTTCGAAATACTCATGGTTTGTTTCGGCAAAAAACGGTTTCGGAACGGGTGAAGTGAGTGACACCTGGACGTTCGTAATAAAATGTCCTACAACTGTTGACGAAGAGCTCCGTGAGAAACACCTAGCCCCCTACCCAAATCCAACCACCGACTTCAGTTTTTTAGAAATACCTGCGGGTGAATTGGAGAACGCCGATGATAAAGTAGTCGTTGATATATATGACAGCGCCGGACGTAAGGTGCTAGCAGTTGCTACTGAGGTACAAGGTGCGCAACGCATTCAGCTTGACTTGCGTGGTCTGCCGTCGGGTGCGTATGTTGGAATCGTAAAAGGCGTTCGCAGTGAATTACGGCGAACGTTTCGAATTGTTAAACGATAGTTGAAACGCAGTAATACACGCAACCTATCTACGAGTTGCCCGGAGAAATTGGCCCGGAGAAATTGGCCCGGAGAAATTGGCCGGGAGAAATTGGCCGGGAGAAATTGGCCGGGAGAAATTGGCCGGGAGAAATTATTTTTACTTGAACGTAAACCAATCTAGGGTCACCAAATGTTTATCGGACACTTCGCCGTTGGATTTGCAGCAAAGAAATTCGCGCCTACGGTATCGCTGGCAGTTCTATTCATGGCTGCTCAATTTGTGGATCTGCTATGGCCCACGCTGCTGCTACTCGGCGTAGAGCGCGTTGCAATTTCGCCGGGCATCACCGCCGTTACGCCCCTCGACTTCACCTACTACCCATTTACGCACAGCTTGGTGATGAGCATTTTATGGGGATTCATTGTAGGGGGCTTGGTGTATGCTGTGAGTAAAAATTTTAGAAACGCCGTTGTGGTTTTGTGTTGCGTTGTGAGCCATTGGGTGTTGGACTTGATTGTGCATCGTCCGGATCTTCCGTTAACTCTTTCCAATTCAAATCATGTTGGACTCGGGTTGTGGAATTTCCCTATCGCAACAATGGTCATCGAGTTCGCGATGTTATTTGGAGGTGCGTATGTGTACTGGAAAACCGTAAAGCCCGTTTCCACAATGCGAAAGTATGGTCTAACAGCGCTCGTTTTGCTGCTTGCAATAATTCACGTTGCCAACATATTCGGTCCGCCACCACCAAGCGTTTCAGCAATTGCATGGGCTGGACATTTGCAATGGCTGTTCGTTGTGTTTGCATACTTCGTTGACAAGAATCAGAGGCCTAATGTGAAAAAGTGAAAATTTGAGAATGACAATCCTCAATCCTTAATTTTTAATTCTTAATTTTTAATTCTGAATTCTGAATTCTCTTGCCAAGACCACGAGCTCGTTCAACATCATTGCCGTTGCGCCCCACAGTGGAACATCCTTGTGAACATTCCATAGCGGAACCAAGGCCATGCCGCCGAACAGTTCTTTGTTTTGGTATTCTAGCGATTCGGGCTTGAGAAAAAATTCAAGTGGGATGTGAAAGATTTCGCGGACTTCGAGTTCGCTAGTAACATATTCTTGTGGTGAAATTTTTGCTAGAATTGGAGTAACGGCACTGTTGGAAGGAGGAATAAAAATGGACGACATTGTACCCAATACATGCACTCCGGAATTTGCAACGCCGGTTTCCTCGTGAAGCTCTCTCAGAGCTGTAGTAATCGCGTCCTCGCCTTCGTCGCAGCGTCCACCGGGAAACGAAATTTGTCCTCGATGACTCCGCATCCGTTCACTTCGTAACGTGAACATCACATCTGGGAACTGATTTTCGGTCTGCACCAACGGTATCAACACCGCACTGTGCCGAGCGGTTGGGGGAGCCCCTTTCAACCGAGCTTCCACATCGGGTAAATTCGGAATGAGTTCTCGGTGCGCAGTCGCTCCTGGTAAGGGGGCTTGAAGGCGCCGCTCAAGCCATGTGTAGAAGTCCATCGTTCAAAGTTAAAGCTGAAGGCGAAACACTTCGTGCAAAAGCTGAAGGCGAAACCGATGGGCGAAAGCTGAAGGCGAAACACTTCGTGCAAAAGCTGAAGGCGAAACACTTCGTGCCTCGCAATTTTTAATTTTTAATTCTTAATTCTTAATTCATAAATGGTGTGGTGCTATTTTCGTGGATGATTTTATTGCGCAGAATGTTCGATGGCATAGCTGAAGTTGACGCTGCATTTATAGACGTGGCTGTTACCGGCGTAACGTCGGATTCGCGCGAGGTGGAACCGGGTTTCGTGTACGTGGCGATTCGCGGAACGAACTTCGATGGTCACAGCAAGATTGGCGAGGCACTTATGAAGGGGTCTGTGTGCATCGTAAGCGAAACACACCGGGAGGAAGTGGCAAAGAATTTCCCTGTAGCTGCTGGCGCCGCACATACTGGCGATGCGAATGCAGGTGTTGCACTTTCTGACGTCGCCTTTGTTGTTGTTGGGTCTGCACGAAAGGCGTTGGCGGAATTGACGGTGGCGTTTTTGACGTCGGAGCATGATTGGTTGTCGGAGATGAAAATATTTGGTGTTACGGGGACGAATGGCAAGACAACTGTGGCGACGCTATTACATCAGATTTTTCGATTCAACAATATTCCGTCGGGATTTATTGGAACTACGGGAATTGGGCACAACGAGGAAGTTCGCCAAGCAACGCACACCACTCCGCATCCCGTTGCGCTCTTCAAAACGCTGCAAGAAATGCACAAAGCTGGAATCCGCCACGTTTGCATGGAGGTTAGTTCGCATGCACTGCATCAATACCGAACGCACGGAATTCCGTTTACCGGTGCATTTTTCACGAATCTTTCGCGTGATCATATCGACTATCATGGGTCGATGGAAGAGTACGCAAAAACAAAGAAACTCTTCTTCGACAACCTCACGCCCAGCGCCACGGCGGTGTTCCATGGTCTGAGCGAGTGGACGTCCTACATGAAACGCAGCTGCAAGGCCGGCCTAATCCTGAACGTGGGCGAACGCGCACATAACAACGTGCGCATAACCAACGTAGTCACCACAGCACACGGCAGCACGTACACGCTGAACTTGCCCGACGGCCCAATAGAGATTTCAACTCACATGATTGGACGCTTCAACATTTTCAACACGGCCCTGTGTGCCACCATGGCGCATTTACACGGCGTATCGGCGCAAGGTGTAGTGGAGGCGTTAAAGGCTGCTAGGGGGCCTGCCGGACGCATGGAACGTCACGATTTGAACAATGGCGCCGTAGTAGTTGTTGATTATGCACACAGTCCCGACGCAATGCACAACGCACTTTCGGTATTGGCTGAACTCAAGCAGCCGGAGAGCAAGTTAATAGTAGTGTTTGGCAGCGGCGGAAATAGAGACAAAGGAAAGCGTCCGGAGATGGGCCGAATAGCGGCGGAACTTGCGGATGAAATCTGGCTAACCAACGATAATCCACGAAACGAGAATCCGACGACCATCGTTCAGAACATTTTGGGTGGGATTGAGGGAAACACAAAGCCCCTTACAGTGGAGCTTGATAGGCGTAAAGCGATAGAGGGAGCTTTGGGCAATGCGGGACCGTTCGACATTGTGTTAATTGCCGGAAAGGGACACGAAACGGTACAAATCGTAGGGGAGGAGCGGAATGAGTTTAGTGACTCACAGGTTGTCCGCGAATACGTAAGGGGCACAGAGTAACGTTACTCCGTGCCCAACCAGATTCTAATCTTCTTCGATAAGAGCGCGATGCTGACGGCGAGCAGCCTTTAGGCGGGCCATTCTACGCTCGACACTTGGCTTTACGAAAAAAGCACGTTTCTTGAATTCACGAAGAACTCCGGAACGCTCGTACTTCTTTTTAAAGCGGCGTAGTGCGCGGTCAATCGACTCGTTGCTCTGGATGGTAACTCCAATCACAGATGATCCTTTAAGTTTGAAATGTATTACAAAAAACGACAGGCACTTCTTATCTGAAGTTCTCTACCAGACGTTTTTCCTTGCTTTTTTCGAAATGAACTAACAAAGATGACTTACCATTGCTCATAACCTCTTTCGAGCGAACGATGCCTATATCGTCCCAAGCTTTATGATAAATAACATCGCCAACTTGATACTCGAGTTTCGGCGAATACTCGCGTGAATCTTCGCGTGACAACTCAATTTTACCTAGAGCATTTTCAGCCAACGCCAACAACGCATCTAAATTTACTAGTTGAGAGTGATGGCTAACACTGCAACGGGCCCACTGTTGGCGCCCATTCTCAGAGTCGATAATCTCGCCAATCAGCTCGTGCTTGGTCTCTTTCATTAAAAAAGGCGAGTACAAAATGATATACTTCGCTTTTCTTTTAGTCTTTTTTACTGCAGGTTCCTTAACCTTTTTTGCGGCAGTTTTCCTTGGTGCCTTTGTGGCTGCGGCCATAGACTTTCCTAACGTTGAATAAGAGAGAGCCACAAAGATACGAATCAATTAAGAATTAAGGATTAAAAATTAAGAATTAAAATTTGAAGTCCCTAGTTGTGCTAGTGGTTCGCCACGCTAACAACACGCCGTTCTCGGGACTCGTAACTGTAAATTCGCAATTCGCAATTCGCAATTCGCAATTCGCAATTACTTCTTAGCCAGTTTTGCCTTCAGCGTCTGAATCACCGGCACCGGGGTAGGATCCACGTTGTTCAGGAGGGCCAGATGGTAACTTACCCAGTCGCCGAAGTAGATGGCAGTAAACATGCGTGAAAGCAGGGATTTGCCGGTGCCTTCTACGGTAGTTACGCTCCCCACAGCCCCTTTCACAATGTCGTTTAGGGCGTCGAAGCGGAGTTTGTTGCGCTCGTGGTCGTCTAAATCGCGGAGCAAGATGATGTGGAACGGCTTGGTTTTGCCTTTTGGGTGCTGCCAGCCGTTGATTTCATTGTGGTTCATTTCGGGCAGAAAGTTGCCGAAAGCCACTTGTTTAGCGTTTTCTTGAATTTGACCTCTCCAGCGGAGGTTTACAACGTCCATGCGGTCATTCGCGGAATAAATTACCGGATATCCGCCCTGAATTTGCTTAGCAAGAGTAAGGGCCGGGTTTTTGGCTGTTTTCGAAGAATACAGATCCCGCAATTCGTCGAGCTTGCGTAGTAACTCGTTGATTCCACGCTGGTTAGTGCGTGCCGAAGCTTGATCAAACGCGCCGTAACGCATTAAAATGGTCAGCATCGGAAAAAAAGAGTAGGCAATTGCGCACCTAGGTTGGAATCCGACAGGGATATTAATGACTGGCATACCGAAAGTGACGGCTTTTTTATGGAGCGTGCCGCCCGTAGTGATGCACAAAGCACGTCGGGTTTTCTTGCTAATTGCGTTAAAAGCGCTCAAAGTTTCTTCGGTTTCGCCGGAGTAACTGGAGACAATTGGATTGGTGTCTTCGTTGATCCATGCCGGGACATCGTAGCCGCGGTGAACAGAGATTCGGGCGCGATTAAAGCCCTCCGTCATTGCGGCGTAACTCCTTACCAGATCACCACCTATGGCCGATCCGCCCATGCCAAAAATGGGGTAGTCATGACTAGTAGGTACCGTCCGCCAAATTGGAGCACTCTCACCTATTTCAATTGCATCTTTTACTTGCTTAGGCATTTCCCACAGCGTGGTAAACATGTCTGACTTGTCAATTTGGGGCGCCGGATTCTTCGGCATGCGATAACTCCACGTAGAAATTTCGGAAAGAGCTAATATAGAGTCTATGAGTGTGGAAGCAAATGCTTTTTTTTTAAAAATCGTTTAAAAAGGCAAATAACTTTGGTATTTACTGCTTTGAAGAGCGAATTTTACCAGATTTAAACCAATGCTCATCCAGAGTTCAAACTGAGGCAGATCACGGATCAATCCAACGGCAAGGTTTGCTTTATCTCAGTTCCACCGGTTTCTTCCCAGATTTCGTCCGAAGTCGAAAATTCAGCATTTCCACACCAATCGAAAAAGTCATAGCAAAGTACACATAGCCCCTTGGAATATGCGCGTGCAAACCATCGGCCACCAGCACCATTCCCACCATTAAAAGGAAGGCCAACGCCAGCACCTTTACCGTTGGATGCTTTGCAATAAACCGAGTAATCCCGCCGGCACTGAGCTGCATAACAATCACCGCAACAACAACGGCAATACTCATTATGACCAGGTTGTTCGACAAGCCAATGGCCGTAATCACCGAATCGATACTAAAAACAACATCAAGCAATACGATTTGGATAATCATCATGCCGTACACGTTCGACTTCACGGCAGGAACCGACTCATCGGCATCGCCCTCCAGCTTGTGGTGCAGCTCGCTCGTGGCCTTGGCCAGCAGAAAGAGTCCACCGGAGAGCATAATCAGGTCACGCCAACTCACCCCCAGCCCGGCTTCCGGTAGTGTCCAAATCTTAGTTGAAATATCACGAGGTTTTACTACGCTTCGATTTACGAAGAAATTCTGAAATAGAGTTCGCTAGATTTTTAACGTGTTTGTGATTGTGAAGTTTGTTCATTCGTCGTTCGGCTGTTAATGC
>JABMNI010000010.1 GCA_013204605.1 Ignavibacteria bacterium
CGTTGGGACGACCGCGACCGCACAGATTTTGCTACTGAAGGCAGGGTAATTGATTTATTTTTCGAGTCAAGTATTTTCAGTCTGTCAAACGGGCTCTCATTTACCAAGGCCTCAGCGCAGGTAAAAAGCATATTCAACTTCTATGGCATCATTCTCACTCCGTCATTCATGATCGGTGCTGCAGATCGCACCTTACCTTCGCCTGAGCTTTTCAGTTTAGGGGGCCAAGAACTCTTTTACGGCATGCGCCAAGACGAAGAACGAGGTCGGCAAATCACCGTAGGCAACCTCGAAGTCCGTTTCAAGATGCCCTTCAAGGTCATCTTCGACACCTACATATCTGCCCGCTACGACATTGGCGCCATCTGGGCCAACCCCGAGCAAATTCGTATCGGTGACATGCAACATGGTCTAGGCATATCTATCGGCCTCGACACCCCCGTCGGCCCCGCCCTCTTCTCCGTGGGACGTCGATTTTATTTCCTAGACAATCCCGCCGCGGCCGCATGGGGAAATGTGTTGGCGTATTTTTCGATAGGAGCACACCTTTAATTCGGAATTAAAAATTAAGGATTAAGGATTAAAGGAAATTTGATGATTTGATGATTTGATCATCAGAATGAAAATTTGATCATTTGGTGATTTGATCATCACAATGTCAATTATCCTATTGCTATTCCCTCATCAACAGATGATCAAATGCCCGCATTTGCTCTGCCGTAAATTTGAGTTTATCTAGAAACGCAATGTCGCAAATATTTAACCGCATAAAGAACATTTTGTCGAGCCATGGGCAAGACGGGCCAACTGGAACCGAGTGGGCCGATGAGTTGATTAACTCCGACGACGAAGAGTTACGACGCGCGATAAACGAACTGGGTGGCGATAGCCAAACTGGTAGATCCGCAGGTGGCGATAGCGCTAAAAGCAACGCGGGTGCAAATACTCGCTCGAAAAGTTCATTTGATTCGGGGCCAGCTTCAAATCAAAGTTTTCCTGAATACGTCACTCGCGCCGCAAACGTGCTGGGTGTGCCGGCCACGGCCAGTGCCGCCGAGGTGAAAAAGGCGTATCGCGCTCAGGTGTCTAAGTGGCATCCTGATATGTTTGTACAAGACGGCACTGCACAACAAGCAGAAGCAAACAAGAGAACGCAGGAGATTAACGCCGCCTACATTATTATGAAGCAGTTCTCACAACTACGGTGATTGAAATGAGTAAAACAGTTTTTGAGAAAATTATCGATCGCGAAATTCCAGCTACAATTGAGTTTGAAGATGATGAACTGATTGCAATACGCGATGTGGCTCCAACCGCTGCTGTGCATGTGTTGATAATTCCAAAGCGGGTTATTGCAAGTGTGAATGATTTGACGGATGACGATGCCGCCTTGGTTGGACGCATTCATGTGGTGGCTAAAAACCTTGCTGAGAAATTCGGGATTGCTAATAGCGGCTACCGCGTAATTACAAACACAAATGCCGATGCCGGACAAACTGTTGCACACTTGCATTTTCATCTTATTGGTGGCGAACCCCTTGGACGCATGAACACGCGTCTTGCAGATACTGTTAGCGCTCTACCCAAAAGTTTTGCAGCAAGAATTGCTAACTCGTTTAAGATTTCTCTTCGTGAAACGGGCTTACTGGTGCTGATGAGTGTGGGACTCGCCATTGGTTTTAACATGATGAATTCGAAATCCATTACTTGGATGAAAAAAGAATTTGAACGTGTGCAGGCGTCGGATAGTGATTTAGACAAATACGGAATCTCAGGTGGATCTACAACTGATCCTGCCTCGCGTCCGTCGGGAAGTGGAACGTCTAGTTTGAACACAAATGACGGACAGCAAGCAAACACGCAATTCAAAGGACAGCAAGCAAACGCGCAAATCAACGGACAACAAGCAAACGCGCAACAAACTGGGCAGACAAAAAACGCTCAGGCAAATGCTCAGCAGACAAATACTCAACAGAACGGACAACAAGCAAACGCAAAACAAACAGAACCCACACAGCCCCCTGCCTTTGTGCCTGAACCGGGAGTGGTGAGAGAAATAAATTTGCAGCAGTTCAAGAAGTTGATGTCGGCGGGGGCGTACTATTTGATTGATGCGCGGACCGCTGAGAGTTTTGCAAAGGGGCATATTGGGAACGCGGTGAATTATTATGGCGGTGAAGTACAGGGGCAGATTCCGAACATAATGGCCAACGTGCCGAGGGATCGAGTTATTCTGATTTATTGCGATGGTGGCGAGTGCGAATTGTCGCATCATGTTGCCGATGTGCTGAAGCAATTTGGATATGGTCCGACGTTTATTTTTACGGGGGGATGGGCTGAGTGGATTAAGCAACCGAAGTAAGCCGGCGCGGTAAACGATTGATTCGACAACCTCTACTATGATTCGACAAAATTTTACATGACTCGACAAATTCTAAAACAACTCACAACACGATTTGGCATTGTTGGCGATTCCGACCAGATGGTAACCGCCATGCAGCGTCTGATTCAGGTTGCGCCCACCGATCTCACAGTTTTGATAACGGGCGAAACGGGAACCGGCAAAGAAATTTTTGCGCACGCGTTGCATGATTTGAGTCTGCGGAAAAAAGCGGCCTTCGTAAGTGTGAACTGCGGAGCAATTCCCGAAACTCTTTTGGAAAGCGAATTGTTTGGATCAGAAAAAGGGGCCTACACCGGATCCGTCGATCAGCGTAAGGGCTTTTTTGAAACGGCACACAAGGGCACAATTTTTCTCGACGAGATAGGTGAGATGCCCATAGGTACGCAGGTGAAGTTGTTACGCATTTTAGAAAATGGCGAATTCTCACGACTTGGTTCGTCTGACATTCGCAAGGTTGACGTTCGCGTGGTAACGGCAACTAACCGTGACCTGATGTACGAGGTGAAGCAAGGCAGATTCCGTCAGGATTTGTTTTTCCGATTGAACAGCGTAACCATCCCGCTCCCCCCGCTGCGCCAGCACCCCGATGACGTGCATCTACTTGCAAAGCACTTTGCCGATCGTGCGGCTGTGAAAAACGATTTCGAGTTTCAAGGCTTTAGTTCAAGTGCCATGCAAACCCTGGAAGAATATTCTTGGCCGGGAAATGTTCGAGAGTTGCGGAATATTGTTGAGACGATGGTTACTTTGGAAAGGGGCAATCTGGTAACCGACAGCATGCTGCTGAGGTACATGCCGGTTGCGCAAAAAAATGAGGTCCCTAAAATTGAAGTGAATGCACTTGCAAGAATTACAGATGTAGGTGGCGAACGGGGCGAAGCCGATGTTCAGATGTTGTACAGAACATTACTGCAGTTGTCTGCCGATGTGAGCGAAATGAAAACGGTGTTGCGTCATTTGCTTGCAATACGCTACGACGAAGCCCCCCCCGACGTTTCCTCTACTGCCGTGGCACCTATGCGCACGAGCAGCGCAACCACACAGCCCCCTACCGTAGAAGTTGATGACCTGAATATTGCAAAGTTGGAAAAGACGGCCATCGAAATGGCACTAAGAAAAACGCACGGTAACCGTAGAGAAGCTGCCGACATGCTGGGGATTAGCGAGCGTACCCTGTACAGGAAGATTACCGAGTACGAACTGTTGTAGAGCTACCGTGAGTATTTGGTTGCTGAATTGTTGTTTGGTTGCTGAATTGTTGTTTGGTTACCGAGAGTACATGGGTATGAAAAGCACCGGACGCGATGGCACGGCATCGGCGTGAATTCCGCCCACGTTGAAAGCTATTGCGTAAAATTCATCGGGTACTTCATCGGGAATATAAACTAGCTCCGTAATGGTTGCGTTTTCGCGCGGATTGTCGGGTATTCCCCAAAATATTTTATGCGCCGTTAACGCCCCGGCATCTTCTTCGGGATCGACGCTCGGAAAATCAACCACCAAATGTTTTACCCCTCGTTCAACGATTAACTGCATTGCCTCGGGAGTAATAAAGGGCGGAGTATCTCCACTCCAGTTTCGGGTTCGCTTGCTTTTGGCATTCGGAAGAGTTCTAATAATTAGTGCGTCGGTTGTTTTTTCTTTCCACGCAAGGTTCAACGCCTGGGCTGTTACGCACGCGTAACAATCACCTTCGTCTTGTAGCGGCACAGTGACCAATTGAGCCAGACAAAGAATGTCACTCATACAGTTAAGAACTGAATAGCCCCTTCCCAAAATATGTCCGATACATTCGGTGTGGGTGCCATTTCCGTGCGGAGCAATGGTAAGTATCTCGCATCGCACCGGGCCGCCTTGCTCTACACTTCCAACAAAAGTTCCCATTTTGAATGGCTCGAACGTGGCGGGAGGGAGGTGAAAAGCATTTACGGGATTCGTGTCGGTGATCGGAATTGAAATATCGACAAAATGTTGCATGTCAAACAAGACCTGCTCATTATTAATGAATTGGGTTAAAACCATGGTTGCTCCTTTGTTCTAACATAAGAAGTTAGTTGGATACACAATGTAAAAAATAATTGCATACATAGTGTCACACTTTTCGGTTTAACACGCACGGTGAAAATAGTTGCGTGTGATGCGAAATGCTTCTGTATATTCGGAGGTCTCTTTTCAATCGCATCATCACGTGTTTTTGGAATCGATTTAATCTAAGGTGTCAAGATGAGTAGAACTGTAAACAAGGTAATTCTGTTGGGGAATATCGGACGCAAGCCCGACGTTAATTATACGCCCACAGGAATTAAGGTTGCCCACATGCGGTTGGCAACAGAAGATAATTGGGTAGATAAGGACGGCTCCTTACAAGGCCATACAGATTGGCATACGGTGGTTGCATGGCGTGGCCTGGCCGACGTAGTAGAGCGTCTGGTTGACCGCGGAACGCGTATATACGTGGAGGGTCACATTCGCACCCGCACGTACGATGACAAGGAAGGTCGAAAAAAATATGTGGTTGAGATTGTAGCCGAGCAACTTTTAGTGCTCGATGCGCGCAAGGCCGACAAGGATCGCGCCAACGGCACGGAGGAACACGAGATTGCCGATGCAGATTCCGGTAACGAGATCGACGACCCAGATTCTTCCGCCGCACCGCCATTTTAGCTCGCGGAAGTTCAGTTGAAGCATACTCCCGTAACTTTGTGAATTGTATTCACTGAATTGAATTATGGACATCACACGAAGTACCGAGATAAAAGTAGGCGTTGTTAGCATAGTGGCCCTAGCGCTGTTGGTGATTGGCATTATGATGGGTCAGGGATTTTCGTTTAGCCCAAACCGTCAGTTTGTGAAAATTAGAATGCCCATTTCCGGCGGACTCGAAGTTGGATCGCCTGTGGTTGTTAATGGTGTGAAAAGGGGCAAGGTGTTTAGTGTCGAAAATACCGACGGCTCCGTACTTGCCTTTGCGGAATTATCTGACGTCTCGGACCTGCGTTCCGATGCCACGGCCATCGTTACCATCCTTGAAATTACCGGTGGGAAAAAAATCGAAATCACGCCCGGTGTATCTCCTGAAAAATTTGACTTGAATAAGGAGCTGCAGGGTCGGGTTGCTGCCGACCTAAGCGTACTTATTGCTACAGTTGGTGACATAAGCGGAGACCTCGTGCGAATGATTAGACGCTTGGATACGTTGGCAGGCTCGGGGACTGAATTGTTTGCCGATGGTAAGGTGGTTAAAAACCTTCGTGTAATGTCTGACGAAGGCGCCGTGCTCATGACCGACGCTCGCATGTGGTTGCAAAACAATGGCGGCAATCTTACCTCATCCATCAAGGACCTCCGGTTGCTTGTTGCGGAAGTACGAACTGCGGTTACCAACAACGAACCTAAACTCAGCAACCTGTTAACAAGGTTGGATAGAACGTTGACAGAGGTTGATGGTACTCTAATGAAAACTGACAAGGCCATTGTAAATGCAGACACTCTTATTCAACGAGTGAATGGTGTGATAGCGGATGTTAAATCAAACCGTGGCACACTCAACGCCTTTTTGTACGACGAGAAATTCAGAGCTCGCCTGGATTCTACTATCTACGCGTTGCGTGGTTTGCTAAGAGACGTCAATGCACATGGTGTAAATGTCAATGTCGGACTTGGTCATCGTCCATAAAACTCTATGTCAACAACCAGTACGCCCCTTACCCCAAATTTAAACTCTTTCATCCGGAAAAACTTCAGCGCCGAGGATGATTTTCTGCGTCAATTGTTGTTAGAAGCCAAGGAACTAAACATCCCAGAAATCTCAATTGCTCCGGAACAAACGGGGTTTTTACAAGTGCTGTTGCGGGCAGTTAATGCGCGGAATGTTTTAGAGATTGGATCGCTGGCCGGGTATTCAGCGATATCCATGGCGCGGGCATTACCGCCAGATGGAACGTTGTATGCCTGCGAGTTGGATCCGAGATTTTGCGACTTCATCCGCAACAAGGCTGAACAAGCAAACTTGGCAAATGTGATTAAAGTGGTGGAGGGTCCTGCGCTTATCACCTACCCCGCCACACGTAAACTTTTCACTGAACCGCTCGACGTGGTTTTTATCGACGCAGACAAACTGAACTACACTCGGTATTTAGAAATGGTGTTACCTGATCTTCGTAAAGGGGGCTTGGTGATTGCCGACAATGCGCTAGCGTGGGGATTGGTGGCCGACGAAAATCCTATTTCCGAGCCTCAAAATGTAATTGCGTTGCGCACGTTTAACGAGCGCTTAAGTTCTCACCCCGAGCTGCAGGCCACCCTGGTTCCGCTTGGCGATGGGATGGCAATTGGAGTAAAACTATAACCTAGGCAGTACTTTTGCGGCGTTATTCAATTTTCCTTTTTCTCGTTTTGGTGCTGTCGGGCTGCAAAAGTTCCCACCAGTTGGGTCAGTTACTCGACCTCCGCGAAGGCGGCGAACGCACCACCCAGCACAGATTTACCGGTACACGCCACATTGACAGCGTAGATGTAAAGACGCTCACCGTTGATGTGTGGAAGGTGGAACATTACGCCTATCCCGACTCCATACGATTGTTTGTTCGCGTATTAGATACAACGGGCTTTGTGGTTACGCACATGGCCGATCCGTACAAGAAGGCAGGAGCACCAAATTACTTCCCCACTTTAGTAGAGCAACTTGGATCGAAGCGTAGAGTCAAACAAGCACCGGTTACAGAATTTAAAGTTCGTGAGTATGGGGAACAAGATTCTATTCCTACTTCGATTGCGTTGGCTATAGATTATTCCGGATCGATGAAGGGTGTAAAAAGTTCCATCGATCAAGGCATTGAACTCTTTGTTGGAATGAAGCGCAAGTGCGACTTTATTTCACTCACTGCTTTTCACAAAACCATCAAGACCGTGTTTCCACTAATGACAGATACGGTGGCAATGTTGGCTGAGTTCAGAGAGTTCAAGAAAACTGCACAGGGGTTGTTTACTTCATCAATCGATGGAATTATGCAGTCGCTCACCACCTTAGAAAAAGTTTCTATCGAGCAGCCAAAGGTGTGCATAGTGTTTGCCGATGGAGATGAGAACACATCGAAGGCCAAGATGTCGGACCTCTTTGAGTACGCCGTAAAACACAATATTTCCATTTACTGCATTGGCTTTGCTTACGCGCAGGATGAGCCCCTTCAAAATTTAGCTCTCTATACCGGTGGAAAATATTATCGGGCCTATACCAAGGCTGATCTGATTTCGATTTTTTTGGACATTTATAGGTCGCTGCAGAACTATTATTTGGTGACGTATGTGCCGCCGCGGTACGACGGACTCCACCTTGCGAATGTGATTGTACGGGTGCCCGGTAGGGATGATATGACGGCGACAGGGACGTATGACAAGACGCCGCTCAATCCGCTCAGTCCGACGGATGAGTTTTCACGTCTGATTTTGTTTGCGTACAACAAGAGCGAAATCGATTCAGCATCGGCGCCGATTATCGACGAACTTGCCGACGCGTTGGAGCGCTTCGACCGCGTGATAATTGAAATCCAAGGACACACAGATAATGTTGGTGGCGAGGAATTCAACCAAATCCTTTCCGAAGCCCGTGCAAATTCCGTCCGCAACGCGCTTATTGCCAAGGGCATCGAGCCCGAACGCATGCGTTCACGCGGCTTTGGGTTCACTGTTCCCATAGCCCCTAACGACACCGACCAAAATCGTGCACGCAACCGTCGCACTGTCTTTAAAATTCTCCGTAAATAAATTTTGTTCCGCTCGATTTGTGATTCATGCAGGTTTTTCCAACTTTTGCAAATAACAAATCAAGGGACTGAAAAAATGGATGCAGAAATCATTGTACTGCGATTACTTCATATAGTTTTCGGTGTTATTTGGGCGGGCTGGGCTGTATCGCTGTGGTTGTTTGTCGAGCCGGCAGCTCGTGCATCTGGTCCGGCCGGCGGCGTATTTATGCAGAACATTACCGGGAACACCCCACTCCTCAAGGTGATGACCATTGCACCGCTCTTGGTGATTATCGCCGGAATTCGGTTGCTTTGGATAACGTCAGGGGGCTTTGACGGTGCGTAGATGGCCACATCGCAGGGAATTATGCTTCTGCTAGGCAGCGCAAGTGGAATCGTAGTTTTCATATACGGGATGATGGTAATGCGTCCTGCCGGCATGCGTATGGGTGCAATTTCGCAGCAAATCCAGGCAGGTGGCGCACCACCCACTCCAGAGCAACAGGCTGAGATTGGCAAACTTCGCCAAACACTTAGCACTGGCGGACGCATTGCGGCAATCGTATTGATAATTACCACCGCTCTTATGTCGGTGGCACGCTTCGTGGTGTGAGTCGCGATAAGCGCGACGCCACCTTTTTCCTCCCTATCTTCGCCACGTGTTTTCACCGCTAACTAAAATATTGCGTCGTGCCGTACGCGAGGCTGCAAAGACAGACGAGGCACGACGCACGTTTGTTAAAACGGCAGCGCTTGCGGCTGCTGCCACTGCCCTGCCCCCAATACTAATTCGGTGCACCAAGCCACAAGAAGTTTCCGTAGGCAAGGATTTTAACGTAGCTGTTGTGGGCGCGGGAATTGCCGGACTCAACGCAGCGCGTTATTTAAAAAACGGTGGCCTAAAAGTTAGACTGTTCGAAGCAACACAGCGCACCGGAGGCCGAATTCTATCGGCAGATAATTTATTGGTGAAGGGGGCTGTTACAGAACTTGGTGGCGAGTTGATAGATTCTAATCACGCCGAGATGTTGAGCCTTGCCCGCGAGTTCGAGTTGGATTTGATTGATTTGCAA
Source organism: Ignavibacteria bacterium (assembly GCA_013204605.1). Classification (GTDB taxonomy): domain Bacteria; phylum Bacteroidota; class Ignavibacteria; order Kapaibacteriales; family Kapaibacteriaceae; genus JABMNI01. The sequence goes on from JABMNI010000010.1 coordinate 9,222, forward strand.
GACGCAGATTATGCAACGCTGAAAGACACGTTCTTTTTCGACAACCGAAAAATTACTTCCGCCGATATTGCGAATGGGATAGCCCCCTACCTGAAAACTATTGCGCATGACGCGTCAATGTTGCCGTTCGATTTGCGACACCTAAACAAGAGTCCGGCGCAGGCGCTTGATGACATGTCGATGGAAACCTACCTAACACAACTGGGCGTTACCGGCTGGCTGCGACGGTTTATTGAAGTGGCGTTCGTGACGGAAAATGGTACTGAGTTGGCTGATCAATCGGCACTGAATTTTATTACGTTGGTGAGCACGGAGTTGAATAGTGGGGCGTTCCAGCCTTATGGTGAGAGCGATGAACGGTACAAGGTGCGCGGTGGCAATCAGCAAATCACGGATATGCTTTCCGTTGAAGTGCGCGATGGAATTCACACCGGTATGATACTTGAGCGCATTGCAAAAGTTGGTGGCAGATTTCAATTGACGTTCCGAAAAGATGCAGCGATGGTTGAAGAAATTGCCGACGTAGTTGTGTTGGCAATTCCGTTTTCGATTTTGCGTTCAATTGAAATGGCGATGGAATTGCCTAAAAACCTTCACAACATGATTCATCATTTGAACTACGGACAAAACAGCAAGATTGTAGTGGGATTTAGAAAACCGTTCTGGCATGAATCGGGCGCTAACGGTGTGATGTTTAGCGATGGTCCGGTGCAGCTTGCGTGGGACAACACGGCGCTGCAAAATGTTGATGGTGGCGGACTCACGTTTTTCCACGGCGGTAGTATGTGCAGAGCTATGGGCGCTGTGCAAAAAGACAAGGCCGCTTCGCAAATGATGGACTCCATTGCGCAGGCGTGGCCGGCCCCGGCTGCCGACATGGCAGTGGGGCGCGTTGAACGAATGTATTGGCCGGCAGCTCGGTTTGTAAAGGGGAGCTATTCGAGTTTTGGGCCCGGGCAATGGACGCAGATGTACGGCGTAGGTGCAACTAGCGTCGATGGATTGTACTTTGCCGGCGAACACACCAACGAAGAATTTCGCGGCTACATGAACGGCGCTGCATTGTCGGGCAAGACCTCCGCTGAAAAAGTTTTAGCTGCAATTGCGCGCGCAACATTCTGACCATCTAACGCCGCGCTAACTATTCCGCCCGCATAACCCGCGCCTTCGCCGCTAGGAAAAAGTCCAGCAAGATTTGTACTCTCGAATGTTTCTCTGCTTCGCGGAATTCGCACCGGACACGATGTTCTACTTTCCACTCCAACCACCACCGCATCTTCTGTAACGTATCCCTTCATCTGTTTTTCAAAATCTAACAAAGCCCCCTTCAGTCGACTAATAATTCCGGTTGGAAGAACGGTGCGCAAATCCGCGCTTGCAACGCCCGGTATGTACGAGGTGGGCGGCAACGAACTGCTAACTTTATTTACCATAAAATCAGTTACGCGTTGTGCGGGTGCCACTTGCAACGTGGTGCGCACAGCGTTGAATGCGGCGTGTTCGATTTGCAATTGATATGCCACTCCCGCTAGTGCACCACGGGTTTCGTGTTGCGTCCAATCTCGCTCATCCACTGCCACTACCACTCCCGAATTTGCAAACGGAGAATCGCGGCGCGACATCGACATTCCGTTTACAACAATTTCGCCGGGCGAAGTTGCCGATGGCACAATGAGTCCGCCGGGACACATGCAAAACGAAAAAACACCCCGATCTTTTTGTTGGCTTACTACGGCGTACGCAGCTGCTGGGAGAAAGGGGCTTCGTGGATTTTGACGGTACTGCAATTCATCGATTAACGCCTGTGGATGTTCAATGCGAACACCCATGGCAAATGCTTTTGGTTCGAGTGCAACGTTGTGCTTTAGGCAAATATCGAACACATCGCGTGCGCTGTGTCCCGTGGCTAGAATCACGGCATCACCTTCTACGGTATTTCCGTTTTCTAAAATCACGCCATGAATGCGTTGCTGATTTTCTTTTGAGGAAACCAAAAAATCTACTACTCTACTATCGAATAACACCGAGCCCCCTAGCCGCTCAATAGTGCGTCGGATATTTTGAACCACTACCCACAGTTTATTCGAACCAATGTGCGGATGTGCGTCGATTAAAATGTCGGGGTTAGCGCCGTGCTCCACTAGCAAACGTAAGACGCTATCAATTTTGCCGCGCTTGTGCGAACGTGTGTAAAGTTTGCCGTCGGAATACGTACCCGCACCGCCCTCACCGTAGCAATAATTGCTATCGGGATTCACTTCGCCGAACTGCTGAATTGCCCGCAGGTCGCGTCGGCGCAACCGTGCATCCTTGCCGCGCTCCACCACCACCGGCGTTATGCCATGCAGCAAAAGTTCGAGGGCCGCGAAATATCCCGCCGGACCCGACCCTACAATAACCACACGCTTTTTCGGATCGGCCTGTTGTAGTTGTTCTGTCAAATTTGGTGGCGTGTCGAGCAACTCATCTACATACACTGTAGCACGAATTCTCACAATGGCATCGCGCGGTCGCGCATCGATACTTCGTTTTTCAATTACCACCTCAACATTTTCACAGTCGAACATTCCACACTCTTCCAGTATGGTCTGTTTTACAATGTCGTTGTTATAACCATCACGTGGCGGCAACACTATTTCTAAACTGTTTTGCATGACCGCAAATTACGGGAACACCTACGGTGAACCATCGAAGGTCTGTAGGTCTGCTTTGCGCTGTGTATATTTGAGACTATACAATTGGCTAATGATGCTTCAGCGTAGAACACTTAAATCCTCTCAATCGTTTGTTTAAAGTCAACACAACATGCAAGTGTGGTAAAGTCTAGCGAACACAAACCCCCTAACATTCTAATGCCCAACGATCGCTACGAAATGATTTATGATATTGTCTGCCAAATACCGCGCGGCATGGTAACCACCTACGGTCACATTGCCGAGGTGATTGGGGTAAAATCTGGCGCACGCTTGGTGGGTTGGGCACTTAATTCCGTGGCGCATTCGGCTCGGATTGATATTCCGTGCCACAGGGTGGTGAATCGTCTGGGCGAGCTGAGCGGCAAAATGCACTTCGAAACACCATTCGTCATGCGCGAACGCCTTGAGCAAGAAGGCGTGACATTTGTGGGGGAGGCCGTGGATTTGGAAAAACACCTATGGAAACCAGTCAATTGCGAGTTACGAATTGCGAATTACGAGTAATTTAGTAGTCTGGCTACTGTCATGCTCATGGTGCAAACACTCAGAGTGAATACTTAACGCAAATACTTAGGTTAAGTAATCCAAGGCTGTTACCTCAGATTTCGTAATTCGCAATTCATAGCCAACAATTGCGAAAACTCGAATTCTATCTCGCTTACAGTGCGGATACTTAGGGAGAATAATTCAAGGCCGGTGTCACGGATCTCTTAATTGCTAATTCGCAATTCATAATTGACTAATTCCGTATCTTTGTTGTCTATACTAAACACAAAACAGGATTATATATGAAGGTCATGTTGACCATGGCGCTTGCTGCAGTTGTAGCGATTGCTTGTAATGCTCAACCTAAGGTAGGCGAGATGAAACCGATGAACAAAAAAGACTCCACTTCATATGCAGTGGGCGTCCAAATAGCTACGTCGTTTAAAAATCAAGAGATGGACATGAACATCGAGATGGTTGCCGCCGGAATGCGTGACCACTTGGGCGGTTCGTCTTTGTTTAACGAGGAACAAGTTAAAGCTTGTCTTCAAAGTATGCAGGAAGAATCAATGGCAAAAGCAACTGAAGTTCGCACTGAAAAAGGTGCCGAAGCCATTGAGAAAAGCGAAAAATTTCTTGCTGAGAACAAGTCTAAGCCGGGCGTTATGACAACTCCTTCTGGACTTCAGTACAAAGTAGTTAAAGAAGGCACTGGCAAAAAGCCAGGAAAAGACAACACAGTTAAAGTTCACTACAAAGGAACGTTAACTAGCGGAGATACTTTCGATAGCTCGTATGATCGTGGCCAGCCGGCAGAATTCGGCGTTGGTCAAGTTATTCCGGGTTGGATTGAAGGTCTACAGTTAATGTCTGTAGGTTCTAAATACATGTTCTTCATCCCACCAGCTTTAGCCTATGGCGAGCAAGGTGCGGGTGGTCAAATCGGACCTAACGAAGCTCTGATTTTCGAGGTTGAACTCCTCGACATCATTAAATAAAACGTAATGCAAAACTCTTTCAGCTATAAGCAGATCAACAACATACCCGTGGTTTTGTTGTTGGTTCTGCCCACCCTGGCCGTTGGCTACGGCATATACATGATAACGCAAGGAACAGTGTCAACACTCGATGTAATGATGCTGCTAATATTCGGTGCTCTTACTGAGTATGGCGTTACCATGGGATATCATCGAATTGTAGTTCACAAAGCAGTTGAAGCCCATCCGGCGCTAAAGGCTGTTATTCTTGCACTTGGCTCGATGGCTTGGCAAGGACCTGTAATTAACTGGGCTAGCGTTCACACCAAGCATCATGCAAAGTCAGACCAAGAAGGCGATCCGCATTCACCTACGGTCTCTGGATTTCTGTACGCACACTTTGAATGGCTTCTGGCTATGTCGAACAAAGATGTTGGCCAGGTTCGCGAAGAGTGGGGCAAGCGGTTCTACAAAGACCCAATGATCGTTTTCTTTAACAACACGTTTCTCTTTTGGAGCATGTTCGGCTTGGCAATTCCCGCAATAATTGGATTTTTTGTAGGGGGCTGGTCAGCCGCACTAACCGGATTTATCTGGGGTGGTTTGATTAGACTTTTCCTTACGTCGCATGTAACGTGGAGTGTGAATAGTGTTTGTCACTATGTTGGGCGCCGCATGTTCACAACTACAGATAAGAGTCGTAACAACTTCATAGTTGGAATCCTAGCCCTTGGCGAAGGATGGCACAACAATCACCACGCCTTCCCCGCTTCGGCCTTTCATGGTTTGAAATGGTGGCAGATAGACATTACAGGAATCTCAATTAGAATTTTTGAGAAACTTGGATGGGTGAAAAAAGTTGTTCGCGTTCCGCAGGCATATCTCGAACGTAGAATGGAAGAAGGGCGCAACGGAGTAAACACCCCGATGATGGTCCAAACACTTGCTATGACCGAAGAGGTTCCCTCGGAGGTCTGATTGGAATTAAAAATTGAGGATTAAGGATTAAAAAATTCGCTGGGTGGAAACGACCGGGTGAAAAGCACCGGGTGAGATGAGTTGAATTCAAAAACCAATCTGCTTGCTTACAGCGTGTAGATTGGTTTTTTCTTTTTCTTGCACAACGCGCATTTGCACAACGTGCTTAATTATACTGGCGGTAACTGTAGTGACAATCTTCTCGTGCAATAGTCTAACCAAGGCGTACTTCGAAAAAGTTCTTTTTAGGGGGGTGGCCTTTGGAATGCAGAGTGATGAACGTGTGGGAATTATCGGACGCAATGGGGCCGGTAAGACGTCGTTACTACGCATTGTTGCGGGCATCGATGAGCCCGACGAAGGAACGTTTGCCGTCAACAACGATGCCCGCATAGAATACCTCGAGCAGCTTCCATCGTTTGATGTTCACGATACTGCCCTTCATGCCGTAACCAAGGAATACAACCAAGAGCATGGCCACTTGGAAGATTGGGAAATTGAAACTCGAGCGCGTCTGTATCTCGGAAAGTTGGGTCTGGAGGACGTACAAAAAGATGTTCACTCGATGTCTGGCGGGCAGCGCAAGCGCGTTGCCATTGCTCGCGCGTTAATGTCGGAACCCGACCTATTAATTCTGGATGAGCCTACTAACCACCTCGATGCCGATTCGGTTCAATGGCTACAAGATGAGCTTCAATCATCTTCGCGCGCCCTTCTGCTGGTAACGCACGATAGGTATTTCCTTGATGCTGTTTGCAATAGAATTGTGGAGCTGGATCAATTGCGTCTCATCTCGTACGACGGCGGCTACGAACGCTACCTTGAACTCAAGGAGCAAATGATGTCGGTGCAGGATGCCACCGCCGAGCACGACCGCAACAAACTCCGCAAGGAGCTTGCATGGCTAGCCAAGGGAGCAAAGGCCCGCCGAACAAAACAAAAGAGTCGCATCGATTGGATTGCAAAAATGCAAGCCGAACCGGAACGCGTTGATATTCGTGATATCGAAATCGAAGTTGGAAACAAAAAGTTGGGCGGGAAAATCATCGATGCTGTTGATGTCCAAGTGAGTATCAACGGCAAGGTGTTGTTTACCGATTTTACGTATCGTGCAAAGCCCCTTGACAAAATAGGAATCATCGGTCCGAACGGCGCAGGGAAATCTACGCTACTCAATACGCTGTGCGGGAAAATTCAAGCCGAAAAGGGCTACGCAAATATTGGTGAGACCGTACAAATTGGATACTTTGCGCAAGAGGTAAAGGATTTGTCGGAAAACGAAACTGTGATTTGGAATGTGCGCGACATAGCGGAGTACATCGATGTAGGCGTTGGACGCGAGCGGTACATCACGGCCAAGGAACTCTGCGATCGATTTGCATTTTCATCCAAACAACAACACGCCTACGTACACACATTATCCGGTGGCGAGCGTCGGCGTCTGGCGCTGCTCCGCATTCTCATGGGCAACCCCAACGTCCTATTTCTCGATGAGCCTACCAACGACTTCGACATTGAAACGCTCGGCGCTCTCGAAGACTACCTGCAATTTTTTAAAGGGGTCTTACTGGTTGTATCGCATGACCGTGCATTTCTCGACAAAACTGTCGATACAATTTGGAGCTTCGAAGAGCACGGAAAAATCAAGGAGTACCCTGGAAATTATTCCGATTACCTAGAGAAAAAAGAGTCCAAGGGCAAGGCGAAATCGCGCAAGAAAGAAGCGGCCGAACAAGTTCGTGTTGATGCTAGCGCAAAAAAAGACGTGGTAAAAATCTCGTTCAGCGAGCGCAAAGAACTCGAAAAACTTCCCAAGCAAATCGAAAAGCTAGAGTCGCGAAAATCCGAACTCGAACTACAACTCGGTTCAGGCGAAACCCCCTACATGCAACTCCAAAAACTCAGCGCCGAATTCGAAACCATCGGCAAGGAACTCGACACCGTCATGAAACGCTGGATGGAGTTGGTTGAGCGGAGTTAGGGCTTGGCGTTCTGCTATCTTGCAACCGTGATCTGAATTGTTGAACAGTCGTGTTTTGTACGGTACTTTAGGAAATAAATTCCGTTCGAAATATTCGTCAGATTGAGTGGGAGAGTACTTGTTGCGGTGCCACTATCTACGGATGCCAAGGTTTGCATTTCAAATACTTTAACGCCGTAAAGATTGAACAATTCCACTAAAGCACCCTCATTAGATCTGGATTCGGCTGCCGAGTGGTCTACCTTTAGAGTTGCTACAGTTTGACTATTCCGGTCTAAACTGAGCCAGTGATTCCGGAGCAAACTGAGCCACTTTGCTGCATAAGAACTTCAGACGCTAGTCTGACATTCCGGCAGAAACTGAGCCACACGAATTTGCGAATTTGCCCCCAGATAATATTCATCCTGAGGGGTAGAGTGGCAAACAAACCTACTGCTATGTTGCAAATTCGTCGAATAATACAGCTCTTGGAGGCAGGCAAGCCTCAGCGAGAGATTTCCCGCGCTCTCGGCATCAGCCGAAATACTGTTCAGCAGTATACGCAGCGCATAACAGAGTCGGCCCGTTTATCTAGCGAGTTACTTTCGCTTAGTGATGCTGAACTGAGTCAAGTGGTGTTCGTCCCGCCGCGGGCAGTGGCCAGAGATACCCGGTACGAGCGATTGGCCCCAAATTTAGAGGAGTACTCAAGCCGCCTACAGAAGACCGGCGTAACGCGGCTGTTGCTGTGGCAGGAGTACCGGAGTTTGGAGCCCGAGGGGTATTCCTACCAACAATTCTGTGAGCATCTCAATAGGCGTAAGAAAATCAGTCAAGCAGTGATGCACTTCGAGCATGCCCCAGGGGCCTGCATGCAAATAGACTATGCGGGCAAGAAGTTGCACTATACCGACCAACAGAGCGGTGAAGTGACTGAGTGTCCGGTTCTCGTTGTGGTATTGCCACACAGCGGCTACACGTATGTCGAAGCGCTACGCAACTGTAGCATGAGTGAACTGATACCGGCATTGAACAAAGCCTTGCATCACTTTGGTGGTGTGCCTCACAAAGTATTGTGCGACAATATGAGACAAACGGTAAAGGCAAGTAGTCGCTACGACCCTATGTTTACCGATTTAGCTGACCAGTGGTCCTTGCACTACAACACGTGTATGGCGGCCACACGGGTACGAAAACCCAGAGATAAGGCTACCGTAGAGAAAGCAGTACACTTAACCTATCAACGCGTATTTGCTCCACTATCAAGAATCGTGTGCTATAGCTTGCAAGAGCTCAATCATCATGTCAATCTGCTTGTGGACGATCACAACAATGCCACGATGCAACGGCGCGAGCACAGTAGGTATGATCTATGGTTACAGGAAAAGAAGACGCTCATCAGACTACCGGAAAATGATTTTGAAATCACCTACCGTGTAAAAGCTAAAGTGCAGAAAAACTATCACGTGACGTTGGGGCAGGATTGGCATCACTATAGCGTTCCATACAACTACATAGGCTCAAAAGTTTTCATCACGTACACTACTGAACACGTAGCTATTTACTACGGTCTAGACAGGATAGCACTCCACACAAGAGATCGCCGTAAACAAGGGTACTCCACAATTAAGGAACATATGCCGGCGCATCACGCGGCATACCACCAGACGCAGGGCTGGGACGCTGACTACTTCCTAGCACAAGCCCAATACGTTGGTCCACATGCAATTGAGACCATCAAAATAGTATTGGCCTCACGCTTCTTCCCAGAACAAACCTACAGGTCCTGCATTTGCATCCTGCGCCTCCGGGATCGCTATGGCAGTGACAGACTTGAATCTGCGTGTTTTAGAGCGCTACACGGAAATTCGATTCGCTATGCAACTATAGCCAACATACTTGCCAATGGTATGGATAAACTTCCCCTCAGCGAACCTTGTTCTACCTCATCGATTCCTGCTCACGACAATATCCGCGGCCCACTCGAATATTCACAACTGTAACCCATTCTTTCACTTTTTCATTGGACACATGAACACACAACAAACACTCGACCAATTCAAATCCCTGAAACTCAAAGGGATGGCACAAGCCTATGAGGCTATCGTGGCACTACCGGTACACGAACAACTGACGTTGCATCAACTAGCGGCCAAGCTCGCCGAAGCTGAAACGCTGCATCGTGCCAACCAGAAGACCCAACTATTCCTGCGTTTGAGCAAGCTGCGCTACAACGCTTTACTGGAAAACGTCCACTGTTCAGACGAGCGCAATTTCAACAAAGATCAGTGCATGACCCTGTATGATTGCAGTTTCATCAAACGTGCTGAGAACATCCTGATCACGGGCTCCACTGGTTGTGGCAAGAGTTATCTGGCATGCGCCATCGGTAGGCAAGCATGCAGCATGGGGTACAAAGTCCTCTACGTAGGAATGACTCGATTCATCGACAAAATCAACCTATCAAAACTCGACGGTACATTTGTTAAATGGCTCAACCACCTCCAAAAGCACCACCTCATTATCCTTGATGACTTTGGCCTACAACCTGTTAACGAAAACACACGCCTCACACTATTGCAACTACTTGAAGATCGCTATGGTACAAAATCTGTGATGATTACATCACAACTGCCTCTTAATAAATGGTATGAATATCTCGACGAGCCTACTCTCGCCGACGCTATTATGGACAGATTGGCAGCACGCGCTCACAAGATTGAACTCCGAGGTGAATCAAAAAGAAAATCTACAATTAACCTTTTATCGTAATTTCACTCTCGCAAATTCGGTGGCTCACTTTTCGCCGGAATGGTGGCTCAGTTTTATCGGAATATTCAAATTGCTTCGACTTCACAACAAATCGACCATTGCCTATGTATTGGTACGTCAAATCGTTGGGCACTTTCGGATTATCAGGGAAGGAAACCATCGACCAACTATTACCACAATCCGTTGTGTGAAGGTTATAGGATTTTGCGAATCCATCCCCCGTCATCATCCATGAATCCCGACCGCTAACACCATCAAATTCGATTCCATTGATACTGTCACGAGGATATTTCTCCCACGAGTTACCGTTGTTTTGGGTCCATAACAGTGACCCATGAGAAGTAAGAGAATTGTCTGTGCCAGCAATAAGATAATTTCTTTCACAAAGAAACCCCAAGGCCGGAGAATGGGGAATCAAACTCCCATTTTCGGGCGACATTTTAGCCGAGAAACTAATCCCGAAATCCGTAGAGCTAATCACACCCATGTCACACGTTAACGCAAGTAGGATCGAACCATTACTTGAACGAGACGAAACGCTGGAGTTAGCTACCTCCGAGCAGACAATATGGTTAGCCCAAACGAACTTTGCAACTTGCGCCTTTGAATCATTACTAAACAACATCGACAATGACATAGTAAGCACTACAAGTAATTGAATTCTGTAACTACTCGAATCAATCATTATTCTCTCGCTTCAATATTATAGTCAGAAGGAACTTTTGTATACTATCATGAATCAAGCGCATTCGTCCTCGCAGCGTAAAATTACTAGTACTGCGAACAACAGTTTAGCCCTTCCCAATTGTAGCACGGTACCTCTATACATTCCTCGGGGCAGGTAGGCAGGTTAACAGGCCAAGTAAAGTGGCCAGCGTTGCACGTCCAGCAAGGGTTAGTGCCTGGAAGTGCATTGCAGTCATAGCAATAGTCTCTCCAAATTATGCAATAGCTACATTGTGTGTTGCAAACTTCATAGCACAACCCCACAAGCCTCACACAGTGTGTGAGTGCAAGTGCATGACAAAAAGGCGCCAAGGTATTACACGGATAATTTGGATTGAATTCACACTGAGGGAAATCTATATGCCCCACCATTCAAAACACTGGCAAAGGTTACCCACAATAGATATGGGTATTGGAGTATGGCTGCCGTACGATCGATCTTGTTGAAGACAACAATCATGGTTACAATGCTCACCCAGATCAACAATATCTCTACAAACGCTAGTCCAATCATTTGATACTTGAAAAAGAGAAAACTCCAAACAAAGTTCAATGCTAGTTGCACACCGAAAATGCGATAGGCTGTTCGTTTTGCTTTCGATGTTGGAGATTGAGCAATCAGATACAACGATATTCCCATTAGTACATACAGTGCTGTCCAAACCGGTCCAAACAAATAGCTCGGTGGGTTGAAGAACGGTTTCTCCAGATCTTGAAACCAAACGTTCAGACCCGATGCGGTGGCTATTCCAGATATCCCACCAACAGACAATGGTATGAGAATACAGATGAACAGTTTAATGTATCTATTCATTTAATACTTTTCCTTTCAAAACACTTTTGCACTTGCAATCCTGTTCGCCATGCCTCTAAATATCAGCCCATGAAATGGAAACACAGCGTACCAATATAGTCTACCAAAAACCCCAAGCGGTCTAAACGTTGCAGTTTGCGTTAATACTTGTTGTTCGTCGATTTTAAATTCTAACCAAGCTTCGCCAGGCAGTTTCATTTCAGCAAACAAAAGAAGTCGCTTTTCATTTCTATCGGCTAACAACACTCGCCAAAAATCAAGAGTGTCACCCTGAACTAATTCTGTGTCGCTCCTCCTGCCCCTTCTCATACCGACACCCCCAAACAGTTGGTCAATCATCCCCCGTGCTTCCCAAAGCCAGTTACCATAGTACCACCCATTTTTACCTCCAATACTCCAAATCCTATCAAGTGCCATCGAAGTATTTTCGACTTTAACTCTTCGGATGTCTTTGAAACATCCGTTAACGGGAACTTCTATAAACTTTGAAAGCCCCTCGCTTAATAGAGTACTTGTTTGCGCATCTTTCCAGCTAGACAGAACCTGATTTTGTTCTATTTTATCAAAGGCCATAGTGATAGCTTTGTCATAGCCAATCAGTTGGATGCCAAGAAGCTCCGCCAACTTATTAGGTGTACAGATGACTTCAATCTTCATACTCTTTACTAGGTTCTTTGCAAGTGCATACGATGTTGCCGTTACAAAGTACAGCCAGTATGATGAAATCTTGGGAGTCATGACTGGCACAATAATTATTCGTCTTTTTAGACCTCGTATTTCTGCAAAACTCAATAGCATCTCTCGGTAGCTCAATATATCGGGTCCTCCAATGTCAAAGCTATGATCGAAAGTTTCCGTTCTACCAATTACCCCAATCAAATACTGAATGACGTTGCGAATGGCAATAGGTTGGCATTTTGTTTCAAGCCAACGCGGAGCAATCATGAAGGGTAGTTTTTCTACTAAATCACGAATAATCTCAAATGATGCGCTTCCAGAACCAACTATAATGCCAGCACGTAGCGTGGTCAGTCCATACTTCGAACTCATCAAAACCACTTCAACATTTCTGCGAGAATTCAAGTGCTTAGACAACTTATCCGCATTACTGATTCCACTTAAATAGATTACTTGAGTAGCACTAGTTTGTTCAATGCAATTCCTGAAATTGGAGGCGCACTGTTCTTCCATTTTTTCAAAATCACCCGACTCAGTTGACATCGAATGAATAAGATAGTAGGCTACGTCAATGTCCGCTGGAATCTGCTTTAACGTATCTGGTCGCAGGAAATCTACTTCAATCACAGTTAGTTTGAGAGAAGAAATGTTCTTCCATTGAAATCGGCTCTTATCTCGCACACAGCATATAACCTCATGACCGCTATCCAATAATACAGGCAGCAATCTATGTCCGATATAACCCGTTACGCCTGTTACTAAAATTCTCATATTACGTACTTGCCGAATCTCTCTTCCAATACCCGAGTTCTATAATCAAAAATCCTTTTCAACTGATTTTTGATAATCAGGGAATTGGCAATTCTACCAAACACTCCAAACGGAGGTTGATATGTTACAATGTCCGTCATTAGAACTCCACCTTCAATTGGTTCAATCTTATGTTGGTGATGCCACATTTTGTACGGTCCAATTCTTTGTTCATCCACAAAATATTCGTTGGCAGCAACGTGAGTGATTTCAGTTACCCAATCTAGTTTCAGACCCAAAAGTGGGCTTACCTTGTATGATATGATCATACCCGGATACATTTTATCATCACCCGTTTTGCTGGTAATCTCAAAACCCATATGCCGAGGAGTAATCTCCTTCAAATTCTTAGGTGAGGAAATGAAGTCCCACACTTCATGCATGGTACTAGGTAATTTTTGCGTTGTATGTAATTGATAGAATGACATATTGGAGTATGGGGTTATCAGATTTTTCGAAACAAATCAATTTCTACCGAGCAGTAACAAATCCACGTCTACCTCTAGCCGCCCTTAACGAAATCATTGAGTACAATTATACGTTTTTTGTCCGCGTCGTTGATATTCGCAACTGGGACGGCGGTACGCAGCAGTAGAGACGCAAGGCCTTGCGTCCCTACTGCGTACCACCTTGCGTTCCTACTGCGTCACAGCCCTAAGTCCGATTATCGATCCAATAAGCGTAACAATAAAGAAGAGTCGCCAGAAATCTGTCGGCTCTTTGAATATTACCATACCCAATAACACCGTGCCCACGGCGCCGATCCCCGTCCACACGGCGTATGCAGTCCCAATTGGCAAACTCTGCACCGCTCGGTACAGCAAACCCATGCTGACCACCAAGCACACCGCAAAGCCAACCAGCCACCACATCATGGTTGCGCCGCTGCTCTCTTTCGCCTTCCCTAAACACACCGCAAAGCCCGTTTCGAAAAGGCCAGCTACAACTAATATTATCCAGTTCATCTTTTCAATACCATTTTCATAGGACTAAAATACGCAGCGACTCTCCCAGAAGTCAATTGCGAATTACGAATTGCTAACTGTTAATTACTAATTGTTAACTGTTAACTACTAATTGCAAAACCCGAGCACCTTACCCTGCGTAAAAACAAAAAAACCATCACCCAAACACCGCTTGAAAGCGAATGTGTAGATGATGGTCGTGATTTGCGAAAAGAACATCAAATCTCTTTGACTTATCAGCCACTGAAAATTAACGACTGGACTTTCTTTTTTTCAGTCCAAAGACGATAAGTACAGCACCACAAATTATCAGCAGTATTGATCCCCAAACGTAGCCTTGTCCGTATGAAGTTAGTGAGTTATAGTCAAGCACGTACTTGCCACCTTGGTACAAACCAAGCAGCAATATTACAACACCAACTATCATACTCAATTTCGACATTAAATGGCCCTTTCTATTACTTCCGCACTATTGTTGTTGTTGGCGTGTATATGCCAAAAGTTATGCCGTTCAATAAGCCGTCAACGAATGTATGCGTGATCGTCACCTCATAATCAGTTGCACCCCCGGCCATTTCTGTTGGGTTTGAAGTCGAGATTCCTGCTAAACCATAAAACAGATAATGGTTCTTCTTCGTGACTTCAACGCCCGTTTTTGCGCCCTTTCCCACCGGGTAGGTTAGCGTGAAGCAAGATGTCATCACCACAACCAGAGTTGCAGCTATTGCCAGGTTGGAAAATCTATTTTTCATAAAAATGTTGTTATTCCTCACGTCAGACGCATGAACGAATACGTGTGTGGTTAAAAAAATGAGACACAATTAATTAGCAATTATCGCATTTCGAAAAACGGTCCCTCGTCGCTCGCAATCTACAATTATTTTAACTAACCATGACTAAACCAGCACACTCAGCTTCCTGTTTTCGCACGTTAGCACCTCCGTCAGCGCGCTGAATACAATTTATTTTCAGAGTTGCAACTATAATTTCTCCGTCCGTGCAGCGCTCCCATTAAAGGGTGTTAGCCCCCTATTTCGCGATCAGCGCTATGCAGGTTTGCATCCACGTATTGGTTCCAAACAGTATCCATGTGTCACTACTTTATGTGAAAACAAAAACCGCATTTTAACTACCATCCTTCTACAGCGTTTTGATTGCGCTCGAGCTTACTCTCTTTCCGTGCACCCGGATCATCCTTGCCATTTCCGCAACAAAACCAATACATTTGTATTCTATCAACTGACTAATTGATTGCATACCACACTTCCAAGATGTAACTGCCAACCCCAATTAATATGAATACTCTCTTTTACTCAGCACTCATCGGTCTTTTAATATTCGAGTTCCTGCACGTGTACTTCATCATGCCCATGCCTGGAAGCCAAACGATAGATAGCATTGACCTTGCATATTTCTTGCACGCATATAGGTGGATGTTTAGGATAGCACTTAGTGGGGCAATTGTTTGGGGAAGTGTGAGCGCGTTTAGCATCAAACACAAGTGGATACCGGTGTTGGTAATGTTGCTGGTAGCGGGCGTTACGTACGTGTTCAATTTTCGGATGTCGGCCGATCACATGTTTTTGCAGGCAGAAGACATTTCGTTCGCTTCAATCACCGAGAACAGTCTACTGGGTAGCCGCTTAGTTATTGGCGTTGATATTAATGGCGAAGCGAAAGCGTATCCAATTGAATACCTCGCCTACCATCATCAGGTGCAAGATTCCATTGGTGGCAAAGCCGCCATCATCACCTACTGTAGCGTCTGCCGCACCGGCAGGGTGTATGCGCCCTACGTAAACGGCAAGTACGAAAAATTCCGTCTGGTTGGCATGGACCACTACAACGCCATGTTCGAAGATGCCACAACCGGCAGCTGGTGGCGTCAAGCAACGGGCGAAGCTGTTACAGGAATTTTGAAGGGGGCTTCCCTACCTGACATCGAATCAACTCAAATGACAGTCGACAAATTCTTCGAACTTCATCCGAACGGAAAGGTAATGCTTCCCGATCCATCGTTTACCAACACGTATGATTCAAGCGCACGCTTCGAGCGTGGAAAGAGTTTGGACAGGCTAACACGTACCGACACCGCATCATGGCAAGACAAATCGTGGGTGGTGGGTATTCGCATTGGTGACGTGTACAAGGCCTACGATTGGAATGAGCTAAAAACGCAGCGCGTGATAAACGACAACGTAAACGGAATATCAATTGTACTTGCTTTGTCAGCCGATGGACAAAGTTTTGTGGCGTTCGAAAAGCCCCCTTCTCAAATATTCAGTCTGCAGCGCGATACGTTATTTGCCGACGGAGTACCGTATAACTTTTCCGGCGCGAGTGTAAGCGGACCATCTGTTTCGTTGCGCAAAATAAAAGCTTACCAAGAGTTTTGGCACAGCTGGAAAACGTTTCATCCTGCCACGTTACGGCATGGCTCGTAACACGTCAGAATCCTTCTTTAACAATTCGATCTTCTGCGATATGCAATTGTTGAAGGATGCCTTCTACGGCCTTCATCATGGGCGGCGGACCGCACACGTACACGAATTTGCCGTCAGTTACAAATGGTTCTAAAATTTCTTTTGTTACATAGCCATGTTCGTAGCCCGGTTGGTCTTCATCGGAAAGTACATGAATAATTTCCGTGTGCAGAATATTTTCAAGTTCGTCTTTTAGTACAATGTCCTCGCGCGTTTTATTTGCGAACACTAACACATTCTCGCCTATTTTGCCCGTTGCATTCAAGTGTCTTAGAATTGCAAGAAACGGGGTCAATCCGGCACCAGCCGCAATAAACACACCCTCGCCTTTGTACTCAATATCTCCGTACACATCATGCAACAGCAACTCATCGTCAACCGAAAGTTGCAGCAACTGATTGGTAACTCCATTGTGTTCCGGATATGTTTTGATATCAAATTCAATGAAGGGGGCTTCCGGGAGACTCGTCATTGTAAACGTTCGCAACTGGTCTTGCCATCCATCCTTGTTGATAGCCACGTCCGTTGCCTGCCCAGGAATAAAACTGAAACCTGACGGCTTTTCAGTTCTTATCTGTAGCACATCATGGGTAACCTTGGTAATCGACTTCACTTTGACTTGGTTCGGCACGGCTCATCTCCTGAATAGTTTACGCTATGTTACCACTTTGAAATCAATAAACGAACATGGCATATATGGTTAAGCGTATTTTTGTCTGCAACGGCATGTATTGTGAAATGTAAAACCATATGAAAGCGTGAATTGAATTTCATCACAAGTCTATGTGTGAAAGGCCTTATAGTAGTTCTTGGCATTTCGGTTTTGTTAGTTCTTGATTCGTGCGATTCAAAAAACGATTCAACAACCCCCGTTACTAAGGACATAACTGAGTCTGTATACGCATCGGGACAGATAAAGAGTAAGGGGCAATACGAAGTGTACGCAACGGTCAGCGGTATAGTTGACAGCGTGTACGTAGAAGAGGGCGACGAGGTTGAAGCGAATGCCATCATCCTGACCACAGAGGATCAAGCCCAAGCACTTAATAAGGACAACGCCAGACTATCGTTGAAGTACGATGCGATAGATGCGAATCTTGGTAGACTAGCAGAAGCAAAACAGTCCATAGATGTTGCGCGGAGTAAAATGATTAGTGATTCGTTGATGTCTGTCCGACAGTACAATTTGTGGAAGAAGAGTGTTGGGAGTAAGGTTGAGGCAGAGCAACGCGAGTTGGCTTTTCAGAACGCGAAGTTAAACTATGTTTCAGTGCAAGAGCGTTACGACAACCTTAAGCGACAGTTAGAACTAACGGCATCGCGATCGAGGAACAACTTAAAGCTAGCTAGTCAACTTAAAAGCGATTACACCGTGCGAAGTCTGCTTCGGGGGAAGGTGTATAATCTAAACGTAACAAAGGGAGAAATTATATTGCCGCAAAAGCCCCTTGCCATTATCGGAGATAGCAAGCAATTCATTTTGGAAATGCAGGTTGATGAACGTGATATCACAAGCGTTGAAAAAGGGATGCGAGTTGTAGTGTCGATAAATAGTCAGAGAAACCAAGCCTTCGAGGCCCTGGTAACCTCCATTACACCGTTCATGAATGCACAGAGCAAGAGCTTTTTAGTTGAAGCAGAATTTGTAGGCGACCAACCGGTAGTGTATCCTAATATCACGTTTGAGGCGAACATTGTTATACGTACTAAGAAGAACGCCCTGTTGATTCCACGGGAGTACCTTGTTGACGAGAGTTATGTTGTACGTTCGAATGGTGATAGAGCTAAGGTGCAAACCGGTTTGAAGGACTTCAACAATGTTGAAATTCTTTCGGGCATTTCTAGCAAAGACCAACTGAAAAAGCCAGACAAGTGATGAATAAACTCATTGTCAGTATTTCAATTTCGTTGATGATTGCCAGACTTAAACAAACGCTTGTGGCTGCAATTGGCGTTACATTCAGCATTACGATGTTTATTGCGTTGTTGAGTTTTATGGCGGGTCTTAACGATCTGTTAGACAATTTAATTCTCAATCGAACTCCGCATGTAAGACTCTACAATGAAATACTTCCAAGCAAGAATCAGCCGGTTGATATAGCAAAGGGCACTGGAAGTGCATATAATTTTATACGATCCATCAAACCAAAAAATCAGCCCATCGAGATTAGAAATAGCGCTGCCGTTATTCGCGCACTCGAATCTGATCCACGAGTGCTGGGTGTTGCTCCCAAAACTACTGTACCAGTATTCTACAATGTTGGAATGATAAGTTTGACCGGTGTTGTAAGCGGCATAGATGTCGACGCTGAAACAAGACTGTTTACTTTCTCAGACTATGTAGTTGAGGGCAGGCCTACCGATCTTAAAACCGTACCGAATAGTATTGTACTTGGTATAGGCGCCGCCGAAAAAATGATAGCAAAGATTGGAGATGTGGTTCAAGTAACAAACAGCACTGGTCAGCAGTTCCCACTAAAAGTTGTGGGGATCTTTCAGTCGGGAATTCAGGATGTGGACAAGGTGCAGAGCTACGCCTCGATTAGTACAACACAAAAGTTAATGGGGAAGTCCGCCAGCTACATTACGGATATCCAGGTCAAGCTCCACAATCTTGAAACAGCCCCTAAACTTGCCAAGGAGTGGTCGGCTCTTTTCGACGTCGATGCCATTGATATCCAAACGGCCAATTCTCAGTTCGAGACCGGTAGCTCTGTTAGAACACTGATTTCGTATGCCGTGGGAATAACTCTTTTGATTGTAGCGGGCTTTGGGATTTACAACATCTTGAATATGATGATCTATGAAAAGATGGATTCCATTGCAATTCTAAAGGCAACTGGATTTTCTGGAAGCGACGTTAACAAGGTGTTTATCTACATTGCACTAAGCATTGGGATATTTGGCGGGACCCTAGGTTTGTTGTGCGGTCTTGGAGGTACATATTTCATTTCGCAGATTCCTTTTTCAACTGCCTCACTGCCAACTGTAAAAACGTATCCAGTGAATTACAACCCAATCTTTTATGTTATTGGTGGGGTGTTTTCAATTGTAACAACCTACTTGGCAGGTTACTTTCCTTCCAAGAAGGCTAGCAAGATTGATCCAGTAGAGATTATTAGGGGGAAATAGATTGTCGCCGTTAGTAATTCAAGCCACGGGCATTACAAAGTACTTTCACGACCCTATGACGGTGAAAGTATTAGACAGCGTAGACATCAGCGTGGCAAAGGGCGAGTTTGTATCGGTGATCGGAAAGTCGGGTTGCGGCAAGTCCACATTATTGTACATTCTTTCAACCATGGATACAGACTTCGAGGGTACGCTGCGGATTGATGGCAATGATATGCGAAACCTTAAAGACAAACAACTTGCCAGCGTCCGTAATGATAAAATTGGATTCGTCTTTCAGTTTCATTATCTACTCAATGAGTTCTCCGTTATCCGCAACGTAATGCTTCCCGGACTCAAGCTTGGCAAACTAAAGGAAAGTGATCTTGAACAGAAAGCGTACGAGAAGCTCAAGATTTTGGGAATTGAAACCGAGGCACGTAAAAAACCAAATCAAATTAGTGGTGGCCAAAAGCAACGCGTCGCCATCGCTCGAGCGCTTATCAACGATCCACTCCTCATCATGGGCGATGAGCCTACCGGAAACCTTGATAAAATGAATGGCGAAATTGTGTTCGACATCTTCCAAGAACTTGCACAGGTGTACAACCAGTCATTGCTTATCGTGACACACGATATCGACTTCGCAAATCGCACTCACCGAACCATCGAAATGGAAGACGGCCGCGTTTTGTAAACGCGGCTCGTCGGTCGTGCAAAATATTCCCAGTATATCGGTCAGTTTCGGCTTAGGCGTACTTCATTGCCTCCAAACCGTGGAACCGTCGGCTTGTTTCGACGGACACTTCACCTTGCCGTAGCTGCAGTACACGCAACAGTCGCCCACTTTAGGTTTCAGAACTTGCTTGCAATTTTCGCATTCGTAAAAATATTGGCACGCTTCAGTGGGCATAGTTTCCATTTTTTTATGGCCACAATTCGGGCATTGGACTTCTGATTGCAATACCACGCCACCACGAGAATGCTGAGCAATGGTTAAAGGTAGATTCATAACGCTTTTCAATTAATGCCGCCACTTTATATTACAACCGATACTAGGAAATTGCTCTGCTGGAACGGGATTACCTGACAACAATGCGTCTAGGACATTTCGGATGGAGTGTCCATCTAGCGGCTTGCCATTCTTCGGACGTGAGTCGTCGAGCTGTCCGTGGTACACGGCGTGCAAGTCCGAATCGAAAACGTAAAAATCCGGCGTACATGCCGCATCATACAACCGCGCTATTTCTTGCGATTCATCATACAGGTACGGAAACGGATAACCCATCTGCTCGGCCGTTTGTTTCATTTGGTCGGGTCCATCTTCTGGATACGTTTGAACATCATTACTACTGATAGCTACAAACCCAAAGCCCCTTACCCTATAATCGTTTGCAAGGCGCACTAATTCCGGGTTAACGTGCACAACAAACGGACAGTGGTTACAGATAAACATCACCACGGTGCCGTGCTTGCCGCTCACCTGGGCCAGTGAGAGAGTTTGGCCGCTCACCGTATCCGGCAACGAAAAATTCGGCGCCACGCGCCCCGTTTGAAAACTATTCGATTCTACTAATGCCATCTTTATTCCCTGCAAGTTTCAATGAAGATACGGCAGACGGATTGACTTGGTCAGGTTACGTTACTGCGACATCCGGTAATTGGTAATCCCAATTCCGTTTTCCTGTTTGCGATTTTGCTTTACTACTCTGAGCCCCTTACTCTCAAAAAATGGACGCGCTGTTATACTCACATCGGCCGTCAATTGTTCGAATCCCATAAGTAGTGCGTGTTCTTGAAGTGCGTCGAAAATAGTGTCGGCAATTCCCCTGCGCAGGAAGTCCTTGTGCACATACATTAGGTTCACATAGTTGCCTTTGTCCACCGATCCGAATCCGACAATCGCACCCTCAATCTCGGCCACCAGAAAATGCTGGTCCGTAACAAACGCAGTCCATCTATCAACGTTTTTCGCCGACAGCGCCCAAACATCAATCTGCTCCGGCGTGTAATCATTCACGCATGTGCTTCTAACCGTCCCGACAAATAGCGCCAAAATCTCCGCCACGTCGGCCGTAGTAGCCCGCCTTAACGATGTACTAGTGTGAATGCTTTTCCCAGTGGAATTTGGTTCAGTGAGATGCATATACCGTCCCCGTGTAAATGCATTTTGATGTGTGATGTCCCATGCTCATACCGCAATTTACGCGATACTCGGGTAGGGGGCTATCTGATCCGCATAAATTTCAATTTTCGGTCGCGCTAACTCGACGTAAAAACTGTGGTAATCTGCAGCGAATAACAGCACATTCAGCCAGAAACGGCGCTAACTCTGTGGTGAATTGCAGCTAACTCTGTGGCGAATCGCAAAAACCTCCGTATCAAATCAGCGTGGCTACGAGTTCTTCGTCTATGGACTTGTAATCAACCGGAACATTCAGCACCTCGATTGGCTGTACTTACACCTCACTGAACTGACCCTTTCAAACTCGACCGATGTTTAGGTGCTTTTTGAATAGTTCGCTTTTCTAACATTAACTTGGTTTGTTTTCTAACATTACCTAAATTGTCATATCAATAAATTGATACATAATGACTGTGAGAACAGAATGAATACAAATACAATACTAACGCAAATTCAGATCGGTTATAGGTTGTCTGAGCTTCGGAAAATGAAGGGTATGACTCAAGAAGATCTTGCCAGTCAGATTGATGTTTCCAGACCAACGTTAGTACAAATTGAACAAGGGAACAGAAATGTCAATGTGCCGGAGCTGCAAAAACTATCCTTGGTTTTAGGATTCTCTTTGGATGAATTCGTCTCCAAGGTTTTTGTAGTTGACCATCCTGAAAACACAACGAAGGAATCACCAAAGAAGGACAGGTTGAGAAAGCAAAAGTCAGTGAAGGAAAAGTCAGTGAATGAAATCGACGAGCGTATCTCATCTCCGCGGATACAAATCAAGAAATTTAAGAATGTCCTTCTATACATTCTGGAGAAATGCGCAGGTAAACCAAACGTTGGAGAGACCGTGCTATACAAGCTTCTTTACTTTTCTGATTTTAACTATTACGAATTGTACGAGGAGCATCTAACAGGCGCGATGTATAGGAAATTGCCGTATGGTCCCGTTCCGCATGGCATCGACTCAGTGTTACAAAGCATGATTGCGGAAGGTCAGCTAAAGAAGGTGAAAACCGAGTTTCATAGCTACCCTCAAGTTCGCTACTTGCCCCTTGCAAAATCTGATTTGACCTCGATACTAGCTAGTGAAAAGGAAGTGTTAGATAAAGTAATTGATCAAATGGGCGATTGGTCGGCAAGCGCAATAAGCGGCTATTCCCACAAAGACATGCCCTGGTTAGCCACTAAAGAAGGCAAGTCCATCAATTATGAATTAGTCTTCTATCGCGAGCCTCCGTTTTCAGTTAGGAACTACGGCGAACAGAATGAAGTGCAATGAAGTTCGACGAGCTTGTCGAATTCAACAAGGATTTGAAGAAACTTGCAAAGAAGTACAGAACTCTAATCGAAGACCTGAGAGTGGTGCGGCAGGTGTTAGAGTATGCGCCGGATGAACGACCTCCATTTAGCTATCGCATTGACAATCTGGGATTGAAAACGTGCGTCATTAAGGTCAAGAAGATCGCCTGTAAATCCTTAAAGGGCAGGGGAGTGAATTCCGGACTTCGGTTGGTTTATGCGTATTTCCCAGAAAATTCTGCGATTGTATTCATTGAATTGTATCATAAGAATGACAAGGAAAACGAGGATCGAAAAAGGATTCTAGAAAACTTCGATTAGCGCTTTTCTGCGTGAATAGCACACCCCACGTAGCCCCCTTTACTAAAAAAACACGCCCACCATTTTATCCAATACCCAACCAATGGGAAGAAGATGAAGGTCGGTGTAGCTGTCGGCAATAAGGATTACAAATAAAGCGGTGCCGCCGTATTGAGTGGCCTTGATTTCAAATTCGCGCGACAACTTCAGGCTTCGAAAGACAACGTGGCTGCCGTCGAGCGGCGGAATTGGTATGAGGTTAAACACAAACAGCGCAAAATTTATATACATGAAAACGTACAGCAGTTGTGCCACCGTTTGCAGCACCACACTATCTGTACCGGCTACAAAAAATATTAGGATGTGCAAAACAACCACGGCCCACAATCCCAACAGTAAATTTGAAATCGGTCCCGCAATCGAGATCAGAATACTGTCCCTGTCGGGATTTTTCAAATTCTCCGGATTAAACTGCACCGGCTTTGCCCATCCAAACCCAGCAAACAAAATGAACAGCATGCCAAACGGGTCGATGTGTTTGATTGGGTTTAACGTCAGCCGACCTTGATTTTTCGCTGTATCATCGCCCAACCAATATGCCACTATTCCGTGCGCAAATTCATGTACCGTAAACCCAACAACAATCGCCGGAAGGGAATACAACATACTTTCGATGTCAAAATTCACAGTAACTCAACTTTGCGTAACACCGCCAACAATGGAAAATTCACTCACGAATTGATTTAGTATCAAAGATATAGTTTTCAATCCCCTATTCATCTAGATTTTTCGACGCGCTTTTAGTGCAATTTTATAGCGAAGGGGGCTTAGCCCCTTACCCGCCAATTCACTTCGAACATCACCACTCTGCAGACAACTCTGCATGATACATCGTTCACTAAATTGCTTAAGTCCTCCTAATGTATGACAAGTCATTCACGAACTACCTACTACGACTTGTGATTTAGTGTAGTAACCTCGCACTGAATTCTAAGAGCCGTTAGTATTATTGCGTTAATGAAACCCAACATGAATCCAAAACCAAGCCGACCTATCGAGTATCCGGCGTACCTGTACATGGCCTGCGATGCCTACAGCAGATTCGTTTTTCAACTGTTGATTCACGACAGCAAGTTTGCGCCGCTCATCAAAAACAATTTCACTTTGGTGTTGAGTGGATTCGAAGACATGCTGGAAGATATCACGGAGCTGATTGCCCCAATGAAAGGCAACGTTATGTATAACGAGGATTTTCACAAAGAGATTGTTCGTAAACCAGTGAGAACGCTGATGAAGATGGTGAGGAATAGACATGGACACTAAGAACACAACCGATGATTTTGCCTCTCGAATGAACAACAAAGGAATTCACGACTTCATGGGTCTGTCACCTAACCAGATGCGCCAAATTGTCCACTTTCCGTATAGTGAGAGCGCACCGGTGCAGTTCAAAAGTCAGATACGCAACGAAGTGCTTGATAAAATTCCGCTCTTCCGAATTGCCGAAGAATATTGTAAAATTTTACAACGAGATAAGTTCGTCAAGCTAACACCACTTGGGGCACTTCCAAAAAAAGTAATGGTAGAACTTTATGCCATGAAATTTATTCTCGACGAGCACTTAGAAAGTGGTTTAACAAAGCTGTCAAGAGAACAAGATTGCATTTCAATCATGAGTGCTCGAATTACTGCCGAACATGCTGGGCTGGTAAAGAAAGCCAACGGCAAACTCACGCTCACAAAAAAAGCCCTCGAGTTAATGCAACCCAATAACCGCCAAAAACTGTTCCAGCTTTTCTTTGAAACATTTACCAACAAATTCCGCTGGGGCTATTTAGACGGTCACTCGGACGAACCTGTAGGGCAAACCGCTTGGATGTTCTCGCTTGTTATGTTAAACGGGCTTGGCGGAATAGTTACCACGGGTACTTTCTTTTCAACCAGATATTTACGGGCAATCCCACGTTTCAGGGACACGTTTAAATCCGATTTCCTATCCTTCGAGGACGGCTTTCACCTTTGCTACGTAACAAGAACCTTCACTCGCTTTTTCGAATGGTTTGGTCTAGCTACCGTTGTGCAACTCGGAACGTACTACGAAGCCTCAACGAACTCCTACGTTCGCACAGATCTCGTGGAAGAAATTTTTGAGTTCAGGTTGTAAGGGGGCGGTCTGTTTTGCGCTGAAGTTTGAAAGTCCACGCTAGTTAGTCTTTGGAGTTGCCGACGTGGACTCTTGCGTCCAGCACAGTGAGGGTCACTGTGTTCCCGAATCTACTCGAAATGCGGCGCACTGGTAAGCCCCTTTAACCAATCGAAGCCACACTGAATTCGAATGTTGTGTCCGTCGAATAATTCCGGTAAATCATGTTGTGGAAACCACTGCACATCAAGTGCCTCGTCTGTATGCGTCGGTGTACCACCCACAATTTTCGCCGCGAACAGAATCTGCACCACCTCGTTATCGGTCCACTTATAGTAGTGGTACTTGTAGTTCAGCGAACTAAAAACGCCGAGCAGTTGCACCACTTCGATCTCCAATCCTGTCTCTTCCATCACCTCTCGCACAACGCCCGCAGCCGGCGTCTCACCAACATCCACAAACCCCCCTGGCGTTGCCCACACGCCACTATCAGCCCGCTTGATTAGCAGCACTTCGCCACTATCATTCGTAATAAACGCATCTACAGAAACGAGGGGTGTAATTGGTTTGGGCATCTCACGCCTTCTCCCTCGCCAACGTCCAAATCCAGCCCACAATTGTAATGGTAAGCAGACCATACCCTGCGCCTGGAAGTGGTGATGTTGAAAGTACTTCGGTGCCCATGAAGATCTCCGCAGCTGCTAATGCAAATGGAATTGCAGCAAGTATTCCGGTGATTCGGACAAATATTGGGAAGCCCGTTGCCAATAAATCCTTCTGCAATCTGATATATTTTAAGGGTAACAACGCAAGCGCAGCAATTAATCCGATGCTGCTGATTTCATAAAAACGCAATTCAGAATGCTGCGCCAATACCGAGTCCACAATCGCTATCAACTTTTCTGTTTTTCTCATGAGACTACCCTGGAATAGTTAAACGTGCAATCCAGCAAATGTAAGATGTTCATCTATTCATGCTGTGTTTCCATCGTAGTTACCAATTCACCCATACACTTTTCGAGAGCTAATTCATCGTTGTCGACACAACAATAGATGCGTTTTCCTTTGGTGCATTTTGGTTAGCCCACCGTCACATTAACAGCTGCTCGAAAAATCCGCCGATCTGTTTATCACGATCCACAAAATGAATTTCCAAAATCCATTCGCGTTTGTTTCCGTTGGCATCGGGCTGGAACATGTTGTTGGGGTTTTCGGGATGGACATATAGATTGTAATTTTTTGGTTCTAACTTTTCGTGAGGGAAGTGGCCAATGAGATGACCCGCAAGTTGACCACCGTAACTCCAGCCGTATCTCTCTGCGACTCCTACAATGTACGAATGGAATTCGGCGCCAGTAAGACTTGTTTGTTCCATGTACCAATTACGACACTCGTGCCATGCCAACTCGATATCTGTTTTCAGTTTAAGTTTTAGCGGATCGTTGCCCAACACATACGTCCTACCATAGTCTGCTTCCCACTCTTCAATGATGGGACCGAAGTCTAGAAATAAAATGTCGTCGGCTTGTAGAATCAAGTTTGGTGGATTCTCATCATAGGGGGCTAATGTGTTTGCGCCACTTCGAACAATTCGCTTATGCCAGTATTTTTTAATACCAAACAATTCATCAGCCAATTTGAAGACATCTTCGCTTAATTCGTGCTCAGATTTTCCAGGTGCAATTAACCCACGCTCTTCCATTGCAGTGAAGAGTTGTTGCGCGATTTTTTCCGCTTCGATTAGTTTTGATCTGGTACTACTCACGTGTTAGGTCCTTTTGTGAAGACGCTAAGTTAGTTCCAGCGTCTTTCGCACGCAACTCTCGATCCCCAATATCTGAGTTTGTTGTGATTTGTACTATGCAAAACCCCCACACCCGCCTCCCTGCCTTCTTTCCATACAATTAATGCTAAACTTTTCAATGACAGGGAAGGACGTCGTGAACCATTTTACATCATTACTTCGCTCACCTGAATTACAGCGTCGATGTTTGTGTAGTAGGGTCCATCGGCCATAATTTTTTCAGCGTGTGCACCGAATGCATTTTGGAATGCCTCCACCGAATCGAAGTACAGATTGCCTATGGCTGCGTATGTAGCTGGGGCGTCAGGTGCGCCGCCGCCCAAACCTTTTTAGATAGTTGCGCCCTTTACTGCATCGCCCAATAAACCGGCAACCATGGGCACGTGATTGTTGCTGTAGTAATCCATGTCGAAGGTTTTACCTGGACCATTTGGATATAGAACGCTTACTTTAATCATTTCTTTTTTTATAAAGAAATCTCCCTTGATTGTCCTACTCGTATGGCTTTTCGGATGCGCCCCGTTTGTTAAAGTGGTAGCTAGACTCCACTTTCGTGAGGCTGAACGTACGCAATTTTTAGTAAACGGTTTGACAACGATTTTCAAATCGGTCGAGTATCACAAAATCAACACCTTGTTGTGTGCGAGTTA
Source organism: Ignavibacteria bacterium (assembly GCA_013204605.1). Taxonomy (GTDB): domain Bacteria; phylum Bacteroidota; class Ignavibacteria; order Kapaibacteriales; family Kapaibacteriaceae; genus JABMNI01. The sequence continues at coordinate 37,059 of JABMNI010000010.1, forward strand.
TTGCGAACGAGTATGCTGTTTAACACGGTGATTTGCTATTCTTTCATCACTAACCGCGAACGAACATTTCCGTTTGAAATTATCGATACGATGTACAAATGGTCCGTATGATTTCTAAAATCAACGGCCACGTTGTTCCCTGAAACATTCTCGATGATTTTAATTTGTTGTCCTAACGAATTATATATCGCAATTCGAGAGTTAATAAAAGGCTTATCTGAATGTATGGTTATCTCATTTGTAAAGGGGCTAGGATAGATTTTGACTACATCGTTCTCGTAAGTAGAAGTTACACCTGTCGCTTTTGCACAATCATTGAGAAACCAAGAACAAGCAGTCGTATCTGTTTGAAAAAAATTCGACAACAAATTCGCAACTTTGAGCCTGCCTGTTGTTGATGGATGAGTTCCATCGTTACTATAATCATCTGGACATGTCCAAGTAAGTCCATCACTTCGTGGCGTTGTTCCATCAGCCCACTGATACACACCCCACGACAGCCAAGGTGAATTTGCCGACGCACCTGAATGCTGAAGTTGCGGATCGCCGTTTATCTGATCTTCAATTAGTTTCTTCATCGTCCAACCGTTTTGATACGCGTACGGTTCTGGGTTCAACTGCGACGAAGCATACCCCGCGTAGATCCTACTCGCAATGTAGCACAGCTGCGCGTTCGGAAATCGAGTTTTGATTTCATTCATTATTCGTTTCGACTGTATAAGAAGGCTATCGTAATGTGCTTGAAGTGGTCTGTTATTAGCAGGGATATCATCTTTAAACCAGATTACCTGAACTTGGCTTGGCGAAAGTCCAGCGTTTGTAAGCCGTGTGTTGACAGTATTCCAATACGTATTGTAACCCGAGTTAGTAGGCGTAGAAATCATGTCGGTCGATTGTCCACCCACCGCTCCATCTATTAAAACCAATTTGGAATTTTTGTTCGGAAGTGCATTTGCTAACGGAATAAATGTCGATGCTTCTTGCGTTGTGTTCGAAAAACCAATACTCAACCAAACAATTTTTCCATTCATCAGATCGGGATCACCGATTGAATTTAGCGGCTGCACCTGGGCTGAATGTGCCATACCCGCATTCATGTGCGATGCCGGCATGATGTTGGATCCATTCGGATAGAGTCCGCCAGTCCAACCATTATACGTTCCACTTCCCAGGTCATTAATTAGTATCAACCCCACCGAAGTCTTGGTGCAATTTGGCTGTGCAAAAACACTCACAGAAAAAAGTATTACGGAAAGCAGCGCGTAAATCGATTTCATAATCATCACTAAGGCCAATGTGGAAATGTGAAAATTTGAGAATGCCAATTTTCAATAAATAATGGAGGAGTTCATGTGCCGGAATTCTGCTTTATCGAAGCGTCTATCAAGCCCCTTAACACCTTTAAATCTACATCCTCGAGTTTGTTGATGTACAGGCATCCCACGCCGGTTTTGTGTTTGCCGAGTTTTTCGAGTGCGGTGGCGTATTTTTTAATGTCGACAGTGAGGTACAGCGACAGGTTTGCTTTGCGCGGCGAAAAACCTATCACGAGCCAATCAACTTCCCTACCAGTGGTTGGACTCTTGTATCGCTTCTTGCCAAAACCAATTAATGAACTACTCCACAATACAGGTTGCTCTCCCGTGGCTTTTTGCATCATTTCCAAAAGAACAAAACTGTCGTTGCGCTTCTGCTCATCTTCGACGCTATTGATAAAATCCTCAACACTTGCCGCGGTGGGCTTAGTTTTTATCTCTACCAGTTTTGATATTTTCTCAGGCATTTTCACCAAACGTCAGCAAATTCGTGTCGGGATCCAACAGCGCAAACTCACGCTGTCCCCAGGGTTTGTTTTGAAGGGGGCCATTTGGATGTATGCTAACTTTTTTCTCGAGCAAAGATTTGTACAACTCTTCTATGCCTTCAACCCTGATGTAGACACCGGCATAATTCTCTTTTGGGTTGAGTTCCTTGAATTCAAAAAAGTGCAGTTGAATTCGTTCTTTTTGCACTATGAGGTAATCGGGATATTCGACTGATCCAACTTCTCGAAAGCCAAGTTGATTTACGTAGTAATCTCGTGTGGCTTCTTTGTTACGCATCGGCAATCGTGGGTTGACATCTGTAAGCATGTTTTACCTCTGGAATTTGTGAGTTCCAAAACTATATAAATCCGCAGAATGTGCCGGGGAACTTTAGCCGGGGAACTTTAGCCGGGGAACAACCTTACCGCACAATTACCACGCGTGCAGTTCCTTGCGTGTTCACCACGCCCAGCACGTATGTTGTGCCGTCAGGTGAAAAGGCGGCTGATTGGATTTTTTCGAGGGGGTCGTTGCCAATGAGCAGACGCAGCACGTTGCCCGATGGGAGTGTGCGGAGCGCTGCAACGTTGGTGGTTTGACCCTCGCCGCGTTGCGTGATGGCGTGCTCGCCGGCATTCGAAATTGCGAGTGGCGCAATTGGAAACCGGTACCGCGCGCTAGTGAGCGGCGTTACGTTGCCTGTGTTAGTTGCCGCTAAGGATTTTGCAGTTGCGCCGAATATTTGGAAGTCGCCGCTGCCTGAATTTGTGAAGGGGGCTAAGCCGAACTCGGGAGTGGAATACTCTACGCGAGGGGTGGTGGAACCGATATTGTAGACGCGGGTTTGAGATCGGTCGGTGCCGATTCCGCCCACTACTACCGATGCGATTGGCTGTGAAATTATGGCGGAAATTTCTGCGCTGTCGCCGGCGAACTGCCGACTGTTTTCTGTGCCCGACAGAGCATGCACGAATACTAGAGTGTCTGCCGAGTTTGGTTTTTTCATAATCAACTGCTGACCGTCGGGCGTGAGCCAGGCGTTCAACGTACCGGCGTGACCGTACTTTTTCTTGGTTACAATGTCAACCACATAACCTCCGGTAGCGGCGTTGCCGGCGTTACGGAAAAACACCTTGCGGCTGTCCGTGCTCCACTGCGGAAATTGACCGTTATGCGTTGCCGTTCCACCGTCCGCGGTTGAAGCAAAAGCCACTTCCACTACTAATTGCAGCGTAGAAACATTGTACACAAATCCCTTGGTTTCGAGCGCCGACGCTTGACCAATTACAGCTAGATATTGTCCGTCGGGTGAAAAGGATAAGCCCCTTACCGACAATAACTGAGCGGGCAAATAATCGCCCATTTTTTGTTGCGTAAAGGCAATCACTCCGCCGTCGATGATGGCGCCAGGAGTGGCCGGAGGGTTTGCTGACGATACATTAATGTTGGCCGAAGCGTTAGTTGCCGTGAACGTATAAGCCTGATTTGCGGGGATGGTGAGCTGCGCCGATCCCGCCGGGCAAGCTCGGTACAAAACGGAATTGCCATGCTGGATGCGCGCCACGCTAGGGGTTTGAATGCCGGCGTCGGTGACCGCGGTGAAGCCATACACAGCCGTTGCGCTGGTGGCGGTGACGTTCACTTGACGGTTTTCGGCCGCACCCAAGGCGTTTACATTTTGCGAAACGTCGATTTGCGATTCGTGGTTTGTGGCGGATTGCGGGGCACCCTGAATGGTAAGGGGCTTACCAGACGGCACATAGGCGAAAAATTCGCCGAGAGAGTCGGTAGTCACTGTGGCGTCGGCCACTAATAGTTCGACAAACGGAAGGGGAACGGAATTCGAACCGATAAGGCGTCCGCTGATCGAAGCGGGCGGCAGAGCGGTGCCAAATACGTAGAGTCCGAACTGCGGTAGAGCCACTGTAAATGCATCGTTAGTCAACGCTGCCGTAGCAACGGGAACCCATGAATACTGGGCTACGTCGAACTGCCAAACCTGTATGGTGTCGGCAAATTCGGTGGTGTTAACGGCGCTTTTTGGGACCGTAAGTTGTATAGATTTGTTAGGTGCCATTTGTGCTGGAACCAGCGCTACATCAGTAGCTGCCAGCACTATATATGTAGCACCGCTGATTGTTTGCAGATTGCCATTTTTCTTCGTCCAAAGTGTTCCATTAATGAACGAACTGGCAAGCCCCTTACCCGAAGCGCTCACACCCACCGACATATTTACCGTCTGCAGTTCGCTCCCAGCGGCTCCCAGCACCGATTTGGCTGGAATTCCCACGCGGAATTTCTCGCCCACAATGTTGAGTCCGTCGGTTAGGGGGCTTTGCAGCTCAAACACATCCGGCAGACGCGGGTTGAATTGGACGGTTTTGGCGTTGCGGGTGAACCCGGCGGTAAACACCACGGGCACGCCGCGTGGAGTGGTAGTTGTGGCGGTAATCGTATTGTTCAGTGTAGAAACCGAGGCGGAAATCATGCCCGAAGGCTGCGAAGTGACCGCGTTGGGTCCGAAATTCAGCACCGTTCCCGGCACCACCAACCCCGATTCCCCTACCACCACACCAATAATGTTTGCCGTTCCACGGGTTTCCGAGATACCCTCTACAGGGCCAGTATTTGTGCTACAACTGCCCAAAATCAGCGCAAATAGGGTCAAAAACGACCCAAAACCACCAAAAACCACCAATTTTCTCGTATTCATACTTCCTCTTAAAAAGCCAAATCCACGTCCGTTTATGCTATCGGAAGTGAGCGGAAGGGGATGTTATCAGTAACCGTACCAGAAAATCAATTACGAATTACGAATTGCGAATTACGAAACCCCCAGTTGTTTTCTCCCGGAGATTTTCTCCCGGTCATTTTCTCCCGGTCATTTCTTATGCGGGCGACGCATGCGTCGTCCCAACTTGAAGAAAGTTTGCGTGTATCAGGACTTTGGCATTCTCACTGTCACCCTGAGCGTAGCGAAGGGCACATTAATCTTGTCACCCTGAGCATAGCGAAGGGCACATCGGGCTTGGGTTTTGCTTTAAGATTTCGCCCCTGGGTTTCGATTTCAGATTTCGCCCAACGTGTCTACATCTTAACTGCCTTTACCGTTGTCGTCTCATACAACGTTTCGATAAGCACAAAATAGATGCCCTGTGGTTGGTTAGTCAGTGGTTTAGTAATCACTTGAATGCCTCTATTTGCATTTTGAATATCCCTAGTAAAATCCTCAATAACAATACCTTGGATGCTTGCTATACGTGCGCTTTTGATTCCCCCAGGAACGGTGTAGGCATTGTATATTTCTACAGAAATTTCTTCATGCACTACAGTCTGAGAAACACTTACCGTGAGCACCTCTACAGGGGTTGCTTGGGTTATATTCAAACAAATGAAAATAAATAGTATTCCAATTTGCACCTGGGTTCTCATTCTTGTACCATTATTATTCGTTTGCCCAGACCTGCTGTTACGGCATACACGCCAACGGGAATTCGCGATGCCTGTTGAGCTGTTTCGGGAGTCAGTTGGAGGTTGGTTCCGTTAATGGAACTGAGGTTGATTTGTGTGTGTTCGGGGTTGGAGCGCATCCAGTTAATCAATGCTTGACGCGTTAACGCAACTGGAGTGAATTCAGATTCTGACATTGTGGTTTGCTCGGAAAGAACCGACGTTGGTTTGTCCATGCGTTGCACGCCCGTGGTGCTGGAGATGAGCATGGTTCCACCTTTTCCGGCCGACAAACTAATCGGGATATTAGGATAGGTGTAGTTAAGATCTGGGTACCACGACACTCCGTCGTTGTTACTATGAAACAACCCACCCATTGTAGCAATACTTAGTATTCCGTTGGTGTTCCATTGGTACACACTTCCTGCTCCAGCAATGTAGGGTCCATTGTAAAACACGTTGCCCGCCGATGTCCATGAAAGGCCATTATCTGTCGACCGAATAATCGTGATATTATCACACGAATACGTCATGGGATTTGCTTCGGGGTTTTGCTCCACTCGCACGCACAATGCAATCA
>JABMNI010000011.1 GCA_013204605.1 Ignavibacteria bacterium
GTCGTGACTCTTAGTCGGACGGGGGTTCGATTCCCCCACCTCCACCATTTTTCCAACCATTGGAAAAATGATGGTCGGCTTTCCAAACATTGGAAAACGTTTCGCGTCACTTTGGGCGGGCGGAGCCGGCGATAGAGTGAACGCAGTTGTTGGAAGTGTATTTTCTATTTAGAGAGCGGAATAAACTCCGCGTTTTTAATAAATTCATTTGCTAGCTCTTCGAAGTTTTCAATCGCATCTTCCGGCAGAGATCGTTGCGATAAAGCAATGGTGACTCCAACATTCTGATTTTCTGGGTGACGACACATAATCCCGATATCTTCGACAATAAGATATTTAGCTCCCTTAGGGAGGTTGATCGCTCCGAAATCTTTGTACTTCGTATGGTAGCGAACGGCGGGGGTATCTTTTTCGGCGGAAAACACCTCGTCGTTTATCAAATTTTCGAACCTTGGGTTTCCTGTGTTACGAGCACGTTGCTCTGAAACTACTTTCATAAACTTTTCTTTGGAGCCGATGTTCGGAAGTTTGCTGAGGACAACCAGTCCGGCAAGGGATTGATCTTTATGTGCCCCAACTTTCCCAAACTGTGTTCTAGCTAGAGTTATCTTTTTATACTCCCAACCTTCCTCTTGAGGAGGGAGAAGGGTAAGTCCCATAACCTCAATCCGGTTTGTTAGGCTTGTTACTTTTTGAAATTCAACACTTTTTGCTGCGCAACCAAATGATGATGTCAGAAAGGTCGCGATAACTAGGAGGTAGATTTTAGTTTTCATATTTTTGTTCTCCCAACGTTTAATGGGTGGCGTGCCACTTTGCGGCGGAAATTTCAACGAGTCTAATGATGGTATTTTCCTGCAACAATCAAAAAGCCTTTGTAAACGGTAAATTCGCGGTCATTGGTGTTCATGAACCACTCACTTCGTTCATTATTTTTTAGCGAAAATTATTTATCGCTACGCTTTCAGCGCGGTTCAAGTTTCCAAGGGTTGGAAAATGCTCAATATTCAATGTTCAATTCTCAAGGGCTCTGAGCGTTGCTCAGAGTACGGGCGACATGAGGCTGGCGAGGTTTTCGAGCAGGCGTTGGCGGGCGGGGCGTTGCCGCCAGTCGGTGAGGAGGATTTCGTCGCTGAGGGAGAGGTCTTCGTGGATGATGTTTTTTAGGGCGTCGGCAAAGCTGGATCCGTAAACCACGATACTGCTTTCGTAGTTGAGGTTGAGGCTGCGCTCGTCGAGGTTGGCGGTTCCGACCAGTGAAAATTCCCCGTCGATGACGAGAGCTTTGGCATGCATGAAGGGCGGGTGTCGCTCGAAGATCCGAACGCCGGCCAACAGGAGTTCTTCGTAGAGTGCACGGCTGGCCAGACCGGCATAGAAGTGGTTGTTTTTTTGCGGGACGATCAGGCGGACGTCGAGGCCGCGCAGGGCGGCGGAGTGCAGGGCGCGCAGGATATCGACGGGCGGTACGAAGTAGGGGGTGACGGCAAAAATCTGTTTACGGGCGAGGATGATGGCGTTGAAGAAGCTTTCAATGGCAACATCTTTTTCGGTGGAGGGGCCGCTGTTGATGAGGCGGGCGGTGAGTTCGCCTGCGGGTTCGGCTTGCGGGAAGTAGGTTTCAGTTAGCAGGGTTTGGGGGTTTTCTGAGGTGATGAAATACCAGTCGCGCAGGAAGGAGTATTGCAGTTCCTGAACCAGCGGGCCGTAGATTTCGAAGTGAAGATCGCGGATGGGGCCGTGTTTGTGGGCGGAGGTGTTTTCGTCGTGCAGGTTGATGCCGCCGAAGAAGGCGCGGGTTCCGTCGATGATGAGGGCTTTGCGGTGATTGCGCAGATTGATCTGAAATTGCCGTTTGAACAGGTTGGCCTGTGTCCAACCAGCGATCTGGAAGTTTGGAACGTCGCGGACGTTGCGAAAGAGGCCGAGCAGGTGGGCGCGGGTGGAGCCGAAGCGGTCGTAGAGTAGGCGAACTTCAACGCCTTCGGCGGCTTTGGCAGCGAGGGCTTCCACAAACTCGCGGCCGGTGGCGTCGAGGCCGATGATGAAGCTTTGCAGATGGATGTGGTGTGTGGCCCCGCGGATGGCGGCGAGCATTTCCGGATAGGCTTCGTCGCCGGTGACGAGCGGGGTGAGGCGGTTGTTGGCGAGCGCGGGATGGTCGGGGAGCAGGGCATCAAGTGCACAGTTGAATTTATGTTGAAATTCGTTTTGGGCCGGTGCGCCGTCGAGATTGTGCCAGTAGGCGCGCGGCGCGGCTTCCGCCGTTTCTGTGCGGGTGCGCAACAGATATTCTTCGGTCAGAAATTTCTGAAAGCCGCGGTCGGCCACACGGTCAACTCCGAAGCAGAGGTAGAACAACGGGCCGAAAACAGGAAAAGACCAAGCTAGAAAAATCCAGAGGATGGTGGAGCTGGCGTTGCGGCGGCGTTGGAGACTGTGGAGGGTGACGAGAATAAAAGAGATCAGGTGACAGGCGGTGCCGAGTGCTAGAATGGCCGGATGATTCATCATGAAGCGAAGTATGATTGATGATTGCTGATTGTCGAATCAGGAATGTTCCAAACCTTGGAGCCCACCTTGTCGTTCTGGAATTTTGTTATCGGAGGGGATCGCACGGCGAGTGTTTTGGGTGAGCCCCCTCCATGGAAGGGGTGGGTTGTCCTGCAACTTAGGTGAGTGCGTTGCGGATCGGATCGGTGTAGAGCGAGGGCTCAAGCAGGAAGGAGTCGTGGCCTTTGTCGGAGGGGACTCGTAGATAACTGCAGAGCACGCCGTTTTCCAGAAGTCGGTTGCGGATTTCCTCCTGTTCGTCCGGATAGAAACAGACGTCGTCGTCGATGGAGATGACGAGATATTTCTGATGGCGGCATCGACCGAACAGTTCGGCATGGTCATCGAATCCGGCCTCTTTGAGGGTGTCAAAATCGGACCAGGCGGCGATCAGCTGAATGTAGCTGTTAGCGTCAAAGCGCTGCACTAGTTTGCGGCCCTGATGCAGGAGGAAGGATTCCAGCGGAGATTGAATTTTATACCAGGAGAATTCGTCGTGCTCTTGTTCGAACCGGTCGTGCGCCCGCTCTTCGATGACATGGAGGGAGACGAAGGTTTTGTGCGAAATCATCCGGGCTAGGGCGAGACCGCGGCGGGGCGGTTCGCCGTCGTAGTAGTTTCCGTCTTTAAAGTTCGGGTCGTTTTCGATGGCCAGAATCTGTTCGAGGTTGTGGGCGCGAGCCAGAATGGTGGCCTTCAGGCCGCAGGCAATCGGAATGACGGTGCCCACGCGTTCCGGGTAGCGAGTGGCAAAGTTGAGGGTGAGAACGCCGCCGAGCGATGCGCCAATCACGGCGTGCAGTTTTCCGATGCCGAGGTGGTCGAGCAGGGGGATCTGGGAGTCGACAATGTCGCTGAAGCGGATGTGCGGAAATTGTCCGCCGAAAGGTTTGCCGGTTTCTGGATCGATGGAGGAGGGGCCGGTAGAGCCGTAACATCCTCCGAAATAGTTGGCGCAGACGACGAAGAAGCGGTCGGTATCCACGGCTTTTCCAGGGCCGACAAAGTCGTCCCACCAGCCAGTCTGGCAGGCGGCATCCCAGCGACTTCCAACGGTTGGAACCTCGGGGTTGAACCCGGCGAGGTGCTGCGAACCGGTCAGCGCGTGGAAGACCAGAATGGCATTGTCGCGCTTTTCGTTAAGTTCGCCAAACGTCTCATAGGCAAGCGTCACCGGACCGAATGTTTTGCCGCAGGCCAGCTTGAGCTCGTCGTACTCAAAAAACGTTGTCTGGATATTTTTCATAGAGAATCGTTCAAAGTCATTAAACCCGTTCGAGTCGAAATGTTGGAATAATGGAATACTGGAATTTCTCCCAATACTCCATCATTCCTTCATTCCAATTTTCCGGGAGAGAGTCATCCCGCCTTACAGCGCTTGTTTGATGTCGGCGAGGATATCGTCGATGTGCTCCAGACCGACCGAAAGACGGATCAGACCGGGGGTGATTCCTCCGTCCGCTTGCTGTTCGGTTGTGAGCTGCGAATGCGTGGTGGACGCCGGATGAATCGCCAGGCTTTTCGCGTCGCCGACGTTGGCGAGGTGCGAGAAGACTTCCAGCTTTTCGATGAATTTCTTTCCAGCCTCTTCGCCGCCCTTGAGCTCGAAGACGATGGTTGCACCGTATCCGTTGGTCAGAAGCTTTTTGGCGATCTTGTGCGACGGATGGCTATGGAGTCCTGGATAGCGAACCCATTCAATTTCGCTTTGATGCTCAAGGAACTTCGCAACGGCCAGCGCGTTTTCGCTGTGGCGCTCCATGCGAAGCGCGAGGGTTTCGATGCCCTGCAGGAACTGCCACGCGTTGTCGGGCGACAAACACGCACCCAGGTTGCGAAGCGGCACGAGCCTCATGCGAAGGATGTAGGCCAGCGGGCGGAGTTCGTCGGGCAGGTCGATGGCGTAGCGGATGCCGTGATAGCTTTCGTCCGGCTCAGAGAGCAGGGGGTGTTTGCCCGAAGCCCAGTTGAACTTGCCGGAGTCGACCACGATGCCACCGATGCCGTTACCGTGTCCGCCCAGCCATTTGGTGAGCGAATGAACCACGATGTCTGCACCGTGTTCGATCGGTTTGCACAGGTGCGGCGTAGCGAAGGTGCTATCGACAATCAGCGGCAGTCCGTTGGCGTGCGCGATGTCGGCAATGGCCTGAATGTCGGAGACATCCAGCGACGGGTTGCCGATGGTCTCGGTGTAGAGCGCCTTGGTTTTGTCGGTGATGGCCGCCGCGAAGTTTTGCGGATCGGACGGGTCAACCAGTTTTACGGTGATGCCGAGCTGCGGCAGAATGTTGTTAAACTGCGTATAGGTTCCGCCGTAGAGGTTGTTCGATGCCACAATTTCATCGCCTGCCTGAGCGAGGTTGATGATGCTGTAGAAGATCGCAGCCGTTCCGGAGGCGACCGCCAGCGCGGCGGCTCCACCTTCGAGCGCGGCGACGCGCTGTTCGAGCACATCGTTGGTCGGGTTCATCAGCCGCGAATAGATGTTGCCCAGCTCTTTAAGGCCGAACAGGTTTGCGGCGTGCTCTGTGTCCCGGAAGACATAGGCACTGGTTCTGTAGACAGGAACTGCACAGCTCCCTGTAGAGTCCGGGGTGTATCCCGCGTGAAGCGCCAGCGTTTCTAATTTCTTACTCATGATGTCCCTCTTTCATTACTTTTGTTTACAAAGTATCTAAGAGAGGGCGCGCGTTGTGCTGGCGGGGCCAACTTTCCCCGTTCGGGGCGCATCGCCGTTCCGTTTCCGGAACTGGTCATTGGCACCTTTGTTGTCAGGTTGCCGGGCACGTTCACTCGCGCCTCTCTTAATGCATGGAGCGCAACATACCCTTTTTTTCGGGGCTGTCAACTCCTCTTCTGTAAAAATGTTATTAAACCAGTAACCGTTTGTGGGTATAGTGTTTTCCGGTCGGCTTCATCGACGGACCTGCTGGTTTCCAACCCTTGGAAAATTTTACTCTGTTTTTCCAATGATTGGAAAAACTCGAACGATCCAACGTCATTGGCCTGCCCGCCGTAGCCTTTGGCGAAGGTTGGGTTCCAAGCATTGGAAAATTTGGATCCATTTTTTCCAAACATTGGAAAGCCTCAACGCAGGCGCCTTCGCACTTGCCAACCTTTAGACGCTTCCGTAGTCTCTGGCGCATATGAAACTCGAAAAAAACGCACTCTTTCTCGCTGGCTTTCTAGCCGTTTCCTCTCTCTTTTCACTGGCGGCTTATTCCGATGAGCTTCCCTATGAAGAACGCGCTCAGGGAAACTATTCCTATTTAAACCCGTTTGCTCATAAGCCAGCTACGCCGCAGGCTCACTGGGACTATGCGCAGTCGCTTCGCGAGCAGGGAAAACCCGGCGCGGCGCGCCAACAGTTTGAGATTTTTGTGAAACGCTGGCCGGAGAGTGCTCAGGCTGCCGCCGCTCAGCAGGCCGTCGGGGATTTGTATTTTGAGCAAGGCAAACAGAAGAAGGCATTTGAGGCCTATGAGACGCTGATTAAGACCTATTATACCGGCATCCGCAACTATGACTCGGTACTGGAAAATCAGCTGGCGATTGCCGACGTTGAGCTGGAACGCAAACGGATGCGCTGGATGTTCGGCGGATACACCGCGCCGGAACGGGCGATTCCCTATCTTGAATCGATTCTCCGCAATGCTCCGCAGTGGGATCGTGCACCGGAAATGCAGTATCGCATCGGCGAGGCCTATCAGAAAAATAAAAATTACGAGATGGCGATCGTGGCGTACACCACCGTGGAATATCGCTATCCGGACAGCTCCATTGCCGAGCAGGCATCCTTCGCGAAAATTGAGAGCTTGCGATCGCTGGTTCGTGCCACTCCGTACAGCCTGGACATCCGCGAACAGGCCGAGCTGGCCGTCGATATGTTTAAGCAGAGCTATCCGAATTCCGAACACCGCGTCGAGGTTGATACATTTGGTCAGGCTCTCTACAGCTCCTCCGCCCGCGCCACGTATGAAGTCGGAGAATTTTATGAGCGCGTCCCTAAACCGCCGCGCAACGAGTCGGCGCGGATCTATTATGAAAAAGTGATCGAGCAGTACGGCGGCACGGAATACGCCGTGTTGGCGGCTGAGCGCCTGCGCGTGCTTTTCCCCGGAAGTGTTGCATCTGACGGCACACTGATCCGTCCAGAGATTGCTGCAGTTTCTAAGGAGGTGCTCGCGGAAGAGGGCTCGGCGATTGCACAAATCGCGGAATCCGGTTCCGGCGTTGTAACCCATCCGCTTCCCGAGCGGCTGGTTGAAGATCCCGATGCGGTTGAAGTGACGGCTGACCGGATGGAGTATCAGGGCGATCTGTTGATTGCAGAGGGCCGTGTATCGCTTCAACAGCAAGGTGCCAGCCTTCGCGCGGATCGCGTGACGGTGAATCATCAGACCGGTGAAATTATCGCCTCCGGTAACATCGTCATGTTGCGTGAGGACAATTTGTGGGAAGGGCAGGAGTTGGTTTACAACTATAAGACCCGCCAGGGAACCTTCGGCGAATCCGCCATGTACTTTGATCCAGTCTATGTGACCGCAGAGAAGACCGAACGGGTCTCCACCAACGAATATGTGATGTACAACGCGCGGATCACTACCTGCTCCGGTGATAAGCCGCTCATCTACGCCAAGGCCAAAGAGGTTCGGGTTCTTGATGAAGACAAGGCGAGCGGCCTATTTATTCAGGCGAAGAGTGTGACCTTCTACGTCGGAAAAGTGCCGGTTTTCTATACGCCGGTCTGGCAGCGTCATCTTGGCTATCGCATCTTCACCTTCTCGGTCGGTTACGGCGGACAGCTCGGTGCCTTCTTCATGGGCCGTGCGGAACTGCATCCGACCGACTGGCTGACGGCCAACACGCACTTCGACTACTATTCCGCCCGCGGCCTCGGATTGGGTCAGGACTTCAGTTGGAAAACGACAAACGGCAATGGGTATATCAACACCTACTACATCAATGATGCCTCGCCTTTGGAGAGCACAGAAAACGTTGCGGAAGAGGCGTTGGTCGACACCACCCGTTATCGCGTACGCATCGGGCACCACGAACAGATTGATGACGAAACCTACTTCATCACCCAGATTAACTATCTGAGCGATCCGTTCATCCTCGAAGACTTCTTCAGCGAGGAGTTTCGTGCAAACGCCAACCCGGAAAACTATGCGGTTGTGCAGCGTGCCACCGACGAATACGCCGCAAGCGTGCGGGTTGACCATCGTCTTAACGACTTCTACACCACGGTCGATCGTTTGCCGGAACTCGATTTCGATTGGTACCGTTCTCAGGTTGCAGACAGTCCGTTCTACTTCCAGAGCGACAACAGTCTGGGCTTTCTCCAGATGCTTCATACGGAGACCAACAAAATAACAGTTACGACAAATACGATCGGTAGTGTGACAAATGTTACGACCAACTTCCCGCCCAGTAACTATCAGAGCGCCCGTTTTGACACCTATAACCAGATCTTCCTGCCGCTGCGCTTCCATGACTTCTACAATGTTATTCCGCGCGCCGCCTACCGGGGCACCTGGTACAGCGACACCGTTGGCGGTTCGGCCGACTATCGCCAGATCGTGGAGTTGGGAACGCTGGCTTCCTTTAAAGCCTACAAGACCCTCACCGAAAAGAGCGGTTACTACGGTGACGGCCTGCGGCACATCATTGAGCCCTATGCGGACTACAACTACCGCTATTCCAGCATTCACACGAACCGCTTGCATCAGTTCGATGCAATTGACGCATTGGATTCGGAGAACCGCATTCGTTTCGGGCTGCGCAACTTCTTGCAGACCAAACGCGGCGCCAATCGCATCGTCAACTTCCTGGATGCCGATATCTTCACCAGCTATCGCTTTGAGCCGCAGGGCACTGAGCGGAATATGGGGCCGCTGGAAGCTGATGTTGAGCTGAGTCTGACCGATCACTTCAAGATCGAGTCCGACTTCTCATACGACTGGCATAAGGGCGGGTTTGACGATTTCAACGTCCGTGCGAAATACACCACGGACGACCTGAGTCAATACGCTTTCGAATTCCGCCACCTCGACGGCGAGCGCACACTTTTCACGCCTTCGTTCCTGCTTTTCCCCAACGACGACTGGTCTTACGGCTTCTATGCTCAGTATGACGCGTCCCTCGGAGAATGGCGTGAACGCAAATTCCTGGTTAACCACAAGTTCGACTGTCTGGGAATGGGGCTGGGGATCAAGCTCGACGAAGACGACGTACCCATGATCTGGGTTAATTTCTGGCTGACCGCATTCCCGGAAATGGCCCCGACCGTCGGTCGCTAGAGAGGGTTAGGAAAAACTGTAGCCATGCCGTTTTATGGTTGAGTTGTCGTAGACGAGGCTTCCAGTCTCGTTCGCTTGAGCAAAACGCATCGTTGCATCAAATGAGGCTGGAAGCCTCATCTACGATAGAGGTCACAGATCAAATTAAAATGATCTAGGGTTTAGGGAAATGTAGAAAAGAAAAGCCGATGCGAAAGCATCGGCTTTTTGAATTGGCTCCTGCGGTAGGACTCGAACCTACAACCAAGTGATTAACAGTCACCTACTCTACCATTGAGCTACGCAGGAATGTTGAAGGCGAATAAGGTATAGAAATCGACGGGCAAGTCAAGGCCTCGGGCCCCGAAAATCTTCGTTTTTACAAGGGTTGGAAAAAACGGATCGAAAACTTCCAACCATTGGGAAATAAAATTCATTTTAAATGGTTGGAGCCGCTGCGTCTATTTGAGATGACGATCAAAAAAACCGGCGGCTTTTTCAATGGATTCAGAGGTTGCAAATGCTGTCCCGCCATGTCCGGCACCCGGAAGGATAATCAGTTCGCTTTCCAGACCGGCCGCGTGCAGGGCGGCATCCATCTGCCGGCTCTGTTCCACCGGCACCGTGCCGTCTGCATCGCCGTGTACAATCAGGAAAGGAGGATCATCGGGAGTAATGTAGGTGATCGGGCTGGCCGCCTTTGCCGCTTCCGGACGTGTCGAAATAGGACCCCCAAGTAGTTTTGATAACGGAGAATCCGGTTGAGCAAACCGTTTATAGACCTCGCACATGGTTTTGAAGTCGACCGGGCCGTAATAATCGCAGACCGCTTGTACCCGGCTGCTGATGTTCGTGTTGTCTCCCACGTCGAATTCGGCGATATCGCCGCTGGTGCCGAGCAGCGAGACCAGATGACCGCCCGCAGAAGAGCCCCAGGCTCCGAACCGGTCTGCATCCAGTCCGTATTCGGCGGCGTGCGCGCGCAGCCAGCGTATGGCCGCTTTGCAGTCTTCGATCTGGGCCGGGAAGCAGGCCTCGCCGGTCAACCGGTAATTAATACTGGCTACGGCATAACCTCGCTGTGTGAAGCCTAGACGGAAAGGGAGGCAAGTGGCTTTGGAGCCGTTTCGCCAGCCGCCGCCGTGAATCCAGATAATCAGAGGAACCGGGCCGGATGCGTTTCCCGGAAGGTGGAGGTCGAGCAGCAGCGGCCCGCTTTCCACGGTTTTGTACGGAACGTCCAGAATGTCCTTTTGTGCGTGGGCTGTGAGTGCACAACTTGTCATAAACAGCAACAGACCTAATCTTATCTTCATCGTTTCCCTTTCGTTTGTTTATAACGCCTGGCGGCCCTGAATGGCGCGTTGAAGAGTGGTGGCGTCGGCATATTCAATTGCACTGCCGGAGGGCAGGCCGAAGGCGAGGCGCGAGACCTTTACCTTGCGGCTGGTCAGCACATCCGCCAGATACGAAACGGTTGCCTCGCTTTCAACATCCGTTCCGAGCGCGATAATCACCTCTTCAATTCCGTCGGGTTGCAGGCGGCTCAACAGTTCGTTCACGCGCAGATCCGCTACGCTCTTTCCGAGCGCCGGGGAGAGATGCCCGCCGAGCACATGGTAGCGGCCCTGAAAGCTGTGAGAGTTTTCGATCTTCATGATGTCGCCGGGACTTTCAACCACGCAGAGCAGTCCTGTGGCGCGCCGTCCATCGGTGCACAGCGCGCAAGGATTCTCTTTCGTCACTGTGATGCTTCCGCACCGCGAACAGCTACCGACTTGTTCGTCGGCAACGAACAGGGCGTGGGCCAGCTTGCGGGCCAGCCCGTCGCGGTTCTGCACCAGCGCGAGCGCCATGCGCTCGGCTGAACGCTTTCCAATGCCTGGAAGCTTTTCGAGCGCGGCGATCAGATCATCGAGTGGAAGAAAATGTTTCATTTTAGAATGGAAGATCCATGCCGGCGGTCAGGCTCTTCATTTCTTTGGCGGCTTCATCCTGCGCCCGGTTGATGGCACCTTTAACGGCGTCGAGCACGGCGGTTTCAATTTTTTTCACATCGCCGGACTCCATCAGCTCTGGAGAGATTATGATGCTTTTTGGTTTTAAATCGCAACTCATCGTGATGGAAACCGCGCCGCCCGCGCTGGAAAACTCAACGGTTTGTCCGGCGAGCTGTTTCTGCTTCTTTTTCATCTCTTTTTGCAGGCCGGCAGCCTGCTTCATCATTTTCATCATATCCATGGGGAACTCCTAAGTTTTTATTTTCGTACTTTTTCGATATCGCCGCTGAAGGCCTCGAGGACGCTTCGCACGGCGGGGTTTTCATAATATTGTTTTTTATCCAGCGTCTCCGTGGCCGCCGGACGGGCCGGAGCCTTTCCGGCGAGCACATCAAAGTCGACGGAGACAGACCGTTTCAAAAAGCCAGTTAGCGTTTTCTGGATAAACAAAAGGGTGCGTTGATTTTCGAGGCTGGCTTTTTCCGACGCGAACTCGGGATCGATCCCGATGGTGACGTGGGTTTCGTTGGCGCGCAGGGGCAGGGTGTCCATCAGGTAGGACTTGGCCTGCGGTGCGCCTTTGCAAAAGTGTTCAATCAGTTCTGGCCAGGCGGTTTTAAGGCGGGCTAGATCGTCAGAGGGCTTTTTTTTTACGCTGTATTCCGCCGGAGCTTCTTGAACGGCGGCGGGAGCGGTAGAGCCCTTAAGCGCAGCGATCTGCTTCATCAGCTCGTCGATGGTGGCGACGGTCGCGGCGCGCGAGGCGCGGATCAGCGAAGCTTCGAGCAGGGTGCGTTTGGAAAGCGCGTAGCGCATGCGGCTGTCGGCGTCGATCAGCAGGTCGACAATGCGGAGCAGGCGTCCGTCAGAACTTTTCGCGGCCTGCTTTTTGAGGAGTTCAATTTGAGCTTCCGGCAGATCAAAGGCATCGGTTTGTTTTCCGGCGTGCAGAACAATCAGTAGGTTGCGGAAGTGGTCGAGAAGTTCGAGCACGACTCGCTGCATATCTTTGCCGCTTTTATCGATTTGAGCGGTGGCTCCGATAATGGCGGGAATGTCGCCATCTAGAATGGCATCGGCCAGCCCTTCGAGCTGCTCGCGGCTGATCAGGCCGAAGACAGACAGCACATCCGCCTCTTCAATTTTTTTACCGCGGAACGAAACGAGTTGGTCGAGCGCGCTTTCGGCATCGCGCAGACCCCCTTCGGCGCCGCGGGCGATGGCGAACAGGGCGTCGTCGCTGATGGTGATCCCTTCCGCTTTGCCGATTTTCTGCAACTGTGCGGTGATATCGGCCACCGAAATGCGGCGCAGGTCGAAACGCTGGCAACGCGAGAGAATGGTGGTGAGAACTTTTTGCGGCTCAGTGGTCGCAAAGAAAAATTTTACATGCGGCGGCGGCTCTTCGAGCGTTTTAAGAATAGCGTTGAAGGCCTCGCGTGTGAGCATGTGCACTTCGTCGATGATGTAGATTTTGAACGGGCCGCGGACGGGGGAATAGCGGACGTTGTCGCGCAGTTCCTGCACATCGCCGATGCCGCGGTTGGAGGCGCCGTCGATTTCGATCACATCCAGACTGCTTCCGCTGACGATCTCTTTGCAGGAGTCGCACACGTTACAGGGTTCGGAACCTTGTCGGTTTTGGCAGTTGAGCGCTTTGGCCAGAATACGTGCGGTGGTGGTTTTGCCCGTGCCGCGCGGGCCGACAAATAGGTAAGCGTGGGCCAAACGGTCGGTTTCGATCGCGTTATGCAGTGTCTGCATCACGTGATCCTGACCCACCACGTCAGCAAAAACCTGTGGTCGCCATTTTCGTGCTAAAACTTCGTAACCCATAAGCCAAAGACGTTACCGAGCTGTCGGGAAGATGGCAAGATACAAGGGTTGGAATCGTGGAATTCTGGAGTATTGGAGTGCTGAACGGGATGGTGCCAGTTTCTTTTCAACACCCCATTATTCCTATATTCCAACATTCCATTCCTCAAAGTTCTTGTCGCTCCGCAGGGGTTGAACTAGCCTGATGCCGTTCATCAGGAGGAATCATTATGCGTATTTTAACCATCCTACTCGTCATTTTGTTTGTGTCGGCCGGATCGCTTCGCGCCGAGAATCCTCCGTCGTACGCCGAAGATGTGGTGCAGGATATGTCCACAAAGCTGACTCGCGGCGTGTTTAATGTGTTGACTGGTTGGGGCGAGATTCCGCGCCAGATGATCAAATCCGGCCACGACAAAGGCTGGTGGGCTGTACTTCCCGTCGGCATTCCTGCCGGAGTTATCATGGGTATTGGTCGCACCGGCGTCGGCGCGTTTGAAACCCTCACGTTTTTCATCCCTATCCATGAGTCGTACGCTCCTGTTCTCGAACCCGCTTTTGTCTGGCAGTAGGACGAGATGCGAGATGCAAGATGCGGGATGAAGAAAGTTTAAGCGATGAATTATAGAGATCTTGAGATATGGCAATTATCTAGGGTGCTGACCATCGACATCCACAAAATGACACTTCACAACCTCCCTAAGTTTGAAATGTTTGAGGAGGGTGCTCAGATACGCCGATCCATGAAATCCATAAAGTCGAATATTGTCGAGGGATACGGTAGGCGGCGCTATAAACAGGATTTCATTAGATTTTTAAATTTTGCGCATTCATCCTGTGATGAAACCGTTGACCATCTGGAAACGCTATTCGAAACGGAATCATTGGCTGAAAAATCCGTCTATGAAGATTTGCATAAACGCCTCGACACTCTCGGGAGTAAGTTAAACTGCTTTATCCAGAGTGTTGAATTGAATCATCGTTCTGAAAAATAGAATCCATTGACTATGAAACACCAACCTTCTGTCTCTAATCCCGAATCTTGTATCCCGCATCCCGTTAAGATTCTCCTTTGTAATGATGATGGTATTCACGCTCCCGGTATCTCCGTGCTTCACAGCGCGGTAAAAGAATTGGGTGAACTGCGGGTGATTGCACCCGATGTGGAGCGTAGCGCGGCGGGACACGCCATCACATTGGCGGACCCGATCAAGTGCATGCCGGTTGAAAAGGATGGCGTCTTTTTCGGGGATGCCATCGGCGGAACGCCCGCCGACTGCATTAAGCTGGCCGTTTGCGCGCTGATGAAAGACGCCCCTCCGGATCTCGTTTTGAGTGGCATTAATTTGGGTTCCAACACCGGCATTAGCGTCATTTACTCCGGCACGGTTTCGGCCGCGACCGAGGGCGTCATCCTCGGAATTCCCGGCGTTGCCTTTTCGCTTTGCACCTACGTCGATCCGCAGTGGGAAATGGCCAAACGAATGGTCACGGAGCTGACGAAAAAAATCATTTCGAATCCGCCGCCGCCCGGCGTGTTGCTGAACATCAACATGCCCAATCTGCCGTATGAAGAGCTCAAAGGAATTAAAGTGACTCGGATGGGCCGCTCGCGCTTTATCGAAAAATTTCACAAGAGGCTCGATCCGCGCGGACGCACCTACTACTGGCTCGACGGCGCGCTCGAAGTTCACGATGAAGGCGATGATATCGATATTCATGCCGTGCGCGACGGCTATGTCTCCATCACACCCATTCATCTCGACCTCACCGCCTACGACCACCTCAAAACGTTCCAACCATTGGAAAGCAACTTCGTTGCATAACAGCACTTCGCGACGCACGAGCTAGAGATTTTCCAAGGTTTGGAAAACGTAGACGCGACGCCCTCGTCGCGTTCCTCTCACCTAAATGAAAACGCGACGAGGGCGTCGCGTCTACGTTGGGAAACAAAAAACCGATCTGCAATCTGAAATCACAAATCGGCAATCAAAATGGTGGGCGATGAGGGATTGCCAGTCGCAAAGCTCCCTGCCTCGTAATAACGAGGCCCGTCTCGCCCTTACGGGCTCGGCTCGAACCCAGAGTTCTCATCCCTGTAACGCAAAAAGGCCGCTGGCTTTTGACCTTCGACCTTTTGACCTTCGACTAAAATAGTTTGGTGGGCGATGAGGGATTCGAACCCCCGACCCCCTGCTTGTAAGGCATGTGCTCTGAACCAGCTGAGCTAATCGCCCGAGACAGCAACAAAGATAAGAAGAATTTTCAATTATTTAACTGCTTCTACTCTACGAATCTCAGGAATTTCTGCTCGGAGCGCCCTTTCGATTCCAGCACGAAGAGTTAATGAGCTCATTGAGCAATTAGTGCAAGCGCCTTTGAATCTGACTTCTGCAACACCAAGGACTACGTCAAAACGTACAAACTCAACGTCGCCTAAGTCCTGCTGTAAATATGGCCGGACGGTAATCAACACCTCTTCTATTTTTTCCTCAATTGTCACGCAGTTGGCCACTTGCTATAGTTGTTTATCAAAGCTGTTTATCAAAGCTGTATGTCAATTTCTGTACGTTGTTGGTTACGGTTTTTACGTCTCAATTGAGTAACAACGTTAGCAGCAATTTGCTGAATTGCAGCGGCATGACTTCCGTGCTCGGGATCCAAAACAAATGGGAAGCCCTGGTCAGCCCCCTCCCTTATTCGAACATCAATGGGGATTTGACCCAGAAATGGAACGTCGAATTCGTCCGAAACGAGCTTGCCGCCACCTTCGCCGAAGATGAAGTATTTTTTGTCGGGCATATCGGGTGGGATGAAATAGCTCATGTTTTCAACCACGCCAAGGATGTCAACATTTACTTTGCGGAACATTTGGATTGACCTTCGCACATCTGTGAGTGCAATTTCTTGAGGGGTTGTGACGATTACAGCGCCTGATAGTGGAATTCTTTGTGTAAGGGTCAACTGAATATCGCCAGTTCCCGGTGGAAGATCGAAGATCAAGAAGTCAAGTTCGCCCCACTCAATACGGTCTACCAGGGTGGAAAAGTAACCGGCAAGCATTGGACCGCGAAGAATGGCTGCTTGGTCGCGTTCCATAACAAATCCAATAGACGCTACTTTGACGCCGTATTGTTCGTTGGGAAAGCCCTTTACCGACCCATCTGGCTGTTTTTCGGCCTGCATGGACTGTCCGGACAAACCGTACATTGTAGGCTGAGACGGTCCGTATATGTCGGCATCCAGCAATCCCACCGTAGCACCCTGTTGAACAAGAGAAGCGGCAAGGTTCGCGGCAAACGTAGACTTCCCCACCCCGCCCTTCCCACTGGCTACGGCAATCATGTTTTTAACTAGTGGAAGCACCTTATGTTCTGGCGGTAATAGCTCACGAACTAATATTTCCACCTCGGCCGATGGATAGTTTGCCGTAATGGTGGTTGTGCAATAATGGTCCAACTTGCGGGCAATCCAGTGCACCGGTTGCACAATTTCAAGGTAAACTTTAACCGAATTACCATTTACCTCAATATTGTTTATCGCATTAAGTCGGGAAAGGGGCTCATTGAAATCTGAATCCACGATGGGCTCGAGCAATTTTTTGATGTCTTGGGCTGTCATTTTCTAGCTTTATTGTTGTTTTGCAAGTAATTTACGGTTTGGGCAACGGAAGCCGATAGCAAAGGGCTACGCATGCTCCCTTGTAACAAGCATTATAAGGTACAGTCACTGCTACCGACATTACAAAATTACAGATAATAAAAGCTTCATGTAAAAAGCTTGGAACATTGTAACTTTGAATTCTTGGCATTTTCACGGAAAAGCCATTTGTATAGCTAGTCAACTTTTTAAATTAATGGAGCTCGCGATGACAAAATCGCTACTAATTTTATTTGCAGTTGTGATGATCGGTGCAGTAAACATGCCTGCGCAACTTACACGCAATCACCCAGTCATGCCTGAGCAGACTAATTCGTATGTTAAATCCAAGGTACATACTGAAACCCAGCCTCCTTTGCGCATTGACGGATATAAAGCCGTCAATCAAACGCAGGTAGTTAATTATAGAAACCTATATGGGATGGATCTTGACGCATCATTCGAGTTGTATAATGCCAATCGTAATTTCGAGTACGATCCCATTTCTAAATCCTTGGTTTTGGCTAGAAATGTAAGAACTATCACTGGTGGTAGTTTGGTTGGCGGCAAAGCTTCACTTCTTGTTTCTACGGATATGGGCTCTACATTTACTGAATTGGAAGTATATAATAAGACTGGGAGCCTTATTGCAATGCCATCTGTTTCGTTGGTAAACATTGATAATCAGCAAGATGCCGCAACATTAAACTGGTGCCTTTCGGGTCAAACCTACGTTTCACCAAATTGGTCAGCAGGTCCCATTGGATTGGTGTTCAAGACGGTCACTGACATTTACGATTTCACGTCAGAAGGCCCTGATGTAAACAACGGACCTTCTAATCAGTGGTCGCGACTAGGAGATCAGATAGGAATTTCCGGTGCTAACCCAGCTTGTGCTTATGCTGGTCTGTTACGTGTATCCTCAACGGGACAATACGGGACCTACGGTCAGTGGACGTTTGACTTTTTGACGGAAGACTTTACATCATCACAGTCTCCAACTAAATGGGCGAGCAGTGTGTTTCGCAACCCGGGAGCACTCACTTCTTCATACAATGGTAGAATTAATATCGGCGCCGATGCCAACGGAACTCAGTACGCCGTTGTTAACAACTTTTTTGCCGATGACCAAGATAATCGCGTTCCAGCTGTAAGCATTTCTGAAAATCAAGGGAAAACTTGGTCGGATTTCAACAGGATGCCTGTCAACTTGTTCGATTCATATATTGCAACACACCGCCTAAACAAAGACGGTGTTTTTAGTGCGTACTCTGTGAATTCACTTGTAGTAACTGGTAATAAGAAATTCTCTTATTTCTTCAGAATCTTTACACTCAATGATGCTCAAGACCAATATGCTTCTGTTGATATTGCTGAGGCAAAATATGACAATGGAACTTGGACACTCACTAGGGTTGCTGAATTGAATGGATTCCCTTTGGAGTTTGGCCAGCATGATTCTGCATCAACGGCCGATGGTGGTGCATCGGGCTACACGCCGTACTACCAGTGGAATTCTCAAGGACATGAAATTCAATCAGCGATTACTGCTGATGGTAGTAGTATCTTGGTTAAATGGGTTGACGAAAATTCGATAATCGGTTTAGTCCCATTGGAAAAAACTCAGAAAGCATTGTTCTATTCAAACGGTAGGCTCGCCGGTGAATCGCAAATCGATTCAATGACGCCGACCGACGTTTATTACACATATCGTGAAGTTAACGGCGGCACATGGAACACGAAGGTGAATATCACGAACGACTTGTCGTATGACAAGGGCACGCATATTCCATCTATCATCCCTTCTTTAACGGAAGTTCCAATTTTAACATGTAAGACAGTTGCGAAGTCGCAATTGGGCAACAGTCAATACAAAGCAGCTATCGAGGCATTACCTGATATGATTCTAGATGCTTCGATTGACTTTTGGACGCCGAACATTGTACAGGTTGGTATGTTCAATGCTATCAACCCAAGTTCGGTTAACGAAGTAACTCATTACAATTTCAACTTGAATTCGGTATTCCCCAATCCGGCTTCGGCCGAAGCTGAAATCACATTTAC
Organism: Ignavibacteria bacterium; assembly: GCA_013204605.1. Lineage (GTDB taxonomy): Bacteria > Bacteroidota > Ignavibacteria > Kapaibacteriales > Kapaibacteriaceae > JABMNI01. The sequence continues at coordinate 18,356 of JABMNI010000011.1, forward strand.
CATGGATCAACCGGGTAATGTTGTAGTTGAGCTTTTTAATGCAATGGGCTCGAAGGTTGCAACTGTGATTAACCGTCCAATGGATGCCGGTATGCACGGTACTGTTTTAGATGCTACAAATCTTTCAGCTGGTTCTTACCACGTTAGCCTTTCGGTTGGCGGGAATCGTGTAACCCGCTCGTTGGTTGTTATCAGGTAAGACACTCTCCCAAATAGAATTTGATTAAATTGAGGCAGCAGAAATGTTGCCTCACTTTTTTATGTTCTATGAAACCTCTCCTACTTAGTCTTCTAATTTTACTTGCACCATGTGCAATCATTGCTCAACAGTGGGACGTACGGTTGCCAAATCGCGCCGTGTATTCGGTTGTGGCTAACCCTAAAAACCCTGCAACGTTGTACGCGGGAAATGTTGCCCGGACATTCTTTAAGTCGACGGACGGAGGCACCACCTGGGACGAGCTTTCTATTCAGTCGTTCGGTGGATCGTCGATAGTAACTTCCCTCTTAGTAGTACCAAGTGACACCAACATTGTACTCGCAGCCGGACTCGGATTAGATGGCATGGACCGCAGCACCGATGGTGGACAAACATGGAACAATGTATACAAAGACCCTACTGGGTCTCGAACTGAGTTCCACGGTTCCACCAGCATAGTCACTCAATCAATGAATTCGGACACACTATTTGCCATTCGATTCAATAATGGCGTAGTGTATAGATCTGTTAATAAAGGGGCTACGTGGGACTCACTAAGCATTCCACCAGGCTTAGTAGGTACTGATCGTATGCGAACCCTCGCGGTGTGTCCTGACTCTACTAACCGCATTTTAGCCGGTGGCCGTACATCCTATGTTTTTCTTTCCACAAATAGTGGGAAGTCTTGGACAAATACGAAAGTTCGATTGAGTGCGCACCCAGACGGAGATATTGCAAATATTAAGTGGAGTCCTACCACGCCAGGAACGGTGTACGCTACCGTTCAGTACTCGCTTTCGCAGAATGTTCCGAATGCAGGATTGCATAAAAGTACCGATTACGGTCTTACATGGACTCGAATAAAATTTCAAGACACCTCTCTATATGCGCTCGAGGTAATTAAGACCCGCAACGGCGACGAAATTTTTGTGGGTGGTAATAAGATTGATTTAGCAGCACCAACTATCCCTGCAGATTCAATTGTATATCGTTCAGTTGATGGTGGTACAACCTGGCAAGACATTGGAGGTGCCCAGTGGACTGAGGCCGAGAATGGTGAAACAAAACCAAACGTTTGGGGTATCGCTGCCACGGTGGTAGGTGGTAACCCGGCCGCTATTATAGGTACTCAAGCCGGTTGCTTTAGGAGCAGTTATATCACCTCCGTGCCGAGAGCAGAAAATACGTTGAACTCCTCAGACAGAATTCCAATTCAAGTCGATTTGAATGGTGAATCGTTGATCGTAATGTCCCAACAAAATTCTGTTTTCACTATCAAAATCTGTAACATTCTTGGTGTGATAGTTGACCAACAAACTGTGAACAGTAGCAACGTGGAAACTCGAATTGTACTTCCAGAAACTCTGTCTGGTGTTTATTTTGCTTTAGTAACAAATGGTCTGAGTACCGGAACCTTAGTGTTTGTTAAATAGCTGAGAAATTTATCAAGGTGAGTGATGAAAATGGTTAGAAGTCTGGCTTTTTACCTTGTAGTTGTGTGCGTGTTGTTTAGCCCCCTTCAGTCGCAGTCTTGGAAACTGTTGATTCCTGTGCGTGCAGTTACGATGCAGGTGAATCCGAAGGACGCTAACAAGTTATACATTGGTCACGAAAACAATCAAATGTATAGGTCTAACGATGCTGGAAAGACCTGGGACAGATTGGTGCTGGGTTCGCTATTCACTTTCAATTCCGTAACCTCATTGACAATTTCCGCCACTGACACCGCTGTCATACTAGCTGGCGGATACGCTTTTTACGGAATAAAACGTAGCACAAATGGAGGCGAAGATTGGAGTCAAGCCCTAAAAGATCCGAATGATCTACAAATGTGGTACGTGAGCGATGCAATAGTTCGGCATCCATCGATTGGTGATGTTTTTTATGCGGCCAGATTCACTTTTCCGGTAAACATTTACAAGTCAGTTGATAATGGAGTAACGTGGGATTCAATCTCAAACATTTCAGGAACAGTTTCAAGTAGAATTTGTACAATTTCTATTCGGCCTGATAGTACGAACATATTGTTCTTGGGGGTTTTAGGCGGACGTATTTTACGATCGGACGATAGTGGTCACACCTGGGCGACTGTTCCCGTTTTGAGAGGCAAGCACTCAATTAATGAAGGCAGCGAGATACCCAAAATAATTTTCGATCACAAGAATCCGCAGATTGGTTATGCCATCGTGGCAATTAATACTGAGTCGAGCATCGCTGATAATGGAGGGATACTCAAGACAGTTGATGGTGGTAGATCTTGGGATAGGATAGCTGCTTCAGATACGTCATTTTGGGCCATCGATATGTGGCGTAGAGCAGACGGATCGAATGAAATTTTTGCCGGCGGTTTTAGGACATCTAATTTAGATCCTATTGTAAAAGGTGACAGCCTAATTTATCGTTCAACAGATGACGGACAAACTTGGCGCAGAATTTTGGGGACCCCTTGGCAAGAGAATAGCACTGGCGACACAATTCGAAATATTTGGATGTTTAGAGCAGATTCGGTTGGCCACAAAATGTACATGGCAACAGAAGTAGGGCTGTACGTTTTTGAAGACATTACAGGCGTCGATGATGGCGCAACTGAAGGTACCGGACTCTATGCTAGTTATGCGTCGGGTGAAGTGACTATCACCGACATGATGCCAGATGCAAATGACGCTTATTGGCGGCTGTATACAATGAACGCTCAAAAGATTTCTGAGGGCAAAATTTCATACGGACAACCAGTGCACGTAAATACAGGTCAATTGGCTAGTGGCGCTTATCTATTGGTTTGGGGATCAGATTCGCACTTCCGCACGATATCAGTGTACGTCCAACGCTGAGAGAACAATATTGTTCTCCAATGACCCTAACATATCGATAGTGCAGGTAACCTCATCTCCTGGTTTCAACCACCACGCTGGCTCGTAAACCTTACTTCCGTTAAGCTCCAAAAAGCATCCCGTTCCGCAGGTACCCGAGCCAATTACATCGCCAGGGTAAAGCGTAACCCCATAGCTCGCCCGTTCGATTATCTGAGCAAATGTCCACGTCATATCCTTCATGTTTCCCGCAGAAACTTGGATACCGTTTACGAAGGCTTTCATTTCAAGATCAAATCTTTCTCCATTTTGATCTTGAATAATTCGCGTGTGCAATTCATCTCGCGTTACCAGCCAAGGTCCAATTGAAGTAGCAAAATCCTTTCCCTTTGCCGGACCAAGATTCAACTTCATTTCATGCATCTGCATTGTCCTAGCACTCCAGTCATTCATGATAGTGTATCCGGCTACGTATTGATCTGCATCTGCCGCTGAAATATCTCGGCCTTCCTTCCCAATTACGATTGCCCCCTCCAATTCAAAGTCGAGTTTATCGCAATGCATTTTGCGAACTTCGATTGGTCCGCCTCCAAATACAGCCATGTGATTGGTGAAGTAAAAAATTGGGATCTCATCATACTCTGGAATCATCTCAAGTCCCCTATTCTTCCGGGCCGAAGCTACGTGTTGCCGGAAAGCATACCCATCCCTCATGGAGGTTGGTTTTGGCACGGGCGCTAAAAGAGTAACGCTGTTTAAAGGCACTGAATTCAAAACATAATCGGGGTGAGCGTTATAGTAAGTTTCAATTTTCAACGCGTCGTTCATCCCCAGCTCGCCTTCCTTAAGAAATTCAAGCATTGAAGGGGGCATTGTGTTCGATTCAAATGAAATTTCGCTCGCCAAGGCTGAGAATGCTGAAGAGACGTTTACAATTCTCTCTGCGACTAACATTCCGAAATTTTCTTGACCGCCTTGACTATACGTAACTAGTTTCATGTGACCGTTTTTTTATTGAATGGGTCACAAAACTACGGATTATGAAAATGGCTATAATGCATAACGTTAAAATTGAAGTAAAGGCCTCACCCCTGTTCCACAATCCATTTTTCTCAAACGCCTTCGAAAGTATAAATCCAGGAATCGCAAAAATCCAGATCAGCATTGCGATGGCAAGAATTCGACGTACTCCTTTGACATCAATATCGTTCACAAATACATAAACTACAATCGGCATAAGTAACATGATGTGATGCGGCCATAGTCGGGGCAAGAACAACAAGGCACAAAGGAAGGCTGGAAAAAACCAAGATTCCGTATTGAGCCGCAACACGGACTTTCCTATATAACAGATACCGAAAACGATTGCTAGCCCCAAAAGTATACTTAGTGGGCCATAGAATAGTTCAATTCTATCAAGCAACCCGCTCACACCCAGATTGAAAACATCCGTGGCAGGTGGCAACGTAACGAGAGACTCACTGCCGGCAAATAACATCTTAAAAAACGATTCCCAGGTCATCCAATCAATAAAAGGCAAAAAAAGCACGACCAAGGCAATAAACGCAAACACAAAGCCCCTTACAAACTTCAAACCACCAACAAAGAATAGTGGAATTCCAATAAAAATAATGTTGTGCTTGAAAAATAAAAATGCAGCAAAATAGATTCCTGCGTGCAGTGGGTTTTTCTCAATTGTCAGCAGAGCCGCAACTAAAAGTGGGAACAATATCACGTCGAGCTGACCAGTCGCGTAATTGTAATACAGTGGGCCTAAAACTAGTAACGTCATTGCCACTAGATGCAAAAAATGGAGGTTCTCTCGGTGCAGTTTAATGGTATGACGTAAAATAAGAACAAGACCCAGAGATCCACATAATATCTGGAGAAGCAGCCAGCCACGTTCGAGAGCTGAAAAATTTACTTCGGCAAAGGGTCTAAGCAGCACCAATAAGGCTGGCGAATAGACAAACTGGGTTCCCAAGGATTCGTTTGCGGTATAAGGCTGGCCATTTATTGCAAAAGCCTGATATGGATCTGCATTATCTGCGAACGCAGTCACGGCGTTGTAGTACGCCCTGAAATCCACCGTTTCGGTACTGACTACAAAACTTGGAACTAGTCGTGGGAGTGCTATTAGGCAGCAGAGCGCCAGTACGACAACAAATTGTTGAGTAGCGCTCGGCAACTTCACGTGAACTACCTACCCAGGGCGTGGCGTAGTGACAAGAAGCCTACGGTACCAAAACCCATAAGAAACATCAATTGAAAAGGAATTGCTGCAATCTCCATGTAGGAAACCGAAGCCACAATTCCAAACAAGAAATAAGCGGCCAACGCAAGTTCGACAACCACAATCCAACCCACCTTTTTTTGCACATACTTATTCTTTTTCCATTGGTCATCGTTTTGTTCAATTCGATACTTTGGCGTGCGTTTAAATTCGGATTTTTTGCCAATGATGGCTTCGAAAACTGCCTTGGTATTGTTTACGGCTAGACCCATGGATCCTGCCATGAATACTGGGAACAGTAAAAGTCTACGTTGCCAGTCCAAATGGATAGCGCGTTGTGCGTACATGTAGAATAAAAACGTTGAAATACTCGCTAACACAAAAATCGACATCACACTGAAGTATTTATCAAAGCCGCCTACTTCATTTTTGATGATAACAATCGGCACGTTAAGAAACGCTACTAACATTATGAACGGGAATACGATGTTGCTTGTTAGGTGAACAGTGCACTCAAGTTTCATTTTAATTGATAGCTCACTTCGCCAAACTGTTGGAAGTAATTTTTTCGCTGTTTCAACGGCACCCTTTGTCCAGCGAAACTGTTGAGTTTTTAGCGAATTAATATCAGCGGGTAGCTCGGCGGGCGAAGTAACATCATTCAGAAACACAAACTGCCAACCTTTCAATTGAGCTCTGTATGATAGGTCGAGATCTTCCGCTAATGTATCACTGTGCCAATTACCAGCATCTTCAATTGTAGCCTTTCTCCATACACCGGCTGTGCCATTGAAGTTGATAAAGAACCCGGCTTTGTGTCGTATTTGCTGCTCTATTACGAAATGACCATCCAATGCAAGTGCTTGCGCGCGTGTAAGGAACGAATACTCTTCGTTTAAGTGCTCCCAACGAGTTTGAACCATCCCTATTTGTGTATCTTGGAAGTACGGAACTGTCTTCTTCAGGAACTCAGGTTTCGGCACAAAATCAGCGTCGAATATCGCAATGAATTCACCTCTCGCCACATCTAATCCATCTTTCAATGCGCCGGCTTTATAACCCGTTCGAATAGTACGGTGAATGTGTTTGATGTCGAAACCAAGGGCTGAATAATGCTCGACCAATTTTTCAGATAACTGAACAGTTTCATCCGTTGAATCATCCAATAACTGGATTTCTAGTTTATCTTTTGGATAATCAATTTCGCAGACAGCTTTTACTAGCCTATCAACAACGTATAGCTCATTGTAAAATGGAAGTTGGACCGTTACTACAGGAATATCTACCATTTCATTCGGTTCTTTGTGGACAATCTTCTGGGTTTTATGCCAGTAATAGATCATAACTAAACCGTGAAGTCCAAACGCGAACAACACGCACAATGAAATGAAGTAAGCAAGTAGGAGGTAAATCTCCATTATACTACTGTTCCTTCCCGCTATGGGCAGAATAAATAAACAATCGCGGTGGAACTACCAATCAGATACAACAGCTAGCAATACATCGTCTGCAATTCTCTTAATAGCGGTTTGGGCTGCTCGACTCCTATCTGATGATGCTTGGGCAACATTGTAGACGTCGAAATTTTCAAACGTTCGCTTCCAGACTACCTTATTCTTAACTGCGTCGAAATATTCAACTTCGACCGACACAACAATTCTGCGCTGACCCTCGAGATCCCCTTGCTGAACATTCAGAATTTGATCTCGAACCGAAGTCAATACAGGTGTTAGTCGTGCATCGCCATTGTCGTCCACCACTTGAAGTGCATTGTCGGTCCGAAATCTGCTGATTAGCGCCTCTGTTGCTATCTCCCTATAGGATGCATCTCCAAAATTACTCTTATCGATTACCGAAGCAATTGAAATTGTATGAAGATGATCAGGAACCGAGCCGCCTCGGAACGAATAACAGGCGGACGCTGCAACCGCCACTATTATCAAACCAACGTACGAAGTTATCCTGTACTTGGTGTTAAGTCTATGAAGGATAGATGAAAGTTCGTTCATTGATTTTTACTGATTAAGAAAGTTGCTGAAGGAATGGGTTAAATCGTCGCTCTTCCCCTATGGTTGTTGGGTGTCCGTGCCCAGGGAAAACCTCGTAGTTATCCGGTAAAATCAGAAGTGATGATTGGATTGAGTTTAGAAGTACGTCCATGTCACCCCCCGGTAGGTCGGTTCTTCCAATACTTCGCTGGAACAAAGTATCACCAACAAAAACCCAGTCGTGTAGTTTATCTACAAAACACACGCCACCCTCGGTATGCCCTGGCGTATGAAAAACAAGTAACTCAGGCAGATCAGGGTGAATTTGGAGTAGTTGATTATGAGTCACGAAGTGGTCAGCCTTGACGCTAGGAATTGTAAAGGGCAACGGCCACAGCGTATGCTGCATAGGGTCGGTAAGGCGATAGTCATCGGCGCCGTGCACATACACGGGCGCCTGTGTCTTCTCGATCAAAACTGAACAATCTGCTGTGTGGTCCCAATGTGTGTGCGTTAAAAGTATGGCAACTATTTTGCACGAAATTGATTCTACGAACTGCAAAATTTGCTGTAATGAGTCTGGTGGGACATCTACAACCATACACGTGCCTGCGGGCTCATTGTACACGATATACGTATTGGTCAAAACCGGCCCACATTCAAATCTTTGCACTTTTACCATCGCTCAATTTACCGATTCACAATTTCACATGATCGGTGGAATCTGTACGTTTCATATTTTAGTGGCTAGCTAACTAACGGAGTAACATGGTAACGACGTATGTACCGCTGATGATAATGATTCTAATTGGTGTCATTTTCGGCGTGAGCAACATTGTTTTGGCTGAGATTCTTGGTCCTCGCAGAAGAAATAAGGCAAAACTATCAACGTATGAGTCTGGCATGGAGCCGATAAAATCGGCCCGTGAACGGTTTACAGTTAAGTTTTATTTGGTCGCGGTTATGTTCATTTTGTTCGACATCGAAGTGATTTTTATGTACCCGTGGGCCGTCCAATTCAAAGAACTAGGCATGTATGGATTCACTGCCATGATTCTGTTTATGGTGCTGTTATTTAGCGGTTACCTATATGTGATAAAGAAAGGTGCTTTACGATGGGATTAAATGATCAGATTGCACGCGACGGTTTTGTAACTACAACAGTTGAATCGTTGATTACGTGGGCACAAAAGAATTCCGTGTGGCCAATGCCACTTGGAATTTCTTGTTGCGGTATTGAGCTAATGGCTTTCGGTGGACCCAGAAGTGACTCCTCTAGGTTTGGTAGTGAGCGATTTTCATTTTCGCCGCGCCAAGCCGATCTTATGATCGTAGCTGGCACCGTTACCTATAAAATGTCGTGGGTTGTAAAAAAGATTTGGGATCAAATGCCCGACCCAAAATGGTGCATCGCCATGGGTGTTTGCACCTCCACCGGCGGTATGTTCAGATCATATCCTGTTGTTCAGGGCATTGACCTATTCTTACCAGTAGACGCGTATGTTTCGGGCTGCCCCCCACGTCCGGAGGCCTTGATCAAGTCGTTGATGTACATCCAGGAAAAAATCAACAACTACAAGCCAACGCTTGTCAACCTCGGTAAAGAAACAGCTCCGCAGGATCGCGGTGAATTAATCGTAGTTCCCTGATACGGCTCTACTTCAATCAGCACTAAAATGGTAAGATCACTTGGCGTGATGACGGGGACGTCGGTTGATGCAATCGACGTTGCATTGTGTGCGATTTCTAACTTAGAACAGAACCCAACTATCGAATTAGAACGATTCGTATCGGTGGATTACTCAGAGCAGACGCTGTACTTGATTCATCGTGCAATTTCTAATCAAGCTCTGGTATCTGAACTTTCAGATCTGCAGTTTGAACTTTCCAACGATTATTATCGAGCCATCATTGAAACCATAAATGGCATCGACCACAAATCAATATTGTGCATTGGTGCGCACGGTCAGACAATCTGGCACAATCCGCCCCATTCAACCTTCCAAATTCTAAACGGAAGTGCCTTAGCTCAGCAAACCAATATTCCGGTGGTTCATGATTTTCGAAGTGCCGATATAGCTTTGGGTGGGCAGGGGGCTCCCCTAGTACCACTATTCGATTTCACGTTTTTCGCACACCCAACAATCAATAGAGCAGTCCTGAATATTGGCGGGATGTCGAATTTGACAATCCTACCGGCTAATTCTACTGAAGACCAAATACTCGCCTTCGATTGTGGTCCCGGCAATGTACTTATCGACATCGCGTCGAAAGCGACGTTCGGAAAAAAATTCGACGATGAGGGCAAAATTGCGCGCGCTGGCCAATCCATTCAACCCCTTCTTGAGCGACTACAATCATTAGAATATTTCTCAAAGCCCCCTCCAAAATCGACCGGTCGCGAGTTATTCAATGAGGAGTTTGCTAAAAAGTGCATCGATAAATTTGCGCACCCCTCAGCCCCCTCAGAAGATGTGGTAGCAACATTTACAGAACTAACTGCGTGGTGCATTGCCGATCATGTTACGCGCTTTGGTTCCATGTGCACCGAGTTAATTTGTTCTGGCGGCGGCACGAAAAATACGTATCTCATGGAACGGATTGCTCATTACCTGCCAGAGATAAAGGTGTTGCATTCAGACTCAATCGGTTTCCCATCGCAAGCGAAAGAAGCCATGTGCTTTGCGTTTTTGGCTGCTCGCACGATGTTTAAGTTGCACGGTAACATGCCATCCGTAACTGGCGCCAGTAGAAAAGCGGTGCTCGGAACGGTTTCAACTCCGTAATTCGTCTCATTCATTCGTCTCGATGATTCATCCCAATGATTCGACGTTTTTTTTTCAGCAATTTCCAGACAACGCAAAGCATGTTGCGGATGGGCACCGACTTCCGGCATAACTCGTAAATTTGGTTTCTTATTCAATTACAAAATAAACTCCGATGTTTTCATTAGAACTCTCTGAAACCCATAAAATGATTCGGGATATGGCCCGCCAATTTGCGCGTGACGAGGTATCACCCTCGTCGATTGAGCGAGACATTAAAGGCGAATTCCCAACGGAAATTGTGAAAAAAATGGGCGAGCTGGGTTTCCTTGGAATGATGGTTCAACCCGAATGGGGCGGCTCAGGAATGGACGCACTGAGTTATGTTTTGGCTATGGAAGAAATCTCCGCTGTTGATGCTTCAGTTGGTGTTATAATGTCTGTGAACAATTCACTCGTAAACTGGGGACTTGACACGTACGGCACTCCCGAACAAAAGGAAAAATTTCTCAAGCCCCTTGCTACTGGAATTGTGCACGGTGCTTTTTGTCTGTCAGAGCCCGAAGCCGGCAGCGATGCCACGCAGCAGCATACAGTTGCCGAGCAAACTGAGGGCGGATGGATAATAAATGGGACGAAGAATTGGATAACAAACGGAACCACCGCCTCTACCTACCTCGTGATGGCGCAAACTGACAGAGCGTTAAAGCACAAAGGCATCACTTGTTTTATTATACCAAGAAATTCTCCAGGGTTCGAGCCCGGCTTGAAAGAAGATAAGCTTGGCATTCGATCGAGCGACACCTGTTCAATAGGCTTGACCAACGTGTTTGTACCTGATGAGAACGTACTTGGTGGCGTTGGTACAGGATTTAAAATTGCCATGGAAAGCTTGAACGGCGGACGGATTGGAATTGCGGCCCAGGCACTCGGAATAGCAAAAGGTGCCTTCGACGCAGCGCTACTATATTCAACGCAGCGTAAAGCCTTCGGAAAACCAATTTCGGAACTGCAGGCCATTCAAATGAAACTAGCAGACATGGCTACAAAAATTGAAGCCGCCAGACTCTTAGTTTACAAAGCAGCCTACCTAAAAGATCAGCACGTGAGTTATGTGAAGGAAGCAGCACAAGCAAAACTCATGGCATCAACAGTATCGGTTCAGGTAGCCCTAGAAGCCATACAAATTCACGGAGGGTACGGGTACGTTCGTGAGTATCTAGTTGAACGCTATTTACGTGACGCTAAAGTAACGGAGATCTACGAAGGCACCAGCGAAATTCAGCACATCGTAATCGCACGGTCGCTGCTGAAAGAGATGTAAGGCTAAAGTAATTTCAAGGGTCTTTCCCAGCCTGTGAATTACGGCAGACGTGCTCCTAATTTGATTTCCCAATCTCTGGATTGTCGGGTAATGTTACCTGATTGATTTAAACTTCTGGAGAAATCAATCAAGAAATACCGCAAGGCCTCACTGTCATTTAGAATACTGAACGGCACGGTCACCGTAAAGGTACTGTTTCCTGCAAAATCGCTTATCTGGCCCGACACGCGATAGCTCACGTTTCCAAATACTTGTCCAATTACAGTGAGTTTGCTCTGCGATGGATCGGCCGCAACATCAATTTGGGCGCTCTGGAAAACTCCATTTCCGCTTATCATGTCTCCCAGTGCACTAGTTGTGAGAGCTGAAAAACTCGCATACACTTCATTCACAAAATTGCCCTGCCCCGCAGCCGTTAACTCATCCTGTGTTCTTCCCACCAATATTAGCATTAGCGCATCTCCCGCTATCCTAGTGGAATCGCCTATTACCTCGCGACTATTTCGCCATAGCCTATAACTAATATTCGGAGTTTTTTTAGTGCCGGTAATTGTTAACTCTACTTTATAAAATTCTTTGACGTCCCCTATGTATCGGCTGTTCTCATACACTGCTTTCAAATCAAGTGCAGGATTTGTCATACCTCCGGAATTGAACGTCAATATGCCACTCGTAGAAAACGGTTTATAGAACTTATATGAACTCGCTCCCTCTCTCACACGAACCTGCCCTCGAAGATTAGTGGAATTATCTCCAAACTTACCAGTGAACGTAAGCGGCATTCTCCTATCGGTTTGCTCCAAATCGGCAATGAGAATCTCAAACGTCCCCAAGATCATAGTTAAAAGGACCCGACCTTCTAGGTATATGTCGAGATTGAATTTTAAGATGTCGATGAACGAACCGGTAGGCGCTTTAAATACGCTTCTAATTGCGGTTGAAACCTGATCTGAAACAGTGTCCTTGGCTGTCTCAGTTCGCACCTCTTTAATGCCCTTATAATCGCGAATGATCCTATTTGATGTATTCGTATCGGAATGGCGGAAATACTCAAATGAATTATATCTAGCTTTTGTTGATGACCGTTCTTTCGGGAAGACTATGTCCGAGTACATAATGTGGATGTCACCCTCCATGGATGGGTCATCAATTTTCCCGAACAGTCTAATTGGTTTTCTGCCCGACCTAATTATGAGGTCACCAAAAATTTCGGGACTTCTGGTTTGTGAGGCCATATTCATTACTCGAATTCCACTTTTGGACGTCGTGTTCATGCTAATGTCTATTCTGTCAACCCTCAATCCATCAAAAACAACCACGCCAGTTGCCAAGGCACTTCCATTTTTTAAGTCATCGGCAAGATTTTTTACTACCAAGCTGTCAACAAAAAGATTACTGCCGTCCAAGTGCAGTTTACCAGCCGTGAGATACGAGATGTTCGTAGCGCTTGCCGTAAAACTGGCTGAATTTACATCGGCCGCTCCGCCTAGTTTAATATCATCCGGGGTGGTGCCACGCACCCAAATTTTAGCGTTTGTGTAACCACGCACATTCTCTACTGCAGGTAGAAATGGTTCTATTGCAGCCAACGTAAGTCTATTTGCAGACAGCTCAATGTCGATTGGTTTACCATCAACTAATCTCTTAGGCACACTTTCGATAGCTAAATTTAGTGGCAATGATTTGACAGCCATATCTAGCGTATTAACTGCCGTAGAATCTTTACTGTTTGATATCCACATTACGCCGTTTACATTTTTATCTTCATGTACCAGCGATAGAGACATGTTTCCGATTGCTTGCCCATTATAACCAACGTCTTGCGCCGTCATCGATAGGTTGAACTTCGGCTCCTTCCATGTGCCATTCGCAACTAACGTACAGGTATTTACTAGTCCAGTGACTAGTCTAATTGGATCGTCTGATGAAAGCCTAACAAATTGGGGAATCTTTTTCAACGAGAAATTCTCAACGCGCACGGTTGCTCCACTGAAATCCCTCAAACTGAACATCCCGTCTAAGTGTATGGTTTCAGCCCACGGGCGCTGAACAGAAATTCCATTTACGTTGAAACGGCCAGAAGAAATAGATACCGTACCCGACTTGATGGTTTTCCATTCTAATCCTCCTACGCTATCTATAACAATATGCGCCGCATCTATTTGAACGGTGGCTTGATCGTCGTCGAATTTGCAGTTACCCGCAATGGTGAACCATTGTTTTTCAACGCTACTTCGAGCGTTGAATTGAAGGCCGTTAGACTGTTCTGAAATTTCAACAAATGGATTCTTCAATAGTATAGAATTGACCATGACAACCGAATCGCAACGACCATAAAACTCAATTTCGGGTGCTAAGGAGGAGTTATAAATATCGCTCACCATAAATCGCCCACCCATGGTTATTGGGTCTGTCTGAAGCGCAACGTCGGGAGAAGTTATAGCAATGTCACCCGAAACAAGAGTATCTACTCTAACTAGTAACCGACCGTTGTCAAACACAATTTGAGATCGCAATCTAAAATCTGCAGACAGATTGATATCCGATAAAAACATGTTGACTGGTGAGATGTCTTTAATATCGGCATCGATGGTCATGTCGAAATTCGAAATTTTACTACGCATTAGGGAGGGTTGAAATTTTTCATCTGTAAAGTATCTAACTCGTTTTTGCACCACTGATGAAATTGTTTCCACCACGGCTTCGATGTCCGAGCCTAGTTGAGAAGGTAAAAACTCTCCACGTAATTTCAGTCGACCAAAATCCGAATCAAATCCTATCGTTCGTTGGCCCGCACTCCTTTCAGAGGTTGCAGCCAATTTGAATGGCAGCATGGCTCGATCGCGCAAGGTGAACTCGCGAACGTCTGCATCCAACTTACCAATGATGCTATCTAAATCGTACCCCACTACATCCCATTTAAACTTGCCCGTCAAACGCCTTGGCATACTTTCCGTTCTGGTGAGCTGCGCCAAATTTATCGCTTGCACAGCGGCATCACCTTTTAGCCTCGGAAAAGACTCGTCAGAGACGTCCAAGCTGCCACTCAACGAAATAGTTTGTTGGTCAGGAACGAAGAGTGAATCATCCAGCTGCGGAACGGGAGTAATATTAGCATAGACTGTGTCGAAACTAATTAACCCCTTACCATTTGCAGTCAAATACACTTTAGCCTGCCTGATTGATCGACCATTAATAACTGACGGTTCCAGATCAATCTTTAAGTCGCAGCGAATTGTGGCGAGATCAAGTCCGGTGCCTTCCATCAATACTTTCCCATTTAGCTCGGTGGCGAAGGATGAATCTGAATTGAACACACCAACTTGACCATGGGCAATTGCCATATTTACTCTATACCCGAGCTCTGGCTTACTCAAATAGAGCGTCATTTCTCCATGAACTTCACCGGCTGCTTCCCTTCCGTGAACTTCGAACCACAAACTATCGGCGGGATGACCCTTTAAGTGGACACTATCGAGCGATGTGGTAGTTAGAAAATTCAAGACCGGAAGTTGCACAATACCGATTCTGCGACGAACGTCGGCGTAGGAGGCCGTTGAGTGAATTACATGAATGTCGATACCCAATTTCGAATCGTCATCAACGCTGGTCACCAGCACTGTGCCATACACACGATTGTTACCGGCCTTCAATTCCATTTTATCAACAAAAATGTTTTTACCGTCAAACTGGGCCGTGCACGAAAGAGCGTATGACTCTCTAAGTTTTACGTCCGGAATGAAGTATTGTAAATCTTCGCCAGATACTTTTTCCGCTTCAATTTCGGCCACGATGGGATGTGTAGCAAACAATGAATCACTGAATTCTTCAAAGACATTCACGCCTGTTATAGAAGCCGAAAAGTTAATCGCATTCCGGGAATTGGCGAGTTGAACAGACTGTAGTTCTACACCTCGTTTGTTAGCCCTGACAATCGCTGAAAGTCTATCCACATTCAATCTGTCGGTAGCGTCCTTCATCGAAAAATTGTTGATCATTAACGCAAAATCTGAATCCATCAAATTCACTCGAACGCTTGCGTTCAAGTCTACGTCCGTAAGTGTGAGGTGTGTTGGGTCGAACGACGTATTGTTAGGCCATTCCTCGCTAAGATCGTTCACGAAGAGATTTCCGCCAACAATGTTCAATGACCGCACGACAAGTACGCCTTCAGGCAGGGTAGATTTAGTAGTATCAGGATTCGGCTTTAGCAAATGAGAAAAGTTCCAGCCACGAGGTCCTGATTTATATAGTCGGATAGTAGGTTCAACAAGTTCTACATTATCAATGGCAATAATGCGCTGCCATAATGCAGAAAGTGTATACGTAACCGATAGTTCTTTGGCTTCAAGCAGAAGCGTTCTATCGGCATAGACTCTAGGGTGAACTAGTACAATTCCCTTGAAAATATTAAGCTTCACCTCGTCGCAAAATATTTTACCCTCTAGCTGATTATTCGCAACGCTAATTACAATTTCCTTCATCCAATCTCGGAACGTATCCGTCTGAGCAATCAGGACAAATAATGCAGTCAAAAGAATTACCGATCCAAAAATTCTGTACATCCACAGAAACAAAAATGCCAATACACGTCGCCACAATGGTCGCCGGGGTTGGGTTATCTGGGGTGTATGAATTTCTGACATTTGTATTTGTCGTTATTGACTAGTCGTTCTTAGTCGCTTTTGGCGTTAGAATATCGAGGTTGTTTATTCACGGAGTTCAAAATTTCAATGTGGCCCCATTTAAAGTCCAGACTATCTAACTCGACAAGAACGTTAATAACATCTAAACGAGTTATCAGTTTGTCAGACAGGTACCGCACTCTGAAATGATCGACCAACATTATATCGGGCATTTCGCCAGGCCACACCTTTGTTCCACGGTTCGACATCATAGCCAATGTTAACGGCCCAATCTTTTCCGGAACGTCGGGAAGCTCTGGGACGTTGGTAAGCTCTCCAGACCACTCAATAAACACGTCAACACCATTTAGTACCCATTCTTCAGAGATTGTTTCAGGAACAGGATGCGTTACCCGATCTGCAACCGTTGAATCAGAAACAATAGAAATAGCGGGTTTCAATCTGGCAATGATCTCGTTTGTAAAATCATTTGTAGACAATACCCCGCCTAAATCGCGAGTTTTCATATCGGCAGCAAGTGTCGAACTCAGAGCATCCTGAATTGCCTGTGCGTAGCCAATCCAACCCATAAACTGCAACATTTGAATCCCAGATAGTAACAATGCTGTTGGGTTAGCAAGTCCCTTGCCAGCAATATCCGGAGCAGACCCATGAACAGCCTCAAACACCGCGCATGTCCGGCCAATATTCCCACCAGGAGCAACCCCTAAGCCCCCTACAATCCCTGCACACAGGTCACTTACTATGTCGCCATAAAGGTTTGGTAGTACTAGCACATCGAATTGTTCAGGGCGAGTGACAAGTTGCATGCAGCAATTGTCCACAATTATGTCGGAAGTCTCAATATCTGTGTATTCTGCCGCCACCTGCCTAAATACCTCAAGAAACAGGCCATCGGTTAGCTTGTGAATATTGGCTTTGTGTACGCATGTTACTTTGTTTCTGCCGAGTTTTCTCGTCTGCTCAAACGCGTATCGAATTACGGCAAGCGACCCTTGGCGAGTAATGAGTTTCAGACCCTGCGCAACATTGGGAGTTTGAAAGTGTTCGATTCCGGAGTACGTATCCTCGACATTTTCGCGCACCACCAAGATGTCAACGTTCTTAAACCTTGTCTCGACCGCCGGCATAGTCCTAGCAAGTCTAACATTTGCGTATAGTTCTAGCGAGGTTCTGATTGCCACATTGACACTCTTGTGTCCACCACCTACAGGCGTTGTAGTGGGTCCTTTTAACGCCAACCCATTTCGTTTTATCGAATCCAACGTTTCAGGGGGAACTCCGCGTCCGCCCTGTTCAATTGCAGTAAGGCCCGCCACAGCATATTCCCATTCAATAGGTACCTTGGCTGCTTCGAATATCTTCACAACTGCGGCCGAAATTTCCGGCCCAATTCCATCGCCTTCAATCAACGTTACTTTAGTCATTTACACTTCAAATAATTCATATCAAACTTTTATTCTACGTAAACTTTTCTTTTTCGCAAATCAAAATCGGCACTGCTTTTACATCATTTCAATAATAATGGCACTTGCCTCGCCGCCACCAATGCACAGTGTAGCCAAACCATACCTACCACCGGTACGTTTCAAGGCATGTACCAGTGTAGTTAACACCCTTGCGCCCGATGCGCCAATTGGGTGACCCAACGCCACAGCTCCACCATGGATGTTTATTTTTTCCAATGGAATACTCAACTTTTGTTGTGCGGCGATGGTAACCACAGCAAACGCTTCATTAATCTCAAAAAGATCAATCTCACCCAGGGTAAGACCAGCTTTCATTGCAACTCTGTTAATCGCTTCGATTGGTGACGTAGTGAACCATTTTGGATCCTGAGCAAACGATGCTTGCGCTAGAATTTTGGCAAGGGGCTTCATGTTGTGTGCACTAACAGCCTGTTCGGATGCAATTACTAATGCAGCAGCGCCATCATTTATTGTGGAGGCGTTGGCAGCCGTAACCGACCCATCCTTTTTAAATACTGGTTTTAACGTTGGAATCTTGTCGAACTGAACCTTAGTTGGTTCTTCGTCAGTGTCAACAATCACGTCACCCTTGCGGCCCTTAATAACCACCGGCGTAATTTCATTTTTAAACCAGCCGTTAGCAATTGCTTGCTGGGCTAACTTGTACGACCGAATTGTAAACTCATCCTGCATTTCACGGGTAATTGAGCACTCTGTTGCGCACAGCTCTGCAGCATCGCCCATAGGCACCTGATTATAAACATCCCACAGACCGTCCCATTGCATAAGGTCGACCATCCGAGCATTCCCAAATTTTACGCCCTTCCTGGAGTCTAGCATCGCATGCGGAGCGTTAGTCATGGATTCTTGACCGCCCGCAACCACTATTTGTGCATCTCCACAACGAATGGCCTGATCAGCCAACATTACTGCTTTCAGGCCCGAACCGCATACCTTGTTTATGGTCATAGCGGGCACACTGTTCGGTAATCCCGCATATATAGTAGCCTGTCGGGCGGGGGCTTGCCCAATTCCACCCGTAATTACGTTGCCCATTATTACCTCACTCACGTGCTCGCCACTAATTCCAGCATCTTCTAATGCTGCTGAAATAGCGCCGGCTCCGAGCCTTGGTGCGCTTACGTCCGATAACACTCCAAGTAGCGATCCGATGGGAGTTCGCTTTGCTGATACTATATACGATTGCATAATTCTTTCGTCTGATTTGATTGTGACTGGTTAGAACGGCAAAAATACGGTAATTGAAAGTGGTGACCGAACTCAACAACCTTTCCACACAACATTATTATAGTCTGCGAATTCCCTATTTTTGCTAGTCTATTTGTATAACGAACCATTTCATATTAGCGATTCGCTCGGGTAAAACATGAATAAAGGCCGCATTGTCCAAGTTATCGGACCAGTAGTTGATGTTGAATTTTCAGGTGGGCAAATACCTGCCGTTCTCAACGCTTTGCACATTCCACGCACTTCTGTTGATACTGGAAACGAAGAAATCTTGGTTTGCGAGGTGCAGCAGCATTTGGGTGAAGACCGCGTTCGCACAATTGCTATTGACGCTACGGACGGACTTGTAAGGGGCATGGAGGCTATCGATACCGGTCTTCCTATCACGGTTCCCGTTGGCCCAGCTGTGTTAGGCAGGCTAATTAACGTTACCGGTGAGGGCATCGATAACAAAGGTCCAATCGTAACAGAAAAAAAATGGTCAATTCATCGTCCGTCACCTGAGTTCAAAACGCTATCTACGCAGAAAGAGATGTTCGAAACCGGAATTAAGGTTATCGACTTGATCGAGCCCTTTACAAAGGGCGGAAAAACGGGATTGTTTGGCGGTGCCGGTGTTGGTAAGACGGTAATTATTCAAGAGCTTATTCACAATATTGCGAAGCAGCACGGCGGATACTCTGTATTTGCTGGCGTTGGTGAAAGAACTCGTGAGGGTAACGACCTTTATTTAGAGATGACAGAATCAGGAGTTATCGATAAGACGGCTCTCGTGTTTGGTCAGATGAACGAGCCCCCTGGAGCCCGCGCACGCGTTGCACTAACGGCTTTAACCATGGCAGAGTACTTCCGTGATGAAGAAGGTCGCGATGTATTGTTATTCGTAGATAACATTTTCAGATTTACTCAGGCCGGTTCGGAAGTTTCTGCCCTACTGGGTCGTATGCCATCGGCGGTGGGCTATCAGCCAACGTTGGCAACTGAAATGGGTGTTTTGCAAGAGCGAATTGCCTCGACAGACAGAGGTTCAATTACTTCGGTTCAGGCGGTATATGTGCCGGCTGATGACTTGACTGATCCGGCTCCGGCGAATACCTTCTCCCACTTGGATGCAACTACGGTGTTGAGTAGGCAAATTGCTGAGTTAGGCATCTATCCAGCCGTTGACCCTTTGGATTCAACATCAAGAATCCTCGATCCATTGCTAATTGGTCAGGAACACTACGACACAGCAATGCGAGTTAAGAAAATCCTCCAGTCATACAAAGATCTTCAGGATATTATTTCGATCCTTGGTATGGATGAGCTTTCTGACGAAGACAAACAGACAGTTTATCGCGCCAGAAAAATTCAACGTTTCTTCTCTCAGCCGTTCCATGTGGCTGAGCAATTCACCGGTTTCCCAGGTAGGTACGTAAAAGTTGCCGACACTATTTCCGGATTCAAGGCAATCCTAAATGGTGATGTAGATCATGTACCCGAAGGATTGTTCGGATACAAGGGTACGTTGGACGAAGTTCTAGAAGCTCACCAAAAATCATTGAAATAGAATAATGAGTGCTCATTTACTTTCAATCAGCATTGTAACTCCTCAAACAACAGCATTCGAGGGGACAGCCTTAGCTGTCTCCGTACCCGGATCGTATGGCCCCTTTCAAATTTTAAACAGCCATGCGCCAATAATCTCATCGCTAGATGCGGGTGTTGTAAAAATTGAAGATGAAAACAACGTGGTCACATATTTCGCTACGAAAGAAGGCTTCGTTGAAGTGCTAAAGAACAACGTAAACATTGTTGTTGAAGAGCTAGTTAACGCAAATAGTATTGATGTTCTTGATGCCGAAACTGAATTGAAAAAAGCGAAGCAACTCGCAGATGGAGCAGGCAGCAAGCACGAAAAAGATCGCGCGAGAAATGACGTGCATTGGGCTGAAGCAAGAATTCGCGCAGCAAATCTTTTTGCCGGAGTATAACGGTTATACGTTCTTCCGTAAGTTTGCCAATTGTTAACTGCCGCAAAATTACCCATGTCGATTCAAAAAATTCTCGGTGAAGGCATCACGTTCGATGATGTACTTCTTGTTCCCCGTTACTCCTCCACCCTACCTCGTGATGCTGATACCACTGCGCGTTTGACGAAAAATATTTCGTTGAAGATTCCCGTTGTGAGCGCCGCCATGGACACGGTAACCGAGTCTACGATGTCGATTGCAATTGCGCGTGAAGGGGGCTTGGGTGTTATACATAAAAACATGACAATTGCCCGGCAAGCCGAAGAAGTAGACAAAGTAAAGCGCTCAGAGAGTGGGATGATTTTAAAACCTATTACCCTCTCTTCAACCGACACTGTGGAGCGCGCAAGATTGCTCATGGCGAAATACCGAGTGTCTGGTTTTCCTGTGGTGGATGATTCAAACACGTTAATTGGGATTGCAACGAACCGCGATATGAGGTTTGCTCAAAACTCCAATGATTTGATTTCGTCCATTATGACCGCAGAAGGACTCATCGTAGGCCCGCTTGGAACAACTCTCGAAGAAGCGGAACAGATTTTACAAAATCATCGGATTGAAAAACTACCCATCATAGATGAACATGGTAGGTTGGCTGGTCTGATGACGGTGAAAGATATTCAAAAGAAAAAACAATTTCCTAACGCCGCAAAAGACGACCATGGAAGGCTTCGTGTTGGCGCTGCTGTAGGAATAGCTCCAGACACCTTAGACCGGGTAGCGGCGCTCGTAGAGGCCGGTGTTGACGTTGTGTTAGTTGACACCGCTCACGGTCATACCCATGGAGTTATCTCTACAGTAAAAGCTGTTAAAGCCCGTTTCCCAAAATTGGACGTTATTGCAGGAAACATTGGTACCACCGAGGGGGCGCAAGCACTTATCGATGCCGGAGTAGATGGTATTAAAGTCGGGATTGGCCCGGGATCAATTTGCACAACGCGAATTGTGGCCGGAGTTGGAATTCCTCAGATAACGGCTATAATGAACGCTGCTATAGCGGCCAAACCCCATAACATTCCCATCATTGCCGACGGCGGAATTAAACAAACGGGCGACGTAGGAAAGGCCATTGCTGCTGGGGCAGATGTAATTATGGTAGGGGGCTTATTAGCCGGTCACGAAGAATCGCCGGGTGAAAGAGTGCAGCTAGAAGGCCGCTCGTACAAGATTTATCGTGGCATGGGATCTTTAGGTGCAATGAACCAAGGATCGGCTGATAGATATTTTCAAGACCCAGAAGAAGAGATTTCAAAATTGGTACCTGAAGGTATTGAAGGTCGCGTACCATTTAAAGGTCCCGTTAGCGAGACAATTTATCAACTGGTGGGTGGACTAAGGGCGGCAATGGGCTACTGTGGTTGCACCTCATTGTCGGAAATGCAACAGCATGCTCAATTTGTCCGTATGACGTCGGCTGGTCTGCGAGAGTCGCACCCACACGATGTTATCATCACAAAAGAATCTCCAAATTATTATACGCGGTAACTATGCCAACTGTATCTCAACTTAAAACTGCCGCACTCCGTTTGGATCAACTTCGAAAATCAATGAAGAGTAACGAAATTGATGGGTTGGTAATTACCAGCCTTTCATCGATAAGATATTTGTTTGGTTTTTCCGGATCTCACGCTACGGTAATTGTTACAAAGAAAAACGTTCACTTTTTTACGAACGATCTCTATACAATCCAAGTCCAAAAAGAGTTGTATTCAGTACCCGGCATGAAGGTGCACATCACTCGTGATGTTTGGACTACCTGCAAAGAATTAAAAATTGCAAGCACATTAAAAAGAGTGGGTTTCAATTCATCGGTTATTACCGTGCATTCGCACAGACTCATCAAGAAGGCATTAGCACCAGCCGTCCTTGTGGAAACTTCATCGATGGTAAGCCCAATCACCGCGGTAAAAAGTAATACTGAAATTAAATCCATCGCTGAAGCGTGCAGAATAGTGTCTCAGTCATACGAGCAGATGCTCGGTTACGTTCAGCCTGGGATGACGGAGATTGATGTTGCCAACTATTTGGCTGCTTGTACGAGGGAACTTGGTAGCGAGAAAGATGCGTTCGATATTATAGTAGTTGGTGGTGTTAGAAGCGCCATGCCACACGGAAGGGCTTCGAATGCGAAATTGGTCAAGGGCATGGTTATTACGGTAGACTTTGGCTGTTGTGTAGATGGATTATTCAGTGATATGACTCGGACATTTTGTTTGGGTACGCCATCTAAAGAAGTTGTAGAAACGTTTGCCGTGCTTTTAGATGCGCATCTTACCGCATTAGATCACGCAAGAGCTGGCATTACAGCTGCTGAGTTAGACCTTTGTGCTCGCGATTTAATTACGACCGCAGGGTTTGGTGAGAATTTCAAACATTCATTGGGTCACGGACTAGGTTACGACGTACACGAAAATCCGCGCGTTTCTTGGATGAATAAGAACGAAAAACTCGTCGAGAATAATGTTATTACTATCGAACCCGGAATTTACATCCCCGGTAAATTTGGAATGCGTATAGAAGATGATGTGGTGATCAAGAAGAACGGTTGCACCATTCTTACTACAGCACCTCGAGAATTGGTCGTGGTATAATCTATAATGAGTTTTCACAGAGTATTAGTACTAGCATACTACTTCCCTCCTATGGGTTTAAGCGGTGTGCAGCGTACCTCGAAATTTGTTAAGTATTTGCCGGAGTATGGTTGGCACCCCACCGTTATAGCCTCGGGGCCTACTGCATACTATGCACACGACGAGTCGCTGCTGAAGGATTTCGAAGATAGACCGATAGAGATTCACAGAACCTCCGGTTCCGACCCTAATAGTCTACTCAAATCTCAGGGCACTATGAAAATGCCCCGCGAGTCCATTCGGAAAATGTTGAGCCGGATAAGCAACACTTTTTTTGTCCCAGACAACAAGAAAAGCTGGGCAAAAAATGCCTTCGACTTAGCATCTGAATTGATCGAACAAAATCACTACGATGCTTTGTTTGTAAGCGGTCCCCCGTTCTCATCCATGATGGCCGGAGCTAGACTAAACCAAAAGTTTGGGATTCCCTTAACAGTCGATTATAGAGACCTGTGGTTTGGTAATCAGTTTCACTTCTATCCTACTCCGTGGCATGCTCATCAGCACAAAAAACTTGAGCATTACGTGCTTCGCCATGCATCGGCGATTACAGTTACAAATCGTCGGCTAAAAGAACGTCTAATTGGAAACTATCCTCATGTAAATTTTGAGGATGTTAACATTATTCCTCACGGTTATGATACCGATGACTACCCTACAGATTCTTCACAAACAAAAAATTCTGAGTTCACACTTACATATGCCGGAATATTCTACGATTTTGTTACCCCTAAGTATTTCTTCAAGGCGGTTAAAAAGTTGTTGACTGATTTCCCAAATGTTAAAATCAGACTGAATTTTGCGGGTATTCTGCGCGAAGAGAATTTGAAGTATGCACGCAAGTTGGGCATCGCAGATATAATTTCTGACCTTGGATATCTGCCGCACACAGAAACAGTGGAGCTACTAATGAAGAGCGACGCCCTGTGGATGATGGTAGGTAACACTAGGAACTCCGACACAGTTTCAAGTGGGAAACTGTACGAATACTTTGGGAGCAATAAACCACTTCTTGTTACGGTTCCCGAGGGTTCTCTTAAATCCGATGCGGAGAGGTATGGCGCAGCATGGATTACCGACCCTACTAATGTTGAAGCCATAGCTACATGCTTGAAAGAGATGTACGATGCGTGGCAGAATGGTGCGCTGCCAAAGCCTAACCAAAAGTTTGTCGCCCAGCATGATCGTCAGTTTTTAACAGCGGAATTAGCTAGAACCCTGGCTTCCACGCTTCGAGTTGTGTGAGTAGTTTGTACGTGTAAGTAATTCTTACTGTGCTAACAAGCTATCAACCAAATTGATGGCAGCGTTGTATCCGCTCACAGTGCTAACTTGTTTACCTGATGTGTCAAATACTACAAATGCCGGCGTGAACCGAACATTGAATTGAGTGGCCACAGCGTTGTCCCAATACATGCCATCAGATCCATGAGCCCAACTCAAATCGTTGTCTGTTATATAGGATCTCCAGGCATTCAAATCGTAATCTAATGATATCCCAATAATCTGAAATTTTTCAGCTCTGTGGCTCTCCCAGAAGGATTTGATATAAGGCGTGTGTGCCCTGCACGGTGAACACCAAGTAGCCCAAAACTCCACCATCACCACCTTCCCTTTATAATCGGTCAGGCTAACGCTTCCGCCAGAGGGTGTGGTTTGTGTAAAGTTGACGTTAAGGCCAACGCCAGGGCTCGTTGTTGGCTGCTGTGCACAAGACATCAACAAGAAAGTAACTGCAATGAACAATGTTGCGTTAACTGCAGTCACAAGGTTAACTGCACTCACAAGGTTAACTGCTTTCAAATCAAAATATACTTTACTCATGCTATACATGACTACAACTTTTTAGCAATGTTTCACGAAGCAACAAATTGACTTCTAACACTATCAAGAAGTATCTCCGAAATGTCTTTAACGGCAACTCGGTCACCGGCATCGGCAGCCTTCACTCCATCTGTGATCATTGTTGTACAAAATGGACAATTCACTGCGATAGTAGTAGCACCAGTTTCCAACAATTCATTTGTTCTAACAATGTTTACTCTTTCGCCAACCGTCTCTTCCATAAACATTCTGCCCCCTCCTGCGCCACAACAAAGCCCCTTATCCGAATTTCTCGCCGGCTCCAAAACATTCAAGCCCGGTATTGAATTTAGAGTTGCACGCGGGGCCTCAAATTCATCATTGTAACGTCCTAAATAACATGAGTCATGATAGGTAACGGTAAATTCTGAGACAGATTCCTTTTTGATTTTCAGTCTGCCGGAATCAATGAGTTCCTTTATGAACTGAGTATGGTGTACCACTTCGAATTTTGCACCGAACTGCGGGTATTCATTTTTCAACGTGTTAAAACAATGTGGACACGTGGCAACTATTTTTTGAATGCCATATTTATTGAATGTTTCTATATTGGTCTTCGTCAACGAACCGGCCAAATACTCGTTGCCAGTCCGCCTAGCTACATCTCCGTTACAATTTTCTTCCGTGCCTAGTATTCTGAACTCAACGCCGGCAATTTTCATTAGCTCTGAAAATGCAACGGAAATTTTCTTCGACCGATCATCATACGAACCGGCACAACCAACCCAAAACAGTACTTCCATGTTGGAGTCTTCCGCCGCGGTTTTAATTCCAAGACCGTCTGCCCATTGTGCGCGATCCGCGTGACCAAACCCGCCCCACGGAACACTATTGGTTTCCATGTTGCCGTATACGTCCGGCAGCAACGCAGACTCGTCCGTGAACGCCGAATCCATCATAACCATCGACCTTCGCATTCCAACAATTGCAGGCACGTGCTCGATATTCACCGGGCACTCCGTCATACATGCCCCACACGTAGTGCAGGCCCACAATGCCTCGGCACTCACATAATCACCCACCAGTTTTTTATCGAATGTAACTTGCTCTTCTGCCGTTAACTGATCGCCATTTTTCTGTTTAATTAGTAAGGGGGCTTTATCCATTGTACGCTCGTTTATCGCAACAATTATTGCCCTTGGGTCTAAAACCTTTCCAGTTTGGTTTGCCGGACAAACACTCGTACACCTGCCGCAATGCGTACAGGTATACCCGTCCAGAATTGTTTTCCAAGTAAAATCTTCGAAATCTACAATTCCAAATTTCTCGGCGCCTTCCTCTTCAAAATCAATTTTCTCTAATGCATTGGTAGGTTCGATAGGTCCAAAAAATACGTTGGGAATCGAAGTCAGCACGTGCAAGTGTTTTGAAAACGGCAGGTAATTCAAGAAACCCAAAATCAGCACTGCATGCATCCACCAGGCAATGCTAAACATTACGGCTGAGCCCCCTTCACCTAAAACCGAACTCAGCAAACCCAGTATGGGTCCGGAAAGTGGACGGACTGCCCAGGAAAAATCCGCACCGAATACGGGTTGACGAAGTCCGTTTTGCACGAATAATGCAGAAACAATCAGGAATATTGTTACTAGGATCAAACCTGCTTCAAGACGCTCACCTTCAACCTGTAGCCGCTTTACGCGCTTAACGTAACGTCGGTACAACGACATGAAGGTGCCAATGATAATGAGTACACAAAACACGTCTGTCAGTACGGTAAGAACGGAGTAAACCGGTCCGAGAAAATTAAAAGACCAGCCCTCATGAAGCCCTTCTAGAATCATTTCGGCGGCTGAACTCATTAAAACCAAAAAGCCCCAGAAGATCATGGCATGAATTGGTCCGGCTGACTTATCTCGCAATATTTTACTCTGTCCAAATCCAACAACAAGGGTTTGTTTTAACCTAGCTCCGAGGTTAGAAAACCGATCAGTGTATTTTGCCAGCTTCAAATAAGATATTAATCGCAGCGAGCTCTTAACGAACAATCCAAGAGCTAGTAGAAGTATCAGTATAAAAATATAATTCTGCAGATGCATTTATTCGTCTTTCAATAATCGACGCAAGATACCAAACCGTAACTTTGCGATGAAGCTAGAGGTAGATCAATTACGAGACCTACTGGCCAGTAATATTCAATTGGAACATTAATGCAGAGTTATGTAAGTGCTCAAACTGCGATCGAGGCCATCAAGTCTGGAGATCGACTGTATTTACATAGCGTTGCGGCTGCTCCCCAAGTTTTGATTCGGGAGTTAGTTGCCCAAGCGCCACGGTTAAGAAACGTGGAAATAGTACATTTACACACAGAAGGTGAAGCCCCTTACGCCGCGCCGGAATTCAAAGACAATTTCAGTGTGAATTGCCTTTTTATCGGCGCAAACATGCGGCAGGCAGTTCAGGAAGGTCGTGCTCAGTACACACCTGTGTTTTTGTCTGATATTCCAAAATTGTTTAGGGAGAAGATTTTAGCAATCGATGTTGCATTAATCCAAGTAAGCCCTCCAGACATACATGGGTATTGTTCGTTGGGTGTCACAGTCGAAGCTGCGCATGCTGCCTTACACACCGCTGGCATTGTGATTGCGCAAGTAAATGAACGCATGCCTCGAACACATGGAGATGCTCTAGTTCACGCGTCGAAAATCACGTATTTGGTTGAAGGTAATGCGGCAATACCAGAGGGGCACACCAAGCCAATTACAGAAATCGAATTAATGATTGGCAAGCACGTGGCAGGTTTGGTTGCCGACGGCGCAACAATTCAAACCGGAATTGGCTCTATACCCGATGCAGTTTTAAAGCAGTTGCATTCTCACAAGGATTTAGGCGTACATACGGAAATGTTCAGCGATGGTATGGTAGAGTTGGTAGAGCGCGGAGTTGTTAATGGCTCCCGAAAAGCAAAACACATGAACAAGATTGTTGCGACCTTTGTGATGGGTTCGCAGCGCGTTTACGACTTTGTTCACGACAATCCCATGGTTGCCATGCTTGATGTTGGTTATGTTAACAACCCAAGTGTAATTGGACGAAATCCAAGGGTGACGGCGATTAACAGCGCAATTGAAGTTGATGTAACTGGTCAGGTTTGCGCCGATTCCATTGGTACTCTTCCCTACTCCGGTGTGGGAGGTCAGATAGACTTTGTGCGTGGCGCAGCCTTGAGTGAAGGTGGGAAGTCCATCATAGCACTTGCCTCACGGACTAAAAATGGTACGAGCAAAATAGCGTCGGTACTTAAACCAGGCGCGGGGGTAGTAACTACCAGGGCCCACGTGAGATACATTGTTACCGAATACGGAATTGCGGAACTCTTTGGGAAATCACTGTTAAAGCGTGCCGAAGCATTAATTCGAATTGCTCATCCCGAAGATAGGGATCGACTAATACAAGAGACCAGAGCAATTTGGAATTTAGGTGTAAATGTTTAGGTTCTCAGTCAAGGTTTTATGTTTCAATTAGTACAAGGTCGAGAGTTAGATGATTTTTTTTAGAAGATATTCATTGCTAATTGCAATTGTAATGGCGGTCCAAGCTGCAGTACTCACCGGCCAACCGACTAGTATGGGCGACGTATCAGTAATTTCCATTGATGCCTTTTCGACCAAGGGCGATGAGTTACGCGGCACGGCAAGTTGCGACATTTTCGTTCAAGTGCCTTTTCAAACATTGCAGTTTCAATCCGTGAGTGAAAAGTTTGCAGCGCAATATCGAGTAGTCGTGACGGTGCGAGATACGTCTGGAAGGCGCCTGTTTGACACCTCGTACACACAATCGGTAGTTGAGGATTCGTATTCTATTACAAAAGGCTCCACAGGAAAGTCAGATCGAACCATCAGCAAATTCCATTTGAAACCAGAATTTTATAGAGTGGATGTAAGTGTTCTTGATAATTTTTCACAACGCGAATACACTCAATCAAAACGAATCTCAATCCCCGATTTTACAATCACGCCGAGCATGTCAAGCCTACTGTACCTAAGTGAAATCGAACAGCGTGGAAGTCGGTACAGTATCACCCCTTACATTGGCGATGCAATCCGACCTAACCTCACCACACTATTTGCGTTTTTTGAGATTTACGAAGATGAGCTCCCCAAAAACGTTTTCTCATCTTGGAAAATTACTAGTGCTGACGGTCGAGTTTTAAACTCCGGCGTAACTGATCAGTTTCATTTGACTAAGCGCACTAGCCAATCTTTCGTGCCAATTAAGCTAGTACGAAGCCCCCTGCCAGGAACGTACTCACTCACAGTGTACCTAAACCCCGAAAAAAATGGCGTTGCGGATACCTCCGAAATCTATGCGCAGTTTTCCAAGCCGTACATCGTGCCAGGTTCCCACTCAGGGAACCTAACGGCAGATATTAACAAAGCCATTCGACAATTAATATACGTGGCTTCACAAATTGATATCGATTCAATAAGCGCCCCCGCTGATATTGCTGAAAAACAATACCGGTTCAATGAGTTTTGGAAGACTCTCGACCCCACTCCAAATACGATACGGAACGAAGCTTTCGACGACTATTACGGGCGAATAGAGACGGCGAACCGAAGGTACAAGTCATACTCAGAGGGTTGGCTGACTGATATGGGGAGAGTGTACATCATCTTTGGCGACCCTACCAACATTGATAGGTACGTGAGTCAGAACAACACTGTTCAAAATGTTCGTTGGGTGTACGGTAACAGATTCACGTTGATCTTCGAAGACAATACTGGCTTCGGCGACTACAGGCTTCGAACACCGTTACCACCTGGAAGCAAATATCATTATCGCTAGGTAAAATCGGCACGTAAAAAAAAAGCCCTCTGTATAGAGGGCTTTCTTTATTCGATTTTGAAAAGGGGCTTAACGAGTAACCACAACCGTTAACACCGCTTTTTCGGAACCATTGCTTGCAACAATACTATACGTACCGCTGTTCAATGTTCCTGCGTTCACTGCAACCTGTTGAGGACCATTTACGGCACCATCAAACAACGTTGCAACCGTGCGGCCTGCAGCGTCCACCATTGTTACAGCTACATGATCCTTACCGGTAAGCGTCAACGATGATGAAGTAACGATAGGATTTGC
This sequence comes from Ignavibacteria bacterium, assembly GCA_013204605.1. Taxonomy (GTDB): domain Bacteria; phylum Bacteroidota; class Ignavibacteria; order Kapaibacteriales; family Kapaibacteriaceae; genus JABMNI01. The sequence goes on from JABMNI010000011.1 coordinate 48,628, forward strand.
ACCGTTTAGTCTAAGACCAATAGCTCCCGTTTCGCTCACAACTTCAGTTTCTACTGAAGTAGCGCTGCTGGAAGTTCCACTTAAGGCAACCTGTGCAGATGTATTAGCGTTCGAGACAAACGTCAAATTGGCGTTCATTGTTGCTTTAACAGTCTTCGGAGCAAATGTAATTGTCATTGCATGAGTCTTGCCCGGAAGCACTGTAACAGGGCTGCTAGGGGCTCCCATGGTAACACTGTACGAAGATGCATTAATGCCCGAAATTGTGTAATCTGAAATAATCAGATCAGCATCACCAGAGTTCGTAATTGTCAAATTCATCTCTTTCGTACTGTTTACTTCAACGGTACCAAAGGTCAAAGACTGGCTGCTCACGGCTAAAACAGGTGCTTTAACACTCGCTGCCATCAACCATGACAGAATTTTCTCAGCATGGTCACGGCGCTTCGCGTCATCCCTAATCAACTCCAAGCCGTAAGTAGTATAAACTACCCTAGACCCAGAACCCAAGTTTTCATAGCGAACACCGTTGTGCTTTGCTTTGTCGTTATCCGAGTATACAAAAGGTACTGATGTAGAGCCGGCCATTAGTTGAATGATGTCTGAGGCCTGAGTGTAATACGTCCATGCATTTCCACCATAGCTGTTAAGCGATGCACCAAAATTGGCACTAATAGGATCTCCAGCTATTCCAGTTAATGTGTACGGTATAAGGGTAATTGAATTTCCACTTACCGTGCTTCTGGAAACAGATGCTACATTCTTGATGCCTAAGACGTTTTGTGTTAATGCGCGGAAACTTAGAAACAATGGGTCTGAATCATATTGAGGATTGGAACTTACACCTAAATCAAGACATCCGCCGAACCAAACTTTTTTCCCTTTTGAAACTAAATCACTCAGGGTACTAGCAGCAAATCTCAGATTACCACGGCCATTAAAATCTGTCAATACCACAGTCACATCAAATTCCTCAGGCGGATAAGCCGCCATCACATCGGCATTCCAAGGCAAAAATGCCGCATCAGTACCATAGGAAGAATTAAGAATTCCATCAGCATTGGCATTTATTCCGCCTGAAAAACCAATGTACCCTACGATTTTTGTACCGCTGGACAAATATGATGTAGTGGCTGAATTTGCTTTTGCAAATGGAACACCGGCGGGCGGAGTAGCTTCAACAATAATATCGGCAAACCATGAACGATTTGGAGCACCAATACTAACGTTTGCTTTTACCGAACTCTTGGCTGGCACAGTTACGCTAGAAGGTTCAACAGATACATTCCAGCCACTTGCTGAAATAGTTGCAGCATTACTAATTACCAAATCAACTGTTACAGGCGAATCGTTCGGATTTGTAACGGTTAACTCGCGAGACTCATTTGCTCCGCGATTGATTTTCGAGTATCTCTCGCCGGCAAAAGTTGGAACCGCACCAATCTCCTGAAGGTTTGTACCTGAATTCAATACTTCCTTCGTTGCATTACTCTGTAAAAACGCCACAACGTATTGTTGTCCTGCTGGCCACAAACGACCAGAACCAGCCGAATAAGTCATGTCGAACGTTTGATCGCTATTGGCACCGATGTTCAAAGCGGTACCGTTGATTCCTGGCACAAACTTTAAAAATGCATTTGAAAATTCTGATTCTCCGTTCCAATTTCCACCAATTTCGGTAGCTAAACCAGTAAGCGTTGTATGATAACTGATAACAGCCACACGTAACGTGTGGTTATTCAACGCAATGTTCGAATTCACTTTAATAGAAATATTATTTCCAACTACGGTTACTGTTAAAGCCACTGCTGATTTCTTTGCATTGTCAGCATTGAGTACAGTCTGCATTCCAGCTTGGTTATTAGCCGGATTCAAACTTGTAATACCATTGATATATGCTTGCGGTGCGGAAAAACCACTTGACTTATAATATCCATAACGAGTATAACCGTCTGGATACAATGCATTCCAAGGATCTCCGGCAACCGGAATGGGCGTGTGGTATTTAATCGTCAGACAGCCCTTATTAACTCCGAAAACCGCATCCATAGGTGCGGTAGCGGCTACACATGGGCCACAAGTGGCACTGGTGTATTCCTCTATCAATGACATCCTAGGAAACGAGTTTTGTGCAAACATCGTAGATGTCCCAATTGCGATAACGGCTAATGCCACCGCTATCTTACTAAACATGCGTCGCAATTTCATGCGTTGCTCCTAATTATTAACAAATATATAAATCAAGTTCAAAGTATTACTGCACAGTAGTTCGGAAAATACCACATCTTTTGACAATCAAAAGCATCGAAAAGTCTCAAAAAGCAAAAAATGAGGCATTTTCTGAGCATTTTCAGCTAAGGGGCTTGACAATTCGCCTTTGGCATTGTTACATGTCAAGTACGGCTTAACTTATACGCATGTTATCTGGAAGACTACGGGCAACATTTGGCAAAAGAACATAAGCAAAATCTGGCGCAAGATTACCTGCGTTTTTTGTTCAAATTCTGATCGTTCTTACCATTCTTGAGTTGTTTCGACTGCCCAGGAATGGACTTACCTTGCGAACCGGCCATTTCTTGAGCTTCACGCATTTTACGCTGCAGCCAAGATTCTTTTTTCGGCATTTTTCGCAAATCCGCGAGTGTTAACTGTTTCCGACTGTATTTGTTGATATACAGTTGTTGGGCAATGCCTACTACGTTGAAGACAAAGTAATATAGGTTTAAGCCCGAAGGAAGGGTCGAAAACATGAGAGTTAGCATTACCGGCATCATGTACACCATAGCCTTTTGACGCGGATCTGTGACTGCTTGTTTTTGCTGTATAAACAGGGTCGCTCCCATTAATAACGCAAGTCCTGAGAATTTGTCGATGTTAAACAATGGAAGCTTAAACGGAAGGCTCAGCACCACGTCAGGGATCGACATATCCGTAATCCATACCGGCAAAAATGCAGCTTGACGAAGTTCAATATTTAAGTTGAGAACAGCATACAAAGCATATAGGAACGGCATTTGAAGTAATAATGGGAAGCAGCCACCTGCGGGGTTAATACCATACTCACCATAGATCTTCATGGTCTCTTGTTGCTGCTTTTGCATGTCGTCTTTATACTTCTCTCGAGCCTCATTCACTAATGGTCCAACCAACTTCATTTTTTGCGCACTCTTCAACTGCGTTATACTTAGCGGGTATAACAAGAGCTTCATTAATAAAGCAAAAAGAATAATCGCAACCCCATAGTTGGCAATACCACTGTGAATAAATTTCAGGGTGGGCAACATGAAGTATTCGCCTATTGGCTTGATAATCCATTTCCAACCAAAGTTCATTACGTTGGTCAACCCGTAATGCGAAAGTGTGTCGTATTGCATCGGTCCTGCGTACAGGAGCACTCGGTGGGTTTGTCTGCCGCCGCTATACGGCAGTTTGTACGTTAAATGGTATTGCTCAACATGACCTTCATCCGGAGCCCCATAACGGATTCCACCATAAAAAGCGGAGCCATCGAACTCCTCCATCGGTTTCAGCGCTACTAAAAAGTATTTAGTTTTTGTGGCAATAAATTCAATCTTACCGTTGGCAGATTGTTCAACCGGCACATTAAACTCACTGGCATCGAGCTCATCAAGTTCGCCATTGTACGAGGCCAAGCAGGCAGCCTGGTTGCTCTCGTCCACAGTACTATGCTCTTGATACCTAATTCCTTTTTTCCATTCAAGGTTAACGTACCTATTCGTCTGCGGAATAATACTCTCCATTGAATCAAGAGTCAGCGTGGTTGCAACGTCATATTTATTTCCCGTAAACCGGTAGGAACGTTCTATTATTCCGCCATCTAGAGTTCGCGCCGTGCCTTTAATTATTACGGAATCTGATCCAGTTACTGTAACTACGTCTTTGTTTGTGCTCCACTCAAACGGAATTGAAACTGCTTCGACTTTCGACCCGTTCATCGTGCGAAATGAAAATCCAAATTCGCGCGCGCCAGGTTGAATGAGATCCACCAATGCATTCGGGGCAGTCTCCTTGTACCACGGTTGATAATTTTTAAGTTTATAGGACGTAAACGTTGCACCGTAAGAACTGAGACGGACGGTGATGAGATCCGTTTGAACAGTCAGCGTTCGTTCGCTTTCGCTAGGCTTAGTGAAAACCACCGAGGAGACTTCAGGTTTAACTGCACTCTTTATTGAATCTCGTTGCTCGACTTTTTGCTTAGTTTTTTCGGGAGTGATATCTCTCGTGCTAGTACTACTTTGCAGGAAAACCCAAACGCCAACGACGGTTGCTATTAAAATTATGCCAATTAGAGAATTACGATCCATATTTGAAATTCAATTCGTTGTGTAACTACGTTTTAGGTGGAACCGGATCGAAACCGCCCGGATGAAATGGATTACATTTAACTATTCTGCGAACACCTAACCAAAAACCCTTAAATACTCCGTATTGTTCAAAGGATTGCGCAACATATTCAGAACAGGTAGGTGAAAATCGACACGATGGTGGGAATAGAGGGGAGACTACTTTTTGATACATCCTAATTATCAGAATGAATAGCCGCGGTACAAATCGATGCGCATTGATGCGAGAATTACTCATTTGTAAATTTTCGACAGCACTTGAGCTACATGTTGAAAAACATCCGCCAATCTTACTTGGTGGGAATGACCCGGGTTAGCATTCCACATTAAAATAATGTCGAACCCGGCATCATTCTCCGATTCTCGTTTAAATCCCGAATCTCGTGTAATTCCCAAATCCTGATTAAAAAAGTCCGAGGCTGCCACTCGTAATAGCCTTTTTAGTCTGTTTCGGACTGTGGCTTTCGGACATTTACGCTTGCCAACGGCCACTCCTATCCGTGTTTGATTCACACCAGGACCATCACTCAGTTCTCTATAAAACACCATAAGCGGTCCAGAAGTGAACCGCTTACCTGTTTGTAGAACTTCACTGAAAGCACTACGCCCCTTCAGTCGCTGAAGGATCATCTCACTTATGGACTATCGTGCAAAGCCCACGGATACGCGGTGCCTGCCTTTAGCTCGCCTGCGAGCAAGAATTTTTCTGCCGTTTTTCGACGCCATCCTAGTGCGGAACCCGTGCTTATTAACACGCTTGCGACGGCTTGGTTGGTAGGTACGTTTCATGATTAATCAGACTTCAAAATACTGTTATCAAATTCGAATTAGAACAGCAAAGATACGAATATTAGTTGATATTCGTAAGCCCTGGTACTATTGGAGGGTGCTGATTGTCGACAGATATCTCCCCGTACTGGTTTTCAAATTTCCCTACATTATCACCCAAGGCATGTAATAGAAGTTTGGCGTGCTGTGGAGTCATTACAATTCTAGCGTGCACTCTAGCTTTTGGAACGCCCGGTAGAATGCGTGTGAAGTCAATCACAAATTCTGCTGGAGAGTGACTAATAATAGCAAGGTTGGAATAAATCCCCTCTGCTTCTTTTTCTCCCAGCTCAATAGTCATCTGCTGCTGCTGCTGGTCGTTTTGATTTGCTGACATGTTTTACCTGTGGTTATTAACCGTTTACAATTTTGCGCCTTTTTCTTGCGCTTGTTTCATCTTATCATACATTCGAGTTCTTCCATACAAGCCTTCCATCAATCTATAATAGTCTTTGTTCTTGGAAAACTTTATCTCCAATGCTTCGAGTTCCATTATCAGTCCTTTGACTTTGGAATTCTCTTTACGGACTTCATAGATATTGGCAAGCTGCTCTATGACGACGAGGTCATCTGCGTATTTCACTGACTTTCGAAGTCGTTCAAAATTCTCAGCAGCCATCTTCAAATCTTCATTATACGACTGATTTGGCTGATACTTTTTATCCCTATCCATTTTCTCTAACTCAACTCTTTGCTTCTCGCCCGCAATGTTTTTATACATGGCAGCAAGGTTGTACAAGGCCGTTTCGTTAGTTGGATCTTGCTTAAGTACTATGTTGTATTGTTCAATTGCTTTTGGATTGTCATTCATCGTTGTGAGTAACGTTGCATACTGCAAACGATACGTAATCTGCGTTGGCGTTTTTACCAACAATTGCTTCAGTTCCTTAATGGCCTCCGAGGTTTTGCCCATATTTTGAAGTAACTGGGTGCGGAGCGGTATGAGCTCGGAATCAGATGGCTTGATTTTAATAACAACCGTAGCAAACTCTAAACTCGGACCCTCCATACCCTTTTGGTAATATGAAAAGGCGAGCCCCTTCAAAGGCACTACACTAGCCGTTTTAGCACGCCACTTTTCAGATTCAGCCAAGGTGGGAGACGGGTTGTACGTCCAGCCATCCAACTCCGAATCAGCCCCCTTACCATCATCATAACTAAAAGTATACATTTGCCTACCGCCAACATCGAATAGATCTTTTATAATTGTGCCAGACCCATCTGCTAGAGTATCTGTCTTAGTTTGCAATGGAGTTCCGAAAGTTTTAATTACGTCTCCCCTTTTCGATGCAATTGCTAATCCCTTTTGGATCATCAAATCAAATCCTGGTTTCTCAACATCCCACCACGATAAATATGTGGAAATAGCCGCAGCCGTGTCCTTTTGGTTTTCTCGAATTTGACCCAACAATGAAATCGGTTCACTAAACATTGGTTTAAGCTCAATTGCTTTTTCGGCGTATCCAGCCGCCTGTGCCAAATCCTCTGAGCTTTTCGACGTAACGTAATCATTGTACTTGGTAATTGCGCCGTTAAACTGGCCAACCCAAGCATTGTACAATTTGACAGAAAGTTCAGTGCGTAACTCCGGTTTTAAATTCTCGCAGGTAGAAGCTCTCTTGTACGCCGAAATCATTCCATCGGCATCATTCAGCCGTTGACTCACGTCACCAAGCAATACCATGGCTTCGCAATCCGCTGGATTTACCGTTAGTGCACGTTCTAATGCGGCTTTCGCCTTGGTGTAATCCTGTTGTCCTATCGCTCTTTTAGCAACGGCAACATCCGATGATGCACATTGAAAGCCTTGGGTTATAAGAGCAGCAAAAGCAATCAATACAATTATATGCGCGGGTCGTTTCATTGTTCCCGAAATGAGTTTGTGGAACTGACTAGAACTGCAAAACTACACAAGACCCCGCATTAGTGCGTACACATCAAGACCTGAGTCAGTGCTTGCGCATTCGAGCCAACGTCAGTGCTTGCGCATAGGAGCGAACGTCAGTGCTTGCGCATTCGAGCCTCGGTTTGCTCCCTAGTAGGAATTTGGAGCAATGGCTGGTTAGCTGCCTGCAAGTCTGAATTCAATTTGGCAAGGGGCTCTCCAATTATTTGCTCGGCCTGCTCAGTTGCTATTCTTACGCGTGATGTAAGAGCCGCCGTCCTTACTTGCTGTGATTCAGTTGGTTTGCCCATGTAACCATTTACTGACCCATATAACTCTGCCAGTTCTTCGCGCAGTTGCTCTTCGCCCGTTACGAATCCAAGTTTAGTGTTCACTAAGGCTTTGTTCAGTGAATCTAGTACGGCAAAGACAGACTCACCAGCTGTTAGCAATTCTTTTGAAAGTCCCTGGCGTGACTTTGCTTCGGTTACCTCTCCAAGGGCATCTTGTATCCGCTTTGTTGTAATTGCCAACTCTTCATTTAGGTTGTACAATTCCCAAACCAAACTCTGTTGAAGCGCTCGCTCTTGTACAGTATGTCCGTACATCGTATCGGTTACTACCTTTATTTCAGATTGAAAATGTTCTCCATTCTTGTCGAAATGAATAGTGTAAACACCTTCTTGTAAGAGCGGTCCAGTGAATGTTCCACCGGCCATAGACACTTCGCTGGATGCAGTCAACGGTGCTGGCATTCGTAAAGGAAGCTCAATACTATTCAATCCTTTTCTGGTTGAAGCAGGAACCTTTCGAATGGTTTTGCCCTGTGGATCCTGGATAGTAACAGAAAAACTTCCTTTCAAATGACGGTCTTTGAGTACATACCAAACTCTCGGAGATCGATCTTCGGAATTGCCCTGGTATTCATTTTCACCCTGAAACCATCCTCCCATGCCACCAATCCTTCTAACGGCAGGTTTTGTGGGAATAATGTGAACATTGTTTACAATTTCTACGCTTGCGAGCGCTCTCAGAATTTCGATGTTATCGATAACAATTACACCTCTGCCGTGCGTGGCCAAAACTAAATCGTTATCCCTAGGATGAATAACAGCATCTCTGATGGAAACTTGCGGGACCTCATTCTTGAATGGGAGCCACGAAGCCCCTTCATCAAGACTCAAATACAATCCGAATTCGGTACCTAAAAACAGTAACTGTTTGGCCTTTGGATCTTGGCGAATTACGTGTGCATATCCAACAATATCTGTCGACGCAATGGAAGAAAACGTTTTTCCAAGATCGGTGGTCTTGTACAAATAGGTAGCCATGTCACCGTGCATGTGACCATCGAACGTTACAAAAAAAGTTTTCCTGTCGTGCACACTTGGTTCAATGCAACTAACCCACGTGTTCTTGGGCAGCCCCGTTACGTTGCCAACAACATTTGTCCAATTGGTTCCGCCATTCGTTGTGAGTTGGAGATTTCCATCATCGGTGCCAACAAACAATATCTTTTCATCAAACGGAGATTCTGATATAGTGATAACTGTGCAATGATTTTCGGCCGATGAATTATCTAGCGTTAGGCCACCACCATCGGCTTGTTTAAGCTTGCTGGAATCGTTTGTGGTGAGATCACTCGAAATGGTCTTCCATGAATCTCCGCGGTCGGTACTTTTATGAAGGAATTGCGACCCTACGTAAAGATTACCCGGATTAGCGCGACCCATTGCAATTGGTGTGTTCCAGTTAAATCGGAGTTTTTCCTTGGCGGATGGATCTGGAGGTCGTATGCTTTTTGCTTCCTCCGTTCTAATGTTTGTCCTGAACATGTTTCCACCCTGATATTCCCAGTACACCAGTTCAGGTTTTTTGAAATCTGAGACCACGTGGAAACCATCTCCGCCCCCTACAAAAAGCCAGTCCGAATTTCCGATACCGCGGTTGAGTGTGTTCGGACACTTCCAGGAACCGTTGTCTTGCAAACCACCGTACACATTGTACGGCTCAGCCATATCCACGGTAACATGATAGAACTGCGAAATTGGTAAGCTATTTAAAAATCGGGCAGATTTGCCTTTATCATACGACTCGTAAATACCACCATCGGTACATGAAACTATGTGCGCAGAGTTTTTTGGATCAACCCAGATAGCGTGGTGATCACTGTGCGCCGAGCCGAATATCGTCTCAAACGTTTTTCCTCCATCCTCGCTACGATACAAGTTCAACCCGGTCTTCAAAACCACATCGGCATTTTGCGGATCAACTACCAAACGAGAAAAGTAGAATGGTCGTAGTGAACTTGCAACTCCATCGAACACTGAGGTCCAGGATTCACCTGCATTGTCGCTTTTGTACAACGCTGTTTTTTCCGACTCAACATTCGCATACATCACATTAGAATTTGACGCTGAAATATCCAACGCTATTCTGCCTACGTTTGTGATTGGTAAACCATTAACGCACGGCTCGAACGACTCACCTGAATTTGTTGACTTGAAGAGTCCACTGCCTTCCCCACCGGATGAAAAACTCCAAGCGGTTCTTCGCATTTGCCACATGGCAGCCATTACGATGGATGGATCTGACGGACTCAACACAACATCTGCGCAGCCAGATTTTTCGTTTGTATAAAGCAGCCGTTTCCAGGTCTTTCCAAAATCCGAAGTTTTATAGAGTCCTCGTTCTTCCGAATCAGAAAACAACGCACCCAATACTGCAACATAAACTTCGGCTGGATTCTTTGGATTAATGGCAATGCGAGCGATACGTTCTGACTTCTCGAATCCCAACATCGACCATGTCTTTCCTCCATCGACAGTTCTGTATAGCCCCTTACCCATAGAAACACTGTTCCGCGTCCACGGCTCACCGGTACCCACCCAAAGCGTATCGGGGTGTTCGTGGTCAACGGCTAATGCGCCAATCGACTGCGGATGATCTTCGAAGACAGGAGTGAACGTAACGCCCGCGTTAGTGGACTTCCACAAACCGCCACCAGCCGCACCAACATACATTCGCGCAGGGTTGGTGTTGCAAACAGCCACATCTGAAATCCGGCCTCCCATTACAGCCGGCCCTATGTGCCGGGCACGAAGAGCGCCTAGCATGTACTGAGTAAATGTTAACTGAGCCAAAGAATTAACGCTGCCGAAACTTAATAAAATCAGCAGCGCTATGGAAGTCCTTTTTAGCATTGGTTTATCAGGTTTGTGGTCAATACTCAATACGTAACAACGCGACTACTTTTTCGGAAATGCAAAGAGGTCTTCGCTTAGAGTGGAATTGGGATTAATGCTGTCCCAAGACATCGACATTAACTCGTCACCATTATGACGAATATCAATTTGTGCTGGAAGTTGAACACCGGCAACATCCTTGAAGTTCGAATACAACATTTCTACGTCGAGATTTTGCCCCATCAAGTTCAAAGACTTGTCACACCTTACCATCAACCACGTAGCAGCGTCAACAAATACAAAGTGAGTCTCCATTTCTTTATCAGTCACCTTAATTTTATAAGCTGTTGCACCATCTACATCTTCGGGTCCAACCAATTCCAACGTATTTCCCTTTTCGGCAATTTCGATGAACTCACCTTCTATAACATCCGACTGTGACTTCATTTGTTTAAGTTCTGCATCGGCCGACTTCTCCGCGGCACCACCACGCATAGGGTTTAATGACCAAGCCGTAACCCCATCGTAAGCTTGTACAATTTTCATGCCTTGTACCGTGAGCTCCATTCTATACTTCGATCGAGTTGCGTAAAATGTACTGAAAGGAATTTCCATTCCTTGCATCGACATTGTGCCGGAAATACTCAGCGACTTCAAAGACTTGATCTTACCAAGACCACCACGAGCCTCGATGTTGTTATTGATTATCTCGTCAAGCGTTATCGACTGTGCAGAAACGCTTGCTACGACAAGTATTAATGCAAACGCAAAAAGTTTATTCATCCCATTACTCCGTGTTTAATTATGTTGTTGCAAATTTAGGTTTCGACAATACGGAACTTTTCTGTCAGAAACCGCATAAGGATCGAAAATTGAGCACCCGCCAAACGTTATTAGTGTGGATTTGTTTCATCTTACTTGCCGCTAGTTTGTCGCCACGCGTGCAAGCGCAGTTCACAGATGTGCCTGGTTTGTCAAGCGTCGACACATTGTTAACCGGTGAGTGGGCTGGGTATATACACTCATCGCGCGGTTTTCGTGTACGGTTAGTGGTTCATATCAACGCCACCAACACAGGCGTCTGCAATGTAAACTACGACGTGCCCGAGCTCAATTGGTACGGACAGCGGGTTTCCACTACCTCTTGCTCGCTAACATCGCTAGTGTTTAATTCAGATGCTCCCGAGATATCATTTCGAGGGGCATTTAACGAAGTTGCGTACAGTATTGAAGGTAGTTGGCGTATGCAAACAATTGCCACTGCTGTCAAACTCTATAAAGTTAGACCCATGATTCGATTTCAAGAGCCGACTTCAGAGGCTCAATACATTGCGCGAGACATGCAGGTTGCAAATCGCGATGCAGGTGTAATTCTCAACGGTCAACTGATTGTTCCAAATGAACTACAAAAATGGCCGCTAGTAGTATTGTTGAATGATCGTGGATATCAGGATTTGAACTCGCTAAATTCAATGACGTCGCACAAACCATTCTTGGTTCTCGCGGATCAACTTGCAAAAAATGGGTGGGCCTCACTTAGAATTGAAGACCGACCCGATGATAAGTCTAACCTGTTTCATTCTATCGAATCTCAAGAATCAGATGTATTGCGAGCAATCAAAATGGCGTCGGTCGATCCAAACATCGACTCAACAAATGTTATTCTTCTGGGTCATGGTGAAGGGGGCTTAACAGCACTTCGTATAGCAACTGAATATCCGAATGTCCGAGCTGTGATTTGTGCGGGAACGCCTGCTATTAGTGGAGACACTATGTACCTTCATAGAATTGCAGCCTTCGAAGACCTGGAAGAAACAGATCAGAAGATTGTAAATGTAGTTCTCGGTATGGCTGGGAGGTGGATAGATGTGGTAAAAACCACCAATGACGATTCCGTAGCCAGTTTTGCGATAGGTGAAATTATTGACGAAACAATGAGATCGAATTCTGTCTTGATGTCGACGTACAAACAATCGTATACCCTGGTCGGCCGCAACAGAGTCCAATATATCCAGACCGTTTTGATTCCGTGGATACGCGACTATTTATTGGTTAACCCCAAACCACTCATTGAGAATTGCAATAAACCAATACTTTGTTTGTTAGCTGAAAAAGATTCGCACGTACCAACAACAAGTAACTTGGCTGCTTGGACTGGTTTTGCAAGATCCAACAAAGGGATTGATGTGCACGTGATCAACAACGTGAATCATGAGTTTCAAACGTGTATTGATTGTACTGCAGATGAGTCTGCGCGAACTGCTGAAACAACTAATGTCTCTTTTTTACAGTTTCTAACAAACTGGTTAGGTACGTTTGTTAATTAATTTGACGCTTCTATAACGCTGGCGAATTGATTTTCTTCCACAACGGCCCTACAACAAACAAGTTTACCTTTCTCGTTGAGTCGTATAACCAAAACTTCGTTTTCTAGCATCCCACTCAATGCTTTAGTGAAGCTCTGAACATTGTCAGAAATTGTTAACGTTGACATTGAACGCTTCATGATTTCCATTGAGCCAGTCATAACTAAAACAACAGAGTCATTTTCAACATAGAAATTCGCAATGTCTGTAGGAGTCAACGCATCTAACTCTACCGGGGTTACAGAAACTCCGAGTTCTTTTGCAGCTGCATACGAAAGGTCAACAACGCGTTTTCTAATAAATGGTCCGCGGTCTGTTACTTCAACAATAATGGTCTTTCCGTTAAGCGGATTAACAACTTTGAGTAACGTGCCGAAAGGAAGTGTCTTATGTGCTGCCGTCATGGCATGCATGTCGTACTTCGAACCCGAAGCGGTACGCCTGCCATGAAACCCTGGACCATACCATGAAGCTAATCCATCCACTACTTCACTGTAATCTGCATATTCAACTACCGTAACTTGTTCTAACTTAGCGGCTACTGCATGCTGAATAATCTGTTCTGGTATACCGTGTGCTTGTGCGCTTGATGCCTTTATTAACATGCTTATCGCCATCACAGCTACTAGAACTATAAGGAAAACAAACAGTAATATGACACTCTTATTTGATTTTGTTATCGTCATCAGGGTTATTCTCCCGCATAAATTCAGGATGTCTCGCTTATCGCATTGTTACCCTAAACAAATACGTTTGATTTACTCCAAAACAAACCACCTAAATGCGGCCATGTCTCTTTAGATGACAGCAAAACAATGACCTTTTCATCTAGTAACCAATGAATCTACCGTGAATAGTTTTTCACAAATAGTTTTTTTCGCACGTAAGACGATGAAACGTCTGGTATTTAGCCCGGTACCAACGCTGTGCGTTTTCCACATTTTTTTCCACATTTGCTGTGTCGCTCAGGTGGATGATGTTGATAAACATGATTCATCAGACACAACTGACCACACTGTAACTGCATGGAAAATTGGGCTAGTAGGTGGGTTATCCACAGGGTCGTTTGTTGTCGGCCATGTACTGTTGAATTCGCTTTGGTGGAAGGGCACTCGTGTGGATTTCCACGTGAATAGTAGTCAAGACTATTTGTATTCACTCAACGCTGACAAATTGGGACATCTATATTTTGCTTCAACTGCTTCGACAGTTTATTCCGACTTGTTTAGGTGGACGGGAATGGATTCTGCAGCGTCGGCTTGGGGCGGAGCGGGAGTTGCCATAGCGTACCAAACGTACATTGAAATTCGAGATGGATTTTCTGCCGACTACGGATTTTCTTGGGGTGATATGGCAGCGAATTTTGTTGGTGCATCTGTTCCCGTTCTAAAGCACTATTATCCCAATCTCCGACCTCTGGAATTACAGGTTTCTTATTGGCCTTCAACCGCATTTCGAAACGGCCAATACAATGCAATAATCGATGACTACACATCGGCAACAAATTGGCTAGCGGTTTCTGTTTACGATTACCTACCAGAAGAAGCGCAAAAGTGGTATCCATCTTGGCTGGGACTTGCTATTGGTCATTCTGTTGAAAACATAGATGGCAGAGGCGGCGGCAATCATACCCTGTATCTTTCCTTTGATTGGAACCTCCAAAAAATACATGGGTTACCGGAGTGGGCAGCTTCGTTATTGCGAGTAGTGCATTTATATCATTTGCCGGCACCAGCAATCAAGATTTATCCGAACGTTGTTTGGTATGGTCTACGTTTTTAAAATCAACATCCAACTCACATCGACATCCAACTCAAAGTTTAACAAGAAACACAGAGCCCCCTACAATGAAAAATGTAGACCCCGGAATTTCGGAGTACATTGATAACGCCGCCGTGTTTGCTATACCTAATCTTGGTGCGGCTTAGACTATCAGTGCACACTGCTTGCGGTTTTTGGGATGCGAAAGCTATTTCGAAAAACGACGGGGTTCTTCAGTTAACTGACCGAGAGGCCATTGGGCATTTTGGACGCATTACTTCACTAAAGGACTTGCCCAACAACACAGTTTTGATTGATATGATTTCGCAAGCCGCTGCAAATCGTTTAGCTGAAATGCCCAAAAGCAAGAAGGTTGCTAAAACGATAGGCGAGAAAATTGAACGCGGCCGATGAGAGAATATTTTTAATGAGGTTTTGGGCAGCGATTGATTTGGATGGCGGAGGGGGCTATCCGTTTGCTTCGCCACAGTCCTTTAAAACCGCCATTTCTATTCGTCTGTTTTGAGCGCGAATGGATTCTTGCTGCTCCTTGGTCATACTTTTCATCTGGGCTGGCGTTGGCTCTTTCACTCGCGGCATTGCTGATCCGTATCCAACAGCGCCTCTAATTTTATTTGGGCTAATCCCCTGTTGTAATAGCCACTGGCGCACCTTGTGGGCACGAAGATTTGACAAGTCCTTATTACGTTGCGGTGGACCATCGGCTGATGCGTGTCCTTCAATCATCACTTGCAATTCGTCGCAACTTTCCTCTAAGTATGAAAGCAGTTCTCTGAGATTTTTTTCGGTTTCCGGAAAATCGAAATCAAATTCATCTGTATTGACTTTGAATCTGATGTCCTTTTGGAACGATCGGCGCTTATTTGGGGTAGGCAATGGTGCTGGTGGAGGAGTCTCAACCTTTGGTTCCGGGATGGGCGATGTAGTAGGCTTTAGCTCCGGAGCCGGCTGAGGCATAGGTGCCGGATTGGCATATGGGGGAATGCCACCTCCACCACCGCAACCTTCACACCTAATTGAAGGTTCTGGGTCCTTTGAATCAATCAATCCGTCGCCGTCTGTATCCGGATTTAGCGGGTTGGTCTGATATCTACAACTCAGCTCATCTGCATCTTCTATTCCATCACCATCAGTATCTTTTTTCAAAGGATCGGTTTTGTAACGCAATACTTCTTCGCCATCAAAGAGTCTGTCGTTATCCGTGTCGACATTCGTTGGATTTGTTCTATACGTTATTACCTCTACACCGTCCGGCAGCCCATCGCCATCAGTGTCTGCCAACAATGGGTTCGTGTTTAACTCAAGTACTTCTTCCCCATCCGTCAACCCATCTCCATCGGTGTCTCTTCTTAACGGGTCTGTTTTGTGCAGCATGATTTCATCGCCATCTGTCAGGCCGTCACCGTCGGTATCCGCTTTGAACGGATTTGTACCAAATTCTCGTTCACGTCTTGTAGGAACTCCATCACCGTCAGGATCTCGATCTCCAGTAAAATGGTACGTCAATCCACCCTGCAACATGGCAATTTGATCGGTCCCGGCAGCTGATTTATAATCGTCGAGCCACTCCGTCATTGTAAAACGATAGGACCCTTTTGCTGTGAAAGATAAATCGTCGGTTATGTAAAGATTAAATCCAGCAATCAATGGAAATGCCCAGGTCCATTTATCATATTTACCAGCGCTGTTATTCGGCAAGGATTCGTGTTGACGTCTATTTGTTGGTGAAAAGTCAACTATACCAACACCAACACCAATGAAAGGTACTATGTCTTGGTTCGGTAAAATATTCCATACGCTGGTAAACTCGTAAATCGATACCCTACTTTGATTGAATTCCTCGATGGTTGCATATGTACCTGGGTATAAATCTCCGTACGATGCCCCTTGACCGAAGTATTGTGGAAGTGAGGCCAAGGCAGAAGGGGTAACTCGCCACTTTATCTGACCCAAGGTTACACCTAATCCTAACGTAAGGGGCCTAATAGGAGTAAACGTTAGAGCCATTTCCGCGGCCGGCCCAAAAGGGTCGTTGGTAAAATCACCATAATACTTAGTTACGCCGCCAGTTATCCCCAAGCCAAGCTCTAAATCCCGCGTCTGCGATTCAACTTGTAACGTGCAGCAAACAAGGGCAGTTGCAAGAGTATATAAACAAAGTGTCTTGGACATTATCATATTCTTTCCACGGTGTGTGGATAACGTGTTAATCCGAATGTGGACAAACAATTTAGCAAGAACTGTGCCTATCCACTACAATTCGATCGCTAAATAGTCCGAATTTCTTTAACTGCCTGTCTATAGGGCAGCCAGAATTGCCGAATTCACGTCTTCTACGCTACCCAGGCCATCAACGGACACTATTTTACCGATATCCTCATAATACTGGAGTAATGGTTCGGTTTCCTGCTGGTACACATTAAGTCTGTAGTCTATCACTTCCCTCGAATCATCCGCCCTGCCTCTCAAAAGCAGTCTTTCCGCAATTGTGGCGTGATCAACGCAAATATTAACCACTTTGCCTATTTCCAGACCTTTGGCATCCAAAAGCTCATTCAAAGCCTCCGCTTGAGGCTTCGTCCTAGGAAAGCCATCTAAAATGACTCCGTTTGAGAACGAAGGATCCGAAAGTGTCTCTTCAACAATTCGTGCTACCACATCATCGGGAACGAGCGCACCGGCATCAACGAAGCCTTTTGCGAGTAGTCCGATTGGAGTACTGTTTTTTATTGCTTTTCGAAAAGCGTCCCCGGTACTAAGGTGAGCAACACCCAATTTCTCAGCTAGTATTGCTGCTTGAGTACCTTTCCCCACTCCAGGGGCTCCAAACAGAATTATTATCATGGCACGAAGATACAAAAACCGAGTGTGTACAATGAGTTAAGGCAACAAATCTCACCAATTAGTCTTATAACTTTAAAATCAATCAAAAAATTCCGCATCAAAAACTGAAGTGTAGGGTGCTGAATATTTCGACAACACCTGTAGCGTAGCAGTAAAATCCTTTGGGTATGGTGCTTCGTAACTTACTTTCTGGAGCGTGCCCGGATGTATAAACGACAATGTTCTAGCATGTAAGGTTTGACGCTCAATAATCGGTTTTTCTTCAGAATTCTTAGCAAGATTGTACCGTCTCTTAATCGAGGAAAGTAGAAACTGAGTACTCTTTCCATAATCAGCGTCAACAAGCAGAGGGTGACCAATAGCCGCGCAATGAACTCGTATTTGGTGCTGTCTTCCAGTTATCAACCTACACTCCAGCAACGTAGCCACTCGAAACTTTTGTAATACCTTAACCACGGTATGAGCTTCTTTGCCACGCGCCGTAGGCTTCATCAATCCTTTGCGTTTCGGGTCGGGCGCCATTGGTATATCAATGGGAAATTCCGGCTTATCTATTATTCCACCAACTATGGCATGGTATAGTTTCTGTACGCTGTGACTTCCAAACTGCTCACTCAAATTACGGTGACTCTCAGCAGTTTTTCCAACCACCATTATCCCCGATGTGTATTTATCCAAACGGTGGACTATAAACGCATGTCCCATTTTTTCCGTCAACATAGTCCTCACATTGGGCAGCGAGTCATCAAATCTATCCGGCAAGCTCAGCATTCCAGCGGCCTTATCAATCACAATTATATCGTCATCCTCATGGACAACCGCGTATGTCATTTTCTTTATCACGTAAACACTCCACTTGCTGCTAACAGCGTATTTTTCAACAACAACGCTCTGGTCATCGGACCAACTCCACCAGGTACTGGTGTTATAGCAGATACCTTTTCATATACATCCTCGAAATCCACATCGCCCGTTAAACCAAAAGTTCCATCCGGTTTTTCATACCTATTAATTCCCACATCAATCACCACCGCGCCAGTTTTCACATGTTTTGACGTAATCAGGTGCCTACTTCCTACTGCCGCAATCAATATATCCGCACGCTTCGTGTACGATTCAAGATCCTCCGTAGCCGAATGGCAGATTGCAACCGTCGAATTTCCTGGCAATTTTTTTTGTGCTAGTAACATTGCAAGGGGCTTACCCACAATGTTGCTCCTACCCACAATAACAACATGCTTTCCCGAAGTAGGTATATCGTATCTACGCAACATTTCAACAACGCCTGCTGGTGTGCAAGGTACAAATCCGGGCAACCCAATTACCAGTTTACCAACGTTGACCGGATGAAATCCATCAACATCTTTTAACGGATTTATACTCTGTAAAACTCTTTGCTCATTTATCTGTTTGGGCAGCGGTAGTTGCACCAAGATACCGTCGACCTTCCGATCCTCGTTCCACAAGTTTACAATGGCCACCACCTCTTCTTCGCTTGCTGTATCTGGCAGTCTAACGATGGTACTAACTATACCAACCTGTTCACAATCTTTTGACTTATACCGAACATAAATTTCGGACGCAGGATCAGAACCAACAAGTAACAGGTTAAGTCCTGGCGCAGGTTTCCCTTGCTTGAGAATTACTTCAACTTCGTACTTAACTTCCGAACGAACTTCCGCAGCAAGTTTTTTACCGTCTATCAATAACGACATTTAATTTGTACCCATCTGTTTTTTCAACACTAGTTCTCTCCACGGTGCTTTAACTACGCGCATCAAATACACCCTCTCAATTCCCATAGCTCTGCGAGCACCGGATTGTATTGACAGCACCATGAGCACCTCCGTCCAAAAATATCCTGAAACAAAGGAATTACCAGCCACACCTATTAGCATAACAAATAATATTCTTATTGTGATAAATGGGAGTAAAGTTTCAACGGCTTCATTCTTATTGCCAGTAATTTCTGTCCATTTTCTTTCATCTAGAAAAGTTCTTATCACTATAATCAGTAAAAACGATAGAAATATTACAAACCCAACGCCCCCTAACTCGGCGGCAACACTACCGTATGTAGTTGAAGGAAACTGAAGTTCGTTTTGTTTACCTGTGAGAGTCTTACCAAAATTTCCGGGGCCGGCGCCAAAAAACGGATACTCTTTCATCACTTCATATGAAACCTGATAATCGTCAACCCGCTGCGACATCGATTCCCCAATTACCGCTGTTTCACTATCGCCAGAGGCATTCCCGGCTATAATGGATCCAATTCTAATCGTAAACATTTCAACTACACTAACTGCTAGGTACTTGTGAATAACACTGTCTGCGCCAACAATAATCAAGGCGGATACCCCTAAGGTTAAAATCAATTTTTTCCACGCTCTTTTCCAATAAAGCACCATGCATACACCAATGCAACAACTCGTCAACAAAACACCCGTAATGGAAAACGCTATGAAAACTCCAAGCATTGTTCCCACAAGAACAATCCAAAAAAGAGTCCTTGATCTGATAATCGCCTGTGAGCCTCTAAAGAGAGGGACCAATAACAAACTCAACGCTGAAGCACTATACGCAGCTAATGCCGAAGGTTCACTGAAAAATGATGTAGCTCTGAAAAACCCACCAAACTGAAGTGCCAATTGATTGGATGAAGTAACATCGTCGGTGCCCCTTGAGAACGACGCATTACTAATTTCGATCCACGCAAATGGCCACCCCAAGGGACGCGCCGCAATTTGGTAAAGTCCATACACAGCCACAATCAATGCTATCATCAACTGAAACCGCAAAACTTTTACCCATGTTTCCGGTGGAATTGGCACACAATACGCCAAAAACGCAAATAGCCAGAGGTATAAAAAATGAGCTAACGTTTTAGAAGTTTGGATGCCCATTTCAGTGTTACCCGATACCACAACCGATGCCGCAGAGAGTAACATGATACCCAACATAGCCACTAATCCGTATGTCTCAATACGTTGAGGAATTTCAAGTGAGTTGCCTAGCCAAATAGTGTAGTACCCTACGTACAGAATCACGCAGATTTCAAACACATCCCCCATACCCATTCCAAAGGTACCTATTGCAATAACGTGGAAAAACCCAAAGGCTCCGCCAAATGCAATCAATGTGAGCAGCAGTCTCATCTTTGCGTTTGTGTCCCCAAAAACTTTTTAAGTTTTTCAATCGAGTCAATCTTCTCTAGACAATACGTGTCCGTGCAAATCAAAATTCCATCTTGTTCTGAATCCTCGTCCAGTTGTTCATACGAGAAATACATTTCAGGAAGGAAAGAAGATTTCAACATTTCCAAAGCTTCCTTAATGTAGGGGGCTTTCCCATTAACCGGAATTTCAATACCAAACACAGTAGAAAGCCGGCATTGATACGTAGCAAGTGTCATACAAAAACTAACCGGCGAGGCAACAATCAACTTGGCTACACTACGAATCAAATCTCTCGCCAATGAATCCCATTTTGTTTGCTTGGTAATTGCAAACAATGCCGTACTCACTTCAATCATCATACTGAGTCCACTGGGGTATGCTCCGTCTGAATAGTTCCGATAGCGCAGCAGCGTGTCACTAACATCTGGCTCCGTCATGCTGTACGAACCGTCCGGGTTCGAAAACTTTTTTGACGTATCATCTACTAGCGCAATAGCATCGTTAAGGTAATCGCTATTGCCAGTGTTCTGGTACAACTCAATTGCACCAAAGGCAAACATGGCGTAATCATCTAACATTGCGGCAGCTCCATGTTTTCCAATTCGAAAGCTGTGGTACCACTCAATGTCACTTGATTCACTTTCTTTTGAAAGATTATTCTTACAAGCTTTATAAGCGCGTTCTGCTTGACCGGTGCAAACGTCATCTTGAAAAGCACTTCCCGCTTTTGCCAACGCACCAATCATCAGACCGTTCCAATCCATCAGTATTTTTGTGTCGGTTAACGGCGGCACCCTATTCGATCTTACTTCCAAAAGCTTGGTTCGTATTTCGGTCGGAATTTTCGGAGCCGATTCTATCCATGTATCTAAGCCAACATGCAGAATATTCTGGCCGGTCAAATTTCCCGTGGCTTCATCTGAAAAATTTCCCGCTTCGGTCACGTTAAAAAGTTTAGCGAGGGAAATGAATTCATCACCTACTACTTTTTTGAATTCAGCTGCGTCCCATACATAATACTTTCCTTCTTCTCCATCACTGTCTGCATCCTGAGCGCTATAGAAATCCCCCTCTTCACTTGTCATGAACGAGCGGATGTATTCGGCAATTTCTAATCCGGTCTGCTTGTACCGTTCAATTCCTGTGGCCTGCCAAGCCTCTGTGTAAGCCCACAAAAGCAGCGCCTGATCATACAGCATTTTTTCGAAGTGAGGCACTAGCCACTTATTATCAGTGGAATAGCGGTGGAATCCGTAGCCAACGTGGTCGAAAATTCCGCCGGCGCGCATGCCGTCGAGCGTACGACTCACCATGCGGAAGCACTCGGTATTTTTTTGCAACTTGCCGATGCGCATTAACATGATTAAATGGTGCGGGCTTGGGAATTTTGGTCGATCGGAAAATCCGCCAAACGCATCATCAAAATATTTTACGTGATATGCTAGCGCTTCATCTAACACCGATGCGCTGATTTCTCCCGCGTAATCGGTAGCAGACTTTTTAGTTAGAAAATCTGTTGCCTCGGCAGCGGATTTTAACAGACGTTGTTTATCCGATTTCCAGGTTGATGTAATTCTTTGAAGTAGATCTAGAAAACCGATTCTACCGTGAGTAGTGGTTGGAGCGAAATACGTACCAGCGAAAAACGGACGCATTCCCGCGTCCATCATAATGCTTAAAGGCCAGCCTCCGTGACCCGTCATAGCTTGGCAAATATCCATACACATGGCATCGATATCAGGTCGTTCTTCTCGATCTACCTTTATGCTGATGAAGTGCTTGTTGAGAAAGTTGGCAATTGTTTGGTTCTCGAACGACTCACGCTCCATTACATGACACCAATGGCAGGTTGAATATCCGATACTAACAAAAACCGGCTTGTCTAGTTTCTTGGCAAGGTTGAAGGCATCCGGCGACCACGGCACCCAGTTCACTGGGTTATATGCATGTTGCAGTAGGTACGGTGACGTCTCATTAATAAGACCATTTGGCTTGCCTTTATCCTGCATATACGCTAGAGATAATTGGAATCAGATAGTCATTGAACGCCTTGTTCAAATCATAGTCCGGAACCCAACCCCAGTCTTTGCGTGCTGCACTATCGTTAACGTCAGCACACCATGAATCTACTATCGCCTGACGTTTCATATGAGGCTCGTACGTTATTTGTGCGGCTGGGAAAGCCCCCTGCACCATTTCGGCAATTTCTTCTGCCGAAGGAGCAAATGCGCCAATATTATAAACGCGTTTTGTAAGAGCATCTGCATTGGCTGCGGCAAGTTGCACGAGTGCCTTTACACCGTCGGGCATTGCCATGAACGGGATACGAGTGTCAGGTCGGACAAAGCACGCATACGGTTTACCCTGGGCTGCGGCGTGAATCATTTCGGGAGCATAATCGCTGGTACCGCCACTTGGAATGGTGGTGGCAGATATTAGTCCGGGAAAACGCAGTGCACGGAAATCCACATTTTTCTTTGAGGCGCTAGCAGAAAGCTGACCATATCGGTCACTCATATAGCCGCCCAGCTGCTCGCAATACAGTTTGTTAATGCCGTACATCGTAGTTGGTGTTAGGTACTGGTCTTCGTTCACGGCACCAGCTTGCTGCTTTTGTTCAAGTGATTTCAGACCATACACGGCAATCGTGCTTGGGAACAAAAATTTGACTGGTACGCCAACCCGCTCGCCAATTTTACGCGACAACGTAAGCAAGCCGAGAGTTCCGTTAACATTTACCGCGTGCGCTCGCTCCGGATTTTTCTCAGCGCTGGTACTTAAAAGTGCCGCTAAGTGATATAGTTCTGAAATGTCTTCCGATTCTAAATCGGAAATCAAGTTTGGATCTGAAATGTCGGCTTGATACACCTTGTGTACTTTTTGCGCGTACGCCGGCGGCAATTGCGCAAGATCAACGGCAATTACCTTTGTATTCTGTTGTTGTGCAAAATGGTCAAGAAGACTATGTCCAATTTCCCCACCAGCTCCGGTCACTAAAACTGTGCTCATAACTCCAATATCGTGTGTTTATTGAAGCACAAACTTACGGGAACTCGACCGACCGTACCTCAGACTCTTTTAGGCATTGCGAAGAAATTGAACGGTTCTGTCTATTCCGTAGGATTTGATAACCTCGCCACACGTGCTGGTCCGTTGTCCGTGGTGCCGCATGTACTCCAAGCAACCCTGCTGCTGCCAAATGTAGTCCTGCGGCAAATGTGGATAAGCTCGGCGAATCAGTCCATACGGATGCACCGCCTTGGCTCCCCAATACCACTGCAATAGCGCTATTCGTTGCGAATCACTTGCTCTTGCACAACAAAGTGGTAAAACTACATTCACAAAGAGTTCCCTCCTTAATGAACTTCCCTCCGTTGCAATTCGCTCGCTTTCAACCTGTTCGGCAATCAAGTGGATATCGGCAGCATCTATGTTTGGTAATTGCAACGCCAGCCTTCCCACGGTAGAATCTGCAATGTTTGTCAACATTTGTTTTGCAATTTCTATAGTCCGGGGTCGATGATTCTTCTTCGACAGTCTTTCAACCCATTCAGCTAGCAACGCATTTACTGATTTCACCGGACCCAACCTTTGCATTGTATGTTGCGCATGAGCCGTTAGGCGGAGCAGTCGAAGAAGCGCAAAGTGCTGCAGCTCTTCAACGGGAAGCGAGATCTTTCCCAAACCTTTGTCGCGTTTAAGTTTTCGCATGGCGCTTCCCAATTCTGCCGAGGGCAACACCAGCGTCCATTTTGCAAAGTCTAACGCCGAATCGTTTTGCAATACAACATGCAACAGCACCGGTTCATACTTAATATCGTGCTGGTGGTTATGTGCTATCCACGCTGAGGATTTTTTATGGAATTCACCGGCGCCAACGTAAATGTTGCCGTCGCACAATATTGCCATGTCGGAATAATCCGGTCCGTCGTGCACGTTTATCATCCCGGCAGCAATAATCTGAATTTGTGCTCCATTGGTACAGAGCCATTTCTTTTCAGGCGCACCTAACAAGGCATGTACAGCCCCCTGCAACATTCTTTCAGGCAAATCAATAACTCGCATTTCAACCTCCAATACCCTCGTATTGAAAGCACGACAAAACGTGACACTTACGCGATTTTTAATTCATCCCAGATTTTCTTTGCCTCGTTGCGGGCCTTTTCGGCAAAATCAGACCCGTTCCCACTATATAGGATAGACCTACTAGCGTTAAATAATGCCGGCCCTTTGTAGTTGGCACGCACCAGTTGTTGCACGTCCCCTCCCTGAGCCCCAATTCCAGGTATCAAAAACGGCACGTCGGGGAACTCCCCTCGCAGCTCACGCATCTCCGACGGATGCATGGCTCCAACAACAAACCCCAACTCCGACACTCGCTCCCACTGCATTGCCGTTTGTATAACTTTTTTATAAAGGGGCTCACCCCCTACGCTTAATCTCTGGAAATCGGATGATCCAGCGTTTGAAGTCAGTGCCAAAACATACACACATTTATTGGGAAAATTCAAGAACGGTTTCACCGAGTCTTCTCCCATATACGGCGATACCGTAAGGGCATCAGCACCCATGTCGTTAAAGGCGGCAATTGCATAAGCTCTTGAAGTATTTCCAATGTCACCTCGTTTTGCATCGAGAATGAAATAATGACTGCCAACCAACTTTCTGGTCTCGTAAAGTGCCTTTACACCTTCCACTCCATACTGCTCATAAAACGCGGAGTTTGCTTTGTACGCCGATGCGTACTCTCGCGTTGAAGCGATGATTTCTTTATTGAATTCGACAATCGCATTTATGTTGCCTCGCAAGTGTTGAGGGAACTTATCGATGTCGACATCTAACCCGATGCATAAACCGTTTGGAATCATACCTACAAATTTACACGCGATTGAGTGTAACCTTCCAACACAGGTCTCGTCATTGCTCCTAACGTCCCCCGATAGGCGTGTGAACACCACCGACAACCAAGTTTCGGCCACACGTCTCACCCAAGATGCCCGAGCGCTACAGTCCCTCCCACACTGCGCCGGGCATCGTTTATTTACGGGTTGCCGTATTTTGGGCGTTTATTGCCAAAACTCAACTTCGATTCTGTTCAAGGAACCCATGGTTACGGTTTTTAACCCTCGCACAATTTTGTCAACTCTGACTTTGATCCTACTTATTGGTTGTGGCTCCGCTACGAATACCCAGCAGGGTGGTATGGGTGGACCGGGAGGCGATAAGGATGCTAAGAAGTCTATCAAACCTTATGATAAGGTGATTACAAAAGAAGCGGTTTCCGATACGGGGCTGTTCACTGTCCACCGCATTGACGACAAGTTCTTTTTCGAAATCAGTAATACAATTCTCGGTGAAGAATTTTTACTCGTAACCAGAATTGCCAAAACACCTCAAGTTGGGTACGGCGGCGAGGAGAGTAATACTTCCGTTGTTAGGTGGGAACGCAAATACGATAGGATATTGCTGCGGACAGTTTCGTACGAAAACGTGGCGCCTGATTCTATGCCGATAAGCCGCGCCGTTAAGGCGTCGAATTTCGAAGAGATTGTTAAGGCGTTCTCTATTCAAGCCTTTAATCAGGACACCTCTACAGTAGTAATTGAAGTCACTGACTTGTTTACAACTGACGTACCAATGTTGACTCCGAACAAAGGAATCAAAACACAACTCAAAACTTCTTCGTTAGACAAAGAGCGAAGCTATATTGAATATGCTAGAAGTTTTCCTACCAACGTTGAGATAGAAAATGTAATTACGTACTCGGCCGATGCACCTTTACAAAACAGAGATTCTAAGACAGCTACTTTTACTATGCACCATTCAATGGTACAGCTACCGGCGGTGCCAATGACCCCGCGACTGGCAGATCCGCGAGTAGGATTCTTTTCTTTGCGTCAGACAGATTATGGCAGGCCCGAACCCGAGGCTGTTTCTCGTGAATATATTTTACGTTGGAGGTTGGAGCCCAAGGATACGGCCGCTTTTTTGCGCGGCGAGTTAGTAGAACCAATCAAGCCCATTACTTGGTATTTAGATCCGGCTACTCCGGTGCAGTGGCGAGAATGGTTGCGCAAAGGTGTAGAAGATTGGAATTGGGCGTTCAATGCTGCCGGTTTTAAAAATGCCATACGATGTTTGGATGCGCCAACACCGGAACAAGATTCTGAATGGTCACCCGAAGATGCTAGGTACAGCGTGTTGCGCTACTACCCTTCGCCCATTGAAAACGCCTATGGTCCGAACATTCACGATCCTCGCACCGGCGAGATAATCGAGAGCGACATTGGATGGTTTCATAACATTCTAAAATTGCAAACAGGTTGGTTTTTTGCGCAGGCCGTCTCCGATCCTAGGTCAAGGAAACTCCCATATTCAGACTCACTGATGGGCCGGTTGGTCCAAACGGTAGCGTCGCACGAGATTGGTCATACGCTGGGCTTCCCTCACAACATGGCAGCATCTTCTGCCTACCCTGTTGACTCGCTTCGCTCTAAAACTTTCTGTGCACAGTTTGGGACAGCTCCCTCCATAATGGATTATGCACGATACAATTACATAGCACAACCGGGCGATGATGTTGACGTAATGCCCAAGATCGGTCCGTACGATATTTTTGCAACACGGTGGGGCTACAGGCCGATTATCGAGGCGAAAACTGCCGACGCAGAAGTGCCAACACTGCTAACTTGGGCCGCACCATCGGAAGAAATCAAGATGATGCGATTTGGGGACCAGCAGTGGGTGACCGTCGATCCGAGTTCGCAAATGGAAGACCTCGGCGACGACGCACTAAAGGCTGGCGAGTATGGCATAGCAAATTTGAAACGGGCTATGGGGTACTTGTATGATGCGGCGTATCAGGAGGGTCACGACTTCAGCTTGCTCGATGATTCGTACGATGATATTTTGAACCAGTGGCGCAGAGAAATGGGACACGTTGCCAACATTCCGGGTGGTGTGATAATTGATCTAAAGGTTTACGGTTCGAAAGGCAATCAGTACACTCCCGTTACAAAGGAACGTCAGAAGGCAGCAGTGAACTTTATTGTTCAACATGTGTTTACCACTCCAACTTGGTTGTTAGATGAAAAAGTGATGAGTTTGCTCGAGCCTTACGGAAGTGTAAAGCGTATTTCCGATGCTCAGAGTAGCCTTTTGGGTACGTTGATAAGTAACGACAAATTGATTCGCATGATGGACCAAGATGTTCGATTTGGTTCAAAGGCGTACACAGTAAATGAGCTTTTCAACGATGTGGAAAATTCGATTTTCTCCGATGTGCTCGTTAAAACACCGTCGGATTTTTATAAGCGTTCTCTCCAACGTTCCTATGTATCAAAGTTGATCGAGAAAACCGAGAAACCAGCCGAGATTTCGACTGGTGGGTTCTTTTCCTTTATGCAACGCGCCTATGATGTGTACAATACTGATGCACGCGCTATTGCGCGTGCACATCTTTCAGCGCTAGGTAAGAAACTTACGTCTGCCGCGAGCGCCGACCCAATTGTAAAAGCCCATTACGAGGATTTATCGTTACAAATTGAACGCGCATTAAATCCAATTCGCTAAATGAAACAACTCAATGCTCGCACCTTGGTTTGGATTGCCTATAGTTCATTATTTCTGAGCTTGGTGTGGGGCGTACCAGGACTGTTAGCAGCATTGTTTGTGCTGAAAAGGATACCCAAGGATTTAGGCGGGACAGAACCGAACCAAAAAGAAAAACGAGACCTACGTGGAGCATATTTTATTGCTCGGTTGGGTCTCGTTTTGAGTAGCCTATACTGTGTTGTGATACTGTGGAAACTCATTTCCACGCATATACTGTAACAAAGTCCTTATGACATCGATGGCATTGACGGTTGCGGCACCGACGGGCCAATGTACCTGATATCTGACGAAAACGCCATAATAGGTAGCATTATTATTGAAAACAATGCGAGTAACACGCCCCATGCGGTAGTCTTCCCAAAACTTTTTGCGAGGTCGATGTTTACAATAAAACCTATAACGATGTTCACCATAGGAACTAACATCAAGATCACCCACCATGACGGCCTTCCAACAATTTCCAGCATAACAATCCAGTTGTAAATGGGTACGAATCCTGCCCAGAGTGGTTTTCCAGCTTTTTCGAAAACTTTTCCAAGACAAAATCCAATGGCCAAATAGATGACCAAAATGAAAATCATATAAGCACCGATAAAGGCTACCAAAAGACCCATGGCATTCGGATCTTCAAACGGAATTTCTTCCATAACGTCCACCCTTCCAATTAATGAATAAACCAGCGTCCGTGAAAATAGTATTTTGCGGCATGAAAGCAATGCCATATTTATCATTTTTACTGCGAATAATTTTAGGAGCGTACTTTTTGTACGCCGCAATTCCTAAGATTTTCGACCCTTTGGCGTTTGCCACAGCCATTTCACACTACCACATTCTACCCCTGTTCGCGGTTAATGCTTTTGCCCTTGTTGTTCCCTGGTTGGAACTATTAGTAGGTGTCTGCCTCGTGGTTGGATACAACATAAAAACTGCCGCATTGCTGTATTTCATATTACTTTTCGCGTTCACTGTTGCTGTTGCCATTGCAGTTGTGCAGGGTCTGAAAATCGATTGCGGCTGCTTTGGCGCAGATGCCGCCGAAGAAGTTGGCTGGTTTAAAGTTTTCAAAAATTCGCTGTTGTTAGGGGGCTCTGTGGTTCTTTGGTTCTACCCGAGGTCTGTTTTGGCAATCGAATCGTTACGTGGGCAAGCTAAACATGACATCTGAAAATGGTGCCTCGATTGTACTGAATAGGCTGGGGCAAAAAGCAATAGTGGTAGACGGTTCTACGCAGGTTGAGTTAGCCAGGCGCGGCTATGCAGACAAGCCTTGCGACAGGTACAACCTCACCTCGGCCGTAGTGGTTGAAAAAATTCACGCTGACTTCATTGATGCCGGCGCAACGCTCATCCAAACAAACACACTGAATGCGAACAGGTTTGCGTTAGAATCCAGTTTGCTCTCTGCTCGCGTCCAAGAAATAAACCGCAAGGGTGTTTGGATAGCTCGCTCGGCAGCTAAGGGGAGGGCGTTTGTTGCTGGAGTGATTGGACCCACCGGCCGACTCTTGCATCCGCTGGGGGCATTAAATACTTCCGATGCAATCGAGGCATTTAGTGAGCAGGCACATGCACTTGTTGCTGCCGGATGCGACGTGCTTTTACTAAAGTCGTTTATCCATTTGCAAGAGCTGAAACTTGCTATACAAGCCGCGTTACGTGCAACCAGCACCATTCCAATTATTGCGCTGAAGTCATTCCCCGAAGACGGATCCATATTAAGTGGAAGTTTTCCTACGATTGTCGCAAATGAACTTGCGGCGCATGAAGTGCAGGCAGTTGGCTCTAATGGAACTGTGGGTCCGCAAAGGATGATAGGAATTATCGAGTCGATGCGATCGTGTGGACTGCCCTTGGTGGCCATACCCGACATTGGTATACCAACTCTGATTGACGGCATTGCCATTTACAACGCCGAGGCAGATTACGTGGCAGAAGCTGCGGTGAGATTAGTTGAACATGGTGCTTCAATAATTGGTGCCGAAGGCGGTGCTTCGGTTGAACACATCAAGGCTATCGCGAAGGCTGTAGCAAACATCACCGTTGGATCGGCACCCATCAAGATTAGTTCGAAGAAAGAACCGGATGAACTGAGCGCAAACAAAGAGCCCCTTTCAATGTTTCAGCAAGCATTGAATTCAGGGTTTGTTTCGACGGTTGAATTGGATGTTCCGCGCGGACTAGATATGAGTTCGGTGATTGCTGGTGCGGAGTATCTGAAGCAACATGGCGTGACGGCGGTGAATATTAGCGATGGTGCACGGGCGCGGCTGCGGATGAGTCCGATTGCGATTTCGAAAATTGTGCAAGACAAAACGGGGATGCAGTGCATTACCCACCTTGCATGTCGTGACAGGAATATGGTGGGTCTGCAGAGCGAGGTGTTGGGCGCGCACGAACTTGGCGTACGGAACATTCTGGCGGTAACCGGAGATCCAACGCACATTGGCGACTTTCCTGGTGCTACCAGTGTGTATGACGTTGATTCGATTGGTCTGATCAGAGCTCTTGGAAACATGAATAATGGCGCCGACCTTATGAACAATCCATTGGGTCAGTCAACCACGTTTTGCATTTCCTGTGCCGCCAACCCGGCGGCCGATGATATTGAACGTGAAATTGACCGACTTGCCATGAAGGCTGAGCAAGGGGCTCATGTGGCGTTTTCGCAGCCGGTATTTGATGAAGAATTGTTGGAGAGATTTTTGGAGCGTATACAACACATTCCAATAAAATTTCTGCTGGGAATAATTCCGTTGCGTACAATTCGGCATGCCGAGTTTTTGCATTATGAAGTTCCTGGAATGAACATTCCAGTGTGGGTGCGTGAAAAGCTTGCTGTGGCAGGTTCTACTGAACATGCAACCGAACTTGGGATTGAAATTGCGGTGGATTTTTTGAAACGAGTTCGTAATAAAGTAAACGGTGTGTATTTAATGCCACCATTCAAAAAGTATCAAATTGCTGTGAAAATATTAGAACATATTTCTGAACCGGAGAAAACTCATGGATCAAATTGATTACAATTCAATGCATAATGGCGGTCAGATTCAACTACCAATTGAAGACAAAAGAGTTGGGTTTGGAAAACGGTTGGCGGCGTACGTTATAGATGCGCTAGCTTCAACAATTCTGGCTGTCTTTCTGATGTTCGCTATTCGCGCTATGAATGTTACGTTGTCGATTTTCGACAAAGAAAAGTTCGAGAAAATGCGCGAGATTTATTCGATGATTGGGCTGGGCGATTTTTTTACCGAAGAGCTTGTTGATATGTTGGCGATATTGACTGTAGCCACTGTAGTTGCTGCTCTGGCATATACGTTGATTGAAGGTCTCACCGGGGCTTCGCCGGGCA
Organism: Ignavibacteria bacterium; assembly: GCA_013204605.1. GTDB lineage: Bacteria > Bacteroidota > Ignavibacteria > Kapaibacteriales > Kapaibacteriaceae > JABMNI01. Next base: position 80,027 of record JABMNI010000011.1, read on the forward strand.
AACGTGTGCTTCGTATATACATAGCACATGCAGATGGCTCTGCAGGCAACACCACACTTTGGCTTAAGCGTTGGGCGATGAAGAATTCTAACTCTATTGCTGGCTTTTTTGCCTTGATGCCATCGTTGTCATTCCTGAGCACCATTGGTTCATTGATAGGTTTTGTAATTGTTATTGGGTGCTTTTTTGCTCTTCAACGTTCGCGTCAGGCACTCCATGATAGAATGGCTGGAACCGCCGTGTTTAATGTTGATTCCGATTTGTAATTGCTAAGAATAGAAAACAAGGAGACACCGCTGTGATAAAGTATTCCGACTATCTCCATCTTGATACCCTACTCAATGCCCAGCATGCTGAAAGTGAAAAGCATGGTGCACCAGCTCACGATGAACTGTTGTTTATCATTACGCATCAAACATTCGAACTGTGGTTTAAGCAAGTGTTGTTCGAAGTAGGCTCCGTTATTGAAGAACTCAACCGACCCTATGTTGAGGAATGGCGAGTGGGTACGTGTCTGTCGCGGATACAACGCGTGAACACTATTATGGAGCACTTGGTAAATCAGTTTGGACTGATAGAGACCATGACGCCGGGCGATTTTATGGACTTCCGTGCGTTCTTGAATCCGGCATCGGGATTTCAATCTGCTCAGTGGCGAATTTTAGAGCGTACACTTGGCCTTCCTGAAGTAAAGCGAGTACTAAAGAATTATGCTGAAGCCCTACCTCCAAATGAACAAGAAAAGCTTGCCGATAGCACCAAGGGTCCAACGCTGTTTAGCGTTATTGAGTCGTGGTTAGAAAAAATGCCCTTCATGGAAACAGAGTCATACGCATTTTGGGAAGAGTATCGCAAGGCCGTGCAAGCAATGTTGCAGAACGACCGCGACGAAGTGATTCGGTTAGCAGAGGCTGACAATAACGATCCCGCCGATGCATTGCGACAGATTGATTTGAACGAAAGCGGATTTCTTTCCTTATTCGATTCTGAACAATACAACGAACTTTTAGAAAAAGGTTCGCGCAAAATGTCACAACGCGCCACCATTTCTGCACTGTTTATTTCAACCTACCGAGACTATCCATTATTGCAGGTTCCGTACCGATTGTTGGATGCCGTGATTGAACTCGACCAACGAGTAAGTCAGTGGCGCTTCAGGCACACCATGATGGTCACCCGCATGATTGGAATGCGCATCGGCACGGGCGGTTCGAGTGGGCATGAATACCTTATGCAGACAACGTTGCGTCAACGAATTTTCGATGACCTAACCTCACTCAGCTCCTTCATGATCCCCCGCTCAGCTACTCCGCATTTGCCAACGGAAATCTCGAGTAGACTACAATTTGTAAACGAGTTTAAGTAAGCATCCATGGTTACACCGGCAACCGTGTTTGCCTGGTGTAAACAAGTTGCGGATGCATTAGACGACTGCCTCTTTCCGCCGCATTGTATACTTTCTGGCAAGCCCCTTTCAGAAAATGACATCCATGTAGCTCGTATTCCGGGCATCTTGAATTCTGCGCTGGATGCCGTTTTAGCGGCTCCGAATAGCATAGAGCTGCTATCTCTGATTGAAAAACATAGCACGTCCGACGCTGTTTTTATCTCGCAGGTGAGTTCGCTTTGGCGGCTTGATGTTGAGTCGGACATCGACAAAGCCATCTACGAAATCAAGTACCGCGGACGTGTTCAGTTGGCGAAAAACCTTGGCCACGAGCTTGGAATCTATCTTCGTGAATACGTGTACAGTCGGACGGAACTATCCGAAATGCTTATTCAACCAGTTCCCATTCACAGCGCTCGATTGCGTGAAAGGGGCTATAACCAGGCTTTACATATCTCGGCAGGCGTGGCTAAGGGGTTGGGGTTGGCACCTGAGCGGGTGGTGAGTTTGCTCAGGCGCACAAAGTACACAGGCACGCAAACGGCATTGAGCGAAAAACAGCGAATCGAAAATGTAGGTGGCGTTTTTGAGGGTGTTAACGCTGCTACTATCTTAGGTAAACATGTATTAGTGATCGATGATGTGTTGACAACGGGATCAACGCTCAATGCCTGTGCTACGGCCTTAGTTGAATCGGGCGCAAGTCGTGCTGATGCAGCCACGCTTTGCATGGCAATTTGATAGTAGCGTGAAATCGTAATTTGTATCAAGTACATATAACGGTCCCTCCATTTTTGAATTTCGAATGACTAGATTTTTACTGCTACCACTCGCCTTTTGCATTGCAATGTTCATTCCTATGGCAGGTGTGGCTCAAACTTTTCGATTTGAGCTATACGATACCGATGGGATTCCCGCAAAGAATTACGCAGAACGCCGGGCGCGCGTTGTTGAATCGATGTCGGAGAATTCCATAATCATTGTCGAAGCGGCGGATGTTCGGAACCGTCAGAACGATGTTGATTACGAATATCGTCAGGATTCTGATTTACTATATCTGACGGGCTTCCCCTACCCTAAGGCCACATTGCTACTGTCGAAAAAAGGGATTTCCATTGGTCCAAAACTTTTTCACGCAGTATTGTTTGTGCGTCCAAGAGTAGAAAGTGTTGAGCAATGGACGGGAGTTCAAATGGGAACCGAAGAGGCGATGAGGTATTTGCATATTGATACGGTGCTCAACAACGACCAACTTTCCGACGTTCTGAAATCTGTGCTTCATGATGAACGATCAAGCAGCCCAAACCAAACCTCGGCCGATACTATCTTCATTGCGCGTCTGCCAACTCCAACGGTTAGCATGCCCTTGCTCGAAAAAAACCTTAGCGTTTCTTCGGAGTTGCGTCGAGGATTATCAGAAAAATTTCCCGGCGTTGTATTAAGAACAGGAATTCCAAAGCTCGCGGCCATGCGTATGGTGAAGGATCAGGACGAACTGGAGCTTTTGCAGCGTGCCGTTGATATCTCAATTGAGGGTCACCTTGCTACCATTCGTGGTGCAAAGCCAGGTATGAAGGAGTATGAACTTGAGGCGCTCATGGAGTATACGTTTAAGAAACTCGGGGCCGAGGATGTTGGGTATCCATCCATAGTTGGCTCGAGTTACAATGCCTGTATTCTTCACTACAACACCAACCGACGCTCCACACAGAAAAACGAGTTGGTGTTGGCAGACTGTGGCGCAGAGTTCCGTGGGTACACGGCCGACATAACGCGCACCTTTCCAATCAGCGGAAAGTTCACTTCCGATCAGCGCACCATTTATAACATTGTAAAAGAAGCTCAGGATTCTGGGATTGCTGCTTGTGTTGTTGGCGCAACTTTCAGGGCACCCCATAATGCTGCAATGTCAGTTGTCGCCAAACGGCTCATCAAGCTGGGTATTATCACGGAAAAGACCGACGCAAAAAAATACTTCATGCACGGCACATCTCACTACCTCGGCTTGGATGTTCACGATCCCGGCACCAACGGTGCACTAGAGGAAAACGTAGTAATCACTGTCGAACCCGGCATTTATATTGCCGAGGGTTCCGATTGCGATAAGAGGTGGTGGAATATTGGAGTGCGCATCGAAGACGATATTCTCATCACGTCTGGCAAGCCCGTTAACATGAGCGAAAAACTACCACGATCTGCCGATGAAATTGAGCAGCTAATGGCGCAGCCGTAACTTCGTACATGGCTTTTATTAGATCGATATCCGGATTACGAGCAACGCTTGGCGATCACCTTACGCCCGGCATGGTTGCAAACTATTCGTGCGCTTTTTCGGCAGTTCAGCCCGACGGACCCATTATGATTGGGAACGACGGCCGGCCCAGCGGCATTTGGATTTCAGAAATTGTGAAGGGGGCTTTGCGTGCCTGCGGTAGAACGGTAATCGATGCCGGAATGGTTCCTACTCCAACCATACAGTTGTTGGTAGAAAAATCCGACGCTGGTGGAGGAATTGTTGTTACTGCTTCGCACAATCCCGCAGAATGGAATGGGTTGAAGTTTTTGGATTCAACGGGATGCTTTTTGGATGCCGAGGGCAATCAGAAGTTGTGGGATGCGGTAGACACAAACTCGTTTATGTCGGATGTTCAAAACGAGAATCCTAATGCACTCAGCAGAGACCAACAGCATGGCCACCTGGGTCCAATTGATGCACTCGACCTGCATTTACTTAGCGTGTTAGCCGTGCTCCCGGAGTATTTTGTTCAGGCAAGATTCATGCTTGATAAGCCGTCGGCAACGGTTGTAGTAGATGCTGTACATTGTTCAGGGTCCATTATTATTCCGTTGTTGTTGCGCAAACTAGGCTTCGAAGTAGTTGAACTGTTTTGTGATAGCTCCGGAATTTTTCCGCATACCCCCGAGCCCGTTACCGAAAACTTAACACAACTTTGCGCGGCAGTTATTGAACATCGTGCGGCGTTTGGAGTTGCGGTGGATCCTGATGCAGATCGACTTGTGTTGATCGACGAATTGGGCAACGCTATCGGCGAAGAGTGTACGGTGGCGTTGGCGGTTAAAGCGGCGTATGAACTGGGAGGCCAAGGACCCGCCGTTGTCAATTTTTCTACGTCACGAATGACCGATGGCGTAGCGTCTGAGTACGGCTTTGAAACTCATCGTTCCGCCGTTGGTGAAATTAATGTTGTAAACAAAATGCATGAAGTAGCAGCCCTGATTGGTGGCGAAGGAAGTGGCGGAGTGATTTTTCCAAGCTGTCATTCAGGTAGAGATAGCGTAGTTGGATTAGCGCTCATTTCTTGGTTATTGGTACGCAATGAACGTGCCCTTACGTTATCGGAACTGCGCAACCAACTTCCCCGCTTGCACATGATCAAGAATAAATTTGGATTGTCGGCACAGCAAAGCGTAGCACAAGTTTTGGCACAATGTTCTTCTCTGTTTTCCGGTGCAAACATTTCTACTGTCGACGGCATATACGCAAGTTGGCCGGACAAATGGATTCACATTCGCGCCTCCAACACCGAGCCCATTATGCGGGTCATAGCCGAAGCAAAAACACCCGAGCAAGCCGAACAATTAATGCACCAAGTGCAAGATGTGATAAGGGGCTAGGATGCACGCTGCCGACGGAATAGCACGTGCTCGCGAGGTATTGTTTTCGGCCGTTGCAGACGCAATAAAACACTCCTCGCTTCCACTGAATTGTGAGATAATCTCCGTTCTGGAAGGTTCGTTTGCGGTTATTCGCTCCGAATCTGATGCTCGACCTGTTGCGCTGTTCGATGCCCTACTTCCGCATCAAGATGTTTTTGACGAGTTTGCAATTGACCGCACACGGAAGGTTGCCACCAGACTAAACATTCCAACCATCATTACTTCCACGTTGCAACAAAGTATTGTTCTTCACGCACAAGCTGTGGCAAGTAAACAATGCGAAGAGCAACAGGTTTTGTTTGTGGGGCGTCAGATAAATATCGAGTGCGTTGCTAATCTTGAAATGCCCTCATATAAAGTGGCGCTGTTACGCACGCTGAAGGAAGCCCTTCTAGTAGCCAATCAACATGCGTCGGGCGGAAAGATAGATCATCCCGCCACTGCCCAATTCTTAGTTAGCAGACTTACCAGTGCCGTGCAGTATTTGCATTGGTGTACCGGTGCAGATCGTACTCAAAAAGCAAACGCATTGCAAATCGTACAGCAAACATTTGTGTACATGATGCGGCAGGAAAGAGCGCCAGAAAAATATTCTCCGCTAGTCTTACCAACCACAACCACCAGCTTCCAGCTTTTGCTTGACATTCTCAATGCGTACAGTGCCGACGGTTCACGCAACCAGTTGTGGTGCATGCCGGTAAAGCCCCTTTCATTAAAGGTTCTCGCAACTCGCGCACCGCATTGCGCCTCGGCGTTGCAATCGCTCGTACGGTTCTTGTACCGGTTCGATCTTGGACGCCTCAGTGCCGACGAAATGAATTCATCGCTCGCAGAGTTTCTCTCTGTCTCCGCATCGTGGTCGCAGCTAGGAATTCCAAAAAGCTCAGTGGCTTCGTTGGTAGCGGCCGTTGTGGCAAAGGGGCTAAGTGTGGGCGTGGATGGGCTGATTGAGAGCGTTGGCGGGCTGACGCGTAATGGTAATTTGTCAGAGGTGAACGTGCTGGAAATTGGTCCTACCGGTGGGACGTTAACTCAGGAACTGTCAAAGTTTTTGCCTGATGTAACATTCAATGTCACCGTTGCTTCCAGCCGTCCCACGCAAAATATGATGGTGGAACTTTCCGAGTTGTTGTTGCGGAACAACTCCAATTTTCATGTAGACTACAACGCGCATGTTAAGCGCGATGAACCGTGGCAGTTGGTGTGTTTTACGTTTAATCATGGCGCCGACCGACACCTGATGCAATTCATTTTGTCGAAAATTCATTTTGCCGAAAATGGAATCTGCGTATTCTTTCTTCCGTCGAATTTTTTGTACCACAACAGTTTCAAAACAATTCGAAATTCACTTCGCACGCAGTATGAAATTCAGTGGGTGGTTACTTCTGATCTGGAACCGCTTGCCACGCCCGATGTTGGAATGTGCGCCCTGATTGTAAAGAAGAAATCCGACTCCTATTCGCCCGCACGTTTTGTGTATTTGCGAAGTTCGTTGGACCGATTATTTGAGTTTGCTTCTGGCGGCAATGCGCCCGACGCGTCAATTCAAAAACGTGCCTCGAACGTGATTTCATATTTAGAGGCCGGCGAACTGGGCAAGATGAACACAGAAGCCGTGGTGAAAATTGTTCCTCAACAATTGCTTGCAAACAGCGCGTGGGATGAATTTGTTGTCCCGCACGACGTGTTGGCTACCATGATGTCGAAGATCTTTGCAGCCACCACCAGACTGGCCGACATAGCAACCGTTCACAGCGGACTCCGCACCGGCGCCACCGAAGTGTTTGCTCCAACCATACGCGAAATAGATACTGAAAAAATAGAATCGGAATATTGGCAACGGGCTTTGGGGAACTCACACGCAGATAACATTGTAATTACAACGTCAACCGAGCTTGAAACTATTTCCGGAGTTCCGGCTTCTGAGCGCCGGTTGTTGCTCATTCCTCCCGACCGCTCGGCGCTTGCAAACACGGCTGTTTTGGCTAGAATAGAATCGGCCGAACATGAATCCGTACACCTGCGTCCATCGGTGAAAGGTAGAGAACCCTGGTGGTCACTACGTGTTGAAAAGCCCCCTTCAATAATAATTCCGAAAAGTCAGACGGACCGTTGGTTGGTGGCGCTGAACGCGCACGGTGCGTTTGTTACGGACAGTTGCATTGATGTTCAACTGCATAATCCGGAGTGTGCCGCGGCAGTGTCGGTGTGGATGAATTCAACTGTTGGTTTGTTTACAATGAAGTTGCTACGGAGCGATGAATTTTTGGCCGACGTTACGGTGCGTGATGCTGAAGAATTTAGAGTGCCATCGGCTGAGAAACTGCGGGAAGTAGATTTGAAGTTGCATAAAGATTTTATGCACCGGCACATGATGTCGTTCGAGGACGAAGTAGGCGCAACAAATCGCGAAATGGTTTCGTCAACCACCGTCAGCACAGACCGTCTTCGGCTTGACAAATTCTTCATGGAAACCGTGTTTGGATTTACGCCGGAAGAACAGCGATGGATGTACCGCTTTACCATTGAGTGGTGGAATACGCACACAAATATTCGGCACGTTGCAAAGGCATTATGTGTGTTGTTGCAAACTGAATACAAGGTGCGCCCACTCAGCCAATGGTACGGTCCGCGCATCGAGCAACTCCCCCGTTCCGCCGTACAACACCTAACGCTGAACAGCACCATCACCCATGCCGAGCATCGCGTATCGATGTTCACATCGCAGGTTGCGTTTTATAGTCACGACAAGTTAGAGAACGTGATCGATTACTCATCGGCAGCCGAGGCTGAGTGCATTGCGCTCCTCTGCAACGTTGGCATGCGGCACATAGCACTCCCTTCCGATGCGCTCCTTGCAGCCGAACTCCTACCCGAACTACGAACCTTTCAAGAAAGTTTGCAAAGGGGCTTAGTGGTTCTCATCGCCCACTTCCCTGCCGATCTACACAGTGTATTGCGTCGTGCGGTTCAGGAGCAATTGACCAAAACGTAGATGCGAGGGTGAGCGTTTGCCGTACTCAACGCCTAACCAACAAGCAATTCCCAAGATACACGGCATGCAGTTCGAGTATCTCACCACGTGCGTTCCTTACTACTTTGAAGCCTTGGTTTAATTGTTGCACGAACGTTAGAATTTCTTCGGTATTTGTTGCCTTAATGCTTCTTGCTAGGAATCTTCCCGTAATGTCCACCACATCCACAGTAGCTGCTTCAACATCCATTGTTTGTGTTAAAGGTTCATTCACTCCTGTGCTTACAACTTCGACCGTGTCGGTCACGGTAGCGCACCAGTGGTTAGTCATAACTACTGCATGGTAGCGCCCAGGAATTGGGTCAACAAGACCTAGCGCACCACGGCCACGAGTTTCCTCCCATGTAATTGGAGATCCGTTACGGTACCATTTGATAAGACTCAATTCCTCCATAGTTTTTGCAGATGGCTCCAATACGAGTTCATTAGAGGGGGCTATGCGTTGTTGTAATGTTAAGTGGAATTCCCTTTCGTTTCGCAGATCGGCGCAATACACCGTATCTACAAGGGTTCCATCTGTAGCTATGATCGTAAAGTGTCCCGTAAATCCACGTTCACGCACACAGGTAATCCATTCTGACCGATACCGTTTCTCTCTTCGAGCTATACTTATCCCTGCATTATTAGAGTACGAAAACTGTACTCTTTCAGGGTTGTCACTACGAATGAGAAACTGCATGGTGTCGCACGAATAGTATATGTTATCTATCCTGAAGGGGCGCTGCGTGACGGAGGTAATTGAACTTATTAAATTAGAGTTGCCGTAATCGTTAGAGTTCATATACGTCCGCCCGTCCGGAAGTTGAAGAACAAGGTTAGGTTCAGCTTGTGCTAAAAATGGTGGTTTGTAGGGCACCACTCCTGCGTATGGAGTAAAACATTCTTCTAATGTATCTAAGGCATATCTGTAAGATGCGGTGTCTAATGTGATATGCGTAATGGTACAGCGATTAAAACTATACAACGTGTCCGTGGTAGCTATTGCATTTCCCCCCGCCATTCTTTCCTTGTATTTTGTGCTGTCGCCACTATCTATATCTATAAAGTATACGTCGTCTCCTGTATTGTTCTCATAAAAATTAATGTACTTTTTAAATACGTAAAGCCTCCGAAGTCCTAAATACGTCCATCTATTGAAGGCAAACAATGTGTCCCATGTCAAGCCAAGATTTGTCGACCTCATAATTGGTGAATTGGCCTCATCAGGCCCATAAAAGATCCGTCCGTCGTTCACAATTGGTAGGGTGCTAAGTACCTGCATCCTGTGTGGATAAGGACGGATATGATGTAGTTGTTGAGAAGGCCACCACACATGTAAAGGATCGTTACCACTCCATGCCAAGTATACTCCAGATGGATGTCGAGAAATGGTAATTCCACCCAAGCCTCCATAGTTATAAAATGAATCCACAACTATCTTTCGCCCCGTATTTGGGTCGTATGCCACCACTTGAGCAGATTGTCGGAAGTAATAGAGTAAACCATCAGGCAGTCGTATGGGATCGGATGATTTCTCAATGTCGTTTATTCCACCTAGTGGTAAAGGGGACCACACAAGAGACTTGGTGTCCATTTTGTAGATTCCATAGGCCATGGTAGTGTCGTCGACCACGGTTGGACCCCAAAAACCACCGTCCCACGGATCAGTGACTTTCAAAGGCGATGGTATGATGCGCGCATAATCTTCCTGAGCCGAAACGTATAATCCGGTTGTTAAAAGCAGAAGCGCAATCAGAAGATTGTTCACGGCAATAAAATCGGAATTGTGCGTTGGTGCCCTTCATAAAGTATACGAATCAGCACAGCACCGTGATAAGAGTTAGTAGGTAGCGCAATTTCCTGTTCGTACCTCAATTCAGTACTCGACTGGTACAGGACCTGTCCAAGAATTGTCACAATCTGAATGTTGATCATTTTTTTACTTCTACTTACGTTCTTAATCAACAACTCTCCATGACCATCAATACTTGCAGTTAAAAACTCCAATTCAACAGGACTTGTTTCTGGCAATGCTATTCGTTTCTCAAAACCTTCTTCGCGGAAATAATTTCTGCGTGATAGTTCCATCGAGGCTGAACTTAAAGCAGCCAAAGTTTGAGCAGTTGAAACTAGAAACGTAGCCGAGTCGAAACTAGGGAAACTAACAGATTCTATTGAATGAATGGCACTCATTGTAACTCGCAAGGCGGGTCTTCCACGAAGTATTATCGTGCAGGTTGAGAACTATACCAAGGCGGTTTTACCAATTCACAGTTTTTCTCACCTACGCGTAACCAACAAGCAATTTCCAAGATACACTGCGTGGAGTTCAAGTATTTCGCCACGTGCGTTCCTTACAACCTTGAAGCCTTGGTTCAATTGCTGTACGAACTTTAGAATTTCTTCGTTATTCGTCGCCTTGATACCTCGTGCAAGGAATCTTCCCGTAATGTCCACCACATCCACAGTAGCTGCTTCAACATCCATTGGTTGTGTTAAAGGTTCATTCACTCCCGTATTTATAACTTCGACCGTGTCGGTCACGGTGGCGCACCAGTTCTGCGTCATTACCACGGCATGGTAGCGTCCGGGAATGGGGTTGAGTAACGTTAATGCGCTCCTGCCTTCCAGCTCTTCCCAGGGTAGTGGGGAGCCGTTGCGGTACCACTTCATAAGGGCTATGTGGGGCTTTGTTTCTGGTGTTGCCTCGAGCAATGTACCCGTTATTGGTTTGGTGATGTAGTGTTGATACAGCTTTATGTTGAATTCATTTTGGTTTCGAATGTCGGCGCACCGAATGGTGTCGTGGAGTGTGCCGTCGGTAGTGTACAGCAAAAACCTTCCAACAAAGGTGGGTTCTCGAACAAACGTGTACCTGTCGTAGGTAGCCAGCATCTCTTTGTTTGCTATCGACATCCCTGCATTGTGCGAATAACTGAATTGTATGTTTGCTCTGTTTTTGCCTCGTACTATCAGTGACATGGTATCGCATGAATAGGATAGAGAGTCCACTCGGTATGGGCGCACCGTGATGGACGTTATACTGATATGCAAAGGATCATCTGTTTGAGATTCCAATAACGACCTGCCGTCTGGAAGTTGGAACATTTTTAATGGTTTGGCAATTTTCAAAAAGTCAGGTTGAATTTGACCTAAGCTCCAATCATTACACACTGAAAGAGAATCAAGCATATATAAGCCGAGTGTTGTATCACTTGTGGTATGGAGGATAGTGTACCGGACCCCTATTGTTAGGACTATAATTCCTGAAATTATGTACAAAAGAACTTAGGAACTGTAAAGGTTCCTTTGTTCGGAAATTCAACGTGTATGTGTAGGTCACGGAGCATCTCCGCA
>JABMNI010000012.1 GCA_013204605.1 Ignavibacteria bacterium
AAGTTAAGAGGATTGTAGAATCAGTTCATTGCTGATCCATTGTGATTGGTATTCCATGGGCGACATTCCGCCGATGGATTTGTGTCTTCGTCGTGGATTGTAAAAGAGATGAAGCCAATGGTTAATCACATTTGATGCGTGCTGGGCGCTGCGAAACGGAAAGTGGTGCAGCGCTGCTGCGTAGGCCATGTTTCGTTAGTAGGTTCTTGAAGTAGGTTGCGTTGTATTGACCTCCTTGATCTGAATGAAATATAGTTTGCTTGTCCGATCTCCTTCCAACGAGCTAACGACTGCTCAACGCCTGATTGAACGCGCGTAAAAGAGCGCCTACATGCAGGTCGCAGGATACGTGCATACCCCGCGATGTGAGGTCTGGTCCTTGACACCGAAAAGTCGCTCAGCCGTAGCTCGTCGAGGTCTGTTTTCTTGAATTAGCGTTGCACTTGAGCAAGTGATGGCGTGAAGGTTTCTGATGAGTCCGTAGTGCCCTCGTTCTTCCGCTCCAACTGAACGACCCTACTTTCGGATTTCGCTTGCTATCCACTCTGCACCATACGTACGGCCTGTTGACTCATGAACCTCACCTCCAGCGTGCGCAGTTCTACGTCCTCCTGCTTGCGCCTGCCCACCGTGCCGTGACCCGGAAACGCATTCTCCTTTAACCGCTTCGCCTGATTAACCCACGCATAAAGCTAGTTCTGTTCAATACAGAATCCCTTGGCTATGCTTGCCATTGTTCGATCCGGACTCTCCTTGACCAAACGCACTGCTTCTCGCTTGAACTAGGCCTCCACCAGTGTTCGTGTTTGCTTTTTCTTCATCGATTGTACTCCTTCAGTTTTGGGTGAAAACAACCTTAACTTTCTGTACTTCAATTCAGAGCGGGTTCATTTAGCCGATATGCAATTTATGATGAACGATCATCTGAAACTTACAACTGACGATACAGTGCAATACCTCACAAAAAATTATAGTAATGTTGCAAACGGTTATGATCGAGTATTTCTTGACATCCATAGAATGTCAGAAGTACTAACCGACAGTTCAGTCGTACAATTTCATGAAAATATAAAGGCATCAAATATTTATTCAGCCTAAAACTGAATGTATTGTTAATGATTTACAGATGCCATTCCTAACAGCTATATCCAAAATTGATTTCCCGTTTCGTGTTGAGCAGGGGAAAGTGAAACTATGTGCGCAGGAATTGTTTGCGCCTTCGTTCCCACAGGTAGAAAGAATGATGAGTGCCTTCGACAACACGGAGATAAAAACTAGAAACTTTTGCAAGCCGCTTGACTACTATTCTTCCGTCCACAGCTTTCAAGAACAGAACGAAGAGTACATTCGTCTATCTCTCGAATATTCGGTAATTGCAATAGAAAAGTGCATAATTGCAGCGGAGATAAGAAAAGAAGATATCACCGATATCATCTTTCTTTCTACCACCGGCCTTGCAACACCCAGCTTAGACGCCCTCATCATTAACAAAATGAGACTGAATGAGAATATCAACCGCACTCCTATTTTTGGATTGGGTTGCGCGGGAGGAGTTGCAGGCTTTGCTAAGGCAAGTACTTTGGCAAAGGCAAATCCAGACGCAGTGGTGTTGCTTGTGGCAGTTGAATTGTGCTCGCTCACTTTCTTACGAAATGATTACAGCAAAAGCAATTTCATCGGTTCGAGTCTATTTGCCGATGGCGTTGCAGCATTGATCATTACTGGAGATAACCAAAAGAACAATGCAAAAAGTAAAATCAATTTTCTCGCCTCGCAAAGCAAATTGTACTACAATTCGCTGGATGTAATGGGTTGGGAGTTTATGGACGAGGGGTTTAAAGTGCTGTTTTCGCAAGACATACCAACTATCATTTCTCAAAATATTTACAATGATGTCACTTCGTTTTTAGAAAAGCATCAGTTGAAATTATCCGACATAAAGAACTTCATTTTTCATCCCGGGGGAAAGAAGATATTAATGGCGTATGACGAAGCGTTAAAAGTGCAAGGGGATTTCCTGAAAAACACGAGAGAGGTAATGAACGATAACGGCAACATGAGCAGCCCAACTGTATTGTACGTGTTGGAACGATTTATCGCCCAAGGTTTTGAAAATGGATACGGATTGATGGTGTCTATGGGTCCTGGTTTTTCGAGTGAGATGGTTCTACTTGAAATGCGAAACAGCTAACATGACATTTGCTTTCTTTATTTCCTTCGTCATTCTACTCCGCATTGGAGAATTGTTGTATTCGAAAAGGAATGAGAAATGGTTGCGTCAAAATGGTGCTGTGGAGTACGGAAAGAAGCATTATCCGTTAATTGTTGCACTGCACACACTATTTTTTCTTTCACTAATTATCGAGTACTCAGTTCAACAAAATCCGACGTACAGTTTGCCAATTGTTGTATTATACTTCGTACTTGTTGCATGTAAAGCATGGATTATACTATCGCTTGGAAAATATTGGAACACGAAGATCTTCCGCATTCCCAATGGCCCGTTAATAGAGAGTGGACCGTACAAATTTGTAGCGCACCCCAATTACGTGGTTGTTGTTGCAGAAATTGTTGTTATCCCCCTCGCATTTCATTTGTATTACACGGCAGTCATATTTTCCGTGCTCAACGCAATGATACTGACGGTTAGGATCAAAGAGGAAAACCTGGCGCTGAAAATCTCTGGAGAAAGTAAATTATGATTGGACATTTGAAATCCTCCCCATTGCCATCACCAAGCCATCAAATGATCAAACTGACATTTATTTCATGCGCCGCTCGTAATTCGCAATTCCTAATTCGCAATTGATTCGTATTCCGTTTTCGTCAGCTTTATCACCGACAGCCTGCCTTGTTTAATCAGACCGATGTTCTGCATGTTTGGGTCAGCTTTTATAGACTTTAACGTGACGGGTTCTTTGAGGGCTTTGCCGGCTTTGAGGTCAACACATAGCCAGGCGGCGTCATCGGTGGTAGGGTCTTGGTAGGGTTCTTTTACTACGGAGGCGGTACCAATCACGCTGCGCTCATCACCGCTGTGGTAGAATAATACAAGGTCGCCATTTTTCATTTCGCGAATGTTATTGCGCGCTTGGTAGTTGCGCACGCCGTCCCAAAATGTGCGTTTGTCTTTTACAAAAGTGCTCCACGAATACGTGTCGGGTTCGGATTTTACTAACCAATAATTCACTTTGCATTCTCCGGTTTGCGAACAACAATTCTAAATGTTGCCTCGGGGTTCGAGGCGTTGCTGTGGATGGTGAAGTCGACGTTGTTTATTGTATCGACAAACGATTTTGAATTCACGTACAAGTACACCTTGCCGGTGCTGTCGGGCAAAATATTATTTTTTTGAATAGTTGCTCCCGCACACCCACACGAGGCCTGCGCGCGTGTCATGGTAAGCACGCCGCCGCCTGTATTTCGGATTTTGATCATCTTGGTTACAAAGCCTGCAGAGTCTGCCAGCGTAACAAATGCCGGTGGCTCGAATGTCACGGTAGGGGGCTTGGTGTTCTGCGTAGACTTGGTGTTTTGTTGCGCGATCACGTTGGTCTTTTGCGCAGACATGGAACTCTGTTGCTTCGGCTCGGCCGAGTTCAAGACGGTAGACATCGCGAACGCTATGAGTACTATTTGCGAGAAGGTTGTCATTTGTTTGCCGCACCCGAAATCAAATCATAGAAACTGGTAAGCCCCTTAACATTATGAATCTGGGTTGACGCAATGAGCGCGCCTGCAGCAAAACCTGCGCGGTCCTTGGCGTGGTGCTCAAGCGTGATGGTATCGTGCGGACCGTCGAACGTTACGCGATGAATGCCAATGGTTTCGCCGCCGCGCGTGGATGTGACGTGCAAGGCAGTGGGATCGATCGCGGTGTGTTGCGTTTCGGTTTCGATGTGGGTTTTTGCGAGGAGTTGGTCCAGCAAAGTTTGCGCCACACTGAGCGCCGTTCCACTCGGCGAATCTTTTTTGCGTTTGTGATGCCACTCGTGTACGGTGGCATCGAACTCGGCGTGACCGTTAATGAGCGCACCTGCGCGCTCGACAATTCCCATAAAAAGGTTTACACCAAGACTGAAATTCGAAGCGTAAATAATTCCAATTCCGTGCTTCTCAGCCATTGCGCGCACCGTCTCAAGCTGATCCTGCCACCCCGTAGTACCAATCACCAACGGAGTTCCCGCGGCGCAACACGTAGTTACAGTTTGCATAACAGAATCGGGTTGCGTAAAATCAATCACCGCATCAACTGCTTGCGCAGCTTCTTGTGTAAGGGGCTTATCCAAATCGTGCACAGAAATAATTTCAACGTGGTTCTGCGGTGCCAGTCGTTCCAATTCTTTGCCCATGGCGCCGTAGCCAACTAGTGCAACCTTTGTCATTCGGGATCTCCAGGTGTGGTTGCGTGGGTAGTTGGGGTGAGCAATCGATCGGTTAAAGGTTGTGCAACGGTGGTGCTAACCACGGTTCCTTCGTTAAGTACAATGTGATTTGCATTTTGAAACTCTGCAACTAGGCTGGCGCTGTGCGTGGATAGGATGAGTGACGATCCTTTGGAGGCCGCGGTTTTTAGAATTTGCGCCACGGTTTGGGCCGTGGTGTCGTCGAGGGTGCCGGTGGGTTCGTCGGCAATAATAACTTCCGGACGCGACGCCAACGCACGCCCTAATGCAACTAGGTGGCGTTCACCGCCCGACAACTGATGTGGCAACTTGTTGCGCACGTAGCTGATATTCATATCGGCAAAAAGTTGCAGGCATTGCGAGTTCGAATCGGTTCTATTCATTCCGCGCAACGCAAACGGCACCAACACATTTTCGAATGCCGTCATAGTTTCAAGCAGTCTGCAATCTTGCTGCACAATTCCCATGCGCTGTAAAAAGTTGCGTCGGGTACGGGGCTTCATGGTACTCGTAGATACATCATCTATATGCACCACTCCCGAAGTTGGAATAATATCGGCAGTCAATAATTTTAACAGTGTCGACTTCCCGGCGCCCGTCTGCCCGGTAATAAGTGTTACCGTTGCCCCGGTAAAATTCACGGTAATGTCTCGTAAGGCCGGAATGCCATCGTAGTGCACTGATACATCGGTCAATTGAAAATTCATAGCAACGAAGTTATGAAACTGGTCGGTTACGGGTCAGCTACGCAACCGTCTCTGGTTTGGGCGCTTGGTTGCGCATCATGATGGCCACTGGACGCGTGGTTGGAAAATTTTCCATGACGGTGGTAATTATGGCCATGATAGGAACGGAGAGTATCATTCCTACAATGCCCCACATCCAGCCCCAGAACAACATTGAAAACAACACCACCACCGGACTCAAATCTAGGCTGTATCCCATAACCTTAGGCTCGATTACATTTCCAAAAATATTCTGCACCACAACTATCACTCCCACCACTAGCATCATGTAACCAGCGCTTTCAAATTGAACCAGAGTTACGCCAGCAATAAACACCGAGCAAATCAGTGAGCCTATGTTTGGAAGAAACAGAAATAGAAAGGCAAGTAGTGATAATAGCGGAGCAAAATCCACGCTAAACAAACTCAAAATCAGCCACGTGCAAAGTGCGTTCAACAAATTAAACACGGTCTTGACTCGCAAATACCGAAGCACTTTTTCATTCACTGTCAAATAAATTTTGACCGAATCAAATCCACCTACGTCTCGAAATGCGGCACTTAGCTTTTGCGGAAAAACATCTACACCTAGCACCAACAGTACCACGAACAAAAGCACCAGAACAGCATCAGTAATAATTCCGAGCACCCCACCTAACCATGGGGATACCGTTGAGGTAATTGATGAGAGGTTTATCAGTTGGGCGAAATCAACAGAAAGCCCCGTACCAAAAATTCTGACTGAAATGTCTTTTAACCAAGCAGAGGCATCTGCGCCCATATGCTGAATACGTTCGGCATACAGCGGAGACTTTTGTGCGACGTTTTCGACACCGTAAGAAACTATGGTTCCGATTCCCCAAAACGCAGCAGCGCAAATAACTAGCACAATCAACAAACTAATCGCAGTGGGCACGTGCCATTTACGCAGCAGGGTGATAAGTGGACGGAACAGAATGGAAATAAATCCGGCAATCACGAAGGGCACAAGTATGCTGCGCAAAACGTACAGCACGGCGCCTATGGCAATGGCTGCAAGCACTAGGGTTGCCACGTTGATATTTCTGGTTGATATGCTCATGTCGCGCAAATTACGGCGCTAACAGCGTGTGAAAAATGCATTGCATAATTTTGACGCATTCCTAAGGAGAAGTACATGACTCGTGGTCCGATTTCGAACTTTATCGAAGAACACTATTTACATTTCAACGCAGCCGCGTTGGTTGATGCCGCTAAGGGCTACGAAACGCATTTAGCAGAAGGTGGTAAGATGCTGATCAGTCTGGCCGGTGCCATGAGTACGGCCGAGCTGGGGAAGAGTCTGGCCGAGATGATCAGGCAGGACAAGGTTGACATTATTTCGTGTACCGGTGCGAACCTCGAGGAAGACATTATGAACCTCGTTGCCCACTCGCATTACAAACGCGTGCCGAATTATCGTGACTTGTCGCCAAAGGATGAATGGGAACTTTTGGAAGGGGGCTTTAACAGGGTAACGGATACATGCATTCCGGAAGAGGAAGCGTTTCGAAGAATTCAGAAACACATTTTTAAACAATGGAAGCAGGCGCAGGATAATGGCGAACGATTCTTGCCGCATGAGTACATGTATAAGATGTTGCTCAGTGGGGAGATGGAACAGTACTATGAAATCGATCCGAAAAATTCTTGGATGATTGCGGCGGCCGAAAAAAATCTGCCCATCATTGTCCCCGGATGGGAAGATTCCACCATGGGAAATATTTTTGCCTCGTACTGTATTAAAGGCGAGCTGCAACCAAGTACTATGAAGTCGGGCATTGAATACATGATGTGGCTAACCGAATGGTACCGTGCAAACTCTGCCGGAAAAGGCGTCGGCTTTTTTCAAATTGGTGGTGGAATTGCGGGCGACTTTCCAATATGCGTGGTGCCCATGATGTATCAGGATTTGGAATGGCACGACGTCCCGTTTTGGAGCTACTTCTGTCAGATATCTGATTCAACAACTTCGTACGGATCGTATTCCGGCGCTGTACCAAACGAGAAAATCACGTGGGGTAAACTCGACATCAACACACCAAAGTTTATCGTGGAAAGCGATGCAACGATAGTTGCGCCGCTGATCTTTGCGTGGCTTCTGGGGATGTAAACTCGCTACGCGAGTGGGTCACTGAGTGGATCACTACGTGGGTCACTACGTGGGTCACTGCGTGGGAAACTGCGTGGGAAACTGCGTGGATCACTGAGTGGGTCACTGCGTGGGTAGCCCTTCGCTTCGCTCAAGGTGACAAGTCGCTGCGCTTCTGGGGGAGTTCGCAATTCGCAATTCGCAATTGATTTACTGTGGGAGCCCTGAAGGGGCGGAAAATTTGAAGACAGGGCATGTTAAAACTCACCCCCGACGCCTCTCGCTAACGAGAGGGGAGCTGGAGCTAAAAACTCGTCCCTTGTCTACTAATTGCTAATTGCTACTTCGTCCCTCGTCGCGCTCGGGACTGATGATTGCTAATTGCTAATTACTAATTGTCTAATCAGATTGTCCAAGCGTAAAAAATACATTCCTGGTGCAAGATGCTGGACGTTCAATTCTTGGTCTGCCGAGGGGGCAACTTGCTGCGCAACCACTAAGCCCCTTACGTCGAAAATCTGAATTAGGCTGTTGTGTTTGAAAGTGGGGTTGAGCGGAGAAAGTGCAGGATTGGATTCATACCACACGTCGGCTTTCACGTCGCCCAGAATTATGTCGCAAAAAACGGGGAGGTGGTCGGAGGCGCATTTAAGTGAGGCGGCAAGATTTTCGGAGACGAGGGTGTTGGGTGGGACGTTGATGGATGCGTTCAAGCGTGGCACGCCATCGTTGCCAAAGGCGGTGTAGGAGTTTGCAACTATGCGTGTTTGTAATTCGACCGAAGGCAAAATGAAATCGAAGCGGTCGTCGAGCCCGCCATTCACCCCACCACCACACTCCGGCAAAAAAACATCGCGTGTGCACTGTGAATAGATTTTTGCAAACGAAGCGTTGTTGCGCTGCCACGATGTACCAAGTGGATCGACAAATATTTTTCCTGTTAAGGGGGCTAAGAGGTTGGTGTACGCAACTTCGGATGGAGTGTAAATATTGAAATCGCCGCAGACAAATGCGTACTTGTGTGTGGTAACGTTTGACTGCAGCGCCGCGGTTTCTGCAGCGCGCTTGGCGGCCTCGGCGGAACCATCGGAAGCCTTTAAATGCACCACATAAAAAACTACGGTGTCGGGCGGGAGGTCGTTGCTGGGAATAGTTTCAAGGATGAATTCGGCAACATCTCGCAAGGCTGTGGGAATTCTGCGTTGCGAAAGAAAGTTGAATCTCAGTTGGTTGTAAAACATCATCGCATCGGTGTCTGGTCCGTCGATGAATGGGGTCGACGCATACGGCGCCCACGTTAACACCGAGGTAACAAACAGCGGACCGGCCGAGGCATCTTCAAGCTCCTGACACACCAATACATCGGGTCGAATAGAATCCATCACGGCGGCAAAATGCGAGGTGCGGCCGTCCTCGTTGGCAAGAGAGAATTTTAGCAGGTTGTAGGTGCACACGCGCACGGTATCTGTGGCGGTGCAGGGCGCAATAACTGCGACGCTGAAAATGCAAAGAGCCGCAATTCGTAGCAGCAAATTATTTCTCACACTTATCCTCAAACGGCAACTCGGCCTTGGTTAAAAACTCCGCAAGATCATCGGCATCCATTACCGTGACAATATTTCGCTTTCCATTTTTCATATACAAATCCAAACAGTAATCCCCATTCCAGATATAGCCCTTCTTTTTTCCGAAGGTGTACCGAATGCCCCAGCCGCCAAACTCGCCAAACGGCGTGCACGCTCGGACCACACAATGATGCACGTCCGCCCATTTAATCAGTTTTCCTTTTCGGTGAAAGGGGCTCATCCTAACGCGAATATCGGCAGACGAAACAGTGATGTACATTTTACTCCGCATAAACAGTACACCAAGCCAAAGTGTTATTATAAAAATTGCCCCCACCACCCAACAAGCAGATGGGTCTGCGGTGTTGGCATCTAACTGAGTTATGGCAATAACTCCGGCTACAAAACACAGGTTAATAAGTGCCACCCACATAAGTAGACGCTTTGCGGTTTTGGGTGGACCTTGGACTTCTTCGAATATCATGTTGCAAATTTGCACATAATGTTAAACACACGCGATGTATTCAGGTTTTGGCTCCCCTTGTGTCTGACGTGGCTAATGATGGCCGCCGAGGGTCCGATACTCGCCTCCGTAATAGCCCGCCTAGACCTACCCAAGTACAACCTAGCCGCCTACGGCGTTGCGCTGGCGTTAGCCATGCTGATAGAATCGCCAGTGATAATGTTGCTCAGTACCAGCGTTGCGCTGGTCACAGACTCCAACGCCTATCTCGCTATAAAGCGGTTTGCCATCAAGCTCAACGTATTGGTCACCGTTGGTATGCTCATTATCAGCATTCCGTGGGTGTTCGATTTTGTAAGTCTCACCATAATCGACCTCCCAACCGAAGTAGCCAGCCTGGTGTATTGGGGCATGGTGTGCCTCATACCCTGGCCGGGCGCCATTGGCTACCGACGCTTCTACCAGGGTCTGTTGATACGCCACAGCAAAACCAAACGCGTGGCCTACGGCACCGTGGTGCGACTACTCGGCATGCTTAGCACCGCCTTCGTTATGATGTGGCTAACCACCGCACACGGCATAGTAATCGGCACGCTCAGCCTGTCGGTAGGTGTGGTATTGGAAGCCCTTGCAACGCGTTGGATGTCGCGCGATGTAGTGAGACAAATTTTGAAAGGGGCTGGGCAGACCCCAAAGCCCCCTCCCACAACAAAGCAGATAATGAAGTTCTATTTTCCGTTGGCAATGACATCGGCCATCGGATTCGTGGTCACCCCGATGCTTGCGTTTTTCATTGTGCGTGCGCCGCTACCGGTTGAAAGTTTGGCTGTGTTGCCCGTGGTGGATTCGTTTGTGTTTTTGTTTAGAAGTTTTGGGTTTTCGTATCAGGAAGTGGGCATTGCGTTGTTGGGACGCAGCATGGAAAATTATGCCGTGGTGCGAAAAGTTGGTTTGCATATTATTGGTTGGACGTCGGCGCTGATTGTGCTGATTGCCTTCACGCCACTCAGTGCCATATTATACGGCAGCATGTACGGTCTACCGCCAGCTCTCGCAACCTTCGCCGTCATCCCCACCATGCTCCTCGTTCCACTCCCTGCGTTGGCCGTACTATTTTCACTCAAGCGTGCGGTGCTCATCACGCATCAACGAAACGTAGTGGTAACGTGGAGCACCCTAGCTGAGGTTGGTTGCATAGCCTTGGTCATGATAATCTGCACCATCTTCACCGGTCTAAACGGCGCAGTAGCCGCCGCCATTGCCATGACTGTGGGCAGGGTGTTTGCCAACTTCTATTTGCACCGGAGGAGCAAGGAGTCGCTGCGCGGGTGGTAGCCCTGAAAGGGCGAAATCTTTGTAGTCCAGATGCGCGAACAATCACCAATTTCCAGCACCATCACCCCCAGCCCCTTACAAAAGTTTTACGTAGCGTTGTGGAGTTGTGTGGCTTTCCACCAGTAGAAAAATGCCTCTACGTTAGACTTTTTCAATTTCTGAAGTCTTGTATTGTGGGGAGCAACAATTGTTGCTTCAGCAATTTGTGATGGGTTTACAAACTTTTCAAACGAATGTTGATTGGTTGCAATGAGCCTTGCCATATACGCAGCTTTGGCGGCATGAATAATCGCTTTTTCCAAATGATAAGATTCAGAGAAGATAAAATTCGTGACACGTTGTATTCCACCTAGCAATTCTTCATAGCGTCCCAGGCCACCTTTGCCACGAAGAGAAATGCAAAGCGATGTTTGGTATATATCCTCAAGTACTTCATTTGATGAGACACAAGTAAGGTTTCGATAGCGAATTTCAGTTTGGACAATATTATTGAACGTGGCTTTTATAACATGGATATCGTCCACTACATCGAATAAAGTACCTACGTCATAAAGCTGCTTGATGATTTCCATGCTCATGCTATTATCGTTTCTGATGTACGGCACTCCGGTGGTGTTTGGTGCGAACGCAGTCAGTTTGTCTGCTAACAGATCTTCAGCAGAAGGCATTGAAATCAGAGCCGGTTTGCCAGCGTTAACAACGAAGTGAGATTGTAATTCCTGGAACGTGACATTGTTGTACTGATTAGACTCAAATAGGATGTCTAGTAACACATAGTCATCATTGGGGTGCGTTCGATACATTGGAGTATAGAAGAACTTATAGTGTGCCTTTTCAATTTCAGATGCGGATGTCCGGTGCTGCAACTCAATCTTGGTAAATCCCTGCATTTGTCCTGCCAATTGAATGTACTGTTCAATTTTGTCTTGCGTTTTAGAAACAACGATGTCTATGTCGATTGATAGTCGTTTCACAGACTTCAGGAGCAACATTAATGCGGTGCCCCCTTTAAAAACAAAGGGTAGATCAACCTTGCTCAAACCCTCCAAAAGCAACAGTGCGCGAATAGCTTTCTCAACCAGAGTCTTATCCGCGTTACGATTTGCAGCGGATACCTCATTAATCCAGTGAGTTGTGAGAGTTTGCTTATCTATCATATTGTTTCACCGAAATCTACAATTACCATTCCTATTGCAGAATTATGAAATTGTTCAAGAATTTCTCCAACTCAGTCTTCTTATTTCTTCTGTCGGCATACCTCATCATTCGATTCTCGTGGACAGTGTATCTGCTATATGCCTCGCGGAAGATAGTTGACATTTCGCTGCCTTGCTGAGCAGAAAAAATCGACTCGTCGCAAAATATGTCAACCAGTAGTTTTTCAAGTGTAGTTGTTTGCACGGCATTTACTTTCTGCGTAGGTGCTTCCGACACCAAGGAACGAACCACCAAGGTGTCTTTCTGTTGGTCGGCATACCGACTGAAAATTTCGGCTGATGGGTTAAGTAAAACATTTTGCCTGCTTGCTTTCAAAAAGTAAAATACACCGTCTACTGCATCCCTTTCCACCTCCACAATGGTAAAAAATATTCCAGGCTGGTGTAGCATGAATTCATTTATTGCCGAAGTATTCCATATACAAATGTGTAGGTAAGGAAACTGGTTGTGTAGCTTGGTGTAGGTTTTTTTGAGACTGGAAGAAATGAGAGGTAAAAATATTCTATCCTTTCCAAGGGTGTACTTACCTCTGCCAATTCTAGAAATAATACCGGCTTGCACCAATGAGTAAATTCTCCAGTTGATGGTTGTTTGTTTTACACTTGGTTCAAACACTTGGTAGAATTGAACTATGTCTCCATAGTCAAAGTTGGCTTGCCCCTCAAAATGGATCTGAAATCCAGAGATATTTAACTTGCTGTCTGGAATGCGTTCTCCCTTATAATGCTCAAAGTTACGAAACTATGATAAGGCAGTAAACTAGATTATTGCCGAAATATAGAAAAAGATGTTTACAGGGTTATTACTTGGGCTTGCTTTGTTATTGGACTTGACGTAAAGGTTCAAGTTGGAGAGGCGTTTAATACGGTTTACCACCTTGTATTTCTAGCAGAGCGCAGTAAGTTGCTAGTTGAACAAAAAATTTGAAAGCATGCTCAGTGTTGCAATGAAATTACTGTTACTCTTTTTTACTGTCCATATTTTTTCAGTTGCAAGTTCCCGGGCGCAAGTACCCTTTGTGGAACATGTCACAACAATAGTAACGGACGCATTGATAAACGAGAGGACTTCGTCCGGGGAAACGTTTATGAGAACATCACCGTACGGAGTTGTGTTGGCTTTGGCATATCAAGGATCACTCTATCACACGAAAGTGGTTCTTATTCAGGGCAGCTCGGTAATAGAAAAAATCTTTCAGAACTCTAGATTTTCACAAGGGGTGTTTTCAGACGATACGACCCTTTATTTAGCTCGATTCAGTAGAGGAACCGCCGCTGGAATTTTAGCATCGTGCAACAATAACTTTGAGAATTGGAAAGAATATAGAGAAGACAAAGCAATTGCTTCTGGTAGACTTAGCACTCAAATCACGTCTGTCAATGGCACCGTTACGATAGTTGATCTTTTGAAAGGCTGCGTAGTGAAGCGTCCACATGATTCAACCTATTCAGACGTGTGGGGCGGCTACTATTTATATCCAGGACCGGCGGAGGCTTTCACCATACTTGATACAACCTACTTTGTAGATGAAGGTGGAGTGCGGGGTTTCCCTGTCGACTCACTCACCTCAGCGAATTGGCGGAGATATGGTGCGAGGTTTAATGCGTGGGGCAACATCACAGTTACCGAAGACTCGGTAATGTGGATTGCTATTAATGGATCTTTAATCGTGCATTCGTCAAAGACTGCAGAGTATTCTGCCGTTCGAGTTTTTTTAACTGATAATATTTACCATGCATCCGCGGGTAAATATGGCGCATTGGTTGAGAGTAGCAGTCCGCCTAAGGACACCGTGGTGTTCCGTTATATGAGTTACGATAACAAACTAATACATCGTCTTTCCATGATGGTACCAAACCTGTTTCCTAAGAATTTCCCTGGCGGCTACTCCATGGGCTGGTCCCAAGGCTACTTCTACATCGCCATCGTCGAAGACACAAACAAGGTTGGCGTGTACCGTATAAAGGAACCCGAGCCGCCGGTATCGGTTGATGAGGAACCCACGTTGGTGTCAGCAGAAGTTGAAGCTCCACAAAAACTCTCAATGACGCAGGAAGAATTCGTAGAATGGCGCAAGCAACGTGCAGCCCATACCACGTACACCGATGTGAATGGCAAACGGTTGGATGTAGGCGGCGTTGTGCGCTCTGGTGTGGTTATGGTGCGAGAGGGGGCTAAAGTATTTGTGGTGTTGGTGGAATGAAGCCTTTAAGGAAAAGGCAATGAACGACTTGAGGCAGCGAGTAAAAATAGTTCTTGGAAAAGTCATAGGGGGGGTGGGTAAGTTATTGAATAAACGAAATCCTATCAAACTTTTTTCGGATTCGGCGGTAGGAACACAATCAACCTAACGTAAGAGGTGTGTGATGAGCTGCGGATGCAAGGACATGTCAACGGTAAAGAGCTGGAATGATTTCCAGGTAATGGCGCCTATTGATCCCCGTGATCAAATCGTATATGCCGGACTAGGGGTGAGCACGGTGGCCGGCGATTGGTATTTGAGCAACGATTACATTCAACCGGCCGTCGGATCAGCTTGGATAAGTAGCCCAATTGCTGTTTCAGGCGAGGCGACTATCAT
>JABMNI010000013.1 GCA_013204605.1 Ignavibacteria bacterium
AATTACGAGTTGCGAATTACGAATTACGAATTAAGAATTACGAGTTGTCACTCACAGAGTGGCGATGAATCAGTTGCCAATTTCACAAAACGAGTCAACCGATGAGTCATTTACGGACGTGTCAAAACTCACCCCTGCGCCCTTCTCACAAGATGAAATGGTAGCCTAGGTCATAATCGAGTACGAGTTACGAGGACTGCTAATTGCTTCGCGCATATAGGTGCACGCAGATGTAGGCAAGCGCCAAGGGAGTGAGCAACCCCAACATGCTTACAACGGAAATAAACCTGGGCATCAGCTGAGGTTTAAGGGGCTTCACTGTAGCAAACGCACTTCGAATTCCGTGATGCAAATGATAGGCGAGCATGGTCATGCAAAACACATAGAAGCCGGTATAGTACACAGAAGAAAAAGCGAGATGAGCTGCTTCGTATAAATTGTAATCTTGGTTTGTATACACTCTGTTTGGAATGAAAAAATTCCAAAGATGAACGATCAAAAACAACAAAATAACGGCGCCAGTCACTCCCACAAATCTGCTAGAAATACTTTTAGGGGGCTTCATGTTTACCACCCGCTTTTTCAATTTCAGGTAGTTCAACCGCATGTAAAGTCCTACGGTAATGTGTAGAGCAAACGTGCCCAGTAACGCAATTTCAAGTACGCGCACAATCAAGGAATTGCCCATCACTTCGGTGTACCAAAGGTAGGGGGCTTGATTGGAATTCAACAGCAGGATGTTGCCACATAGGTGTTCTAATAGAAATAATAAAAGCAGGCTGCCGCTGTATGCCTCTAACTTTTTTCTACCGGATACGGTACCAAAATTCCTTTTTATCAAACCACCCAAACGCATCTAAATAGTTCCCTAGATTATGAAAACTGCAGCTCGGAACTCGCATTCGAAAAAATAGAATTCTGCTTCCACAATTGCTAATTGTTACTTGTTAATTATCAATTGATTCTTGTATTGGATTGAACGTTGTCACCTTCATTCTTCGAATGATATACGTGGAGAAAACGGATGTGAATAATAGCGGCAGCAACAGACCATAGTTACCGGAGATTTCGAACAATAGTATTCCACCTGTTAACGGTGCAGAAAAGGCGCCGGCAATTACGGCGGCAGCGCCAACAATTGCATAGAGTCCAACGGAGGTTTCTGGAACAAAGAACATCAACACCGTGCCGAAACAAAATCCGAAAAGTGCACCAACCTTCAGGGCGGGTGCAAAAGTTCCACCTTCGCCTCCTGAAGCGATTGTAATGGCATTCGTGATAGGCTTAACGAGAACCGTGGCAAGTGCAATCCACCACAGACCCTGTCCGGCGATTGCTTGGTTGATAGGGTTGTATGAAGTTTCAAGGAGTTGTGGTAGAAAGATTAGCGGTATGCTAGCAAGTAAACCACCCAATGCCGGACGCAAAACAAACGGAAGTTTCATTACCAGTTTGGTAGTTTTTTCTGCCGAGTACCTATAACTGCGCAAATAATATGCAGCAACAAAGGCACTTAAAACTCCGGCTAATGCCAGTAGTGGGTAGTCCAACAATGTAATAGGCGTAGCCAATGGCGCCATCAATAACGGCTTGTTTCCCAAAATTGCACGAACCGTACTAGTAGCTAAAACTGATGCAATCACAATTGGAATGAATGTTCGAGCACGTAGTTCACCGGTAATAGCTTCAACTGCAAATAGAATTCCACCGAGTGGGGCGTTAAAGATTCCGGAGATTGCAGCCGCTGCGCCGGCTGCGCCAAGTACGCGGATGTGTCGTTTAGACATTGCGCCTATGCGTCCCAGGCCCGACGAAACCGAGGCCCCCAAGATTACCGTAGGCGACTCACGTCCGGCCCCACCACCAGTACCAATGCTAATAGTGGAAAGTAAAATTGCGTGAAAAGAAAGCTTCCACGAGATAGGCTGCGTTGACTCCATTTTTAACTGATCAGAAACCGAAGCAAGTCCACGATGCGTGACATCTTTAAAAACATACTTCTTTAACACACCAACCAGTAAGCCCCCTAACATTCCAATAACCGGGATTAACCACTCTGTCCAAGTAATTGAATGAAACACGCCCGGCGCTAAAAATTGCAATCCTGTTTCGAAAAGTTCAAGCACCGCATGGTAGGCTACAATTACCAGACCCACAACAATGCCGGCAAGGGCCGAACTCAGTAGAAGGGCGTCGTCGGTTAATCTGTACAGGCTTGCTTGATTGATCAGTTTGCCCAAGGTTCTGCGCAACCTACTAACCACAAAATTGCTACGGCGAATAATTTTGCGTGTTGATTGGCGCCATCCGGGCCGGTGATGCATGTTAGGATCGAACAGAGTGTTTCTTTCTAATCCTACAAAACTACCATTAAGCAATTAGCAATTAGCAGTTAACAATTACGAATGTCCAGCAACCAAATGTGAACTTCGCAAAAGCAAAAAAGTTATTGCGCCATAACTAGTCGTGTTCGATTGGTTGATACGTTTCGAATGATTACAGGCGAAGGTGAAACAACACCGGGCGGCAGATGGCCATCCGCAGTAGTGATGGTTGAAAGAATCTTGCGTCCAAGAAGGTCAATCACCTCCACGTTTGCATTGCGCCACGTATCTGGATTCACGGTTGGGTCTGGGTTTGTAGTGGGGTCTTCCAGCACGTTGGTGGCAAACGTTGGACGGAAGCTGAACACTGCACCGGCCGACGGCATACCGGTCAACGGTGGGAACGCAACGGTTCGAGTTGAATCTATGCTAGGTGCATCGGGGTTTCCATACAACCAAATCTTCTGGTACATGTTATAAAAATCGGGAGATTGTAACGAGATTCCCACGAAAGGACGCGCGAGCACTTTACTGATGTTGTGTGACCGAATCGTACCGAAGTCTCAGCACGCCACCATCCATTGTTGATTCATACTTGTACTGGATATTCGCCCCCGGCGTTGCCGAATCCAACTCCCCAAACAACCCATCTGCCAACACCAACAACTGCGGCGTAAAAATTTGAAATGTTCCGTTCCCCTGCAACAGCACTTCCACCGAATCATCCACAGGAAAATCAATCCCGAACATGTTGAACGGCTTATTCGGACGCGGCACCCGCACCGGCGTTCCCTGCGTCCAATCAACCTGCACCCGCGCACCACCCAGCGGCACCCATTGCACATTCGAAAAACTCTTCGTCATTTGGTAAGGGGCTTCCCCGGCGTGCGTAATAGTCAGGCCTAGAACGAGCGTTACAAAAACAGATGGGATGAATCTCACAATTACTCCTATACATTGAATGTACTATTCTGAATAGGGGAACAGACAAATCGACTCTTTAATCGGTTACACGAGCAATTAGCAATTAGTATTTAGCGGTCCCGAGCGATACGAACTGGACAATTAGCAATTAGCGGTCCCGAGCGCGACGAGGGACGAGTTCGTAATTCGTAATTCGCAATTCGTAATTGACTCAATCGAATTGCTTTAGCAACGCAAACACGATTCTTGTAGCAACTACTTCGGTGCCGTAGCGGTCGGTGTGTTCGGCCTGCAGACCCGACGCGTGGGTGTTTTGGTACTCGCGCAATACGTCCATGTTGGCACAGGTGTAGCGGATAACGTAGGTGGAGCTGCCGGACGTGTGTGGTTCGGCAATAGATAATTCCTCGAGCATTTCGGCCGATTCGAATCCACCAAGCTTCACAACTTCTGTAATGTGTTTTGTTGTCATCCACTGTAACCAGTCGTCATGCAAATGGCCGGGAACTAATACACGTACTTGATAAACTATTTTCATAATTGCGATCTAAAAATGCGTTCTATGATTGCGCACTTCAACAAGTGAATTACAATGCTGCGGTGGCTTTGCGTGACGAGGCGATTCTTAGAACAACGGTACCGGCAATAGCCGACAAAACAGAGCCGGCAAGAATGGCCAACTTTGAAATCGAGTGATATGTTGGAGATGCAAATGCAAGGCTAGAAACAAACAGCGCCATTGTAAATCCAACGCCGCATAATAGTGCCACACCGTAGATCTGCGTGAAGTTCACGTTCTGTGGTAGCTCTGCAATATTGAATTTTACCGACAGCCAAACAGCCAAACTCACACCTAATTGCTTTCCAATAAACAATCCAAGTATCACACCTAATGATATTGGAGAAGTAAGTTTTGAAATCACCGACATGTCCAACGCTACGCCGGCGTTAGCCAGCGCAAATACCGGCATAATTCCAAAAGAAACTATCCTACTCAATCCGTGTTCGATTCTGTGAAGGGGCGATTGGGAATGCTCACAAGAACGCTCGAGCGCGTGAATTGCATCCGCTTGCGCCACGGGTTCAGCCTCATCTTCTTCGTGAGCCTTTAGTACAATTCTCTCAAGCAAATCTTTCGCACGGCGCAAGAAAGCTGAGGCATCTAATCTGGCCCTTGCAGGGATTGTCATTGCTAACAAGACGCCCGCTATTGTGGCATGAACACCCGAGCCCAAAACGGCTATCCACAATAGAACTCCAAAAAACGCATAGTACTTCGCCGTTTGCACACCCAAACGGTTGCCTAAGTAAAGCACCGCAGTTATTAACAAGGTGATTAGTAGCCACAGTAGGTTAAGCGTACCAGTATAAAATATCGCTATCACTAAAACAGCCAGCAAGTCATCCACAATGGCCAGCGCTGCAAGAAACACCTTTAGACCTATTGGAATTCGTTTACCTAATAATGCCAATATACCTAATGCAAAAGCTATGTCCGTAGCCACAGGAACACCCCAGCCGTGGACGGCATCTGTGCCGGCGTTAAAGGCAACGTAGATCAATGCCGGGAACAACATTCCAAGTACGGCACCTATCAGAGGTAGAAGCGCCTTGCGAAGTGATGACAGTTCGCCCACCAAGAGCTCACGCTTTATCTCCAGACCCACTACGAGGAAAAACAAAACCATTAATCCGTCATTTACGAATTGTTCAAACGTAAACGAAATTGTCTTGGCACCGAACTGAACCTTCACCGCATCATGAACCAACCCTGTGTATGATTCATGAAATGGAGAGTTAATCCAAAACATGGCAATGGCTGTGAACACCAAGATGGTAATGCCGGCCGAGGAGGAACGGGAAAAGAATTCTTGGAAAGAGCTCTGAACTACCTCCCGGATGGAGACAGCCTTTTTTCTAGCGTGCATGTATTAACTACGTCTCGAAATTTTGTAAGGAGTGCAAAATTACCACACTTCGCAATGGGAATAGCCGTTCAAGCAACACCGCCCACGTTGAAGCCCCTTATCCAATAGAACTATACAAGAAAGCAATTCATGAATCTGCTACGGGTGGACCGTTGTGTGGTTTGCAAAAGGGTGTTGCTCAGAATCCAACTATGTCGCCAATTCCACTTCGAACTGAAAACCATACAATTTCCATGAACTCATCGTTCGGCTTGTGAACGTAGTTCACCAGCCCTGGTTCTATTTTACCATCGCTGTCCCGAGTGTTGGACCCGTTGAAAACAAACAGGTTAGAAAGAAACATTTTTATCGAATTCATTAAGCCTGAATCTTTGTTGGTTTTCTCGTCGAGCGACGTAATGTAGAGATCAGTGTAAACTGCCTTAACTCTCCCCGTTGAACGACCTTTAGAAACACTAATGTTCATGGTTGCATGCTGTAGCTGTCCGGTGCTTATCCTGATGTGTTCCGCTACTTCGAGAAATGTATTAAATTTTGAAAGGGGCATGGCAGATAATGAACCGCTAATGTGCATGGCTAAACCAACCGAGGCGGTTGGGATAGTAATGCGAGTTTTTAAAAGACCTGACTTTTGTATTCGACCTAGGGCATGAATTACCATGGCTGTGGCGGGGGTGGGAACGTTGGTTACCCCAACGATATTCATGTTGATTTCATCTATAAACACTGCGGCAGATCGAGCCCCTTTAAATGCACGTTCGGCGTAATCAAATTGAGCATTGCTAAAATCAATGCTATCAATTTGTAGCCTACCGGGAACCAGAGCAAATATTTGATTTGGCATTCGTGGCTTTGCCGCATGCTTATCGTAATCTTTGTCTTTGTTCATATAGACGTCGATGTGTAGACTGTCAACCAGCATGGATCGAGCCACATACTGTTTACCATCCAGTGCACCAATAAAATCAACGCCTGCTGATTTGAATTGGCTTGCACTAATTATAAAGCGGGTACTTCGAGTTTTTTTTAATTCAAAAAAGCCTTCATCGTCGGTAGTCGGCATGACACTTACTACATGAATTTCGCATGACGAGTCGGGGATTGAAACACGAAGCCCCTTACACAAGAATTTATAGCGGCCACTGGTTAGCAAAATGTTTTGTGCCGTGGCTGCGGTGTTGCCAAGACTGCTGGTGTGAACATCACCTGACCAAATAATCTGTAGCCAATCTATTTCACTGATAGAAATTTGTGCTACTTCTAATGCAAACAATGTGTCTTTGGGAGTGAGTTTTACCGAGTCGATTTCGAGTACGTTGTCTAAAATGGAAATTCGCACCGCTGCTATTTGAACTTCGTGCTGGGGGTAGGCTTTTTGAAGGGCGAGCTCTATCTTACTTTTCAAGTACCCGTTTACAAAGATGTTGGGAAACAAGACGAGCACTGAAATGCACAACGCAATAACTAAAAGTGCTGAAGCACACACGTAAAGCAATTTTCCAAAAGGAAGTATTCCGATGTTTTGCTGGAATATTTTGAGCGTCAGGTAGATCCACGATGTTAAATTCACTAGGCTAGATTACTGATTCACCAAGCTCATACAATAGTCTTTGTACGAAGAATTTGGCAAAGCTGTCACGGTTTGAATGTACTGTTCCGTGTTTAAGAATTGCATGTGTAGGGCAACCTCTTCGAGGCAACCAATTTTTAGACCCTGACGTTTTTCGATGGCATGGATAAACGTGCCCGCATCGTGAAGACTCTCGGGCGTTCCCGTATCAAGCCACGCAATCCCGCGTCCTAACGGAATTACGTCTAGCAAGCCCCTTTCCATATACATCTTGTGCACGTCTGTAATTTCCAGTTCACCGCGCGGACTTGGAGTTAGCGATGCCGCTATTTCGCAAACAGAATTGTTGTACACGTACAAGCCCGGGATGGCCATATTTGAAAGGGGCTTTGTGGGTTTCTCTTGAATGGAGATAACGTTTCCGTTGGCATCTATTTCTACAACACCGTAGCGTGACGGATCCTGCACCTGGTAACCAAAAACCGTGGCGCCACGATTATTGTTTAGTGCCGCGCGCAGAAAGTCGAGCTTGCCATAAAATAGATTGTCGCCCAGTATGAGGCAAACATCACTCTCGGCAATGAAATTCTTAGCAATGAGAAAAGCATCTGCAATTCCACGGGGTTCATTTTGGATGGCGTACGAAAGTGAAATTCCTAGTTGACTACCGTCGCCCAGCAACCGCTCAAACACTGGAGTGTCTTGCGGTGTAGAGATAATCATGATATCCTTGATGCCCGCCATCATCAGCGTGCTCAATGGGTAAAATATCATCGGCTTATCGTACACAGGTTGGAGCTGTTTAGAAAACGCGGCGGTGAGAGGGTAGAGGCGTGAACCACTTCCTCCGGCAAGTACAATTCCCTTGGCTGTTGATGAAGGAAGATGGCGCACTAGTCGCCTTCCGAGGCAATTGGACGCTCCGTGATGCTTTGATTGAAATCTATGCCGTCTTCATTTACAGTGTGGTGACGCACCAGTTTTGCCTGCACGAGGAATATCACATTCTCGGCAATATTCGTAGCGTGGTCAGCCATTCGTTCCAGGTTGCGGAGAATGAGCAGCAAATAGGCGCCCGGGGCCACTGCCGCCGAGTCTTTACTCATAACGTCGATCAACGCTGCTTGAATGGAACTGCGCATCGTCTCGATGGTGCTATCCGAAGGCAATACATGGGCCGCCAACTCAGGGTCGTTATTAATAAATGAATCGATGCTCGACTTAAGCATGGTAAAAACAGCGTCGGAAATTCGTGTAAAGTCCAATTGCTTTGCCATTGGAACAATGTCCGGGTATTTCACTACCGACTCAGCAATATTACTCGCCATGTCGCCAATGCGCTCTAATTCATTGTTGATTTTTAACGCAGCAAGAAGCAATCGAAGATCACTCGCAACTGGTTGGTTTAACGCAAAAATTCGTTGACACTGTTTGTCGATCTTGAGGTCCAGCTTATCTACCTTGTCGTCACGCTCCGTTACAATTCTGGCCAGCTCAAGGTTTCCCTCTTGCAACGCCTTCAGTGCAAACTCTACCTGCTCTTCTACTAACGAACCCATTCTAATTATACGGGTACGGAGTTTATCGAGATCTTCTTCGAATGTTCTATTCATTTATAATTACCCAAATCTTCCAGTTATATAATCTTCAGTTTCTTTTTGTGCCGGACTTGTAAAAATCGTTCGTGTTTTATCAAACTCAATCAGTTTCCCCATCAGGAAAAATCCGGTCAGGTCACTAACGCGTGCTGCCTGCTGCATATTGTGGGTGACCAACACTATGGTATACGTATCCTTCAACTCAGAAATAAGTTCTTCCACCTTGCCGGTCGAAATAGGATCGAGCGCGGAACAAGGTTCGTCCATCAATAAAATATCAGGGTTTACGGCGATCGCTCGGGCTATGCAAAGCCGCTGTTGCTGTCCTCCAGACAATCCAAGTGCCGAATTTTTTAACCTGTCTTTCACTTCTTCCCACAGCGCCGAACGCTTCAAACTCGACTCCACGATTTCATCTAACTCAGCTTTCGTTTTCCGCTCTGTAAGCGTCATCCCATACGTAATGTTCTCGTAAATCGATTTCGGAAATGGAATAGATTTCTGAAACACCATTCCAATTCTTCTGCGTAAAGTAACCACATCCACACTCTTGTCATACACATCAGTGCCGTCTACAATCATGCGTCCTTCGTTTCGCACACCTTCCACCAAATCGTTCATCCGATTAATCGAGCGCAAAAAAGTTGATTTACCGCAACCCGACGGACCAATGAACGCCGTTACCTTGCGCTCCGGAATATCCAACGTAACAGAATGCAATGCCTGCTTGTCTCGATAAAAAACAGAGAATGCTGAGGCGTGGATTTTAGCTTGTAATTCTTTGGCCATAGGTAGGGGGCTATCTGTTTCTTAGTTGCGACGCAATCTGGATCTGACAAAAATCGCTGAAAAGTTTAACGTAAACGTCAGTGCTAACAACACCAACGTTGTGGCATACTGCAAGGGCAGCGTCTTATCTACATCAGGTGACTGTGTTGCAAGTACATACAAGTGATAGCCGAGGTGCATAAACTTATCTGTTATCGAGCCGGGTAACTGCTCGGCAGAATATGTGACCCCAACAAAAAGAATTGTGGCTACTTCTCCAGCGCCGCGTCCGACGGCAAGAATGGAACCCGTAAGTATTCCACTAACCGCATTCGGCAACACCACCCTAACAATGGTCTGCCAGCGTGTGGCACCCAATGCTAGCGATGCTTCTCGAAGTTCCCGAGGTACGGCGCGCAATGCCTCCTCGACACTTACAATTACTACGGGAAGCGTTAGCACAGCCAATGTGGCCGATGCCCAGAGTAAAGAGCCATCACCAAATGAAGACGATCCTGTGGCGTTGTCAAGCCCCTTTCCCAAAAATTGGACAAAGAAGCCAACACCAAACAATCCAAACACTATGCTGGGTACGCCGGCCAGTGTGTTAACGGCAAAGCGAACACTGCGAGCAAAAACTGAATCTTGTTTTGCGAACTCAGACAGATAAATGGCGGTGGCTGTTCCAATGGGTACACCCATGATGGTCATTATCATCACCAAGAAAGTTGTGCCAATTAAAGCGGGAAAAATTCCACCTTCGGTATTGCTATTGCGTGGGAATTCTGTAAGAAAGGCGCCAGTAATATTGGGTCCACCTTCAATAATAAAATCGCCAATCATCCCCACTATGATTCCCAGAATTGCAACAGTGGCAATCAGGGCCACCATTACAGCGAAAAAACCGAGTACTTTTTTAGAGTAGGGTATGTGTCCGGTAAAGGTCTGCATTACCTACCCTGGAAGCGTTTGATGAGTCGTTTTTTCACATACAATTCTGTGACGGCGTTTAACGAAAAACTGACAACGAAAAGTATGGTTCCTAACAAAAACAGCACGCCATAATGCTCCGATCCCCATACAACCTCGCCCATTTCTGAGCCTATGGTTGCGGCAAAGGTGCGAGCCGGCGCAAAGGCCGACCAACTATTTAGGGCAGCATTTCCGGTGGCCATAATGGCAATCATGGTTTCGCCAAAGGCTCGGCCTATGCCAAGCAACACGGCGGCAAAAACACCCGGCGCTGCGGCCGGCAACATCACGCGGTACGCAGTTTGCCATTTGGTGGAGCCTAACGCTAGCGATGCCTCCCAAAGCGTTCTTGGAACGGCACTCAATGAGTCTTCGGCAATAGCGTACACAATAGGTATTACGGCAAGCGCCAATCCTATACCGCCAACTAGCGCGTTAAGGCGAAACGTGTTGTCGAAGTTATCTTGAATGAACGAAGCTACCGTAACCAAACAAAAGAAACCCACAACTACCGACGGAAATCCAGCCAGTAATTCAATGGCCGGTTTAACGATGTTCCGTACCCTTGCCGGGGCAAAAAACGCAGTAAATATTGCGGCAAGAATTCCAAGTGGCGCACCAAGTAAAATGGCGATGACTGTTGTTTTGGCTGTACCAATCAACAACGGAATCATCCCAAACTTTGGCTGAACGCCCACGGGCTGCCAAACGTTACTGGTCAGATTCTCCCACAATGAAAGCGGCTGCTCTGTTACAGAAAATGTCCCCATTGGTGTAGGGTCGTTAATGTCCGCAGGCAACGAACCAGTTTCCGGATTATAAATCTCCGGATAGTTCATGTTAAGCGGCGTAAGAATATTTGTGCCGGGAAGGGGCTCAACCTCGACAGCGGGATTGTATTGTTCGGCCGCTCCGTCGGATTCACCATAGGTCTCGGGCGCATCGCCGTATGTTTCGGCGGAGTATTGTTCGGGTGCTGCAGCCTGGGCATCGGCAGAACGTGGTGCAGGCGTTTCCGTTTTTGAATTGGCGGTGCCGACGTTCATTGTAGTGAACAATGAAGCCGCCTCGCGGAATACAAAGAAGAAGATCAGAAAGATTATAACGATGGAGAGTGAAGCAACAATTCTGATGCTCCACTCTGCCAAAAATTCACCGATAAACTTTCGTTCTTTTCGAAACGGATTCGTCACTATGTGCCAATTATTTTTTCAGAGGATAGTATCCAACGTCTGATACTACTTTTTGACCCTTTTTGGAGATCACCCAGTCGATAAACGACTTTACTTCTCCCACCGGTCTTTGACTTAAATAGAAATATAAGAATCTGGAAATTGGGTATTGTCCATCAAGAATTGTTTTCTCTGATGGAGTAACGTATTTGTTGCTTCCGTTTGCAGCAATACCAATGGCTCGGACGTTTTTTGCATACGCCGCGCCACCAAAGCCAATTCCGAATGGATCCTTCGAAACTGCATTAATAAGTGCGGCAGTTCCGGCCATGTGCTGTGCTTCCGGTGCAAAATCTTGTTTCAGAAGTACGTGCTCTTTAAAGAATTCATACGTGCCGGAATTGTTCTCGCGTGAGTACAATACAATACGCTTATCGGGTCCGCCAAGATCTTTCCAGTTTGTTACCCTACCGGTAAATACCAATCGTAATTGGTCCATCGTAAGCTTTTTAACCGGGTTTGATGAGTGGACGTACACGGATAGACCATCGCGAGCTACGCGAATTTCCAGACCACGATAATTGTACTTTTCGTAAAGCTGCTTAAGCTCTTCAGCCTTCATCGGACGCGATGAAGCGCAAATGTCGGTTGTGCCGTTGATTAGTGCGGCGATACCAGTACCTGATCCACCGCCGGTTACTTGAAACTCAACATCTGTTTTTCCAGGGTACACTTCCGACCACTTTTGAACAAGGATTACCATAGTATCGGAACCCTTGATAGCAATCTTTGTTTTTGGTGCTGAAGCCCCAAACAAAACAGGTGCGCACAGTAGGAGTACTACGGGAGCAAATTTTTTCAAAAGAGTAAACATGCTATTTCTTTTCATAATTATATTCCAAGTTCAAAGTTAAGTCGAGTATAGTAGTTAGCATTTTCAAGGTTGTTGGCGTTGAGCAGGGTTCGCATGTTCTCGCCAACCTCAAGTTGAGCCTTGATCTTGTGTGCGTCTATGTAATATCCAACCATGGTGGCAAAATTTTGATCTTTGTGGTAACTGGAAAGCCCCTTTAACTGATCACTTGGATCTACTTCTGCGTATCGAACTCCAACAGTCCACATAGAAGGAAAGGTATAAGAAGCTTGTGCCATCCAGCCACTCCCTACAACAACGGTACTAGTGGCTGTAGAGTCTTTAGGATTGACCGTAACGGGGTCTGCAGATGTTCTTTGGCCGTATTCGCTGTAAATACAAAGACCACTATACTTTAACACGGCGTCAGCATACACAATGTCTTGGTTTCTGAGAGCAAATAGCGGGGTACCCAACGTACCCATGGTTTTGCCGGCGCCTTCGTTGTGATGCATTGTAATTCCTACTGAAAGCTTGGGAGTAGATTCATGAAGTAGGTCACCTTCGAAATAGTCTCCACCCTTTTTAAACTCTCCTAACGGCAAAATCTCCGCGCGTCCGGTATAGGCAAAACCACCGCCTGGATTTGTAAGTTGATTCCGTCCGCCGCCCTCTGTTATTGCGCCACGAAGATTTAGAATCACATCGCCATGAATTGGTCTCCAAAATGCCTGTAAGCCAAAGTCACGATCGGGGTTGAAGGCTGAATTGACAATAGTGCGGTCAGCATACTCCATTTGACTGGAGCTCACAACGCGCTGTCGGTTTCCGGGTAATTTTGTTTGTCCAAATGAAACTTGCAGATTCTTGGTAAAATCCCAAAAAACAACGGCGTCCAAAATTGGATTTGCAATGTTTGGGTCGCCAGCATTCAAATCCGACCGTGAAAATCCGAGCTCAAGCTTGAAACGAAGCTGTTTTGAAAACAAATGCCCATCAAACTTCAAACGCATTCTTCGCACGGCCATAAAGGTTGAAGCGGCTGAAAAATCTGATGTGCTGACGGTAGTATACGTAGCCCAACTCTGTGTGCGGAAGCCCATTGTTACGTCGCTTACTGAATCGGAACTGGAAAATTTAATTCCTTTTTCCTCAAAATCTACCTTTGTCTCGGCCTTGGACTCCGACTGGGCGTGTAGGTTTGCTGTTGATAGTGTAAAGCATGCTGAAATCAGCATAAAAAGGGTTATTGCCTCGTACACGGAAGATTTTAGAATTTTCATTACAACTTATGCGAATGGAACAAAAACGGGTGCTCTCAAAACTACCGAGCATGGTTTCCGATTCCATGGCTTTCAATGTTACCATTCCATAACACAGGTCGAGGTGACAAGGCTACATACTGTTCATTACCGAACAAATCTGAGAGATACTGGACACGGTAACAACCCCCTTTTGTGAAGTCGAATGCAATGATTTTTTTGAAACGGGCTTCATAGAACTATCTGACGTATTTTTGCCGTCTATGAAACGAATAGCGGTATTTACAAGCGGCGGCGATGCACCTGGAATGAATGCTCATATCCGAGCGGTTGAAAGAACCGCCGGCAAACGTGGGCTGGAAGTGATAGGGATAATTGGTGGGTATGCCGGAATGATTGCCGGACACTTCGAAGTGCTTGATAGAATTCGCACTGCGAATATCCTTGACCGCGGCGGAACGGTGTTAAAGACTAGCAGGTGCGAGGAGTTCATGCATCCCGATGGACGCACCAAGGCTGCCGAGCAGTTGGTAAAACATGGTATCGATGCCGTGATTGCCTGCGGCGGTGATGGTACGTTTAGCGGCGCACATTTCCTAAACGCCGAGCATGGCGTTACAATTATTGGAACTCCGGGTACCATAGATAATGATTTGTCGGGAACAGATTACACCATTGGTTACGATACGGCAATTAACACGGCAACCGCGGCTATCGACAAAATCAGAGATACTGCCGACAGTCATGGCAGGTTGTTCTTTATTGAAGTGATGGGCCGACATGCAGGCTTTATTGCCATGGATGTAGGAGTGGCAACAGGGGCTGAATATGTAGCAGTTCATGAAACGCTTACCGACATCGAGGTGCTGTACCAACGAATTATCGCACAAGGTTTAGATAGCCGAACAATCGTTATAGTTGGCGAAGGCGATGAACTTGGTGGCGCATACGAGTTGTCGCGCACCATGGAAGAGCGATATGGCTTGGCCAGTAAGGTGAGTATTCTGGGTCATATGCAGCGAGGGGGCTCTCCCACTGTTCGAGACAGAGTTCTCGGAGCTCGGCTAGGCGCAGCCGCGGTTGACGCCTTGCTAGAAGGCTACTCAAATGTGATGATTGGTGAAATTGGTGGCTCTATTACCTACGTGCCGTTACGAGAAACCTGGGAAAACCGAAAACAAGTTCCACAATATTTACTTGAACTAGCTCATTTATTAGTATGAAGCCAACCTTTCTAACCGTAATTCAAATGTTCCAACTTGAGGGCATGGTTGCATTAGGTAAAATGCTCAACCCTGCGAATAATCAAATCACTAAAAATTTGGAACACGCAAGGTATGTTATTGATATTCTTGACTTGCTTCAAGAAAAATCAAAGGGAAATCTTTCCTCGGAAGAAGACACTTTTTTGATGAACGCACTTAGCACACTCAAACTGAATTTTGTTGAAGAGTCGAACAATCCTATAACTCCTCCCAACGGAGATCTGACTTGATGCACACAATTGCACTATTTGCAAATACAAGTAAGCAAGAAGCGATTAGTTGGACAGAACTTACGGCGGCGCGTTTGTTAGCCGAGGGAATATCCGTCCTAATAGATCCTGTTCTTGCCGAGTATCTTCCAGATAATTTGGTAGAGCTCTGTTCTGTGCGCAAGCCTTCGGAATATGAAAAGCTTGTGGAAATGGTGATCTCGTTTGGCGGCGATGGGACCTTGCTAAGCGTGGCTCATTTACTGATAGGTACCGATATTCCAATTATGGGGGTAAACGTTGGCCGTCTGGGTTTTCTAGCTGAATTTCCTGTATCGGCCATGGAAGACACCATAATGGAAGTCATCAAGGGCGATTACCGAATTGTTGACAGATCAACCATGGTGGTAACCGTAAATGGGAAAAAACACTATGCCTTGAATGAAGTGTTGATTGAACGATCGGCCGCTGCAAAAATGATTGCAGTGCGCGCGTATGTGAACGAGCACCACGTTGCGGACTACCGGGCAGATGGTGTTATTGTTACAACGCCCACGGGATCTACTGCATATTCGTTGGCGGCTGGTGGACCCATCATTGCACCATCGGCGCAGGTGATTTGCATTACCCCAATTTCTCCGCACACGCTAACACTTCGCCCCCTAATAATAAATGACGGCAGCGTTGTCCGCTTTGAACTTCCATTCGAGAATACGCAAGCGCAAATTGTTTCGGACGGAAACATTGTTGGTACAGTTAGCACCGGTAGCGTTATCACGATTGAAAAAAGCGATCACATGCTGAAGCTCGTTAAACGGTCAGATAGCACCTACTATGATTTGTTGCGGGATAAATTGTTGTGGTCGGTAGATGCCACGAAACTCCCAAAGCAAAGACCTGAATGACGCTTCGCCGCGAACTCTCGTTAGTACACGCAACCGCGCTTAACATGATCGACATGGTGGGCATAGGGCCGTTCATTACAACTGCCCTTGTTGCCAGCACCATGGGGTTTGGTCCGTACGCCATTCTGGCTTGGATTGGCGGCGCGCTGTTAGCCTTTACCGATGCGGCTATATGGAGTGAGCTTGGCGCCAAGATGCCCAACGCTGGTGGTACCTACGCTTTTGTAAAAGAGAGTTATGGTGGAAAGGGGCTAGGTAGAATGATGGCCTTTTTGTTTGTGTGGCAAACAACGTTTCAAGCACCACTTGTAATTA
Source organism: Ignavibacteria bacterium (assembly GCA_013204605.1). Classification (GTDB taxonomy): domain Bacteria; phylum Bacteroidota; class Ignavibacteria; order Kapaibacteriales; family Kapaibacteriaceae; genus JABMNI01. The sequence continues at coordinate 16,066 of JABMNI010000013.1, forward strand.
CGTCGGCAGCACTTGGATTCTCGAAATATTTCGGATACGTAGCGCCCACTACGGCGCTTGAATCGAAGCTCATCAGTGTTGGGGTAATTGTACTTGTTGTGTTTCTTTTGTACCGACGCATAGCAGATGTTGGTAAAATTTCTGTTGTCCTTTGGGTTACTGTTGTTGGTTGTTTACTTGCCATAATTGGCCTAGGTTTTTGGAATGCAGATCCTTTGGTGATGAGTCAGTTCATGGGCGCTGGCGGAACGCCGTGGCCGGAATTCAAGTTTGATCATTTGGGCGCGGCTATGATATTGACCGTGTATTCGTACCTGGGGTATTACAACATCTGTCACTTGGGGTCGGAAGCTAAGAACCCTCAACGCACCATTCCGCGAAGTATGTATATCTCGGTAGCAGGAATTGCTTTGCTGTATCTACTTATGCAGGCTTCTATTTTTAGCGTGCTTCCATTCGAGGCTGTTGCAAGATCCCCATATGTAATTAGCACGTTTTTTGAGACGCTATACGGAAGTACTGCCGCAATAATTGCAACGTGTTTTGTACTTGTGATTGCACTGAGTTCGCTGTTCGCCTTAATGTTAGGCTACAGCAGGATACCGTATGCGGCGGCCAAGGACAAATTGTTCTTTCCTGTTTTTGGAAGGGAGCACCCCAAACATCAATTCCCACACATAGCATTGTTGGTGCTGGGTGCGATTGGAATACTTTTTACGTTAACAATTACGCTCGATGATACAATAAAGGCCATTATAACGATGCGCGTTTTCACTCAGTTCTTGTCGCAAACATTGGGTCTGGTACTACTCCGCCGCCGAGTTGGTGCCGCTGCTATGCCGTGGAAAATGTGGTTGTATCCAATCCCCGTAATTTTAGTAACAATTGGTTGGCTTAGCATTTTTGCGTCGGCCAAATGGGAACAACAATTAGCCGGCGTAGTTGCACCATTGATAGGAGCAATTGTATACGTGTTTGTTGTAAAACGGTATTCAGAAAATCAGGAGTCAAAAGTTGCGTAACACAAAGCCCCTTACCGCATTATTCGTGATGGTTGTGTCGTGCGTTTTGTGTGTGGCGCAACCACGCGTGCTTATTGTTACGGCGCATCCCGATGACGAGAGTGGATGTGCAGCAACGGTGTATAAAATCACGCACGAACTTGGCGGTACGGCTGATTTGGCCGTGATAACGAATGGCGAGGCGGGGTATAAATATTCTACGCTGGCAAATTCGATTTATGGAACAGAGTTGACGAACGAAGAGGTTGGAAGGAAAGAGCTTCCGCACATTCGTAAGAAGGAGTTGATGGCCGGTGGAAGTTGGATAGGAATTACGAACTACTTTTTCTTTGACCAGTTAGATACGTATTACACGTTGGATGCCGATACGGTGTTGAGTATGGTGTGGGACGTAGCGTGGGTAAAGGAACGGCTGTCGAAGATTATTCGCGATGGAAACTATGACTTTGTATTTACCATGGTGCCAACGGAAGAAACTCACGGACACCACAAGGCTGCCGGAATAATTGCATTGCAAACCGTGCAGGCATTAGCGAATAAAAATGTTCCGGTCCCGGTTGTGCTTGGAATGGCCGGCGGGAGAATTGATAGCACAAAACCATACACGCAGTACCGCGGTGTTGCAGTTACGGCTCGCGATGAAAACGCACCAATTTTTGAGGTTGATTTGCTAAAGAAATTCGGCTACAACAACAAATTGGATTACCGAATTATTGTGAACTGGTTGATAGCGGAACATAAGAGTCAAGGGACAATGCAAACGTATATGAACATAGGGACCAAGGAGAACTTTATTTTTTTTGCGATGAACGGGCGCAATAGAATTCGGGAGGCGCAAAAACTTTTCCAAGCGTTGAGTGAGAGCACGCCATGATAACTCAACGTGACGCCACGATAACTCGACGTGACGATATGGTTGCACGATACGAGGGATTAGTCTACGATGCATTCTTGCGTCGTAAATATCCGGGTGTGGTGGTGGTTGAAAATGGAAAGATTGTCTCGGTCACTGAAGACCCCACTGCTGATGTATCGCGCGCCATTCTACCCGGGTTTGTTGACGCGCATGTGCACGTTGAATCATCGATGCTGATACCTTCTGAGTTTGCGCGATTAGCCGTTGTACACGGTACGGTGGCTACAGTGAGCGATCCGCACGAAATAGGAAACGTTTGCGGCATAGATGGTGTGAAGTATATGCTGAGCAACGCCGAAGGCGTGCCATTTCACTTCGCCTTTGGTGCACCGAGTTGTGTGCCGGCTACAAATTTTGAAACTGCCGGTGCTGAAATAACCGCCGCTAATATCCGAGAATTGTTCAACGATCCGCGTGTAGTGTACCTGAGCGAAATGATGAATTGGCCAGGAGTACTGTACAACGATCCTGTTGTGATGGAAAAACTTGCGGTAGCAAAAGAATGCGGTAGAGTAATTGACGGGCATGCACCAGGACTGATGGGCGTACAAGCTGCCGCGTATGCATCGCACGGAATTACTACCGACCACGAGTGTTTCACATTACAAGAAGCGCTCGACAAAATTTCGGCCGGGATGAAAATTCTAATTCGAGAAGGAAGTGCAGCTAGGAATTTCGATGCGCTTCACACCTTGCTTGATTTACACCCAGATGTGGTAATGTTTTGTTCCGATGATATGCACCCAGATGCTCTAGTTGTGGGTCATATTAATGTACTTGTGAAACGGGCTCTCCAGCTCGGCTACGATGAGTTTGATGTATTGCGTGCTGCCTGTGTTCACCCCGTTGAGCATTATGGTCTACAGGTTGGACAATTGCGTGTGGGCGATTCGGCCGACTTTATTATTTGCAATAGCTCTGCATTGTGGAACGTACACCAAACATTCATTGCCGGACAACTTGTTGCTGAAAATGGAGTTACAAATATTTCAAGTGTTGTCACACAAAGCATCAACACATTCGACTGTGCGCCAATTACTGAAGCGCAAATTTCATTTTCGTCGGACGCTGGTAGCTGCGAAAAAATCCGTGTGATAGTTGCACAGGATGGTCAGCTGGTAACTACAGAGCAGATTGCCAGCATTAGTGATCCGGACATTTTGAAAATGATAGTTGTAAACAGATACAACAACGCTGCACCGGCTATTGCATTTGTAAAGGGCTTTAATCTTTCCAGTGGTGCAATTGCATCATCAGTGGCGCATGATTCTCATAACGTAATTGCAGTTGGAGCGAATGATGCCGATATTGTGCACGCAATCAATGCCGTTATAGAATGTAAAGGCGGGGTAGCCGCAGCTATCAACAGCAACGTTACGGTGCTTCCACTTCCCGTGGCCGGTTTGATGAGCGCGAATGATGGGTATCTTGTAGCGGAAAAGTATTCGCAGATTGATGCATTGGCAAAACAATTTGGAAGTACCCTTCGAGCCCCCTTCATGACATTATCTTTTATGGCTCTGCTGGTTATCCCCGCGCTCAAGTTGAGTGATAAGGGGCTGTTTGATGGTAACAAATTTGAATTCGTTTCGCTTTGCGTAGACGGAGAAACATAATTTTATTTATAACATGAATTTACTGCACGACTCATCTATTTTACGCCTTATTCAGTTCGCAATTCACGAAGATGTAGAGCTTGGCGATATCACAACAGAATTGACAATTCCAACACAGGCCGGCGCTGCTGCGCGCTTCTTGATGAAGGAAGATGGAGTGATTTGTGGGTTGCCAATTTTGCAGTTGGTGTTCCGTGAGTTTTCATCGGAAGTTGATATCGACTTGAAGGTGAAAGAAGGCGACTGGGTAGAGGCGGGGACCGTGATTGCAACTGTTGAGGGTCCGGCGCATGCGTTGTTGGCAGGGGAACGTACCGGCCTGAATTTTTTGCAACGAATGAGTGGTGTGGCAACTAAGACCAGGCGCTATGTTGACAAGATTCAAGGCACCGGTGTAACTGTTTTAGATACGCGTAAAACTATCCCGGGGTGGCGTTTGCTAGATAAGTATGCAACCTCGGTTGGCGGCGCTAAGAATCACCGGATGGGTTTGTATGATATGGTGATGATCAAGGACAACCACATTACTGCTGCGGGTGGAATAACCAAGGCTGTAGCAGCGTGTGTAGAAATGTTGGAGGATCGGCAGAAAATTAAAGTAGAAGTTGAAGCGCGCCACATGGATGACGTGACGGAAATTATGGAGTGTACTGGCGTTGATCGAGTGATGTTTGATAACTTTACGCCAGCGCAGGTGCGCCAAGGCGTTGAGATTGTTGGTGGAAAGATTCAAACGGAGGCTAGTGGTGGAATTACTTTTGAAAATATTGCTGATTACGCAGCTACCGGCGTAAACTTTATTAGTGTTGGTGCAATTACACATAGTGCGGTTGCTTTGGATATTTCGATGAAGTTAATAGTACCGAAACAAGGAGGCTAAAATGAAAATTTTATTATTGATAACTGTTGCCGTATTCATATGCATACCGTACGATGCATTAGCTCAGCGCGCCGAAACTTTTTTACTGCCAAAGGCTACAACCAGCAGACAGTTCCCAAAGATTAGAAAGAATGTAAACGGAACCCTGGTGCTAACCTATGTGCAAAGCATGGGAAGTACGGCCATGGCGTATGTGATTGTTAGTAAGGACTCTGGCATGACGTGGAGCCATCCGCAGTCGCCTGGCAGCGTGCCCTACGCAAGTATTGGCCTCCAGCGTCAGCCATATGCAATTGCCGACAACCAAGGTATCCTGCACTGCATTTGGGAGAACAACAAATCTGGTGAGCCGTTGCGTATCAATTATTCGAGGTCAACAAACGACGGAGCAACGTGGTCTGTACCTGTTCCCATTGATCCAACTTCGAAGTCGGCGCAAGATTTTTCAAGCATTGCCGCAGACAATTTTGGCAACATTTATGTAACGTGTTTGAATGGTGACCTTTCGCTTCCAGATGGATACCAACATGTGTTTCTCATTCGATCAACAGATAGGGGACTTACCTGGGAACCCCGCCGACGAGTGGATCAGTTTATCGCCGGTGGAGGCTGCGAGTGCTGTCAGCAAAACGTAGCAGTTTCTCCTAATGGAGAAGTAGCCGTTGTATTTAGATCCAACATCGGAAACCAACGCGATATTTTTCTATCAAGGTCTGCAGATCAAGGTGTATCCTTTGATGTACCTGTGTTGATTCAAAGTGAGAAGTGGATGATTAATGCGTGCCCCGCTACCGGACCCAACCTTACGTACGACAAGTCTGGCGACCTGCACATAGCTTGGCGCGATTCAAGAAATTCAGTCGGCAAAGATGTTGCGTATTACGCGCAAGTGCCGATGGGTAGCAGAGTGACGCCTAAAAATATCGACCTCAACACAGGGTTTAGCGAAAGCGCTGAATATCCTGTTCCAACTGTATTGAAGGAAAACCCGCAAGACGTATTGGTGGTGTTTGAGAGCTCACGCGGTGTTGCGTACTCGTATTCGAAAGACGCCGGAAAAACATTCACTACGCAGTTACTTGATGAGTCGATTGTGCGTTCGTCGAGTGTGTGTGCCGTATTCATTTCACCGGGAGTACCTTTTGTGGTGTGGCAAACTCAGCGCGATGGACTATTCGATATCGCGCGCGCGCAGCCAACAGTTTTTGTGACTGCAGTTGAAGAACAAGAATTTGAAAAATTATTTTTCGCATCCGCATCAAACCATCTGGTTCGAATAACTTCCAGCGGGCAACTAATTAGCTCAGTTACAATTCACAACCTTAAAGGGCACTTGATCAACACAACTTCCGAGGTTAGTAGTAGCATTGAGATTCCCGTAACAAGTGCAGGCGTAGTATTAGTAACTGTCACAACGCTAGAAGGCAACAGCTATCGCAAGGTTTTGCTAGTGGAGTAAGCCGGGGTGTACTACAGCTCACGCCTTAACCTAGCAACTGGAATCTTTAGTTGCTCCCTGTACTTTGCAACAGTGCGGCGTGCAACGTTGTAACCGAGTGCCTTTAAATCCTTGCCGAGTTTATCATCGCTCATCGGTTTAGATTTCGATTCGGCACCAATCAACTCCTTGATTTTTTGTTTGATAACGCGTGTGGAAACTTCTTCGCCATCGTCGGTTATCAAGCTCTCGCTAAAAAAGTATTTCAGTTCAAATGTGCCCCATTCCGAAAGCACGTATTTACTATTTACAATCCTACAAATCGTTGAGATATCCAAGCTGGTAATTTCCGCCACATCGCGATAAATGAGCGGCTTGAGCGCCTGCGGACCATGAATGAAGAAGTCCTTCTGCAGCCCGGCAATTGCCGTCATCACCTTTAACATCGTACTCTTACGCTGCCGTATAGCCTGTATAAGAAACTTAGCATCCTCATACTTTTTGCGCAACCACTCTTTTGTTTCTTTATTGAATTTATGGTAACGGGCTTCCCGTTTCAGCCTATCGTAGGCTGTGCTCACCTTGAGTGATGGCAAACGACTATCGTTCACCGTAATCAAGAAATCTTGGTCGTCTTCTTCAGAACGTTCAACGCTAAAATCTGGAGTAACAGTATTTACATCCGGACCAAAGGTGCCTCCACCTGGGCGCGGATTCAGCCGCCTAATCACTTCAATTGCTTCGCGTAGATAGTCTTCAGATATCTCGAGATTTTTTTCAATAATGTGGTAATGTTTCATTGCAAAAGCATCATACGCATCTGTCAAAATCAGCAACGCTAATTTTTGTGCAGCGTTAGCTTTCGGCAACGTGCGAAGCTGCGCAACCAAACATTCCTGAACCGAACGAGAAGCAAAGCCAGGAGGATCGAGGTTGTGAATCTTACGGACAACGGTTTCTGCTTGCTTTGGAGTAATGGCGGTGAGTACCCGAGATACGTTGGGAATAATATCCTTTTCAAATCCTGAAGTTCTTGTGCCTAATAGCCCAGGAGCCTGAAGCGCTAAATTGTGCTCGGCAATAATTGCGTTGACTTCTTGAACTAACTCTTCCATGTCTCTGCGGAGATATCCATCAGAGTCAACGTTACCAATAACATACTCGCCAAAAATCCGATCCTCGTCGGAAATTGATAAGAATCTCCACTGCTCTGCAAGATCATCTTCAAGTGTTGTTACATCTTTAAACTGAAAAATATTTTCATCTTCTTCTTCGGTGGCATGTGCGTTGTCGGCAGACTTTGCGCTCGAAGGATCCTCGCCCCAGATAAGCTGATAGAATTCGAATGCATCCTTCGGATCAAATTCACTGGAGGATTCATTTGATGTATTTGAGTCCTGGCCAGCCCCCTCATTTTTTTTAAACAACTGTGCCGACTCAGAATTAGCGTCACCATCTGATCTGTCGTCGGAGTTGTTCTGCCTGGGCATGGCGAAATCTGTTGCTGCGTTGTTGGAATCGTCGTTTTCGTATTCCTGCTCGCTACCATCCTCCAGCATTGGGTTGTTTTCCATTTCAGTACGCACGTGCTGTTCCATCTGCAACAATGGCAATTGGAGAAGCTTGAGGTACTGAATTTGTTGAGGAGTTAGAGTCTGCTGAAGTGACGTTTGTAGGCTGAGGCCGAGCTTCATATTCCCTCCACTTTAATTTTTTCGGTGCTTGCTGCTTGCACCATCTGATCTGCTATCTCAGTTCCATACGCCCGCTCGATTGCATCCCGCAGGCCAACCACTAGTGGCACGCCGGCAAGTTTGCCTAGTTCGCGCCCCGGGGCACACTCATCGAACTGCTGGTAGTGTAAGTAAGGTCCACCAAAATGCGCAACCCGAATCGGAAACAAGTGGCAACTAATTGGCTTGCGAAAATCAGATTTACCATCGTGCCAAGCCTTTTCAATTGAACAGGCCGCAACACCCTTTTCGTACACCACAAACACACAGTCATTCCCGTCTATGCAATTCGTGAAATACTTGCCCCCATTGCTCTCAAACATGCCGTGCTTTTCAATGTGTGCACGAGACTTTGCGGGCAGATATTCTTTAACTGCTTCGTAACAGTTCTCAATTTCTGCCAATTCGCCAACCTCTAACGGAGCTCCAGCCCCGCCAGGCATGGTACAGCAAGCCCCTTTGCACGTAACTACGTCGCATGCAAACTTGGCTTGTAATACCTCTGGGTCTAACAGTAGATGTTCTAGCGAAATCATGATTTCCGAAAAATAGCACGTTTTTTGCTAGACACAACACATCGGGGCAGATTTTTTGTGTTTTTCTTGTAAGGGGGCTACATCAGCAGGTGAATTTTGAAGAACTCAATTGCCGCCTCGTTGGCACTTTTTGTGGCCGTTTCATCGTGTTTTGGATTGCTCGGATTAGCAAAGGCGTGATTGGCGTTGTACACCCTTAATTCGAGTGTTTTTTTGGCAGACATCATAAGATTGATTGCAACGAATTCACATCGCGTTCAAAGGTTTTAACCACCTCGGGCGTAATCCAGGCATCTTGCGAAGCGAAAATTCCCAGTACTGGAGCATTCAACGTTTTTAGAATGTCAACATCTGTTTCGGGCATGCCGTAGTACATAACGCAGGCTCTCGCTTTCGAATGCGCTATCAGACTGGCCTGTAACGACCAGCCCCCTCCCATACACCAGCCAATGGTTCCAATCTTGGCGTTGGGTCCGCAGTAATCAATTATCGACCCAATCACGGCCCTAGCGCGTTTTTCGGTAACGCCTTGCATTGCTTTTCCGGCTTGTGTAGGATCTGTAGCCACCACACCATCATACAAATCCACCGAGATCACTGTGGCTTTTCCATCGAGCGCGGAATAAATCCGATCGGCTTCTTTTTTGATGTTGTCGTTCAATCCCCACCATTCGTGAAAAACTGAGATGAACGCGTTGGAATTTCCGGTGGCTTGAATTTTGTAAAACGACGTGTTGTCCTGACCCAGTGCGGGGATGGTTTCACTGGTACCGGCGGCACTAACGTGCGTGTACTCTTTCGGCATCTGGTGTGCATTGCGAAAATCACTCTTCGTAGCCAGCGCAGCAAACTGGGTAGTGGAGGAGCAACAAGAAGGTTGTGTTTGGGTAGACTGTGCCTGAGCTGACATGGGTACTCCGATAAAAATTGCAGTAGTAAACAGTAAGAAATTTGATACTACCATAAAAATGGACCCTACCAACAAATTCGATAATCCTGGAAGAGTAACGGTCAAAACTTTTTTCAGCATGTCAACTCCAAATTACTAGTACAACCACTTCACGAAATTAATCGTTCACGAAACATTAGCGCACTTCTTCATACAAATTACTTGTATTCTTTCTTTACTTGGTTGCTGAATTTCTTCATGAATTTTTCGACCTTCGGACGCACCACAAAGGCGCAGTATGACTGCGACTCGTTTTGGTTGTAGTAATTCTGGTGATAATCTTCAGCAACATAAAATTCAGTAAGGGGGCTTACTTCAGTTACAATGGAATCGGACCAAGTTTTAGAATCGGCCAGTTGTTTAATGTATGAGGTTGCAATTTCTTTTTGCGAATCTGATGTGTAAAAAATCGCACTCCTATACTGGGTGCCTATATCGTTACCCTGCCTATTAAGCGTTGTAGGATCGTGGGCCGAAAAGAACACGTGTAGCATTTCTTCGAACGAGATCACCTTGGGGTCGAACGTAATCTTGCACACTTCAGCGTGCCCCGTAGTTCCCTCACATACGCTTTTGTATGATGGGTTTTTTACCGTGCCTCCAGTAAAGCCGCTCTCCACAGTATCCACACCTTCAAGCCGTTGAAACACGGCCTCGATGCACCAGTAGCAGCCACCGGCTAGGTAGGCAATTTCGCGATCATTTGTTGTCATTCGACTTTCACTAATAGTTGAGTTTGGTTTCGGGACTTCTTTTCCGTCACTCGCGCACGACGCCGTAAAACTGACAATCAAGGCAATGATTACGAAAGGCGAAAGTTTTGCAATACGAAACATGATTTTGGCTTGTAAAATTATTAACGTTTGTGAAATGTGGAAGTAACGACGTGGGAAAGCCCCTTACATAACAACTAGCCAGCTAGAGTTTTTCCAATCCAAATTCCACCCATGGCGGAAATCACACCAAGCATAATTGAAGCCGTGATGTACATGGCAAGTGAAAAGTAGGCTTCTTGATGGATCATGTGGGAAAGTTCTAGTGAGAAAGCTGAAAATGTTGTGAATCCGCCGCATAGTCCAATGCCGGCAAACAACATTGCATCTCTATTCCAATTTTGAGAGCTAAATGTCATATATCCACTAACTACACCAATCGCTAACGATCCAATAATGTTAACTAACAACGTAGCCAGTGGCAGGGTGCCCTTGGGAGACGCAACTATAAGCTGCACACCGTACCGAAGTAGGCTACCAATTCCACCACCGAAAAAAACGATCAAAGCATTTATCATCATAAAGGCTAAAATTACCACTGATTAGGCTAAATGGCTTATGTTTATTGCCATTCTAGAATTAAATGTAAAAGCAAATTGAAATGAAATTGATTCTGCACGCTGGTATTATTCTCGCTTTAACCTTGTTCTTTGCGTCTCAATTAGCGGCTCAGGGGCTGATTACGCCATCGTTTACCCAACTGGTTGGCAACGGTACGACCCCGCGCGAACACCCTGCGGACATGCTAAGATTAAAATTAGATGTCAAGTTCGATGCTTTCACCGGTACCGTGTACGGACGGGTAATGCATACGTTTAAAGTGCTTCAACAAAGCGTCGATTCAATTGAATTCGATGCAATGAAAATTACATTCCAACAAGTTTTGATTGGCAATAAGCCCGCGCGGTACAGACAGACCGATACTACTGTAATTGTGTACTGTGAGCCGAGGCTGAATTGGGATAGGGTTGACAGTATCTCGTTCACCTATTCGGCAAAGCCACGAAGAGGGATCTATTTTGTTGGATGGTCAGACAGTACAGGTACCATGCGGCGTCAGATATGGACGCAGGGGCAGGGCATAGACACCCGACACTACATCCCACTCTATGATGAAATGAACGACAAAGTAATATCAGAAACCATAATCACCTTCGATTCTTCGTACAAAGTGTTATCGAATGGAAACTTGATAAGCGGTATCTTCAATTCCGACGGCACCAAAACTTGGCACTATGCAATGACGAAACCCCAAGCCCCCTACCTAATCATGATAGCCGTGGGAAAATATGCCATTGCCGATACGCAGGCGCACAATAAAGTGCCAATGCACCTCTATTACTATGCAGACCTCCCTGAAACGCGCGAACCAACCTATCGGTATAGCACCGAGGGGATGGACTTTCTTGAAAGTGAAATTGGGGTGCCGTATCCGTGGGAATCGTATAGTCAGATTCCGCTGGCCGACTTCATTTTTGGCGCTATGGAGAATACCACGGCCACCACGTTTGGCGATTTTTATGTGACGGATGAAAGGGGCTGGCTGGACCGGTTTTACGTGAACACCAACGTGCACGAGCTTACACACCAGTGGTTTGGAGATTTAGTAACAGCGCGAAGTATTGCGCATAACTGGTTGCAGGAGAGTTTTGCAACGTATTATCCGCACGTGTATACTAAAATCTGGCAGGGTGAAGACGCGTATCAATATGGCAGGCGGCATTTACATTCTGCTGCGTTAGCGGCTGGCATGAAGGACCGATTTCCCGTTGTCCACGTTCAGGCTGGCGGATCGAGAGTCTACCAGAAAGGCGCAGCTGTGCTTGATATGATGCGGTACACCTTTGGTGCGGATCAGCTAAAACGGGTAATACAGCACTATCTGCGTCACCACGCATACAGCAACGTGGAAACCAACGATCTGTTCCAGTCATTTCAAGATACCCTAGGAATTTCTCCAAACTGGTTTTTTAACCAGTGGTTGTATCAAGGTGGCGAGCCCGAGTTCACCATCTCGTATGCACAAGCCATGGTAGCCGGGATACCTGGAATTTCCAAGGCAACTATTGTCAACATTCTGCAGACCCATGAAACCGACAATTTGACCGGCTATTTTACAATGCCCGTGCATGTTGAGGTCCATTATATAGGCGGCGGCACCGATACTGCACTTGTCACGGTATCCGGTGCTCAAACCACGGTGACAGTTCCAAACGCAACCGGAAAAGCAATTGCGTTTGTGTTGTTCGACCCCGGCAGCTACGTCTTAAAGCGCGTGGTTTTCAGCCGAACGCACGCCGAACTATTGGCACAGGCTGAAAATGCACCCAACATGATAGATAGGTTCGATGCAATGTTAGAATTGCAGAAGCCGCAGAATGCTAAGCTGCTATCTCCGTCTGATATAGAGCGCATGTACAATCGCGAAACCTTTCACGCCACAAAGTCGGCCCTACTAACAATAGCCATCCAGCAGAAAAAGTCGGGCGTGAAGGGTCTTTTAAATTTGATTGAAAGGGGCTTAACCGACCCCGACGTGCAGGTTAGGAAGCACATGGTGGCTAACTTGCGTGTTGTTGACCTTGAAGTGCGATCAAAGTACGAGCTATTACTGACCGACCCATCGTACAGCATTATCGAAGATGCTTTCCAAAAGCTATGTTTATTCTATCCGAGTGACCGGCAACGGTATATCGGCATGGTTTCAATGCTTACGTCACCGGGCATGAAGGTTGAAATAGCCGTTTTGGAGCAAAGGTATCTGGCGGGCGATGAGAAAGTGATGTCAGATTTGGCGGAACTATCGGGAAATAAATACGAGTTCATTACCCGTCAGAATGCAATGAGGGCAATAAAAAGGTGTGGAGTGCTAACTGGCCGGTCATTTGCTAATATGGTGGACGCGTTAAACAATGCGAACACAAGATTATCAGACGTTGCTAATCAAACGCTTTCCTGGTTTGCGGAACAACCTCGGTTTAAGGCGTTGATGTTGAGTGAAATGAGCAAGATTAGAGAGCAAGATAGGACGGCATTATTGGCAATAATCCTTCTTTAAAAATTTGGTTCGGTAATTGCTACCGTACCGTGTTGCAAAAAAGTCTACCTAATTCGGTTTGAAACACCGAAAAGGTTGACTATTTTTGCTGACGACGAATTGTGGGAGAGGTGTGTCTGATAGAGATAACCTCCCATAAAATAAGCTACTTAGACTGAATCCGCCATTGAGCGGTTAATGAGAGAAGAAATGAATAAACGACATAATCATATAAAATGTGGAGGATCTATGAGTCGCAACGCTACCGTTTTTGTATCGTTGCTCGTGGCTGTATTACTGTTCGGGGGACTCCTCGTTCAGCCAGCATACAGTCAGGGTACCTTCGGTTACACGGTGAGTAACGGCATCTACAGCGAATCGTTCGGAGGAACGGTTTTAGCTTCGGGTAGCGGTATTTCCGGGTTCGAAGGAACAGTAAATATTGGTTTCACCTATACGTATGGCGGAGTGGCTTACACTACTGTATATGTAAACGGAAACGGATATGTTACGTTTGGTGCGGCGGGAAATAGCGGTAACGCTACCCCTCTTTCAAGCCCGAACTCTGCTACAGCAGTAATTTCGGCATGGGGTGCGGCTATTAGTGGTGCAACTGGTGCTGAACTACGTTCCGAGCTTACTGGTGGTGCTGGAAGTCGCGTACTGACGTTGCAATGGAAGAATGTCACGCGTGCTCCAGCGGGTTCTTCGCTTGGACTGTATAACTTTCAAATCAAGCTGAGAGAAGGTTCTAACAACGCGGAGATTATGTACGGTGCTATGAACATTGCTGGAGCCAAGGGTGCCGAAATCGGAACCTACTCATTGTCTAACGGCATAATGGCATTCAGAACGCGGTACGAAGAGAACACATGGTCTATGCCAAAGGTTGTTACTGCGTCTCCTTATTACTCGCAAGCCCTAGAAGGATTCGGTCCGGCAAGTGGATTGACGTATAGTATTTTGGCTCGTGTAGCAAATGATGCTGGAATTGTTGGCATTTCAAATCCTACGAAGTACAATGCTGATGTTTCTCAAAACGTTCAGATTCGCGTTCGTAACTGGGGTTCAAATAACCTTGATAGCGTGATTATTGACTGGAAAGTAAACGGAGCAACTCTTACGGCAGTTAAATATTACCCACAGCCAGCAATGGCTCCGGGTACTGAGAACACCATTACGATAGGTTCAGTTTCGTTCGCGGCTAACACATTCAACACGATTTGGGTAGGCACTCTAGCACCAAATGGACAAACTGATGCGCGAACTTCAAATGATGCTCATCAAATCTATTCTGCACCAAGGGTAACCGGAAAAGTAAATATTGCTGCTAACGGAAATCCTGGAGTATTCCCTAATATTAGAGAGTGTGTCCGTCATTTATCAGTAGCTGGTATAGGTGGAAATGTTGATGCGCACATTTTTAATGGTACGTACAACGAGCAGGTGATTATTCCATCGTTCGATAATTCGTTAGCTGGTGGAACGGTTACGTTCATGAGTGCTGCTAATAACACACCTAAGATTACTTGGACGCCGAGTAATAACCCATCTTGGACCTATTCGCTTGCTGGCGCTTGCCGCGCAATTGCGACTTTAGACCTAACTGCACCTTGCAACACCAATTTCAAGAACTTGGTGTTTGAATTGCCAAATGGTCAAAACTGGGGTGGATTTATCTACGGTGATATTCGTGGTGGTACAGTTAACATCGAAAATTGTACGTTTAACGGTCCTAACAATTTCTTGACAATGACCAACCCATTTGTCGGACTATACTTGTTTGACAAGTCGAACTTCGGTACAATAAACGTACTGGGTAATACTGTTAACAACTATCCATCTTCGATGGAATTAGATGGCAGTGATCAAACCGTAGTTAATGTTAGAAATAATACGTGTAATAACACTCGTTTCGGATTGTATTCAGAGGGGGCTAAGATAGACGTAAGCAACAACAAGATCTATGGTACGAGTGGCTACACCTATTTTTACGGTGTGGTTGTAATTAGTGTTAATGGTTCAGTTGCGAATAATCAGATATATGGTGATGTTTCGGCTACAGCTCAAACTACTACGTACGGCATTCAAACGGTACCGGATAATGGTAATCTTTTGGTGACGAATAACATGATTGGTGTTGGGGCTTCTGCAAATACCTATGGTATCGCCAACTTATACGCTGGAACCTCTGCTGGTACTGCTCAGTTCTATCACAACACTGTAAATACAACTGGAACTGCTGTTTCTGCAGCAACTTCAGCGTTTTACAATCAGTCATTAATGGAGAGCTATCCGAACTCAGCTGTTGAGTTGGTAAACAACATTTTCCATTCCGTTGGTACTGGAACAAATGGTGGATACGCGATTAGGTTAGACGATGCTGGAGTAATCAACAATACAACTTCAAACCCTCTAAAGACTAGTGACTTTAACGATCTGTATACATCTGGAACAAATGTGGGATTCTGGAAGAATGTAAATGTTCCTAAGGTTGCAGGTATAAATCCATTGTCAACATGGAGGACTACTTCAGCTCGTGACAATAACTCTGCAGCTGTTGCTGCAACATTCTATGGCAGTGGCGACCTAAACTTATTGAACATTATTCCTGCTTTGTGGGGATCAGGTTCAATTCTAGCTATCGTGCCTAAAGATATTGATGGTGAAACTCGTACAAAACCATATATGGGTGCCGACGAAGTTCGACCTTCAATCCGCTTTGTTCAGCAGCCAGTTAGTCGTTATGCTTGCCTAGGTGAATCTTTCAATTTGATTGCAATTGCCGAAGTAACGGTTGGCGCAACAGTTACATACCAATGGTTTAAAGATGGAGTAGAATTGACCGGTCAAACTGGTGCAATCCTTTCCTTCGGTGGCGTCGGATACCAGGCTGCTGGAGTTTTCACTTGCCTAGTAAAGGCATCTGACGGTACTAACAACGTACAGCTTATGTCAGATGCAGCATCAATAATTGTAGTCCATTCTACAACTATTATTGTTTGCCCAGCTTCTAAGCCTGTAGCTTCAGGCTCCACAGTTATTCTTGAAATGGAAGCTGAAGCAATTGGTGGACCTTCTAACTTCAACCCTACATATCAGTGGAAAAAACGCTACTGGAGTCCAACTTCGGTTGCATACCTAGATAGTAATGTGACTGATAACGGAAGAATTACTGGTTCAAATTCAAATCGTCTTACAATTCGCGAAATAGGTCGTGTAGATACACTTGACCAGTACGTTTGCGTTGTAACCGGATATTGTGGAAGTGCTACAACAAAATCAGCAAGATTGTTTATCCCAACCATCGCAGCATCTAACAACACTCCAAATGTGTGTCTGGGTGGAGTTGTTCAAATTGAATGCTCTGCTATTCCTGGTGTTGTGCCAGGCGCAACAGTTAGCTATCAGTGGCAAAAGAACGGTGTTAACGTTAGCGATGATGCAAACACCACCGGTTCAATGACCAAGGTTCTTACCATCGGTAATGCTTCGGCAGCTGCGAATGGTGATTATACCTGCGTTGCTAAGTACGGCGTTGATGGTGATCCAATCCCATCTAACACTATTACAGTTACGCTATCTAATCCAGTTGCTATTACTGGTCAGCCTGATGGCGACACATTGTGTGTTGGTTCTGAATTGAAAATCACAGTTACAGCTTCAGGATCAAATACTTCGTACCAATGGATGAAGGGAACAACCTCAATTCCAGGTGCGATTGCTAATGTGTTTACGGTTGCAAGTGCAACGGCTAATGATGCCGGTACGTACTCGGTTGTAGTTACCAACTCATGTGGTGGCGTTACAAGCGGAACTGTTGACGTTTTTGTTAACACTAAGCCTGAGATTACTACTGAGCCTACAAATGCTGCCGTTACTGAAGGCAATGAGATTAAGTTTAGCGTAGTGGCCTCCGGTACTGCAACTCTTACATACCAGTGGTATAAGAACGATACTTCAATAGCTGGAGCAACTACCGCTACATACACAATAGCGTCTGCCGTTGGCTCAGATACAGGATCTTACCGCTGTATAGTAACAAATGGCTGTGGTTCTGATACTTCAGCTACAGTTGAAGCCTCGGTTGTAGTAGGTGTTGATGGTGGCGATATCACAATGGGTGCATTCATGCTTGGTGTTTCTTCGCCAAACCCTACTGCCGATGTTGTGAGATTCAACTACTCAACTCCAACTTCACAATTCGTTAAGATCGCTGTTACTAACGTTCTTGGACGTGAGTTAACAACGCTGGTTAACGGATTTGTTGATGCTGGAACTCACCCCGTTGAATTCAGCACACAAGGTTTGAATCTATCACCTGGTATCTACTCTTACACAATTACCTCGAATGGATTTGTTGCTACTCAACAATTCGTTGTTACGAGATAATCGTTTAGAAATAAGACTTTAAAAAGGCTGCCGTTGGATATTCCGACGGCAGCTTTTTTTTAATATCCTTGCAGGGATCTGGCGTTCTACACTTCCAAGATATGTTCGTCAGCGCAAGTGATATCAAGTCAACCATTGCGGGCTACTCGGAAGGTAGCAGAATCGTCAGACTGTAACAGTAGATTGCGGGAATAACAACGCTAAACGCTCAGGTATTCGGGACTATTTGGTGAGATCAATCAACGTCCACCCTTTGGGGACGGTGTAAACGAATGTTGATACAGGGATTCGAGCATTCTTAACCACGTTCTTGATAACCCATGTGGTTGGACTTCCATCCTGACTGACGGTAATCTTGATGATTTTCAACTTCGCATCTAACGTAACGTATACTTCAGAAACGCCACCAATAATGGCTGAAGGACCCGGAGGGTAAAGCTTAACCACTCTTGCATTGTTGGGAGAATTGACCTGCTGCCTGCTGTACACGTTGAAAAGAATGAAAAATATCTTTTCCAGGCTCATTTCGTTGCTGTTTGGACTGTATGCATTTACGATAACCGTTTTAGAGTTCTTCTCAGCATTCCAAACAAACTTGTTGTTTGAGACTATCGTTCGAGTTGGAAGGTCTAGTGCATAGCCAAGGCCTTTTGACGCCACTAGACGTCCGTTTATCCCATAACTACCCTCGAATGTGCACCGGATGGATCGCATGCCGGCATAATGCTTGTAAAATTGGTCTGAAAGGTCCTGCGCGCGCGCTGGTGAGGTTAAACAGAGTGCAACAGCAATATATGCCAGTTTGATCATTAACCACGAAGGACGTTGAATTCCGCACAGTACTTTAGGTTGGATCTCACGCGAGCAACTAATTGTCATTAGTCACTACCTTCGCTGAAATAGCGCCACGTGTTCCTCGATACGATGTCAGTTCGGCGTTAATATTTCCAATTGGGATTTGTGTTGTGACCTTAATCGGAACCTTGCGGTCATCGTCACTTAACCACATTAACAATCGGCCATCAAATTTAAAGGGGCTACCAACTTTCACCCCAGGTTCCACTACAATGCAGTTAAAAGTGCCGGCTTCTACGGTGATTTGCTGACGCCCCAATATTTTAACCGTTAAATCATGACTTTCACGGTCCATAAAATTCTGCAAGCTAATTAGGTCACCCTTCTTAGCCCCTTTCAAATCATAAGCTCGCACATAATAGAAAGCAGACACTACATCATGCACAAACGGTGGGACGTCGAACGTTCCCTCGGTAGTGACCGCCTTATTGCCAATTTGATCAAACGTAGCCTTAAAGTCCTTCTTGAATCCACCTTCGCGTGTATACTGTTCGAACTTCCACGGAAAAAGCCCGTCAATATCAATCCAGGTCTTATAAAGGTCGCGAACTCGGTAAATAAAGTCGAGACTCTTGAGTGATGCCACTTCAAACCTCACCGGGTAACAGGGTCTGCCCTGAATAGTTTCGGGTTCCTTGCTCACAGAAAAAACTGCCGTTCCCGCCGTAATGAACTGGTAACTTATCTCGTATTCAAGCCGCTCACCCAAGCCATAGGCCTCGTTGGGTACATACCGTAGCATCTTGGGCTCGTCGTGCAGGCCCGCAATGGTTGCCACATTCACGAACAAAATACCCAATGCTAACAATAGCACAGCGTTATATCTGGCGATTTTCGAGTACCCAGTGCTTATCATGAATGTGCTGCTTAACGGAGATTTAGTGCTTATTGTGAATGTGCTGCTTAACGGAGATTTAGCGCCTATCGTGAATATCCTACAAATCAGAGACTTAGTACTAGCCGCGTGAGTGGTGATTTTTTGAAAGAGATTCATTAGTAGTACGACGCCATTCTGATGCACCTCGTGCAGGTGGTGTTGTGTAGGGGGCTATTCAGACGCCGGAAGCTGCAGTGATTTAAACTCGGCTAGATCTTTTCCGGCAATGCCGGTTAGCGATCCAATAACGCTCGACATCGACAAGATAACTTTTTCTATTTGTTTGTCACGTTGCTTCCACATTTTTTCCATGGCAGCACGCTCTCTTGAAACGTCCGATTGCATCTGATGAAAACTATCCATCACGCCTTCGATATTGTTTCGGAACTCTGGTCCCATTAGGTAATCATACAGCATTACCATTTTCTCGCCCTTGTTTTCTTGCGTCACTAGAGCTAGGCTGACCGTAAGCACCATTTCTCTGAGTACAAGGCAAAGGCCTTTAAACTCCTGAAAACTACAAATCCATATTCCGTCCTTACTTCCAAATCTCTCCATTTCTTTAGGCATGGTCTCGGTAACAATCACACCGGCATCTGCCCCAACGGCACGCATGTCACTCTTGAGCTTCTCCACCCAATCTGCGCCGAAGGTTTTTGTCCTTTTGCTTTCGTAATAGATCATTCCAACCACAACGCCGTTTTTCTGTACGTGATGAATACAGTCGCCACCCCTAGCCCCTTTCACAATGGGTTCTATTACATCCATTGGAAAAGTAGATTGGAGAAATTCTTCTAACGCCAGTTCTTGCGTTTCGCCTTGAAGCTGTTGACTTCCTTGTTGTGCTTTTTTTTGAAGCTCTTCGATGAGCTTAGCTTGATCGGTCAATTTCTTTTGCAATTCGCGCATGCCGAGCTCATTGCGTTCTTGTTCCGTTTTGCGGACCTGTTCCTCCGCTTTCACTCTGACTTCCAGCGAACGGCGTTCCAACTCCAGTGCAAACTCTTCGTTCTTCTTTTCAAGCTCAACCTTGAGCTTCATGTGATCTAATTCAATGCCGCGAATTCGTTGCAGTTCTTTCTTGCTGTCGGCACTCTGCGCTTCTAACAGTTTGACTTTTTCTTCGTAATTGGAACGCTCTTCCTTTTTTGCATCGGCCACAAGTTGGGTGCGTTCAGCGCGGGCTTTCTCTGCAAATTCGCTACGCACACGTTCTTCAACATCGTGAGCAAGCAATTCTTCGATGTCGATTTTTTGTCCGCAATTGGGACAGGTAATTTGACGTTGTGTGCTCATTGTGGGCCTGGAGGGATTTGAACCCCCAGCCAACGGATTATGAGTCCGCTGCTCTAACCGTTGAGCTACAGGCCCTTTCGACGTACTTTAGTTAAACAGGCCGATAAACAAACCAACCTGGGCATTGAATGCCGAAACGTTAATACTTGTGGGCACACCTGATACTACGGCAATCTTGTTTCCTATCCAATCATTCGCACCAACTTGCAACGTGTAAGCGGCCTGAGCGCGGACGGCCACAAATGGCGTGAAGGCATATTCAACATTGAGTCGGGGAGCTAGATAAAGAATAGCCCTAGTCAAATCTGCATAGGCATCTGGCGACGTTGAAATGCCCGTGGTGTCGGCATAGTTATCCCAAGTTCTATTCTTCATTGACTGGTATGTAGCAATAGTTTGATTTCCCCAACCAAAGCCAATACCAGGTAATACTGTAAAGCGTTTAAATGGCACCCACGCATAATCAATGTGAATGGTACGTGAACTCAAAGAATATTTCATTGTTCGTGAAACTGTGAATGTGTCGATCATTTTATCAGCCGTAGTTGACAACGAACCAGCAACCCAAGAAAAACCAACGCGAAGATTCTTGACTAATCCAACTGCCGTGAACAGTTCGCCACCAATTTGGAGAAGGGGTGAATCCAACGGGCCCAATCCTAATTGAGTAGCGCGCGCGTTCAAATCGTCCATGTTTGGAAATGAAAACTGAAACACCGGACCAACCCCAATAGCAAAGTACGGTATTGGCTCGTCCTTAAGTGGTACTTCCTCAAAAGCAAATTCGTCTAAACGATCATCTTGAGCTAGTAACGGACTTGATACTAAAACCATAATGAAGAGAGCTACTAGAGCCAAACGCATTCAAATCTCCTGCAAAGTTAAGAGCGCAAATATACGGAAATCAGGAAGCCCAATGATTTCAGTATTTGTAGTTTGCAGGTATGAAAATAGTTTCTGTAGTAATGGCCGGCGGACTAGGCACAAGGCTGTGGCCTAGAAGTACCGAGAAAAAGCCAAAACAATTTGTGCACGTGCATGGAAATGGCACCCTAATTCAAAACACTGTGGCTAGAATGCTACCGCTAATAGCAGCCGAAGACCTGTTCGTGGTAGCCACCCAGCCCCTTACCCATCACATTCACGATCAGCTTCCAATAGTTCCCACTGCGAACGTAATTGAGGAGCCGTTTGGCAGGAATACCGGACCGTGTATTGCGCTTGCCGCGCACTTTTTGAACCATTTGTATGGGCCAGATGCCGTTATGGTGGCTATGCCCAGTGACCACGTGGTAGTAAATGTGCGTGAATTTCTGAGTACCCTCGAGCAAGCCTGCGTGGCTGCCGATGCTACCGCGAATATTGTGACAATAGGCGTCAGCCCAACGCGTGACGAAACCGGGTTCGGGTACATTCAAGTGGGAGACGAACTTTCGGTTCCGAATAAGTCGTTCACCGACACCTTGCATAAAGTGAAAACATTTGCTGAAAAGCCCGATTCGGCTACCGCGCAGCGTTTTATAGATGCCGGTGACTTTGTGTGGAACAGTGGAATTTTTGTAGCCAGAATTTCTACCATGCTCGCAGCAATCGATAAGCATCTGCCGGATCATGCGCCGCTGTTTAACATTCTGGAAAAGCACGTTGGCAAAGACACGTATTCGTCGATGTTGGAAAACGTGTATCGTCAAATGCGCTCAATTTCGTTCGACAACGGAGTAATGGAAAAAGCAAAAAATATTGCCGTTGTTGATGGAACTTTTGGATGGAGCGATGTAGGCTCGTGGGACGAACTGTATCGTCTGTCCATGAAGGACGGGAAAAACAACGTCATCGAGGGCAATGTTGTAACGATGAATTCCGACAACAACTTCGTAACCGCCGCCACGGGTAAACTCATCTCACTCATCAATGTCGACAACCTAATTGTTGTTGAAACCGAGAGCTCAATTTTGATTGCTGAAAGGGGCTCATCAGCCGCAGTAAGAGATTTAGTAGATCTGATTAGGCGGCGTCATATTGGAAATCACTTGTAATGCGGATGCCACTTGCACGAAAAATATCTTTGTTCTTGCTGTGTTTTTTGTCGATGCAACTAACGTTCATTTTATTCGACGGTTCGCAATCTGCGGTCGCACAATCTACTAACGCAATTGATAGCTTGTTGCAACAGTCCGAGAATGCCAAACGTGGCAGCGACTCACTCAAAAAAATGTGGTCGGTTCAATGGCGCAAGTCCGACAGTCTTAGAGTAGAATCGATGTTCCTACGCATGCGCTCGGATAGTCTGCTGCGCATTGCGAATGGCTTAATTGCAAACGCCAAAAAATTAAGAAAAGATAGTATTCAAGATGTATACGCATCTTCTGCACCAACAGATACCATGGCATCTGACAACTCGGCGGAAACTACAAAAGCTAACGTTGAGATTATTGCAAGAACTGGCGTTGAAACTCATGCAAGAACTAACGTAGAAACTGACGCAGAAGCCAGCGCCGAAGCCGACGCAGAAATTCTGACGTCGCTTGCAACCGCTCGACGCATGAACAATTCTGTTACGAAGGCCAAACAAAAAACAACCGCGCAGAAAGTTCCAGACGGAAAAACTTTTTCCGACACTCTGACTGCCTTGGTGTTAGAATTCGAACCCGATACCGGCATGGCCTCATACTACGGTGAGCAATTTCACGGCAAAAAAACATCAAGTGGGGAAGTGTACAACATGCACGCCAACACCTGCGCGCACCGGTGGCTACCGTACGGAACCTTGTTACGCGTCACAAATATTTCCAACGGCAAAAGCGCGGTTGTACGAGTTACAGATCGCGGTCCATTCAAACATGGAAGAATGATAGACATTTCAAAAAACGCCGCAAAAGAAATCGATCTAATTCGACGTGGAACGGGCGTGGTGGAAATCAAAGTTGTTGCGCCAGAGTAACGGTGCGCGCGTTCTAGTTCTACAAAAGCTTTGCTCCTACAAAAACGGCATCTTCACAACCTCAGCCGGAAACGTAGTATTCCGCGCAAACACATCTATCAACGTACCGGGAGTTGCGTACTCCGTGGCAACGTAGGCCATTCCAATTCCCACATTCAACCCCGGGCTAATGTTCCCACTGGTGGTTTTTCCAATTTCTTTTCCATCAAGCTGAAGTTGGTAGCCAACTCGTGGAATCAGTTTCTCGGTGAGCATTTTGAATCCTACAAGCTTTCGTTTAGCCCCCTCGCCCTTAACTGCGGCAATTACATCACTCGCAACAAAGTCGCCCTTGGCAAGCTTGGTTATCCATCCCAGGCCGGCCTCGATGGGGTTGGTGGTGGCGTCGATGTCGTTCCCGTACAGACAGTACCCTTTTTCCAACCGCAGGGTATCGCGTGCTCCCAGGCCTATCCAGGCAATTCCGTGGGCCGAGCCCTCTTTCCACAGTGCTGCAATAACGGCGTCGGCAACTGCCTCATCGCCGCGGAAATACAGCTCAAATCCCATTTCACCTGTATAGCCCGTGCGCGAAACTATCATGGGGATGCCCGCTAATTCGGTCTCGACAAACGAGTAGTAGGGGATTTCTGAAAGGGGCGTTGTGGTTAGTGGCTGAAGGGTGTCGGGGCTTTTCGGACCCTGCACTGCCAGTAGGTTTACTTTGTTGCTAGCGTCTACAACGCTCACATTCGGGAACATCTCAGCGTGCTTTGTAACCCATGCCAAATCCTTCGTTACGTTTGCGCCGTTAACCACCAACATGTAGTTGTTCTCACTCATCATATACACAAGAAGGTCATCTACAATTCCGCCATCATCGAAGCACATCGCGGAATACTGTGCTTTTCCAGGAACCAACTTCGAGGCATCGTTCAATGTGATGTGTTGGATTAGGGCCAGCGCATCAGTTCCCGTTACTTCGAATTCGCCCATGTGCGAAACATCAAAAACACCTACAGCATTTCGAACAGTTCTATGTTCTTCTAGAATGCCTGTGGGATATTGAATAGGCATTTCAAAGCCGGCAAACTGGACCATTTTTGCGCCAGCATTTGTGTGGTGCTTATGAAAAATTGTATGAATCATTCAAATATCCTTCGTATCATGGAGCGCAATATTAGGTGAAAAAAATGATTCAGTTGTTTTGGGGCGCAATTTCAGCCGTTTTAGGGCTGTTCTATTTAGTTATTGAAAATGCTAGTGGCATTCAAGACTCCAATGCATCCTATGCCACTGTAGTACTGTGGCTGGTGCTTCCGCCGGTGTGTGTTGTTGGATCTATGTTGCATTATCGCATGCGTTCAGACGGGACAATATCGTATGGTAACTCGGTCAAAATCGGGATTCTGACTACCGTGTGGTCGGCGACCTTTTTACTAATTGTGTGGATCTTCTATGTGGTAGTAATTCACCCGGGCTTCTATACGCTCATGCAAGATTATGCTGGTTTGAAGGCAGTAGCGCAGCATCATACGCCAGAAAGAGTAGTGGCCGAGTTACAAGCCGCGCAACAAATTTTTTCATCTCCTAACTTTACTATTGTCAGTGCCTTAGTTCCCTTTGTAGCGGGAACTATTACGGCGCTTGTGGCTGCGTTTGGAATAAAAAAAGGGTAGTGTGGAAAAAAAGTCTTTTGTTCAGTCAGGTAATTAACTACGTTTGTCATGGGTGAGACGTGTGGCAAATGTTACACACATTAGTTTTTTGAAAATAAATGGAAAGGAATTGTCAATAAAAATTTAAAGACTATGGGACTGGGACGAAAAAAGGTGGGTGCCTATAAATAAATCGCCCCTCGTATTACGAACAATTCAGTTCACTCACTAAATGGAAACGGGTGTATGAAAAAGAAATTACTTCTTTTCATTGTCCTACTAGTGGGCATTGTGGTTACAAATGCTCAGGACAGAACGATTACCGGTGTGGTTAAGGACAACAAGGGAGATGGCCTAACCGGTGCAACAATTCAAGCTAAGGGAACAACCTTAGGGGCGTTTGCCAAGGCAGGCGGTAAATATAAGATTACTGTTCCTTCATCAGTAAATACTTTGATTTTCAAGTATGTTGGCATGAAGAATACCGAGATGACTATCGGCGAGAAAGATGAAATCGACGTAGTTATGCAAGAAGATGCTCTAAAGTCAGACGAGGTTGTCGTTACAGCCATGGGTATTGAGCGTAGCAAAAAATCACTTGGTTACACCACACAAGAAGTTAGCGGCTCCGAGTTAGTTGGTTCGCGCGAAACAAACATTGTGAACGCAATTTCTTCGAAGGTTGCCGGTGTTCAGGTTACAAATTCCAGTGGTTCGCCGGGCGGAGCCTCGTTTATTCGAATTCGCGGCTCTTCTTCTATTCAGGGGAGCAATCAGCCCCTTTTCATTATCGATGGTATTCCGATTGACAACTCTCAGTCGTATTCTGGAAATCCAGATGATGGCCAGAATAACTTGTTGAGCAGTGTTAACAA
The DNA here is from genome assembly GCA_013204605.1 of Ignavibacteria bacterium. GTDB lineage: Bacteria > Bacteroidota > Ignavibacteria > Kapaibacteriales > Kapaibacteriaceae > JABMNI01. Next base: position 41,839 of record JABMNI010000013.1, read on the forward strand.
TTCAAACCGGGCAATAGATATTGACCCATCAACAATCGACAACATCAACGTACTAAAGGGACCAGCAGCAACGGCACTTTATGGTATTCGCGCTTCTGGTGGTGCGGTGATTATTACCACAAAGAAAGGTAAGCCTACCTACGGTGACAAAGTGAACATTCAAATGAACTCATCTTGGAGTTTTGACAATGTAAATAAGTTGCCCGAGATTCAATCAAAGTATTCTCAAGGTGGTGGCGGTACGTATGCGGCTCCGTCTCCTGGTGCTTCTAGAAGTTGGGGAGCATTGAACGATACTTTGTACTGGGATGGAAATGCCAGTTACAAGTGGGACAAGAACGGTGCCATCGTTGGCCAGAGTAGTCCTAATGCGAAAACCAAGATTACTCCTTATGATAACATGGATACATATTTCAAAACGGGCTTAACAGCAAGTAATGGAATAAACATGTTTGGAGGCGATGAAAACGCCACGTATTACTTCTCGTTCAACAATCTTACATCAAGCGGTGTTGTCCCTAACAGTACTTGGACGAGGAACAACTTTAAAATATCGGGCTCGGCTGCGATTGCAAAATCATTTAAGGCTTCAGCCAACTTGAACTATGTGAACTCGGGTGGAACTCGTATTCAGCAGGGATCGAATACTTCCGGTGTGATGTTGGGACTGACTCGGACTCCAAATACGTTCGACAACTCGAATGGTTTTAGTAATGCGGCTGATCAGGCTTCATCCTATCAGTTTGCCGATGGTTCTCAGAGAAATTATCGCGCTGGATCTGGTTATGACAACCCGTATTGGGCTTCGAATAACAGCCCTATGACGGATGATGTTAACCGCATGTTCGGTAATATTCAGTTGGACTGGAATTTAGCGGATGGCATTGACCTAATGTACCGTCTAGGTGCTGACTTTTACACCGACCGACGCAAGCAGATTTTTGCTTTGGGTTCTAGAACAGCACCGGCAGGACGTGTGTTTGAGGATCACAACTTTAACAGAGACATCACGGGCGATCTAATCCTGACCATGAATACCAACTTCAATGATGATTGGAGTGGTCAGTTGCTATTAGGAAACAACATGTTTTCTACTGAAAATCAGCAATTGTTCGTTCAAGGTGATGGACTGGGTGCACCTGACTTCTTCCACCTTTCTAACGCTCAGGGTCAGATCTCTCGAGAATCCATCGGACGTAAACGTACTGCTGCGTTTTACGGAGACGGACGCTTGTCGTATAAGAATGCGTTATTCTTCAACGTGACGGGTAGAAATGAGTGGTCAACCTCACTTCCTGTTGCAAACAACACATTCTTCTACCCATCCGCCTCGGTAGCTGCGGTGTTTACGGAGTTGTTCCCTGATTTGAGGAGCGACGTGCTTTCCTTTTTGAAACTTCGTGTAAACGTGGCTTCAGTTGGAAAGGATGCTCCTATCTATGCCACGGTAACAACGTTCGGTCAAGGCTTCTACCAAGATGGCTGGACAAACGGGGTTTCTTTCCCATTCGACGGAACAATTGGCTATCAGAAATCTGATGTGCTGGGAAATCCGGACTTAAAACCAGAGAGTACCACTTCCTGGGAGATTGGTGCTGATATCAGACTGTGGGAAAATAGGTTGGCATTCGACCTAACGTATTACAATCAAACTTCGAAGGACCAAATCTTTCAAGTTCCAATTGCGGCAACCAGTGGTTATTTGGCGCAGTTGAAGAATGCGGGTTCTATCGAGAATAATGGAATTGAGGCTGTTATCACCGGAAGTCCCATAGTAAGCGAAGACCTACGTTGGGATATCACGGTAAACTTCACCAAAAACAATATCACAGTGCTGTCGTTGGCTGATGGTGTAGACAACATCTTCCTTGGTGGCTTTGAGGGATCTTCTGTACGTGCCGTTGCTGGACAACCTTACGGGTCGATTTTCGGTTTTGGTTGGTTACGTAACGCCAATGGCGATATCGTAATCGACGACGACCAGACTTCTGATAACTACGGTTATCCTGTGATGGATCCGGAAGAGAAAAATTTCGGTTCCGCCAACCCGGATTGGATGATGGGAATTCGAAACACCTTGAACTGGAACGGCTTTAACTTTTCATTCTTGTTTGATATTCGCCAGGGTGGCGTTATATGGAATGGAACGAAATCGGCTTTGTACTTTTTTGGTACAGCCAAGGAAACAGAGAATCGTGAAGGCACGAAGGTATTCACTGGTGCAAAGCAATCTGACGGATCAACGAATGACATTGCTGCCCCATATGATGAAAACTGGTTGGCATTTGGCAACGGTAATGGGTTCATTGGTAGTAACACGGAAGACTTTATCGAAGACGCATCATTCGTGCGTTTGAGAGAAGTAAATCTTTCGTACACTTTCCCTTCTGACCTCATGAAAGGGTCGCCATTCTCAGGCTTAGTTGTAAACTTCACCGCAAGAAATTTGTGGTTGAGCACCAGCTATACCGGTGTTGACCCCGAGACAAACCTAATGGGTGCGAACAACGCACAGGGCTTGGACTACTTTAATATGCCTAGTACGAGAAGCTATGTTTTCTCTGCTAGCTTGAATTTTTAATGCCCGTTTTATTCAATAACCAACGTAGGAAACGTACAATTATGAAACGTTTAGTTCTTGGATTCTGCGTGTTGTCTGTAAGCTTGCTTATTTCGTGCAACTCGTGGATCGACTCGGGCCTCAACACGGATCCAACATCTCCAAAAGATGGGTCGTTTGCTGTTGTATTGCCCACCACTCAAGTAGGTATGGCCTATGTTCTAGGTGGAGACCTCGGACGCTATACCAGTTTAATCACGCAACATAACGTTGGCGTTGACCGCCAGCATTTAGGAATCTATCAGTACGTGATCAAGGAAAATGACTTGGATAACGCTTGGAGATTTAATCTTTATGGCGGTCCAATGAATGACCTTCATATTCTAATGAAAAAAGCTGATGATACAAAGAGTCCTCACTACAAAGGCATTTGCCAGGTATTGATGGCTCACGCTCTTGGTACAGTAACTGATCTTTGGGGCGATGTACCTTTTTCAAAAGCATTCGAAGGTAGCGAAGCCATTAGTCCTGGATACGATTCTCAGGAGGCCATATACACTTCAATTGCAGCTATGCTTACGGATGCCGTTGCCAATTTGAATGCTGCTTCTAGTACGTTCAAACCGGGATCTGACGACCGCATCTACGGTGGAGATCTTGCAAAGTGGAAAATGGCAGCGAATGCACTTGCTGCTAGATATGCCATTCACGTAATCAAGAGAAACCCTGCCGCTGGTGCAGTCGCGTTGTCAGCTGTAGCAGGGGCATTTGCCTCGAACGCAGATGACATGCAATTCACTTTTGGCTTGGTAGAAACTCAAGCAAATCCGTGGTATCAGTTCACTACTCAGCGCGCGGGTGACCTGAATTTTGGAGAAACACTTTCTACGTTGATGAACGGATTGAGTGATCCTCGCCGACCTTTCTATGCTGTAGTAGATGACTCTGGCACATACTCCGGTCTTTCTCAAATGGGACCATTATATGCATCAATTAATTCTGCCATACCGTTCATTACGTATACGGAGGTAAAATTCATTGAAGCAGAAGCCCAAATGAGAGCGGGTATGCGCACAGAAGCGCATGCAGCCTACTTAGCAGCCGTTACTGCATCGTTGGAGCGCACGGGCGTTGCAGCGGCGGATATCACGGCCTACTTGGCTCAGGCCACGGTTGACGGTGGAGCAGCCGATTTGACGATTGATCGTATAATGACCCAGAAATACATTGCAATGTATACGCAGTGCGAGTCATGGGTTGATTGGCGTAGAACCGGATCTCCTGCGTTGACCCCAGTCTCTGGCGCTGAAGTTCCGCGTAGGTTCCCTTACGCTCAGTCAGAACGCCTTTATAATTCAGCAAACTACAAGGCTGGAGTAACCATCTTCGACCGTTTGTGGTGGGATGTTCCGTAGGGTTCAGTTTGGCTCTCTACGCACGGTCAATAAACCGTCGGGTAAAAGACGGACATTAGATAGTGGGTAGACAGTTGGTAGTCTATAAATAGTCGGTTCTGTAGAAAAATCTGCAGAACCGACTTTTTTTTGTGTTAACTGTAACCTGATCCACATAGCCCCGTACACAATGCCAAATCGAACTTCTACACTTTATACTCTAGGAATTATCATGAAAAAGCAAACATCACTTTTCGCAGCCGTCGTACTCTTTTGCGGTATAGCCCTTGCAAGCACAGCAAATGCGAGCCCAGCAAACGCTAGCCCTGCAAATGCCAACCAAGTCGCAGCTAAAAACGTAGCCGTTGTTCACGCGAGCTTCGATACAGCTGAACTACAGAAAAATCTATCCACAAACGAGATCAAGCTTTCAACTGATCAATTGGAAAAAGTAACGTTTAAGGTTTCGGTCGACGTAACTGGTGCCGTTGAAGATCTAACATACACTCACAACATCTCGGCCGAGAGCGCAAAAAAAACCGATGCGTGTATTGCAAAAGCATACAAAGCCATCATGGCAACCGAATTCTATCCTGCCAAAAAAGATGGAAAAAACATTGCCGACGTGGTCACCATCGAGTTTGTGGTTGTCGACTAAAAACCGTCTAGTAAAAAGTTACTGTCCCGTAAATAAGTAACTCTCCCAATACCCCGTACAAAGGGCGATCTGTCACTCCGTAACGACAGGTCGCCTTTTTTTTGTGCGCAAGTCGCCGTGTGTTTTGTGTATGCTATTGTGAATTGTGCACATCCTGTTGAGTGTTGTGCGTAAGCTGTTCTTTGTTATGTTGTGACAAATCACATTGAGGTACGCATGCCATCCCGACGCCAACTCCTGCAATCTGCCTTAGCCTTTGCGCCAGCCATGCTGGTAAACACTTCCGTACTTTCCAAAACCACAGCGTGGATTGAGAGCGCAAATGGTAGGGGGCTTTATGGTTCAGGCGCGGCCGATGAAGATTTTTGGCGGTTCATTCAACAGTCGTATGACATTGATAGAGCCATCACAAATCTGAACAATGGTGGTGTTGCACCTTCACCTCGAACAGTGATGAATGCGGTGCATCAACTACAACAACAAACAAATAATTTACCGGCCATGGAGTTGTGGCAGAATTTAGAACCGCGCGCAGAAACCGTGCGTTCAGACCTTGCAACATTCTTCGGAGTGTCGGCAAACGAAATTGCCATTACACGCAATGCTAGTGAGTCGCTACAAAATGTACAAATGGGAATGCCCCTTTCAAAAGGAGATGAAGTACTAACTTCCGATCAGGATTATCCGCGCATGTTAACGGCGTGGGACCAGCGGAGTAGGCGCGAGGGAATTACGGTAAAGAAGGTTTCGTTTAAGGTGCCGGTGATGGATGAGGACGATGTAGTGCAGGCGTTTGCCGATGCTGTTACCACGAGGACAAAGGTGATGCATATTTCGCACGTCGTGTTTTTAACGGGACAAATTTTGCCGGTGCGAAAACTGTGCAATCTTGCTAGGTCGAAAAATATTCCGTGTATTGTTGATGGTGCGCATTCGTTTGCCCACTTCCCGTTTATGCAATCAGATTTAGAGTGTGATTATTTTGGAACCAGTTTGCACAAGTGGCTAAGTGGTCCTATTGGTACGGGAATGTTGTACGTGGCTGAGCCCAAAATCAAGGACATTTGGCCCCTCATGGCGGCGGCGAAAGAGTCGGACGGAAATATCCGCAAGTTCGAAGAAATCGGCACGCACCCCGCGGCATTGCACAACGCACTATCTGAAGCCGTTGCGTTTGCAAACGCAATAGGCCTAGAACGCAAGGCGAAGCGTCTGCGGTACCTGCACTCACTTTGGACTGACCGTCTAAAAAATTACGACAACGTCTGGTTTGGCACCAACATCAACAAAGAATCGCAACAGTGCGGTATCCGCTTGGTGAACATTGCGGGTGTCACTCCAGCCAAACTCTCGGCACACCTAATGGACAAGCACAAAATCTTCACTGTAGGCATCACGCACGATCAGTTTCAAGGGATCCGGGTAACACCGAACGTGTACACCACGCCGGAAGAGATACATAGGTTTGGAGACGTGATGGAGGAAGTGGCTAAGAATGGAATTGCGAATTAGGAATTACGAATTACGAATTTAGGAATGGAAATTGAATCTGATGATTTGATCATTCCAAAGTCAATGCCGATGCCAATGCCGACGTCACTCGTCCTCGGCGACCCGCACCGACCCGCACCGACCCGCACCGCGACGCGCACAGCTACCCGCGCAGCAACCCGCACCGCGCTGTATCCGTACCGACCCGTACCGCGCAAAGCTACCCGCGCCGCGACCCGCGCAGCTTATCTAACGTTTGTCCAAGGTCCGGCATTCAGTACGTTGAAGCCGGCTTTTTTTGCAGTTGAGGTCGCGCTGCCGCTCCTGCCTCCGGAGGCGCAACAGAAAATTATTTGCTGAGCTTTGTCTTGGTTCTGCAACCAACTACCTACTTCTTGAAGCGGTACGTTAGTAGAGCCTTTTACGTGACCTCCGCTGAATTCAGACGGTGAACGAACATCTATTACAATGGCTCCAGCCTGGAGTGCTTCTTTGATTGTGTCGGCGCTGCCGCCGAAGAGGTTGGTTAAAAATCCCATTTAATCAATTTTCAATTATGAATTAACAATTATCAATCTACGAACATGTCATCCAGTGCGTAGCTATGGGGCGAGCCCATCATCCAGAACAAAACTACGCAAACAAAAACGCACGAATTACGAATTACGATGAGAGACGGAAAGAGTAGATAGCACGTGGTGAATTTGCTCGGAATTATTGTGATTGACATTGTGTTGATAAAATGATCAAATGATCAGATTCTTCGATTGTGATGATCAAACGATCAAATGATCAGATTCTCATGAATTCGCAATTCGTAATTCGTAATTCTTAATTGACAATTGTCCCTTCAAGTCTTCGTATCTCGCTCTCAGCAATCTTCGCCGAATATCGTGTTGTAACAAGACGGGTTGCGGCTTCTTCGTAACTGCGCTGGACGAGTAATACTTCTAGTGCGCTGGTTCTGCCTGATTGATAGCCTTGAAGTGCAATGCTTAGCGCTTCTTGCGCGAGTAGGATACTCTCTTCTTCCAATTGAAGTGCAGCCACAAGGTTTGTGTAGGTTGAAAAAGCGGCCGAGAGCGATGCATTGAGAATTGATTCCATGTTGGAGTATTCCAATCTGCGTTGATCTGCTAAAATTTGCGCAGCCTGAATCTGTGTGTTGTGTTTGAATCCGTTGAATAGCGTCCATGACGCGTTCAGGCCAATAGAGAAACCTTGATTCTGGTTCAGCAAAAAGAAACCAACCTGATTGACCGATTGATTAAAACTGTATCCGGCAAAGACGTTTAACTGCGGCAACCGCAAGCCACTGAGCTCACTCACCACGTCATCTGCAATTCCTATTTCGGTTTTTGCAAACAACAATGTGCTGTTGACAGTTAGCATGTTGTTGCGAATGTCGGCGTACATGGGTTTGTAGTCGATGCTGACCCGACCTGAAACTGCTAGGGGGCTATCTGTTTTTCGAGATAGAAGTTGGTTCAATGTTGCGCATACTTTTTGAAGTTCATTTTGCTGCGTGAGTAATTGAGATTTATACGCGTTCATGTCTACAGTGGCTCGTAAAAGATCTACCTTCGACGCCGAACCGATTTCAAACTTCAACTTTGCAATCTTAATAACCTCAGTGTAGATTCTGATAATCTCTGTTGTGGTTTGTATCAACTGTTGTTGTCTTGCCACATCGAAATATGCCGACGTGATTTTCAGGACTGTGTTCTCAATTTCCACTCGCAACCCAATTGAACTCTGCGCTTCCAATGCATTCAATTTGTCGCGTGTTGCAAACATCCGCAGCCCGTCAAAAATCGTCCAATTCAACTGCACCTGTGCGCCAAGCACCGAGGAAGTTGCTCCGCCCCGATTTATCGAACCGCCTGTATTGAAGTCCTGACGAATGCTTGTGTTGCTGGCAGCAATATTGCCCTGCGCTACCACCGAAGGGTAAAAGCCTGCGTTACCGAGGTTGTTGTTGTTGGCTGCGATATCGACCCTACTCTTTGCAATTTGAATGGTGTAGTTGTTTTGCAACGCTTCTTCAATTGCCGACTGCAAACTCAGTGTGTCTTGCGCCGCAGCAACAGAAGAAAAAAGCGCTGTAGCAACACAAGAAAAAACTAGAACTAGTACAAGTATTACCAATGGCATCACAAAAGTTGTAAGGGGCTTTGTGATACGTGCAAAAATCATCATAGACTCAACTGCTCCCCAGCCGAGGCTGACTTCTTGGTTCTGGATAAATATGAGTACACACTTGGAATTACGAATAGCGTTAGGGTGAGCGAAAACAGTAAGCCCCCTACAATTACAATACCCATGCCCATTCGGCTTTTGGCACCGGCGCCTATTGCCAGTGCAATTGGTAGTGCGCCGAGGGCGGTTGCGAGGGTTGTCATGAGAATTGGACGCAATCGCGCTGCCGCGGCCTGTTTGATAGCCTCGTGTACGGGCATCCCACTTTCTTTGAGTTGGTTTGCAAATTCCACAATCAAGATTCCATTTTTTGTAACGAGACCTATTAGCATGATGATGCCGATCTCGCTAAAAATATTTAGGGTCTGATTGAAATACCAAAGCGATGTTAGTGCGCCCGCTAATGCAAGGGGCACAGTGAGCATGATGATAAATGGATCGACAAAACTTTCAAATTGGGCGGCGAGAATGAGGTAGATGAGTAGCAGTGCAAAAAGAAAGGCGAACAAAATATTCGACGAACTTTCTGAGTAGTCGCGTGATGGACCGGTTAGAGCAGTCGAGAAGGAATCGTCCAAAACGTTGTCGGCAATCTTTTGCATTTCATCTATACCATCGCCAATGGTTTTGCCGGGAGCCAGCGCAGCTGTAACAGTGGCGGATTTGTAACGGTTGTAGTGGTAGAGTTGCGACGACTTGCTTTGCTCTTCGAGTTGCACTACGCTTGATAGCTGAATCATTTCGCCGCGAGTGCTTCGGACGTACATTGAAAGTATGTCGGTTGGTTCGTCGCGATTCTCGCGCGTGAACTGACCTATCACTTGGTATTGTTTTCCGTTCATTGTGAAGTAGCTAAACCGCTGACCACTCAATGCCAGTTGCAAGGTTTGTGCAATGTCGAAGGTAGACACGCCTAGCAACTTCGCCTTGTCTCTGTCGATAGTTAAATTCAATTCCGGTTTGTTGAATTTCAAATTGCAATCAACAATGAGAAACGTTTCGTTTTTGTTTGCTTCATCCAAGAACTTCGGAATTACTTGGATAAGCCGTTCATAGTTTGGCGCTTGCAAAACAAATTGCACGGGGAGTCCAACGCCAGCGCCACCACCGCTAGAAGAAATAGTTTGTTCTTGAATGACAAAAGTCTTTGCCTCTGGGAATTGCTTTGTGACCTTGGTTATGTAATCTGCTATGTCTTGCTGACTCCGTGCACGTAACGAAGAATTAACCAATCCAAAACGTCCAAACCCTGTGTTAACAGCCCCAGAGCCCGCAAATCCAGGTGCAGTAACTGTCAAAACAATTGCCTTCTCCGGCACCGAGTCAGAAATAAACGTCGCCAATTTGTCCATGTAGGCGTCGGTGTAATCGTAAGATGAACCCTCAGGCGCAGCAACAATCAGACGTAACCAGTTGCGATCTTCAAGCGGTGCAAGCTCGGAAGGTAGGACTTTAAACAACACAACAATCAATGCCACCGAACCCAACACGATTACTATCGACCACCAACGAACGCTCAAGAAATTTCCTAGCCACTCTGAATATCGATTGGTCATTCCCACAAAGTATTTTTCAGTACGCAAGTAAAATCTACTTTTATGGTGTGGATTCTTCCTCACCATATAAGCGTTCAACATCGGTGTTAATGACAGGGAAACAAAGGCGGAAATAAGCACGGCTCCGGCTATCACTATTCCGAATTCTCGGAAAAGTCGACCCACAAAGCCCTCTAAAAAAATTACAGGCAGGAAGACCACAGCAAGTGTAAACGATGTAGACATCACGGCGAAAAATATTTCGTTCGACCCCTTTATAGCAGCCTCAACGGGTTTCATCCCGCCTTCGATTTTCTTGTAGATATTTTCTGTAACTACAATTCCATCATCAACCACTAAGCCCGTTGCCAAAACTATAGCCAGCAATGTGAGCACATTAACGGAGTAGCCCATGAAATACATGATGAAGAATGCGCCGATGAGCGAAACGGGGATATCGATTAGCGGACGAAATGCAACCAACCAGTCGCGGAAGAAGAGGTAAATTATTAGTACCACCAAGATGATGGCAATCACTAGAGTTTCCTGAACTTCGAGCACCGACATCTTGATGAATATTGTGTTGTCTAACGCGATGTTAAGTTGGTAATCTTTTGGTAGGTCGCGCCGGATGTCTTCTACACGTTTATAAAACTCATCGGCAATTTCTAAATAGTTCGCTCCGGGTTGTGGCACTAGTCCAAGACCTATCATTGGGACGCCTGAAATTTTCAGAATGGTTTCTTCGTTCTCCGGACCCAACTCCGCGAAACCAATATCCTTTAATCGCACTACGTTGTCGCCGTCGATCTTGATAATCAGATTGTTAAAACTTGCCGCATCTGAAAATCGCCCCTTCGTGTTCACTGTTAACTCGGTGGTATTGCCCGCAATTTTTCCTGCGGGAAGTTCCACGTTTTCCAAATCGAGTGCTTGCTTCACATTGATCGGCGTCAAACCAAAAGCCGAGAGTTTCGCCGGGTTTATCCAAATGCGCATTGCATATTTTTTCTGACCCCAAATTTGCACCGAACTAACGCTTGGAATTGTCTGCAGTCGTTCGGCAATTACGTTCTCCGCATAGTCACTCACCTCAAGCTGCGTCTTCGTATCCGACTGCAGCGTCAGCGCCAAAATCGAATTCGAATTCGCGTCCGACTTCGTCACCGTTGGCAGCCCATCGATATCCTGCGGGAGTTGGCGCACCGCCTGCGACACCTTATCTCGCACATCATTCGCCGCCGCCTCGAGGTTCGCATCAAGATTAAACTCTACCGTAATCTGACTATTGCCCAGATTACTCGACGAAGAAATCGACCGAATTCCCTCAATACCATTTAATGCTTTTTCAAGGGGCTCTGTGATTTGTGATTCCACCACTTCGGGATTGGCGCCCACATAACTTGTGCGTACCGTAATAATCGGCGGATCGATTGATGGATATTCGCGCACACCCAAAAACGTGTAGCCAATAATTCCAAACACCACAATGGCAATGCTCATCACCCACGCCAACACCGGGCGCTTTATGCTAATTGTCGATAAACTCATGTGCAGATCTTTTTTACGTACTTATCATTTTGGTTAGTGTTGTGTCCCCGGCCAAAGTTCCCCGGCCAAAGTTCCCCGGCAGAGTGGCTTCTTCCCCGGCAGGAATTGCACTTGGAGTGGTCATCGTATTACTCGCACTGGCGAATCATTTATCAGTTGCACAAAGCCCGTTGTAATAACAGAGTCACCCGGCGAGATGCCCGAAATAATTTGTATTGATTCGTCAGTTCGGATTCCAGTTTCAACTTCTGCCTCTCGTGCTTTGCCGCCCTTGTATAGGAATACTTTTTTACCCTTCAAAATTGGGATGATGGCCTGTGTAGGTATCATGATTGCATCGGAAATATCTCTTAACGGCAGCACTACTTTTACAAATGCCCCCGGATACAACATGCCATGGTTAACTGCTAAGGCGCGCAATTGAATTGTTCTGGTAGTGGGATCGATCTTCGGTTCAATGGCGTACACTCGAGCGTGGAACACCGTTGAGTTATCCGACAACGTAAAATCGATCACCGAGTTTTTCCGCATAACATTGAAGTAGCGCTCGGGCACGGAGAAATCTATCTTCACTTTATCTAGTTGTTGCACCGTGGCGATTCTTGTAGTGTTGGTAACAAAGCTTCCTGTGCTAATGTATTTGAGTCCTACTACGCCATCGAACGGGGCACGAATCTCCGTCTTCGCAATCTGACTCCTCACAAACTCAATGTCTGTATCAACAGTGCGCGCCAGGTTTACCATCACATCGTATTCTTCTTGACTTGCACCGCTCACCGCCAACAACTGCTTCAGCCTGTCAATTTTTTCCTTGGTTATCGCCGCTTGTAATTCCAGCTTTTTCAACTGTGCTTGAAAATCCGAATCATTGATCTTCACCAGCAGCTGTCCCCGCTTAACCGCACCACCTTCGTTGATGTTCAGCTTTACCACCTTACCCGAAATCTCCGGCATCAACACCACTTCCTCATTGGCGATTATGCTCCCCGTGGTGTACACATCATTCGTCATTTCCTGCGATGCAGCCACAAAAACATTCACCGCCGTGGGCATCATCGCGCCAGGTTTGCCAGGCCCTTTAGCCCCCTTACCAGCACTGCCCGACGTAATGAAAAAGAATTTGATCGCCGCGAACAGCACTACTACCGCAGCAATAGCTGCCAGAATTTTTAACGACTTCATATAAAATTGTCTGCACGATGTTTTACTATCACTCTCTCTCCAAAATATTACGCACTCAAGAATCTGAAATTTACGGCTAACGGGCTTAGTGTTACTCCCGCTTTCGCCTTCAGCTTTCGCCTTCAGCTTTCGCCCCCTGGGTTTTGCCTTCAGTCTTTCTTCCGCATCGTGGCCACAAACAGCCCGTCCGTTCCATGCGTGTACGGATCGGCTTGGTACCAGTAGGCGTTGGGGTCAAGGTTTGGAAGGTGGACGCCATGCTTTTCAAAAATCGGAAGAAGCGGAAGGGGTTCGAAGTTTGGATTCTGTTTTAAGAAACGCTCGGCCACTTTTTGGTTTTCCTCGGCAAAAATTGCGCAGGTGGAATACACCAGCACTCCGCCGTTGCCAACAAACTTGCTGTATTGGTTTAGCATGGCTAGTTGTTTTTTGCCGTGGCGTAGTAGTTGATCTTCCGTTAGACGCCACTTCACCATTGGTAGACGGCGCACGGTGCCTGTCCCGCTGCAGGGGGCGTCTACCAGAACTACGTCGAAGCCCTCGGTAGGTAGTCCGCGCGGTTCCTGCAAAACGGGCCGGTTGCCCTGGGTGTATTTGTATTGCCAAAGATGCGTTCGAATGCTTTCCACTCCCGCACGGCGGGCACGAGTTGCAATTTCCTTCACACGCGATGCTTCTATGTCGGCGGCAATAATGCGTCCTTTGTCGTTCTGTAGGTCCGCCAAGTGCAGCGTCTTACCACCCGCACCTGCACATGCATCCAACACAATGTAATGCGGCTCAACGCCGCAGGCGTATCCAATAAGTTGACTTCCTTCATCTTGAATTTCAATCGCACCGCGTAGGTACATTGCATCATCTGTCAGGCGAAATCTTTTTAGCAACGTAATAGCCGACGGACTATACTTTCCAATTTCAAACGGCAATTCTAAAACCGTGAGTGCTTTTGCAATCTGCGGCACGGTAGCATTCCGGAGGTTCACTCGAATTCCAACGGGAGCAGAATCAATCATCGACCGAAAAACATTCTGCGTGTAGGCCGCATCCCAATTTGGGTTGCATGCATCTAGAATCCATTGTTGCGTACAACACCACTCAGCCAACGTGCAGTGCTTTTGCGCATCCTCCCACGTTAACAAATTTTTCTCGCACCACTCTTTTGCCGCCTGTAATTCAGGGGCCAATTCATCTTTAATCACTAACGTATGTTTTACACCGCCGGCTAGTGCGTAACACATAGCCCCTTGCACAACATCAACCAAGTTGCAATTACGCATTACAACTTCGCCCAACGAGTGGATGCGGAGCGTGATAAATACGAGCTCGCTAATTACTCTGCGGTCGGTGCTGCCAACATATTTTTTCGAGCGTAAAAATTCCGACACTAACACGTCGGCCGCACGCGGCGAATTCCAAACAATTTGAATAATCTCTGAGGCGTGGCCAACTAACGATTCAAGTCTCATAATGCTATGACAATCTTTCCCATCTGTTGCGATGATACCATTCTTTCGAAGGCGGATAGTGATTCTTCAAATGGAAAAACGGTGTCGACAATTGGCACTATTTCGCGCTCATGCACAAAGTCGAGCATCTCAGCGAAGTCGTTCTCGGTACCCATCGTACTGCCTAAAAGTGAAATCTGTTTCCAAAAAATTCTCTGCATGTGTACGTCAGGTGCAGCCCCCTTTGATGAACCGTAAAACACAATACGTCCACCGGGATTTATTACCGAGCACAAGTCGTTCACAGTGTCGCCGCCAATGCTGTCGATTATTAACGATACACCACCGCGTTCAGCAATTTTCTTTTTCCAATCTTCATTGTTGATGTTCACGCCGTAGGACGCGCCTAGCATTTTTGCCTGCGCAAGTTTTGCATCGCTGCGGCTACTAACTATTACTGTCGACCCAAGCGATAATGCTATTTGCATGGCACCCGCTGCCACTCCGCCTCCGATGCCGGTAATCAGGACCGTATCGTTCACACCAATTCCACCGCGCACAACCAAGGCACGCCAAGCTGTTACTGCGGCAAGGGGCAAGGCAGCAGCCTGCACATTAGTTAGGTGGGCGGGAGCTTCGAACACATTTTGCACGGGCACACAAATGTACTCGGCCAGCGTGCCCTGATGCGGCATTCCTAAAACGCTAAAATGTTTGTCTTGCGCCAGCGGGTTGTCGCCCCAATGCAATGTTGGGTTCAACACCACGCGCTGTCCTTGCAAATCCGGCTGCAACTCACACGAAACAACTTCACCACACGCGTCAGAACCCAACACGCACGGCAGTTTTATGCCCGCATATTTACCACTGCGGATATACTCATCGCGATGGTTAAGCGCAGCATGACTAACTCGAACTAGTGCTTCTTGTTGTGTTGGGATAGGTATCGGCAGGTCGGCAAATTCCAGACCCCGCTCGGTGCATTGTAAGGCTCGCATGACCGCAAATTACGGCAGCCACAGTTAGTCCCGGCCAAAGTTCCCCGGCCAAAGTTCCCCGGCAAGAATATCACTGCACAGCAAAAATTCGCACGAGCGATTTGTCTGGGCTAGACAGGCGCAGCACGTACGCACCGGGCGGCAAGGATTCAGTAGCCATTTGGTAACTACGTTGCTCGCTCTTGGTGCTTATCAGCAGTTTGCCGTTCAATGAATACACATCAACCGAAAAGGGAGCGTCCTCGAATTCCACCGTCAACACGCCCACGCTCGGATTTGGATAAAAATTCAGGTAGGGGGCTTTGTGCTCCTCCACAGAGGTGGTGGGCTTGCCTTCCATTGCGCCAATAGATGGTGGATTTGCAAAGGGCTTGCCGGTGAAGTCGAGTATGTTTGAAGGGAGTGCCGCGCCAGCCGCAATTGCCCCGCTAGATGGAAGAAGCGAAAAGTCTTTTGTTGCTGTGTCGGCGAAGAGGGGATTCATGCCCACTAGCGAATTTACTTGAGTTACGCCTCCTACGTTCCATCCGGATGCAGTAGGATTTGTGTGACGGTAGAATAAATTGTTCGTGATCAAGAAAGTTTCAGGACTAGTGTTTGATCCAACGTTTACCATGACAGAAACGCCGCTATTAAACCAAACAATATTATTCCGAAAAATATTATTCCCGCACTTTTCAAAACGAGTTTCATCAACAGTTTCTTGCAGAATTCTAAAGCCCCATTTTTCAGGATTGATAAATGTGTTGTTCGAAACATCGGCGCGAACAACTCCTACATATCCAATGGGCGTTACTCCGCCAATAACAATATTTGCGGTCACGGAAATGTCGGCGGCTTCGAACGTAGCATTCGCTGGACGGAAAAATTGCAGACCCGTAGAGCCCCCTACATTAAATGCGCGCTGTCCACCATTCGCCACAAAATTCCGCTCGATACTTATATGGTGCGTTCCGCCCTTTGCCTGAATGCAATTGGAACCAAGATTTGTAAACGTGTTTTTGCGAATAATTCCGTAGTGACATCCAACCATGTCAATGCCACTCCCACCCTCGGCACCATTTTTGAACGAGCAATCCTCGATGAGAAAACTATCGAGTCCGGAGAGTTTCAAAAAGTCATTGTTCCCCGTTGCATTCATGTCTTCGAACGAAACGTTGCGCACAACAATGTTTGTAGTTGGTTGCGTAATCGTGCCGCCGTCGTCGATATTAAACCCATTCCCGGTCTGCCGGCGAACGGTAAAGTTTTCAAAAGTTAAATGGTGACAACTTGAAAGATGAATTGCTTCGGAAGCTCCTAAAAAAACCACCGAGCTACGGTCAACACCACGAACTGTAATGGGATTACCTTTTACGCCTTGAACATCAATAAGGAAAAACGCACCCAAATAATTTCCTGGATGAATCAACACTGTGTCGCCAGGAGTGGCAGCGGAAAAAGCAGCCGACAGATTGGTGTAGGTCTGCCCGGGACCAACGTTCAACGTGGTTGCCAACAGGTCGCGCGGACACAAGGCGAGTATTACTGCAGTAGTAACTGCGACGAAAAACACGTTCAAATTAATTTTCACATCAATGTTACATTGATTTTTCAACATACATAACTCCTGTAAAGCGATGTCGAAATTACAAAGAAGTCGTTTGAGAAATTACACTCCTGTACTACACGACAATGTCTTATATTAACCATCGGTCAGGTAATGGCGTCGGATAAGACGGCGATCACGTGTACTCGAATGAAAAAGAATGTGTAACAGGTGCTTCGCAGCCGTTATGCCAATCACAGACCCGATTGCAAAAACAAATTAGTCAAGAAGTATTGAAAACAGTGATGTGCGAAATCAAACAGGAATTAGTATGAGTGTGTATCGACGATTGTTAACTGCATTTTTCATACTTGCTATAGCTTCGGCAATGCTGAAAGCGGCAGAAATTCCCGTTGACCTGCCGGCAACACTATCATTGTATGCATCTGGTGGAAAAACTGAGGTGATAGGAAGTGGTCGTGCATTGTTCGTGTCGACGAATGAAGGAGAGACTTTTGTCAAGATAGGAATGCCCCCTACATTAAATAATGAGTTCCCTTACGCAATAGTCCAAGGTATTCAAGTCTCCGCAGATGGCAAGTACCTCTTTGTCAGAGTTTACACTGCAAACGGGCTTTATAGGTACGAGATAGAATCACGTTCGTGGAGAACGATACTACCCCCGGATGCATCTACAGTAGTTTCGGTATTGGTAACTGATAAAAAGGGTGGAATATATGTTGGTTGTGGAGGTAGCTCGACCGATCCTAGTGATGCCCGTGGACTCTTCGTTTCACACGACGCTGGAGATACGTGGGATCAGGTTGTAGTTGATGTCGAGAATAAGGATAAGCCCACTGGAATTAATTTACTATCCATTTCGCCTTCGGGAAATATGTTGGTTAGCTACGTTGTTCATGGAGTAGGCGTAGGAACGAAACGAACATATTTAGCTTATAAGCCTTCAGATTCGGAAATCTTTAATAGGTCGGTCTTTTCGGTTTACGACCTTACCTCCACTGACAAAAATAAATACCTCTATGATGGCGATGTTTTATTCGTACATACTGGCAGTGATTTAAATCAAGGTAAGATCAAACCACTTGTTTACAATCTGACAGTAAAGCGAATGGAACCATGGCAGAATGATTCAGTGTTTGTACATGCATATGATCGGGAATCAAAAAGGGATACATTTATGTTACTGATAGACAGCACGGTTATCGGATTGAAGGTCGGCACAGTAGAAAGTATCAGTCGACCGGTCGTGGGTGTTCGATCAAACAACAATAGTTCTTTATACTGGTTTGGAAGCGGTAGAAATGTGTTTATGGATTTAAGCGATTACACCTTAACTCCAATAGTTCCACCTGAACCAGTGTATAGCTTGGGGCAGCAAGCGTTTTCGTGTGATTCATTTTGTGTGGTCCAGGTTGGAAATCATGGCTGGTACAGGGTGTTCCCTAATGGAACTAGTGAATTGATGAATCGGTCAGACCAGGAAGCCATGAGCAACGGTTATTTTGACCAAGTTGAGGTACGAGGCAGCAACATCTTAGTAATTAGTCGTAACAGCAGGAACATTCTTAGAATCGGCAAAAATCGTGTGGATACCTTATTGAAGTTACCTTCAAGCATACCAGCTAGCAGCTTGTGTGTCAGCGGAGAAAATAAGATCTACGTTTCAACTGGAGGTGCAATTGTCCACTTCGACCTTTTATTGCAGAAAGCAGACACAATTCCGCTAGCAGGCTGGCCGAGTTACGATAATCAAGGAGCTCTACTACCACTGGGGATAAGTGCAGCTTTTGTGATGGATAGCAAGCTATTTGCGTGGGCTAGTGGTAACTACTTTCCCGTAGATCATTGGAAAGCTGGAGGGTTGTTTTCTTTTGAGAATGATGTTTGGAGCAGAGCCGACGGTGGTATGTTTGACAGCCGTTCATCCTATCGGCTAGGTAAGTACAACAACAGTAAATTAATCATTGCAGCGGTAGAACAGTCTGCTGGAGCTCAGGTTTCGAACGTAACTGTTGGTGAATACTCTGTCCTGTCCGGAAACATGAGTAATGTTGGCAGTGACGAGGCTGTTAGCCCTTACATATCGACGATGGCGGTTACCGATTGGTGCGCGTCATGGAATACATTGTACAATCGTTTGTGGGTAAATGATGGAAAGCTGAACCAGATTGATAAGTATGGCAGTGTGTACCAAGTTGCCTCGGTGGGGGACAAGTTGCTGGTAAATACAGAAAAAAACGGTGTTCTATTATTGAGTAAAAATGATATCGTCTCAAGTGTCGAAGACGATGGTGTAATTGCAATTCCAACGTCGAGTGTATTTACCATTCCGCATCCGGTAAATCAGCATAACGAGTGCAAGGTGCTTGTACACGGTTGCAACAACGTCCACAGTAGTTTCGAAATTCATTCTGTTGAAGGGAGCATATTACTCAGTGATTCATTTACTCATAGTTCTGAGACCGGCGACTCGAGTGCAATGTTGCTGCCTTCAATTTCGCATACAGGCTTGGTGCAGATTGTGATCTTTGGCGCCCAGTGTAGTCATCACGGCAGCTTGATAGTTTACTGAACCAATGCTTTCCCGCTTCATTCCTGATCTCCAATTCTGAAATAGTGTAAGGGGCTCAGTGGAATTTTCTAGTGAATGTGGACGGTTATTTTGTTGACAAAGTAGTGCTAAGATAGTCGGCCTCCAAAGGTTTGCACGTAATTTTGCACTCCCACAAAGCCCCTTTCAATTATGATTTCAATTTTGCTGCTGAGTTTTTTTGCGATGGGCGAATCGCACGTGCATGGTGTTGTGCGCGATAGTGCCAGCCGCGAGCCGCTGGTGGGGGCGGTGGTGCAGGTGGTGGGGACGAAGATTGGTTCGGTGACGGATCACCACGGCGCGTTTCACTTGCATGATGTAACAACCGATACCACCCTGATTGATGTGCGATACGTGGGGTACGCCATTAAACGTGCTACGTTGTTTGCACCGTATACAAATTCAGTTGAGGTTCTTTTGGGTATGGGCGAGAGTAATAATGCACGTGTGTTGAAAGGGCGAAATCCGGACGGACCAGACCTTCAGACGCAACCGGTAATTGTTACTGCCGATGTTTTGTCGAGCGCGGGGATGCACACGCAATCGCAAACGGTGTTGACTGAAACCGAGCTGCGTGAAAATTCGGGTCAGAATTTTTCGGCGGCACTTACGGAGATCCCAGGCGTTACAACCATTCAGACCGGACCCACCGTTCAAAAGCCGATTATTCGCGGTCAGTCCGGCAATCGAATTGTGATCAACAACAACGGCATCAATCAAGAGGGTCAGCAGTGGGGCACAGAGCACGCACCGGAAATTGACCCGTTTACGCCTATGCGCATTCAAGTGGTGAAGGGGGCTGCGGGGGTTGTGTATGGTCCGAACGCCTTGGGCGGTATCATCCGCTCTGAACCTTCACCGCTCGACGTGTACGAGAAATTATCGGGCGAGGCATCGGTGAATTTGTTTACCAATAATCAGCAAGGTGCCGTTGGCGGCTATGTGCAAACTGGTGGTGTGCTGGGAAAGCCCCTTGCCATTCGCGTGTATGCAAATGCGCGCAGAGCGGGGAGTTCGAGTGCGCCGGAGTATTCGTTGCAGAATACGGCGTTTGGGAGTTGGAGCGGTGGACTCTACACGACGTTTGGGAATAATGATCTGGGCGGCTGGGCAACATTGAGTGAGTTTCAAACTACGCTGGGAATTTTTTCGGGCTCGCACATTGGAAATCCGGCCGATATGCAACGCGCAATTGAACGCGGAAATCCGGTAACGAATCCGGAGTTTTCGTACGATATTTCTAATCCGAAACAAGAGGTGCAGCACACTATGTTCTCCGGACAATTTCATAACTACATCAAGAATTTTGGAACGCTGAGCGTAACGTATGGTTGGCAGCGAAATAATCGCAGCGAATATGATGCCCACAACTTGCGGATTATTGGGCGTGGCGACAATCCGGATGAACGCGCCGCCGATAGCATTGCGCGGCTGAACAATGCGTTGCAAACGCCGGCCATGAATTTGGTACTGGTTACGTATTCGCTCGAGGCAAAACTGGAGCACCGGCTGAATGATGTAACGTCGGGATCGATTGGCGTAAATGCCTTGCGCCAGAGTAACAGTCGCGGCGGAAGTGTAGCTCTCATTCCCGATTATTTGCTGTATGGGGTAGGGGGCTATGTGTTAGAAAACTCCATGATTAGAAATGTGCAATTATCTGCCGGACTCAGGTACGATGTTCGATGGCTCGATGCAAGGTTGGATGTTCTGGGGAGCACTCAACAGACCATAAAAAATAATTTGTACACGTCGTTTTCGGGAGCGTTGGGTGCGCAAACGCAACTCACAGACAACCTCAGATTATCGGCCAACGTTGGCTCAGCGTGGCGTCCACCGCAAGTAAACGAACTCTACAGCAACGGTCTGCACCACGGCGTAGCCACCTACGAAATTGGCAACGCGGAACTTCAAGCAGAACGCAACATCAATGCAGATGTGACGCTGCACATCAATACGAGTGATGTGCAGTGCGAAGTAAGCGGATACGCAACCAAATATTTCGGCTACATTTACACTAAGCCCCTTCCCAATAATCCCACCACCACCGTGCGCGGAACGTTTCCTACCTACGTTTACACAAGTAACAATGCGTGGATAAACGGAGTAGATTTCAGTGCCACCGCCGAGTTGACAACGGTGATTTCGGTGTCGGCAAAAGGCTCAGTAGTGCGCGGCACAACCACCGAAGGAATTCCATTGCCCCTCATTCCTGCTGATCGGCTACGGCTGAGCGTGCACGCGCATGCGCATGACGTGTGGCTCGCGCACGATGCCTACGTGGAAGTCGGTGTGAGCGGAGTGCGGCGTCAGGACCAGTACCTCGACAGTTCCGACTACGCGCCGCCGCCACCTGGCTACATTTTGACTGATCTCAAATTCGGCGCAACAATCGATGTCTTCGACAAACCGGTCTTCGTGGGTCTGTCGTGTTCCAACCTCTTCAACCATCGTTACCGCGACTACCTAAATCGATTTCGATATTTTGCTGATGATGCGGGGCGGAATTTTACTATAAGATTTTCGGTGCCCTTTCACTAAGTGTCACACTTTACCTACTTCATTACACGATCAACATTAAACACACCTATATGGCAAAGGTGTACTTGTTAAAGTTAATGTAGGTTGCGACGAACATGAAAAACAACACAAACACTTTTGAAGAAATCAAACGCACCAATAAGATTGGACAAGAGTTTTGGAGTGCACGAGAGCTTTTCACAGCGCTGGGATATTTCAAATGGGACAAATTCCTTAACGTAATAAGTAAGGCAAAAGAGGCATGCATCAACTCGGGTCAGGGTGCAGATGACCATTTTCCCCAAGTGGAGAAAATGGTCGATATAGGCTCTGGCGCTTTTCGAGATGTTGGTGATTTGCACCTGACTAGGTATGCCTGCTACCTGATAGTACAGAACGCCGATCCTTCAAAGGAAGTCGTGGCATTGGGTCAAACGTACTTCGCAATTCAAACAAGAAAAGCCGAGCTGATTGAACAAGCATTCGAGAAGCTGGATACGGAAGAGGCTAAGCGGCTGTACTTGAGAAAGGAGTTAGCTGAACACAATAAGTTGTTGGCAGACGCTGCAAGAACAGCTGGCGTAATTCAGCCGCGGGAATACGCCGTTTTTCAAAACCATGGGTATATGGGATTGTATAATGGCATGGGTGCGAAAGAAATCCACGGTAAAAAGGGACTCAAAAAGAATGAAGGTATTTTAGATCACATGGGTAGCACGGAACTTGCTGCTAATCTTTTCCGAGCAACTCAAACGGAGGAAAAACTTAGGCGAGAGGAGACAAAGGGGAAACAACAAGCTAATAGCACTCATTATGAAGTAGGGAAAAAAGTAAGACAGACCATATCTGACTTGGGTGGTACTATGCCAGAAGACCTACCCGTTGAGCCTAGTATTAAAAAACTTGGAGCAAACAAGCCCAAGAAGCTGCCAAAAAAAGACTAGTTCGGTTACACAGTATTTCAGTGCTAGATGACCATATTCCCCATGTGGGGAATATGGTCATCTAGAAGCACAGATGACCATATTCCCCACATGGGGAAAATGGTCTAAAATCAACCCACGGTATATTTGACTGATTGCTTAATGCATCTCAAACACCTTCATCAAATTGAATTCCCAACAAAGCCATGCTGTCGTTTAAGTCTTTGCTCGTAATTGCGCCCCTTCTGTTTGCCTTTAGTGCCTGTTCCGAACAGTCCACCGTCCCCAAGCAGCCTGATGAGGCGGTGATAACCACGGTTCGCGTCATGCTGGTTGACAGCGCGACCTCCGACACTACGTTTTACACATGGGAGGACGCCGACGGAATTGGCGGCAATCCACCCAACCGCACCGACACTATGCGTCTAAAAACCGGTTCGGTTTACAAAGCAGCCGTTCAATTCTTAAGTGTTCAGGCAACGGGCTTAGTAGATGTCACGCCAACCATCGTGGCTGATGCCATTCATCACCAAGTGTTTTTCAGTGTCGCACCAAGTGCCATTGCAATTGTAACCTCAGATTTCGACGCAAACGGAAAGCCCCTTGGAATACATTCGTCTCTGCGAACATCAGTTGCGGGCAATGCGAGTGTTGTGGTGGCGCTCTCGCACTTTCCCGATGCGGCGCTGAAGGACGGTGTTACCCCGAGTGACGAAACGGACGTGAACGTAACGTTTGCGGTAGAGGTACGCTGAACCGAATTCATTTGGCAAGCTCAAGATTATAACCCGTAATTTCGGAGATGCTAGATCTGCTTACACCGTTGGATGAGGTCCGTTTTGTGGTGGTCGACATTGAGTCGACCGGCGGGACGAGTGGCGATCATCGGATTATTGAAATTGCATTTTGCGTGATAGAGAATGGTGAGATTGTGGGGCGCTATGAATCCTTGATTAATCCGCATGAACGGATTCCGGATTTTATTTCGGTGATGACGGGCATCACGAATGAAATGGTGAGCACGGCCCCCGATGAAGATGTTGCAATGTTGCCGCTCCTGCGTGAACTGTCGGATGAGCACTCAGTGTTTGTTGCGCATAATGTGGGGTTTGATTGGGGCTTTGTTGCAAAGACGTTGCTGCGGTGCGGACACGAAGTTCCCGACATTCATCGGTTGTGTACTGTTAAATTGTCGCGACGTTTGAGCACGGGGCTGGCCAAACACGACCTAGCATCGGTAGCAGAATTTTACAATGTAGTTATAAATGCACGACACCGCGCCATGGGCGATACCGAGGCCACGGCCTTCGTGCTTAAAAGTTTATTGCAACGTTGCATTGATGAGTTCGAAGCCACCACGATTGGTGATATAGTGAACTTACAATACGCACCGCGCAAGACCACCAAAACAATTTCGAAAAGCAAGGATGCTGTAAAACAATATTTAGATGAGCTTCCGGATGAACCGGGCGTGTACTATTTTCTGAATGCAAAAAATCAAATTCTGTACGTTGGAAAAGCCAAGAGTTTGGTTAAGCGTGTGAAAAGCTATTTTTCCGAATCACCATTGCATGGTAAGAACGTGCAGAAAATGGTTCGGTTTATTCGTAAAATAAAATGGCAGACAACGGGTACGGAACTTGGGGCAATGTTGTTGGAGTCGAGAGAAATAAAGCAAATTCTTCCAGGCTACAACGTTGCTAGTCGCGAATATCACGCGCCAACTTTTTTACGAATTACAAACGAAGATTATCCGCGTTTGGAATTGGTGCATAGGGTGAATGATGATGGGTCGGAATACTTCGGACCCTTCAGAAGCGAACGCATGGCAGAAAAAATTCTCGACATGATTGTATTCGAATACAAAATTCGCAGATGCGAAGGCGACCTACAACCAAACCCTGCGGCGCGTCCGTGTTTCGACTACCACATCAAGCGCTGCCTAGCCCCTTGCAATGAATCGCAAAGTATGGCGGATTATCGCACGGCAGTTTTAGATGCGCGGAAATATTTGGCGAATGTTGAGAAGGGGGCTATTGCAAAACTTCGCGATAGTATGATGGCGGCATCGGATGCGCTGGAGTACGAGCGGGCGGCTACGTTGCGTAATGGCATTCGTGAAATTGAACGCGTCACGCTGCACTCTGCCGATACGCCGTTGGCGGTGAGCGATACGAATGTGGTAATTGTGATTCCAACTAACGATAGAGTTTCGGCGGTGGAGGTGTATGCGATGCGTGCAGGGCGTTTGCGGATGCAACGAATTGTTGGATGCTCGGCGGTGTTGGATGCGCTGTTTGTTGACGTGCAAGATGTGTACGTGCAGCCGGAGCCGACGGGATCTTTTACGGATAGGGAACTTGATGAGCTGCGCATTATTACAACGTTTTTGCACCAGCGCCGCGCACGTGCAACTACCGTAGTAATCGAAAACACGTTTACTGAATTGCATTTGTCAAAACTTACAATGGCAATCCGTGCAGCTTGAAAAAAATATGATTGATGTGCGCTCTCCAGCTGAGTTTGCGCAAGGACACATTCCCGGTGCAATAAATATCCCGTTGTTTACCGATGCGGAGCGGGCTGAAGTTGGAACGCTGTACAAACAAGTTGGACGCGACGCTGCCGTGATGCGCGGTCTTGAAATTGTTGGACCCAAGATGACACACATTGTTCAGGCAGCGCGTGAAGCAACTCAACAATCGATTAGTACTGAGAAAACTCTTGATGTAAGCACACACGAGAAAACTCTTGATGTAAGCACGCGCGAGGAAAACATCATAGCGCAAAAACCAATGGTGTACTGTTGGCGCGGTGGAATGCGATCGGCATCGGTGGCGTGGCTGTTGCGCACTGCCGGAATTGATTGCGACGTGTTGCCGGGCGGTTATAAAACGTATCGGAAATGGGTGCTAGGGGGCTTATCGGGTCCGTGGAAAATGGTAGTAGTAGGCGGACGCACCGGCAGCGGGAAATCAAAAATTCTGCAGGAGCTACACAAACGCGGACACCAAGTTCTCGACCTCGAAGATATTTGCAACCACAAGGGCTCGGCTTTCGGATGGTTGAGTCAGCCACCACAACCGAGTGCCGAACAAGCCGTGAACATGATGCATGCAACATTGCAAACATTCGATTCTTCGAAACTGATTTTTGTTGAAGATGAATCTAGAATGGTAGGCAGGATTGCATTACCACCGGAGTTGTTTCAAGCCATGAAGGAATCACCAGTTGTAGTTGTTGAAATTCCTCGTTCCGCCCGCGCTGAATATTTGGGTGACGATTATGGCGAAGCCTCGCATGAAGAACTGCAAGAATGCTTTGTGCGCATCGCAAAAAAATTAGGTGGCGATAGATTAGCTACGGCAACGCAAGCGGTAGCGGAGAACCGTCTGGCGGATGCGGCGGATGTTGCATTGGACTATTACGACCGCACGTACGATCATGGTCTGCGGGAAGGCAAGAAAAAAATCATTCACACCATACAAAGCCCCTTACACGACCCTCAAAAAATTACCGATGAAATTGAAGCCTTGATTTTATCTGATCCGGATTCGTTTGAGGTCAATTTTTCGTAAACAAATATCAGTCCCGAGAGCGACGAGGGACGAACGAGACAATTAGCAAATAGCAATTAGCCATTAGCAAATATCACGAACGCAAATATGAATACTGAACAGACAACCAACGAGATCGTTAACTACAAACTCACGCAGTACTCGCACGGTGCAGGGTGCGGATGCAAAATTGCGCCCGGTGTGTTGGATGAAATATTAACGTCGCAACTGAAGTTCGCTGCCGATCCTCGACTGATTGTTGGAAACGCAAGCAAGGACGACGCCGCGGTGTACGACCTGGGCGACGGCACGGGCGTGATTTCCACCACCGACTTTTTCATGCCCATTGTTGACGACCCAACAGACTTTGGGCGCATCGCATCGGTGAACGCAATTAGCGACGTGTACGCCATGGGCGGCACTCCCATGATGGCCATCGCCGTGCTTGGTTGGCCCATAAACACCGTGCCCATCGAAGCCGCAAGATTAGTTTTGGAGGGGGCTAGGCAGGCCTGCGCCGACGCCGGAATACTGTTAGCCGGCGGACACAGCATCGACTCACCAGAGCCAATATTCGGTCTGGCGGTGACAGGCCGCGTTGACTTAAAAAATCTCAAAACCAACACCGGCGCAAAATCCGGCGACGTCTTATATCTCACAAAACCAATTGGCGTTGGAATAATTACCACCGCACAAAAAAAAGGAATTGTCAGCGACGCGCACATACAACTTGCACTCACATCAATGACCACCCTCAACAAATTAGGCGCGCTGATAAGCCCCCTACCATACGTTCACGCACTCACCGATGTAACCGGGTTTGGTCTGCTGGGTCACCTAATCGAACTCTGCGAAGGCGCCCACCTCTCCGCCACCATCGCGTTAGCCGACATCCCACTCATCGACGCCGACGCTATCCGCAGTTATGTTGAGCAGGGGGCTATCCCAGGTGGCACCAAACGCAACTTCCTCTCGTACGGTCACAAAGTCTCGGAAATCAACGAGGCCGCCCGCGCCATTTTGTGCGACCCCCAAACCAGCGGCGGTCTGCTCATCAGCGTCGACAAAAACCACGCCGATGAATTCGAAGCCCATTGTGAAAATGTCGGGCACGCCGTGCCGTATCGTATAGGGGTAATGATTCCGGAGGCGGAACACGTCGTAACTGTAGATTAGAAAATGTGGAAATTTGAGAATGCCAATTGAAAATCCCTAATCCTCAATCCTTAATTTTTAATTCTTTTTTGAACTGATGTAACATCGGATACTAATTAGTAATTGGTTGCTCCTTGAATCCTTGCAAAGTTTGCCAAATATCGGCAGACCTGGATTCGTGGTTTTGCGAACTGCAATCGCTCCAATTGAACCGAGATGATAACTAATTAAGGAGGTTGACATGAATACGGAAGGAAGTGAATGGGGAAACAAGGGTTTTGCCAATGAGTTAGCTGGACTTTTTGTCGGTCGGTTAGTGGCTGGACTGTGTGCTATGTTTTTATTAATCAATTGTTGTTTACCACCAACATTGGCGGCTCAGGGGTTGAATTGTATGGGTGGGTGCAATGCCGTTCAGACAACTAGCGTAAAGCTTTCTCATCCATTGTATCCAGGATGTTTATTCTTTTTGACCTATGTCAAATATCAATGTATTGGTGGAAAGGTCTCTTACTGGGTTCAGTCGTTTGGTCCAGTGAATCCAAACGATCCGGGGTGTTCTGGATGGAATACAGATGTTGGAACGGGTAGCAATACAAATTGGACTCTCGTAACGTGGATGTTTAACAGTTGGTATCCAATACTTGCTAAGCATATATTTAATCAAGATCCAAACGCTGGATTCGTTACTTGTCCTTCGTCAGTACGAACTTATAATTTTAAGCAGGCCTCTTGTACTCGGATATACGGATACGTTGCGAATGTGGTGTTCGAAGATTTTACAACGGTTGCCCAAGCTCCGCATTACGGGATTTTACAGTGTGGGCAATATTGTTGCGAAATCGGGTACGATATTTGTGTAGATCCCGTGACAAATAAGGTGATAACTCACGGCAGGTTGGTAGACCAGAATTTTGTTTCATGCGCCCAAATAGTTCCACCAGAGGTTCCAGAAGGTTCAAACTATTGGTCCAATACGTGCATACCTGCATGTGTGAGCGTAGTTCAAGAGTAGGAATGACAATAACATGAAATGGTTCGTCAAAATAGTCGTTGCTCATTTGTGGTTGATTTCTTCATTGTGTATGCAAGCGCAGACATATATCGATGAGGGCCGTTTGGTTGCTCTTGTTGACGAGCATAGGATTGAATCTGATAACCCTTACCTATGGATGGAAGGCTTGATGAAGTTTGACCAACGGTGGATATATGACATAGCATATGGGGATGCAGATTCCGTCATTTTTTTGAACAAAAACTACTCAGTGCTTTGGACTTTCCCATTGCAAAACTCTACTTTACTTTTGGATATTTTTCAAAAGGATGTGATTGGTTCGCGAATTGAAGTCGTGGCAGTCGATAAGCGCAGACTCGGTGTTGTACGAAGATTCATCGTAGAAAATGGCCAACTAGTTGAGTCGGATTCATTGAATTCTGATAAATTCATTGCGACAAGGGTAGCCACTAGAATTGTACGTGACGACAAACTGTACACCGCAGGAGTGAACTATAACAATCCTAATGGATTGGAAGAAGTGTGGTTGGAGGTGGTCAACTTCAACAACGAGGTCAATCTGAGTGTGAAAGTGTCTACGGATACCACTCAAATTAGATCTGCACCAACCGGTATAGTTGTCGGAGCTCAAAGTATATGCATCGGATGGACCCAAGAGTTTCCAAGAAAGTTTTACAATGTCAATTTTGCCGAACTTGATAAGCTGACGGGCGAAATATTATTTGCTACAAACATGGGCGACTCATCTGTCTATGATTACTATGATGCGAAACTGATTTACGATACAGTCTCAAATTGCGTGTTCGTACATAGCGCGTGTTGGAATAGGACTCTTGGCAGGGATGCTCTTTCAAATTGGACTTACTCATTAAGTGAGGGAAAATTGGTGGATTCTGCTGTGTTCATTTGGCCTAGGGGGTTGCAGGCAGTACCGTGGACCCTATTCACAACACCAGAGGGCTTTGCTTCGTCAGGTTGGTACGCCGATCTGACTTTTCCGGGTGCTTGGCCAGTAGAAAATTCCGAGCGAGGTTTACTCTTGCAGTTTGATCATTACGGCAAACTAATAGCGAATTATTCATTGCAGAGTAGAAGACCTACATTCATTACGTCTGCAGTCCGAATTGATGGTGGATACGTAGCCACATTCAAGGATAACGTAAATGGGCCCTTCATTGGCTACCTAGATTTGGTGACCTCAACAGAAGGTCCGATAGAAGATTCTGACGCAGAGGGTTGTGGCCCAACTGAAATTATTGCGTGGGATTGCGTGGACGTGTTAGGCCGGAGGGTGTCAGCAA
>JABMNI010000014.1 GCA_013204605.1 Ignavibacteria bacterium
CGCGGAAAGGTGGATGAGCGGTTTAAGTCACACGCCTGGAAAGCGTGCGTGGGGTTATACCCACCGCGGGTTCGAATCCCGCCCTTTCCGCACCGTTTTGGTCAGGAAATTCTCTTATTACATGTCGGATATAACCCAACCTGTCAACGATTCTGCGGCAGCCGATCTAGTTGTCGTACAACGAGTTCTGGCTGGTGAAGTGAATGCCTATGCTGTTTTGGAATCCAAGTACAAACGGATTGTAGCATTCCTAGTGCGGAAAATGATTAGTAATGAGGAAGATGCTGCCGACATTGTTCAAGATACCTTTGTTAAAGCATTTTCGGCGCTGAAAACGTATAAGGGAGATTACCCGTTCTCCCGCTGGCTGTATAAGATCGCCTCGAACAAGTGCATTGATTATCTGCGTCGGAAGCGATTTGCCATGGTGTCGATTGACTCCCCAATAGCAACAAAGGACGGCGGAGAAATGACGTTCGATCCGATGGATTTAGGCCCTGTTCCTGTTGACATCGTATTAGCAAATGAGCGAAGCGCAATGTTAAAGAACGCACTGCAGTCTTTGCCGGAAAAGTATCGAAACGTTATTCGAATGAGACATGAAGAAGATTTGGAATACCAAGAGATTGCCGACAAGTTGGCTAAGCCCCTTGGTACCGTGAAGGCTCATATTTTCAGAGCTAGAAAGTTGCTTTATAAACGGTTGCTTAAGCACGGGGATCATTTCGAAGAGTATATGCCCGACGTCGAGGAAGATCAGTGAGAGTCGAGGAAAAGCGCAAGATCTGGCCTTGGGTTGTAATCGGCGTTTTAGGAACAGTGGTTTTGGTATTCCTAGGTTCGCTGGTTTGGCGAATGGTGAATCCTCCAATTGTTCCGTATGTGGAACTAGAAGGTCCACGATCTGTTATTCAGTTAACAATTTCCAACTCTTCCGGTGTAACAGGAGTTGCAAGAAAAACTCTAAACTACCTACGTGAGCGAGGATTCGATGTGGTTGAGTTGTCTACCGCACCAGATACGGTAAAACTTAGCCGAGTGATCGATCGAGTTGGAGACAGAATCTCGGCCATGAAAGTTGCCAAGGTTTTAGGAATTTCTGACACTCTAGTAGTAAGCGATATAGATTCGATGCTTTTTGTACGGGTAAGTGTGATACTCGGATCTGATGTAAAAACACTTAGCCCCTTTGATGATTAATGAAAATTAGAATTTAATACAGGAGAACTTTTGGCTGTTTCAAAAAAACCAAGGACCACAAAGGGGAAGGCCGTTTTGTGTGCTCGAGCTGCTCAGGAAAAAATGGCTAGGGATATCACGGTGCTCGATATTTCAAAAATCGACTCATCACCTGCCGATTTTTTTGTTGTTGTAACCGTGGATTCTGATCCGCAGCTTAGGGCCGTAAGTAATGAAATTATTCAAGCCGCGAAAGCAGCTGGAATGGGTCTGCCACGTAAGGATGGAAAGGGAACCACAACATGGATGATTCTCGACTATTTCGATATTGTGATTCACGTTATGCTAGAATCCGCACGATCGTTTTATAAGCTTGAAAAATTGTGGGGAGATGGTAAATTTTATTCTCTTTCGCCATCTGGAGTGGCGCGCGCAGTTAATACTTTGGCCATAAAAAAACAAACCGAATAATGCTGAATAGTTTTGTTGAATCTGAGCTCCAAGCGGCGTTGATTAATGCAGGAATTACCTTTGCAGATCCAATTCCGTTTGAGAAACCTCGACAATCTGGGCATGGACATTTGTCTACGACCGTTTGTATGTCGTTAGCTAAGGCGCAAAAAGTAAACCCTCGAACTTTGGCAGAATCAGTAGTGGCGGCTCTGAAACTCGACAGCAGATTTGTTAGCGATGTGCAGATTGCCGGTCCTGGCTTTATCAACTTTACGTTCACGCCGCTTGCGTTTCAATCTTTGCTAGCCGACATGGTTTCGGCCGGTTCAGCATTGGGTAAATCGACTATTGGCGTCGGGAAAAAAGTAAATGTTGAGTACGTGAGTGCCAATCCTACAGGACCGCTACATGCGGGCCACGGACGCAATTGCGCCATCGGCGATAGCGTTGCCAATCTGTATGCTAGCTGTGGGTACGAAGTAACGCGTGAATATTATTTCAACAACGCTGGCAATCAAATGAACTTGCTGGCCGAGAGTATTAGCGTTCGATACAAGCAAATTGAAAACCCAGAACTTCCGTTTCCGGAAAACGGATACAAAGGTGACTACATAATTCAAATTGCCCAAGAATTAAATTCTCAGAAAGCATTGGTCGGGAAGAGTCAAGAAGAAGCACTTCAGATTGGCAGACAAGCCGGTGAGGATTGGTGCTTTACTAGTATCAAAAAAACACTTCAAAGTTTGAGAATTTCGCACGACGTATTCTTTAACGAAGACACGCTTTATAGCACTGGCGTTGTATCCAAAACGGTGGAACAACTGCGAAATGCTGGGTTAGCATATGAAAAAGATGGTGCTACTTGGTTTGCACTCACTAAGCTGGGCGGTCAGCAGGACAAAGTAATTATTAAGTCAACTGGCGAGCCCACGTATCGTCTGCCGGACATCGCGTACCACCGCAATAAGTTAGAGCGCGGATTTGATGTTGTGGTTGATGTATTTGGTTCCGACCATATTGCAACTATCCCCGATGTGTTATCTGGTGTTCAAGCACTCGGACTAGACACGTCGAAGGTTCGCGTAATTATCCATCAAATGGTAACGTTTTTTGAGAACGGTGAAATAGTCAAATTCTCCAAGCGGTCCGGCAATACGTACACGCTCGATGATTTGATAGAAGAAGTAGGTGTGGATGTGGTGCGATTCTTTTTCATAATGCGAACCGCCGGTACGCATCTTGAATTTGATTTGAATTTGGCGAAAGAGGAAGGCGACAAAAACCCTGTGTTTTATTTGCAGTATGCCCACGCCAGAATTAGCTCCGTTGTTGCAAAAGCTTTTGATAAGGGGCTTTCTGTTACTGAAACAGCAGATCTATCTGTATTGGAGCACGAAAAAGAATTGTTGCTCATTGACTTACTTTCGAGAGTGAAACATACGGTTGAGCGAGCATGCGAAAGCTTGGAGCCGCACACGTTAGCTGAATACCTACGCGAAGTTGCCGCCGCGTATCATGTGTTTTACCATGATTGTAGAATTCTAGATTCGGGTGAAGAATTGGAAAAAGCACGACTGTTACTAGCCGAAATAACCCGTCGTGTTCTCAACAATGGTCTTGCCATATTGGGCGTAAGTGCACCACAAAAAATGTAATTGTTAAATCCGTAAAGCCCCTTACCAAATGAAAAGAGATTACTATTATGAGCTTTCAGATAAGGGTGAACTGACTATAGATGGACACGTGCAAGATGATCCGTGGTTTTTGGATTTCTTTTTTCGCAGGCTGGCGCCAACAGCCGATGAGCATTATAAGGAGTTTCCGTTCGTGTGCCGGTGTGGCGACGAGATGAACTATTTAAAGCCGGTCGACGCACCAATAGTGTATCATCGGCTGGAAGATGCTCGACTGATGTACGGAAGTAGCTTGACCTCTTTTTTCAATCCCAATAAACTTGCGGTTTCGAATTCGGGTGTAATGTATCATTGGGCACCCGTTGGTGAATGGGGGAGACTGGTTGCAAACGTTGCTTTAGAAATTGCTCAGAACGTAGAAGCGTGGGGTCCGTTTTTAGCCTTTGTTGATAGAGAAGCCGGCGTGCGGTATCCCATCTTACCACTGTGGTTGCAGGACAAGTATACCTTTGTCCGACCTAAACGCGATAATGCCTGTGTGGCCTGCGGCGAAGCCAATCCCTTTTCAATGAAGCTAACCTTTGTGTTTGACTCCGAAACCGAAGTGATGAGTACGTATGTCAAACCGGATATGCGTATGATGGGGACTCATGGAATTACTCATGGTGGATATGTTTCGATGTTGTTGGATGAGACAATGGGAAAGAGTTTGTCGTTTAAGGGAGTAAGGGCGCCGACCGCCAACTTAAACGTAACTTTTCGAAAACCCATGTTGTTGGGTGAAGAGTATCACATCAAATCGTGGATAGAAAAAACTGATGGTAGAAAGAATTTTCTACGTGGTGAAATTGTATGCACATCCAACCCCGAAATAATTGTAGCCACGGCAACGGCACTATTTATTACTGTTAAATCGTCTTAGGCGATGTGAATCACCAAACGAACATTCTTCTTTTCAGTGTAATATTTGGGGTTTTCTTGTTTGTGCTTGACCTATACACTATAGGCAGGTTTACCCAATTCGTTAGGAAAAGCAACAAAAGTAAATGGCTTTACAGATCCACGTGGTCTTTAGCAGCTATAATTGGTTGCCTTTATTGGTTTGTAGCATACCGCCGGCACATGTTCCGGCTAGATGGCATAGATGTCATTCTCTTTTCAATAATTAGCCTCTGGTATCTGCCCAAGGTCCTAATTGTTGTGGTATTGCTCATGAGAGACGTGATACGTGCTGCGGTTTGGCTAGCTAAGAAAATCACTGGAACTGTCAAGGCACCAACTGTAGCTACTGAGGCTACCACTTTCTCTGAGGCCGATGGAATTGTACACGTGCGATCGGCCGGCGAGTCGCGACGAGATTTTCTCAAGAGTGTTGGCTGGTCCGCCGCTGCGGTTCCATACGTAATAGTGGGCAATGGGATGTTCCGCACGTTGTACGACTTTCAGGTACAACATCATGAGATAGTTTTAGACAATCTTCCGCGTTCCTTAGACGGCTTTGTGCTGGTGCAAGTCTCTGACATTCATGCTGGTTCTTTTCCGGATGAAAAACCCTTTCGCGAAGTAGTGCGATTAGTGAATTCATACAAAGCTGATGCAGTTGTTATAACCGGTGATTTTGTGAACGCCGTGCCAGAAGAGCTTGCTTTGGTTTCAGCCGGACTTACCAAGCTTCGTGGTGAGTATGGCGTTTTTGGCTCATTGGGAAATCATGACCACTACAATTCACTAACTCAACATAAGCAGTTGATTTCTGGCGTCAAGAGATTTGGCGTGGATTTATTGGTGAACGAAAACAGAGTGATCAATGTTGGCGCGGATAGACTTGTGATTGCTGGCACTGACAACACTGGATTCAATCAAAAGTTTGCGAATCTGGATAAGGCACTTCAAGATGTAACGAGAGAAGACGCAACCATTTTATTGGCGCACGATCCAACTTTTTGGGACCTCGACATTGTGGGTAAAACGGATGTGGACTTGATGCTGGCCGGTCACACACACGGTGGGCAATTCGGAGTAAGCTTAATGGGCTTTGAGTGGAGTCCCGCAAAACTGATCTATAAGCAGTGGGCAGGCTTGTATAAGAACGGCAATCAACAGCTGTATGTGAATCGCGGTATTGGTACTGTAGGCCCTCCAATGAGAATCGGTATACGGCCCGAAATAACCGTATTTACCTTGCGAGCGGCATCTATTGACCAGAATTATTCTTGAACGATTTACTCAAGAACTATCCTTGCGCGAGCGCATTGACAGCCACTTGAGCCAATAGTGCGGCTCCAGTTACCATAGCTCGCTCGTCGGGCGCAAATTTGGAATTGTGCAAACCTGGCATAAATTCTAATTCAGCTGGTCTTCCTCCGAGCATCCAAAAGCAAGCAGGAATTTGTTCGCCATAAAAGCTAAAATCCTCGGCCCACATTTTCGGTTCAAAGTCTGTAACACGCTCGTCTCCGAACATTGAGGTAGCAACTGAACGCGCAAAGTTCGTAGCACCGTCGTCATTCACAAGAGGCGGGTAACCTTTTAAAATCTCCACTGTTCCTTGGCATCCATGTAATGCGCAAAATTTCTCAGTTGCATCCACGATAAACTCCCAAGCAAATTCTCGCCACTCTTGGTCGAATGCCCGCAACGTCCCTTTCATTTCTACCACCTCAGGTATAATGTTAGTGGCCGAGCCGCCATGAATGCTAGTGATCGACAATACTCCAGGCAGTAACGGATTGCGTCTCCGAGTAATTAACGTTTGTAAATGTTGGATCAAACCGGCGGCGGCCACAATTGGATCGCGTCCAGTTTGTGGTTGAGCAGCATGGGCACCAAAACCGCGAACCGTGAAGTACAATTCGTCAGCTGCAGCCATCATCGGACCCGATACAAAGGAGACTTCGCCGCATGTTGCACCGGGGTTAATGTGCTGTCCAAAAATCATGGTTGGTGTAGGATTTTGTAGCGCACCTCCGGCTATCATTAAACTCGCCCCCCCCGGACTTTTTTCCTCGCCAGGTTGAAAAAGTAACTTCACCACTCCATTTAATTCAGCCTCACAACCTTTCAAAATCTTAGCGGCCGATAAAAGCATGGTTGTGTGCATGTCATGCCCACATGCATGCATTACACCCGGATTCACAGATGAGAATTCCAGATCAGTCTCCTCCAAGATTGGCAGCGCATCTATATCTGCCCTCAGCGCCACACATTTAGCGCCGGTTCCAATATGAGCAACAACTCCCGTTCCCGCAATAACCTGATGCTCCACGTTCAAATCTGAAAGCACAGACTGAATGTATTTACTTGTTTCAAATTCTTGAAATGAAAGTTCTGGATTTCTATGAATGGTGCGTCGAATTGCCGACATTCCACTAAAATCTAATTCAGTTAATTCCAATATTGAGTTCATTAAATTCTTTACACCTTGGTCCATAATTGAAATTATCGTAAGTACTTTGCCGCTACTACATCAAATTCTGTTGGTTCTGCATCGTACACGGCATCTCCAGTCAAAGATACCTCAACAATTTTTTCCGCTTCATGCCCGATTTTCACTACGAGGGGGCTTAAACTGGGAGGAATAATCTCAACCTCATCTGATGCTTTCCCCAAACGCCACAACGCAATGGCTACGCTAATGGCACCGGTACCACAAGCCTGCGTAAAGCCTTCTACCCCACGTTCGAACGTCGCAATTGAAATCGAATCGCCCGAAACTGCCTTTACTATGTTCACATTGCATCCGTTAGGAAAAACGGGTGCACGTCGGACAGCTAAAATTTGTTCAATTGTTAATTCATGAATGTCGGTTACAACCGCGTGGTCTGAGTTTACATCAACGTAATACACGTTACTGGGAACGTTCGGAAAACTACCTGATTCAAAAATGCGTTCACTAAGAGGAGGCTCGAATACAATAGTGACCGTTCCGTTTACATTTAACCAGCCCACGTATAATTTAGAATTCATTAAAAACGCTATATGGCCGCCTGCGCCAGGAGGAAGTGCGAATTCTGATGCATATTTAAAAATGCACCTAGAGCCATTCCCACACATCATACCACTTGAACCATCCGGGTTGAAATACAAGCAGCTAAACGTGTCCTCGCCCGATGAAATCAAAACCAGTACGCCCTCGGCCTTTTCGAGTCCAATTGCAGATCTATCACAAATTTTCGGGACAAGGGGCTGAATAGTGCTTTGTTGAGTGGCAGGGTTACCTAGTAGCCTCCCGTCTATCACAACAAATCGATTTCCAGCTCCACTCATGTGCCAGGTTTTCATGCTTCAAATCCGGTTAATGCAGCTACCAACTCATTGTGAATTATAGAATTTGTTGCCACAATGCTGTTGCTTGAAAGCACAAATTGTTTACCATCGTAGTGGGTTACTTGGCCGCCAGCTTCGGTGAGCAACAACACACCAGCAGCCATATCCCATGGTTGCAGAGAAACTTCCCAATATCCGTCGAATCTTCCAGCAGCTGTGTAAGCCAGGTCCAGCGCAGCGCTCCCAAGTCGGCGAATGGGAAGCCCCCTTCCAACGAGCGCGGCGAACTGGTCGATACAGCCTTTCGGGTTTGAATTTACAGAGTATGGGAAACCGGTAACCAACATGGATTCTTGAAGGGTTTGAGTGCTTGAAACGTTAATCTTGATGTCATTCAGAAATGCCCCCTGACCCAGCGAGCAGGTAAAAAGCTCACCCAAAACGGGGTGGAAGATTACTCCCGCCACAAGTTGGTTGTCGACTTTTGCGGCAATGCTGACGCAAAAAATCGGAATCCCATGTGCGTAGTTAACCGTCCCGTCAAGCGGATCTACAATCCATTCCACGTTTCCCGCACCAACGTGGGCAATGGATTCTTCTCCTAGAAATGATGAATTAGGCACTGCCTCCAGGAGAATTCGCTTTATCTCAGACTCGCATTTGATGTCGTAGTCCGTCACAATATTGTGCGTTCCGTCCTTAAAACGCACATCTATCACTTTACCGTAGCCCTCCATCAAAATAGCGCCAGCGGTCAATGCGGCATGCTTGGCTACGGTTAGTAGCTGATCATTTTTCATAAAGGTTGTTCTTTTCTCATATTTTGTAAATCTACGAATCAAAACCACCGCCCATTATCGAACGGGAGTCAATCCATTGTTATCTTTGCAACTTGATGTTAAAAAATTATTGGATACGTATTTCATTGTTGTGGCTTAAAACGGGTCGACGGACAACGTTACTTGTGACGCTGTTTTTTATCGTGGCATCAAATCTATTTGCACAAGTACCAGGATTCTCGAAACCCAGGTTTATTCCCAAGGGACCATACCAGTTTGACACAGCTGATGTGAACAAATCTGTGATATTGTCGAAGGAAACAGCAAATCTACTTGACAAGGAGATCGACGCTTCAACCTACGTGTTGGGTCCGGGCGATATTGTGACAATTAGCATTTGGACAACCGAATCCCAACACCAACAAATTGCTGTAACGCCTGAAGGAAAGCTGATAATTCCTAGGGCTGGCATTATTTCGGTAAAGGGGCTTACCCTCGATTCAGCGCAGAAGTTGATCACGATGGAAGCGCAAAAGGTTTACCGAAATGCTAAAATCGATGTTTCATTATCAGCCCTTAGGAGATTCAAAGTATTCGTATTAGGGGCTGTGAGCGTCCCGTCGGTTGTGCCCGCAACGGGCGCTGACAGAGTGTTCGACGCTTTGGAGCGCGCAGGTGGAATACTTGATACCGGCTCGGTTCGAAAAATTACTATAGTTCGGGAGGGGGCTTCCCAGCCCGTTAATGTTGATTTGGAACGCTACATTTCCTATGGCGATAATTCAGGTAATCCGCTATTACTTTCAGGCGATAGAATAGTTGTACCATTCAGATCGCATAAGAGTACTGTTGGTATTTATGGAGAAGTAGTAAAAGAGCGGGAGTTCGAATACCTGGAGTCAGATTCAGTTTCAACTTTGATAAGACTTGTTGGTGGGTTTCTACCTACTGCACGTACAGATAGTGTGAGGCTGGTTAGGTTGAGTGGAGATGGAAGTAGGTTGCAAGAAACCATTCTTGACCTAACGGATTGGACTGAGAACTTAAACTCGTCGATGGTATTGCCTGGCGATTTTCCTTTGGAAGTGGGAGATCGGATTTATGTTCGTTCCAGATCAAATTGGAATGTAAAGCATGATGCAGTGATTTCAGGTGAGGTAAGATTTCCGGGTAGATATCCATTAATTCCCAATGTTACTAAGCTTACAGATTTGATAGAAGCTGCCGGGGGGTTCACAGACAAAGCTTCGCTTGAGGATGCCGTTATTTTACGAACATCAGAGATGAATCTTCTTGATAAAGAGTTCGAGCGACTACGTCTTATGCCTCCATCCGAGATGAGTGTAAATGAACTTCAGTATTACAAAGTAAAGTCTCGTGAAGTAAAGGGTGTAATATCAGTGGACTTCGTAGATGTCTTTGTTAGAGATAAACTCGGTAATAATCCTACGCTCAGAGATGGAGATAGCATAAATGTTCCAGAACGGAACAATTATGTAAACGTAACAGGATCTGTGAGAAATCCCGGACGTGTGGTTTATAAGGAGGGTCTAGCTTTTTTGGACTATGTAAGACTAGCTGGCGGTTATGGTTTTAGGGCGGATCAAAGTGCTACACTTGTAGTTAAGCCAAAGGGTGATCAATTCCCTGCAAGCAGTGAAAATTACAAAATGGAACCGGGCGATAATATTTTAGTACTCGATACACCAGAAACTCGGTTTATCGATGTGTTTACCAAGGTACTTACAATTACGGCTCAAATCGTAACGATAGTTGGCGTTGTGCTTGCAGTAGTGAGATTGAAATAGGAACATGTGTGAATATTGATCGCAAAAACATTCTGTCACTTTATCGGCCATATGTCCGATTGTTCCTTGTCACTATAGTTGTGGCAATTGGTTTAGTGGTTGTTCTCAGTTTCATTTTGCCCTACAAGTATAAGGCTGCTACAACGCTAATGCCGCCTGAAGATAAGGGATCAAACTCGGGGCTGTCTTCTTTATTGGCAGCAGCACCGATATCTATAGGCCTGGGTGGTTCAGACAATAAGTCTACTATGACGTTTCTCGAAATTCTAAAATCAAGGACCCTACTTGAGGGTGTGGTAGATACGCTTGAACTTGCGAAGAACTCACTGTTTGCCAATTACGACCGATGGAAAATAGTTGGAACTCTTGCTGAAAGTATAGTTGCTGAAGGCAAGAAGTCTGGTTTGATTACAATCAATATGGACGTTAAGACCGGATGGTTCCCAAATGGCGAACAGAAAGAGAATGCAAGGTTGTTGAGTGCGGATTTAGCGAATTCATGCGTTGTTATTCTTGACAAAATGAACAAAGAAAAGTCAGTTTCTCAAGCAAGAAGATCCAGAATGTATATTGAGAGACTACTGCAAAACACTCGACATGAAATCGATTCTATACAAGATGTATTTAAGCAGTTTCAAAGAGATAATAAAGTTTTGGCACTAGATGATCAAGTGACTGCTATAGTTACAAATGCAGTTTCAATTGGTTCTGAGTTAGCCAAAGCTGAAATCGAATTGAATATCGTGAAAATGGACTTTCAAAACAGCTCGCAACAAGTTCAATTAATGCAAAAGCGAGTAGAATCGTTGAAAGAACAATACCAGAAGGTTCAACAGGGTGGATTAGTTTCGACGGATGGGTTTTCCATCCCTTTGGATCAAATTCCGACACTGACTAAAACTTACACGAATTTGATTCGTGATTTGAAAATTCATGAACAAATAAATGCCTACTTGGAATCGCAGCGAATGCAGGAGTTGATTCAAGAATCAAAAGATATCCCGACGGTTATTACACTAGATCTCGCTGTGGCGCCTTTAAGTCAGGATTCACCTGCTAGGGTAACTATGTCGATTTTGGCAATTATTGTTCTCTGTGTAGTGTTTGTGGTAGGCGTGCCTGTAAGAGAGGCCCTACGAGCAGAACCAAGCTGAATCAACCTGTACTATCAGCCTAAAAACTTGTTTGCTACGCTGCGAATTTCTTCACGCAAATACTCTAAACAAGCATTAGAAGACTTTTCGGCGATTGGTAGGTATCTCGAAAACGTATTCTGGATGTAAATGTGTGGGTTGCGTTTAAGACTAAAGCCGAGGCACCGAAAATTATCCAGTCTCGCGGTAAGTCTGATTATCACGCAGTCGTCGCTAGCGGCCGAAAGCGCAGCAACGTGCTGAATGTCTACTTCATCGGGAGCCATTTTAGCACGCGACAAATCCTTAGTCAAAACCTCCACCATGTAGGCAACGTAACTGCCAAAATTGTACTCCAGTACACCTCGAGTAATCGCGTCGGAATCCTCCAGAACATCATGTAACAGCGCAGCCGAAATCACATCAGCGTCGAATACATGTAACTCATCCATGAGAATCTTGGCAACGCGCGTACTGTGATAGAAATAAGGTGTCCCGTCATTTCGTTTCTGAAATTCATGTACACTCTTCGCCATGGCATAGGCATCCAAGACCTTAGCAACTGAAAGTGCTTCGCCTTTGTCAAAAAGCCTTGCTTCCAGCTCGTCCGCCGTCATCCATTGTTGATTATATGGGAAACCTTCAGGCTTTAGCATAGCTGTTTGGGTATTACACTTGTCATTTACTGCTTCTTGTCATTTACTTTTAATCAATTCTCTCGCCGTTGCAATAGTAGACTCAGTGACTTCAGCGCCACTCATAAGTTTAGCTATTTCAACTTCGGCATCACTGCCGTGCACGTAAACTGCAATCGCTTCGGTTCTTCCATTCTCCTCGAACTTTTCCACTCTAACTACGTGGTCAGCCAACGATGCTATTTGAGGAAGGTGAGAGATCGCCAGGATCTGATGCGATGCAGATAACTTATGCATAAGCTCACCGACCTGCCTTGCAA
Source organism: Ignavibacteria bacterium (assembly GCA_013204605.1). Taxonomy (GTDB): domain Bacteria; phylum Bacteroidota; class Ignavibacteria; order Kapaibacteriales; family Kapaibacteriaceae; genus JABMNI01. The sequence continues at coordinate 12,208 of JABMNI010000014.1, forward strand.
CCCGACCACTAACTCCCGTGTCGATTTCATCAAACACCAACGTAGATCGCCTCTGAGTGTCGGCGCCGGCCTTCTTCAGTGCAAGCATTACTCTCGAGAGTTCACCACCCGACGCAATTTTGTTAAGGGGCTTTGTGTTCTCGCCAATATTTGCTGAAAGTAGAAACTGAACAGAGTCGCAACCAGATTCGTTTAATTCAGATTGTGAAATTTCAATCGAAAAATCCGCCGATTTCATTCCCAACTCTGCAACCGTTTTGCAGACACTCTGTTGCAACTCTACGGCCTTTTTCGATCTGATTTTATTCAATTCTGTAGCCAGGGCCAATGCACTAATCCTACTTGAATTCACAAGACTCTCTGCTGCTTTTAAAGACTTATCTATTTCAGATAAATCCAGTACCCGCTGCCGATTCTTCTCGGCGGTTTCTACCGCCTGTTCAATGGAGCCATGCTTTCTCGCTAATCTCTGCAATGCTGCTAAACGTAATCTCAATTTTTCGTGGTATTCTGGCGTATAATCCACTTCAACTTGAAGGCTCGATACCGCCAGTGCAATCTCATTGCACGTTATTTCCGCTGATTCCAAATCTGGGACAAAACTGTTCAATTCGGGATTGAATACAGCCAAGCCAAGTAGGGCCTTTTTGGCGTCGTGAATTAAACTCAACGCACTTGTATCACCTGAGTATAGTAGTTGGTGTGCTTCAGTTGCATGGCGGGCAATGACTTCTTGACCTTCAATTCTATTCAATTCCAAAAGTGTAGATTCAATTTCGCCAACCATGGGTGACACTTCTGTTATCTCTTTCAACCCGAATTGCAAGCGTTCTATTTCATCTGCGGCATTGCTGACTGACGCCAGCAATTCTTTGTGACTTCGATTAGCAGTTTGCAATCTAGTCCAGGCACTTGAAAGTTCATGTAGCAATTCCTGCACACCCGCAAACCCATCAAGTATAGCGCGCTGACCTATAGGTGAAAAAAGTCCTTGAGTCTCGTGTTGACCGTGATAGTCCAGCAGCAGTGCCCCAACGCTTCTGATAACAGATTGCTGAACGGGAGTGTCATTTATGAAAGACCTAGATCCGCCTGAACTCGTTATCTCTCTTCTAATTATCAACTGGTCATCCGACCAATCCAAATTGTCGTCAAGAAAAATCGATCTCAGTTCTTCGCTATCAACATCAATAAATGAAACTTCGACTATTGCTTTTTTAAGTCCCGATCTAATAACATCGGATGAAGATCTCTCACCCAAGGCCGCGTTAAGGGCATCGATCAATATTGACTTACCAGCACCAGTTTCGCCTACTAAAACAGTGAGCCCCTTTTCAAAAGTTAGGGTCACTTCCGAGAAGAGGGCAAAATCTTTTATGAAGATCTGCTTTAACATGGGTTTGAATAAAAATTATAGACGCGTAATCTTTGCTTGAAACAGCTTAAAGGCGCCAAAAGAAATTACGATAAATAGAACCACAGAAAGTAGTGGGTGAATCTCTTGCCCAAGTACGATTAACGCGATAGTCGCAAAAAACGTGGCTACTGAAATTACTGATATCCAAAGTGCTGCCATATGTTTCAATGCTCTTGTAAAGTTTCGGTGAAATACTGTTGAAATTTCGCGATAATCTCTTCTACCTTATCCGGACTAATCTTAATACAAAGCTCTATGCCATTGTCTGAATCCACTCTTTCAATTATCTCAACTTCCTTGTATAGCGTATTTACATCTTTCATAGAATCATATGGAATTAAGAGATTCTTCACGGTAGATAACTCAGCAAGCTTTGCTTCAACAAGTGCTAACAATTTTTCTAAATTGATGCCGCGACTAGCAGATATAAATATACATCCCGGATAGTCCATCTCAAATCCGTCGATGTCAAACTCTGTACCTACAGCGTCAATTTTGTTGCATACTAGTATTGTTGGAGTTTCGCCGGCACCAATACTGTCAAGCGTTGCAACCACAACATCAATCTGGTCACGGGCGTGAGCGTGACTAATATCTACAACGTGAAGTAGCAGTTCTGCTTCGGTGGTTTCGGACAACGTGGAGCGAAACGAAGCAACCAGTTGAGGCGGCAACTTTCGAATAAATCCAACAGTGTCAGAAAGTAGAACCTTGCGACCATTAGGTAATGCTAGAGAACGAACTGTGGTGTCGAGAGTAGCGAACAACTTATCCTCGACGTATACATTGGCATCTGTAAGCGCACGCAACAAGGATGACTTACCAGCATTTGTGTAACCCACAATAGCTATTCTGGGAAGCCCCTTCCTATTACTTCTTTGCAATACTCTTTGACCCTCAATTTCATCGAGTTTTGTGCGTAACATCGACATACGAGAACGATTCATTCGACGATCCGTTTCAATCTGCGTCTCACCCGGACCCTTAGTTCCAACTCCACCAAATTGTTTAGAAAGGTGCGTCCACATTCTCGTAAGCCGCGGAAAGAGATACTCTAGCTGTGCCAGTTCGACTTGCGTTTTAGCTTCAACGGACATAGCATGCGAGGCAAAAATGTCGAGAATAACCCCGCATCGGTCCAAGACTTTTACAAGTAAAACCTCTTCGAGATTCTTTGTTTGCACTGGCGTTAAGTCGTCATCAAAAACAACCATCTCCACTTTGAACTCTTCAACCAAAGCGAGTAGTTCTTCAACCTTGCCCTTGCCTAAAGCTGTCGCGACATTAGGCCGTTGACGTTCTTGGTAAATTCGCATCACAGAATCTGCGCCGGCTGTATCTAAAAGCAGGGCCAGCTCGTCCAGGTGTTCCTGAACAATTGCGGGATCGGTACCTTTGCGCACAACGGAGACTAAAATTGCCTTTTCGCGGGGCTTGAGACCTACGTCTGTAAGAGTATTTTTCATATTAATTAACCTGTAAAGTTACTAAGTATTAAAACGTTGCGCTCAAATAAAAACCATCGAGTTTGTTTAGGTCTGTTGGTCTACTGCTGTTTGGTGTCTGCTGTGACCACCAGTTTGCAAGGACAGTCACAAGATGAAACAGGACCTCAACCGCCAATCCAGTTGATTTATGCCGATAGTCTTGTTGGTACATCGGCAGATCAGAACACGATTCGCGAATTCATTGGTAACGTGAAGTTTACGCAGGGAAATGTGACAGTTACCTGCAATAGGGCTGTTCAGGATTTAGCAAACAATCAGGTGGAACTGTTCGGAAAGGTTGTAATCAGGCAGGAAGCCCTCAAGATTAGTGCGCCACACGTAATCTATTCGGGTTCAAATAATGTGGCAAGGGCTGATGGCGGAGTGAAAATCACGGATGCTAACGTAACAGCAAGCAGCGAACGGCTTATTTATGACGTTAGGTCTAGAGACGCTCGGTTGATAGACAGCGTGGTGATTGTGGACGATTCCACAAAAATTTGGGCCGATTCAGGATTATATAACCGAAACAATAAGAATAGCACGGCTTGGGGAAGAGTAGTTGTTGTGGGGTCAAACGGAACCTCTGTTGTAAGGGCTGACACGGTGTTCAATTATCCAAGCGCTCAACACTCCATTGCCAAGGGACATGCCATTGTATGGAAGATCAACGTTGGCGCTGAAGAGTCGCCGGCCGATACAACCGTAATCCAGGCCAGAACTATAGAAAAATTTGATGTACCAGCGGTGAAATACGTTGCTGCTGGTGATGTGGAAATCGTAAATAAAACTACAGCGGCGCGAGCAGACTCCTCAATTTTTCATTCCGATAACGAATCCGTGTTACTATTTGGAAATCCATTCCTTTGGTCTGCGGCAACGAAATTGAAGGCTGACATGATAAGGTCCATAGCGGTAAACAGTTCATTGTCAGACGTCGACGGAATTGGTCACGCATTTTTACTTTCTGTCGGAGATTCAAGTCTCCCTGAACGCGTCGATCAGGTATCGGCCGATTCGATACTTATAAAATTCGAAAACGACACTATTAACAGTTTGAAAGCCATTGGAAATGCCAGGAGTATAAACTTTCATTCTGAGAACGAGTCGGGCGATGGATTGGTGCAGTTCTCATCCGATACTATAACGGCTAAATTCATTTCAGGTGGTCCGAGAGATATCTACTGGCTTGGCAGTGTTCATGGGGAACACCATCCTGAAAATTTGGCAAGGGGAAAAGCAGAGACATTCCGGCTACAAGATTTCCCCGATATACCCAAAAAGCCCATGCGGTTACACGTTGAATATGGAAGAGATGTGCTTATATTACCAAACCCATAATTCGCCTCATAATTGGTAAGGACAGTACAGCCCAATGTCTCGGTTTGCAATTATCCTTTTTTTAATCTTCACTTTTGTTGCCAATGGTTTGGCGCAAGTGGAAAGGGTATTGCCTAAAAATAATGGCTCGTCGTTAGAGGGAACGTCGTTCGTAGTGGGTTTCATGCAAAATGAATTGGTTGAAAGGGGCTATACGCCTCGTTTGCAGTTGTTTATCTGCTCTAGATTCGACGCCGCTGTTACCATCGAGTATCCCGGTGGTTGGGTTGCGTACAGGAGTATTCCAGCAGATTCAATTTTGGTTGAGAATGTTGGCCCGCAATTGATGAGTTCGAAATCCGAAGTAATTGATTTGAAATCAATTTTTATCAAGAGTGACGTTCCAATTGTTGTGTACGCGTTGAACACATTGGCAACCTCAACGGATTCTTATTCGGCGATCCCAATTAAGCACCTTGGTAAAAGCTACTTGACTTTCAACAAGCAGAATGACAGATATGGCTTAAATGCAAACATTCAAGATGCTACGGATACGATGGCTCGCGCCAGTGAGTTCATGATATTAGCAGTAGAGGACGGGACCTTTGTTGACATTATACCAACTCAATTGACCGAAAGAGGTTTTTCACGTACCCGACCCATCTCAACTGCCTTAAATAGGGGACAATCGTACTTAGTAAAGTCATCAAATGCCAGAAATCAAAATGGTGATTTGACTGGGTCGAGGATAACATCAAATAAACCCATAGCAGTGCTTAGCGGACACGTTCGAGCAGGACTGCCCGCTGGACCTGCCGCGTCAAAGGATCATTTGGCTGAGATGTTAACCCCAGTTGAAAAGTGGGGCAAAAGCTACGTTTCAACCAAATTCGCAGTTGCTTCATTCTTAGATATTATTCGAGTAATGGTAGCTGAGGATGATACTTGGGTTGACATTATGACCAATACCGGTGTTAATTCACAGTACTTTGCTAAAGCAGGTGACTATAGAGAATTCTCAGCGTCAAAGCCAACCTACTATAGCAGCTCGAAAAATTTTGCTGTTGCACAATACATGCAAAGTTCTTCAACTGCACCAGGTGCTAATAAAATTTATGATCCGGCGCTAGTTATACTTCCTGCTACAAATCAATTTGTGTCTAGCGCCTTGTTCCAATTTCCGATCCTGGATTCCCAAAGCATCCAAAATGGGCAACAGGTATTCAGTTATTACGTGAACGTTATTGCAGATAGTATTGCGTTGCCTTCGTTAACACTTAACAATGTGTTGGTTTCAACCATGGCTCCACAGATATTAACACAAAGGGTGCCGGGAACTCCGCTGTATTGGACCCAACTAAGTTTACCGTTGGGAAAAACGTACTTGATGAGGTCAGATACCGGAACATTTAGTGGAGTAATGTACGGCACATCTAATTACGATTCTTATGCCAACCTCTTTGGAATGTCCTTTGAGCCCCCTTCAAAAACGGATGAAACACCTCCTAAATATGCCTTGAACTATAATTGCGGGGTAGTATCTGGAATTATTCGGGATTACTCTTCAGAAACTCCGTACTTATCGGATGTTTCGGTACAGACCAAGCAGTCCTACAATTATAATTGGAGTATTTCAAACGAGCTTGATACATTCGGGACGAGACAAATAGACGCAAATGTGAAAGACCTTTCTAGGGATGGACAGCTTGTAATCCATTCGTACGACAACAAAGGAAATGGTCGAGAATGGTCAGTATTTTACGATGCCCCGAGTTACACGGCAACCAAAAAGGCAATATTTCCTATGCAGATGGGCGTTGAGATTTGCAGTACGATTGTAATTCGGAATACCGATAAAACCCCGATGGTTATTAATCGTGTTTCGATTAATGGGGCTTTGGAGTATTCTTTAAAAAATGCACCGACTGCAGATATAATAGTGGCCCCAGACGACAGCGTATCGTTGTTGGTTTGCTACACCGCAGTGAAGCCCCCGACGAATTCAAAAGGCACTGTGGAAGTGCGTTTTGCGTGCGGATTGACCCATTCTATCCCAGTAGAGAACGAACTCTCGCCTTTGATAACTCTGACAGACTTAGATTTTGGAAGTGTTCGAATTGGTGATACCGCTTGTGGTGTTATAAAAATTAGCTCAGAGGGAACTCAGACAGCATACATTGAATCAATCCACCCAGCCATAGATTATACTTCCGAATTTTTCTACGATTTGTCAGGAATCATTTTTCCCATTGAATTGAAGCCTGGTGAAAGTATTGATTTGTCAGTTTGTTTTGCACCAGATTATCAGAAAGCATACTTCAAGTTAGACACAGTGTATTCGAGCGCTGGTAATGTTCAGTATCGTTTTTCGGGTAGGGGAGTAAGGCCTCAGGTTGAAAGTATCGTTATAGATTGGGGCAAGCGTCGGGTGGGTACAGTTTCGGATACATTTGCATTGATATGGAATAATGGAGATGATAAGTGTATAATCGATTGCGGCAAGATTGGAAACTCAAGCCCAGTTTTTACCACGCCGGATTTCTGTTCACCGAGTGCTACGATCAACGTTAATCAAGCCTCGACCTCAAAAATTTCTTTCCAACCCAATAGAGAAGGAATTTTCGAATGGAAATTGCCGGTACTTGTTGACTGGAAGTTTCACGATACAGTTTGGGTGACGTTGCGAGGCGAAGGCACGCTGCCGTTACTTCGTACTCAGATGATTGATATGGGCTCAGTAGTAATTTTTAGTAGGAAGGACAGCGTTGCTGAGTTTTTCCGTTTGGATGGTACCGAAGCGCTGGATATTACCAGCGTCGTGCAAACTGGACCAAATTCGAACATGTTCGAACTACCTGTTGCACTTTTTGGAGTTAAAAGACTCGACGTTAATGATATCATAACAGGTACGGCCACCTTCGCACCAACAGCCGTCGGCCCGTTCTTGACGGAAATTGAACTTCGGCACAAAGGCCTGCCAGGTTTTGCCGAAACTATCGATAAAGTCATTGTAAAGGGGATGGGCATTCCCATCGACACTATGGGTATCAAAGCAAGTTTAGATGCTGATTTGGTTGTTAATGCCTGCGTTGTAAATGACGCAAAGGTGGAAGTGGTTAACACGGGTAATATTCCACTGGTAGTCAATTCAATTGTCGTGTTGTTTGACGGCAAAAACATTTCGGTTTCAACTGCAGCAGATACAATTGCTGTTGGGTCAAAAAATATTTACACATTTTCATTTATTGCCGACCGCACAAGTGGGTCCAATTTTGTGGTAAAAATTCAATATGCCGATTCACTTGAATTAGTAATTCCGCATTCATTTGACATTAATTACTTCAAGCCCACAATTACGGCAGAACACCCTAACTCAATAGGAGCGGGAACACCTGTTGAACTTAGGATGCATGTTAGTCAAACACGTTCGTACGACACACCGGATGAATTTGTGCTTGATTTGAATATTGATGATACTAGATTTGAACTAACCAGCGTGACAGCGGACGTTAATGTGTCGGATGCGCTTTATTCTAACGAAGTAAGAAAATGTCAATTAGTTAAATCTAAAAATAACGTGAGAATGCTGCTAGGTAGATTAGTGCAAGCGCCGTACGCTGTCGACATCAAATTCTCTGGGACTGCGCTTTGGAGAACACCCGATGCTACGCAATTCTATATAAAAAAGCCACCCTCAAGTTGCGAATCCGAGACTACGGAAAATGGCGAGATGTTGATTGATCTTTGTGCGGCGCCGCTGAGGGTGATAAAGTTTGGGTCGTTCGGGCTAGTAACTGGAAATTTGGTAAGCGAAATAGCCGATAATCTTGTGGAATTAGAGCTAAATTCCACTATAAATACGCCAATTTCTATCAGTGCGACATCGGTATTTGGAAAAAAAATTGACGTTGTTCATAAATATTCTTTGCAAAAAGGCTACCAACGTTGTAATTTTTCGTGTTCTAGCTGGGCGACAGGTTTATATTTACTTGAAATCCAGCATCAATCTGGTGTTATTCATGCGTCAGTTTTAATTGTCCACTAGGGTCATAAGTGTAATGAGATTCATACAAATTCTAATAATTGCTTTGCTGTTTGGCGGTTCTAGTGTGTTTGCACAACAAGAGTTAGCGAACCCGCTAATACCAGCCAAGAGCAGTCCGCGGATTTATGTTGGACCGGTTGCCGGGTATAACCGATCATTACATTCTTCCGGATTTGAATCTATATCTGGAGATGTTCTGTGCCCTACGTTTACATCGGGTACTGCAAATGGATATTATTTCGGCGGATCCATTGAGTATCTGTTGGGGAAACCGAAGGATTCGAAGTCTTCGATTATCGCCCGGGCAGTATACAGCTATTTGCCAGCTGGATACACACAGCCAGGTGACAGACTTCCTTCATTAGATGAACAAGTAAATGTTGTATACTCAACGGTTAGACACGTTGCGGAGATAAAGTATTCCACAATAGACATAGAGGCAATTTACAAGCTCAACTTATTCAATTCTAGTTTTGGAATTGTTGTAGGTCCAACAGTTGGTTTTGTTATGAATGTATCGCGCCAACAAAGAATGGAACTAATTGAGCCTTTGAATGCTGTGTTTGACCCATCTTTGTTCCCTCCGGGAACAGTCGAGTACATTAATAATGGTCGTGGTATTATTACTGCAAACGATAATATTCCAGGACATTCAACTATTCGAATTGCTGTCAAGGCTGGCGCGCAGTATGAACTTCCAGTTGGAAGGTTACTGCTAGTACCATGTATATATTACAATTTTGGTATTACAGAAGTTAGCGCTAATGATAACCTTAGAGTCAATGCGCTTCAAATGGGTGTTGATCTGCGATTTGCGCTATAAAGCCCCCACTGTAATGATTCGAAATACACATAGATAATTCCCCTCCAATGCCTGCTACAAAGCGGGCATTGACGTTTTAAGGACATCTCATGGAACAATTGTGGTCACCATGGCGCTCTGATTACATCCAATCTGCACATAGTGATGATGCAGGGTCTTGTTTCTTATGTGCCTGCGCTAATTCAGCAGTCGATGAGACACTGCTTGTAGTTGCAGATTTTGAAAACTCCTTCGTGGTTTTAAACAAATTCCCGTACAATGCCGGGCACCTACTAATCGCTCCCAAAGCTCACGAGCCTGAGTTAACGGCCCTATCGCGCGATACGGCTCACGAGTTAATGACGGTTCTGCAGCTTTCGCTTAAGGTCACTCAAAGCGTATTGAAACCGCACGGATGCAACGTTGGAGCGAACCTAGGTCGAGCTGCAGGAGCGGGAGTGCCTCAACATCTCCATTTGCACATAGTTCCTCGTTGGAATGGTGATACTAATTTTATGCCAACAATTGGCGATGTGAAGGTGATTTCAGAGTCTGTACACAAGCTATGGAAAGATTTTTCTGAAGCTTTCACTCGCATAAAAGTATAAGTGGGAACAAGTTTTGCGCCCGAACGGAGTTTAAGTCAGAATTTTCTTACTGATCAGAAGATTTCTAGAAAAATAGTAATGGCGTTAGGCAATATTGAAGGGAATATTGTGCTGGAGATTGGACCTGGAACAGGAGCATTGACGAAATTTTTACTTCAAACCTCGTTGTTGAAACTATACTGTGCAGAGTTAGATGACAGGTCGATAGAATTTATTGCTGAACAACCTTGGGCAAAAGATCCTCGACTAGTTGTAATGAAGAAGGACGTTTTGGAGATAAAGTTGCAGGACTACGCTAGTTCTGAACCTGCCGCTGAACTTGTTGTTATTGGAAACATTCCTTATTCCATAACCTCACCTATACTGTTTTGGTTGTTCTCGCAGAGACATGTTGTTTCGAAAGCAGTTATTATGATGCAGCGAGAGGTAGCGGAACGATGTGTGGCCGCGGGAGGGAGTAAAGAATATGGGATTCTATCTTGTGCAACTAGTTTTGTTTCAAAGGCTAAGATAGTAATGCATGTGAAGGCTGGAAGTTTCTTCCCTAAGCCAAAAGTTTCGTCTAGTGTTGTGCAATTTGATTTTGCACGAGATCTGATGTCAAATATAGAGTTTGAAGAGAACATGAAATTTGTTCAGGCTGCATTCAGCCAACGAAGGAAGGTGCTTTCAAACAGTCTTCAAACGTGGTTTTCGTCTCGATATGGAAAGGACGTGAAGAGTATTAATCATCTGTTGCCATTTGATTTGCAGCGTACCCGTGCGGAACAACTTTCCCCATCTCAACTACAGTTACTTTTACACGAAATTAAGATAAGAGCAGTTGTTTAAGTGGCGAACGTTCCACTAATGGGTCAGGTTTCGATATCTAAAATCTTAAGAAAAGATTTTTTAAGCTATGACATATACATAGCGTGCACACTGGCGATGTTTACGCTACTTGCAATAGTCTATTACCCCAAAGTTGCAAATGCATCGAATATCATTTCGCAAGATTTTCTTATAGCAATTGTTGTGGCGGCGTTGATTGCGATTAACTTCTTGACAAAAATGCCTCTAGCTACGGCATTGCGTCGGTTTTACGTAATTCCTGTTATTTGGCTCCTGTATGATCAAGTGCACATGCTTGTGCGAGTTGTCAACCCTGCAGACTTCGACTTGATGCTGATTGAAGCAGATCGGGCAATATTCGGTCTCGACCCGACAGCATGGTTTAGCCTATTCTCAAATCCGTTTTTGACGGAGTTTCTACAAATCTGCTATTTCAGCTTCTATATTCTACCGATTATGCAAGCAATTGAGTTATGGAAAAGGGGCGAAATAGACAAATTAGATGTTTTCCTTCGTGCAATAGTGTTCTGTTACATGGTGTCATATTTGGCGTATTTCATTCTACCTGCAGTGGGGCCGAGATTCACCTTACACAAGTTCGACCAGCTAGACGTGGAGCTTCCGGGTCTGTTTCTGACCTCGATATTCCGTAGCCTTGTTGAAGTTGGAGGCGGAATTCCATTAGGGGCTTCTAATCCGGTTGACATCGTCAATCGGGATTGCATGCCAAGTGGGCATACAATGCTGACACTTGTCAACATAATTATGGCGTTTCGGCTCAATTCTCGGTTCAAATGGCTTTTTGTTGTGGTCGGCGGAAGCCTAATCATTTCAACCGTTTACTTAAGATATCACTACGTAATAGACGTGCTAGTAGGCGCCGTATTAGCTGTGATATTCTTGACTTTGGAACCGTATGTGCACAGAAAACTCCAAAACTCAACGCTGCGAGACTAGAGGGCAACGAGATTGAAGTACAACGAGTTTGATTATCAATTGCTTTTGCTTCAATTGCTCTTGCATTCAAGGGGAAATTCGTAAAAAATAGGCGACAAGGTGTACGTCGCGTAAAAAAGGTCGTTTTTAAAGAATTAGGGACATTATTTGAAAAAGGGTGTAACCTTTCCAATTTCATCTGGTTGTTGTGTTAAGTGCAAAGAATCATTGAGCCTTGCACAGAATTTAATTAGTTGTCAACAATGTGTAGTTTCCCCTTGGAAATTCGTGGTAAACTGTTATTTTCTATGTAAATAGGCTGGTCTTGAAGTCAGTATTCTATGTAAAGAAACCGAAATCTGAATTGATTTCGGATATAGATTGAAATTGAAATTTTGTAATTGTCTAATTAACTATTATCTGGAGTTAGTTCTATGCAACTATTCTCGTCTAATTTTCGGAAGCTTTCAGTGTTTGCCATTATCCTCATTGTGGGTGTTATGGCTGTTACTGCACAAGTAACCGAGCGACGCGGAACCACGGCGCTTGTTGAGGGACGCCGTTATATGGTAGCCTTCCCTAAAGTATGGGCAAGTTCGTCGGAAAAGCCACTTCCTCAACCGATGGTATTATTTGTTTCTTCACGTTCGAAGGCAACTATTACAGTGAGCACTCCGGCGCTCATCAATAGTGCACCGAAGTTGAACAGACAGTATAATCTTGAGGCAAATAAAGTTTTGGTTATTCCGATTTCCACAACATACATGAATGAAGATTCTGAGTCTAGACTTGGATTGGGAATTTCTGTGATTGGTGATAAACCAATATCAGTTTCTACATATCAAGCTTGGATGGGTAATGGGGAGTTAGCTCGTCACCTACCAGTTGAAGCTTGGGGTAAGAATTATTACTCGATGAACTTCTATCAAGATAGATATGGTGGATCGACTGGACGAAAATATCGTCCATCTCAAATTCTAGTTATTGCTTCAAAAGATAACACCGTAGTAACCTACACTCCGACATTTTCTACTGAAGGTGGAAGAGAAACCCCTTCTGTCGCAAAAGGTGCTAGTCAGTCAGTTACGTTAGAAAAAGGCGAAACGTATTTAATACTTGCAAAAATTGACGAGCTCTTGAATAAAGACTTTAGGTCTGATCTAACAGGAACAGTCATCAAGTCAAGCAAGCCAGTTGGTGTTGTATCGGGTCACACGAAGGTAGCCATCATGCGTTACCCGGATGTATTGCCTCCAACAGGTATGTACGCAGCTGAGGCGCATTTTGTTCGTAACAACGTACATGATGCGATGTTACCTTTAGAAATGGCCGGAACGTCATTTATTACTACACCGTGTAAATACACTGCCACACGCGTAACAACAGGTGCCGGTGCAGAGTTTGGAATTGATGATGACAAAGGTGATGTAGTACGCGTTATAGCTTTGGAAGACAACACAGTTGTTAAGGCGATGCGTCAAAATGGCAGTGACTTCTTAAATATGTACACTTTGAAAAAAGGTGAATCAAGATTAGCAACTTCCCTTGAAGTCGCTACGTATTGGGTATCAGACAAGCCAGTTCTAATGGCTCAGTATGGTAAGTCATACGCTAAGATCTTACCGCCGGTTATAAATAAAGGTGGCGATCAAACTCAAGGACACCCGACAGTTGAGTCAGGCATGCCGATGATGCAGTATGTAGCGTCGACAGACCGGTACGTGAACTACGCTGTCTTCAAATCAGTTGAGGGCATGGATAACTTCTTTAACATCGTGTTTAAAGAAGAAGAAATCGGCAAAATTAAAATTGATGGTAAGGCTTTGAATTCCGCCTTTGGTGGATCAATGCGTAAGATTCAAGGTTCACCATACTCGTATATCGCAACTTCAATCGGTGCTGGCGATCACGTAGTAGAATCAGTTGATGAGTCAGTTAAATGGACAGCTTGGTCGTATGGATCTCTTGATGGTCTAGCAATGGGTCGTGCCTATGGTACTCCTGTAGCGGTTGACCTGTCAATTCCTTGCGATGATTCATTGTCTGTAACAGAGGAAATCGTTTGTGGTGACGTGAATGGCGTAGGTAAAATTCTTCCTGAAGAAACTACTTGTGGATCAATCTTCGCCATCTACGCTGATGATTTGAATAACTACACTTTTGAAGAAGATCCAGCCAACGAAGAAAATAATAAGATTGCAAAATTCACTTTGACGGTAATTGACAAGACAAAGGATGCTTCTGGTAAGATTCTTGTTATTACACGTTCAGGTAAATTTGTTGAGCGCACTTATACGTACATTGCTGACAAAATTGGTTGGGATCCTGAGAAAATCGACTTCGGTGCAATTGCTTTCAACACTCCTGTTTGCAAGCAAATGACTCTAATCAATAAGAGTCTTGACATGCCGGTTACTATTCTTAATGTGCATGGTAAATACTTCCCAGGAGTATACACGTTCAATCCTAAAGGACCTTTTGTTATTCCTCCGGGTGGACGTCAGAACATCGAAGTTTGTGCTGTAATTTCTGATACTAGGGAAAAGCTTGATACAGTGATAGCTGATTTGGCTTGTTTCCAACAGATAACAACCGAATTGCGTGTTCGTGGTGATGAGCCTTTGCTTTATGTAGGCGATCAAACATGGACCAACATTCCTGCTAGTTCTCCTGGTATTGTTAAGCCGGTAGAAATCATTAACGGTGGTAAGGTAGATTTGATTATCACAGGTTATGATAGATCTCTACTTGACAAAAACACAAGTAACTTCTTTGATCCTCAAAACCTTGACAATGTTCTTCCTTTGACTCTAAAAGCTGGTCAAAAACATCTTTTCATGGTAACCTATAGTCCTAAGGGTGATGCTGTTACGCAACACCAAGTTGACGTTCCATTCTACTCTAACGCGTTGAAAGTTGATTCGATTGCTGTTCTAAAAGGTAACGGCGTGACTATTGACATTTCTGCAGACATCAATGCATGGAACGAGAGAGTTATCGATGTGATCCAGACAAATCAGGGTATTGCGAAGTACATGAAGAAAGCTACTTTCAACAACTTCGGTCTACTACCAGTTGAGTTTGGAACTCCATTTATTCGCGGAACAAACGCATCAGCATTTGAAATTGTGAACCTTGGTGATGCAGGTACATTCCCAATTCAACTTCAAGCTGGAAATACTTCTCAATCCAAGTATATTACAGTGGATTTTGTGCCAACTGAATTACCAAATCGTGCTGGCGAAAAGAATGATTATGCAGCTGAATTGGTATTCCCAACTAACGCAGCATCGGGCGAACTAGTAGTACCACTAGTAGCTCAAGCATGGCAGCCGCAAGTAAAAGGTGCTGACCAAGACTACGGTACATTTAACGTTGGTGATGCATCCGTTGTGATGGATATTCCAATTGTGAATGAGCATTACCAAGGTCTTGCTAACGGTGTTACTGGCGACGCTAAAGGAACTCACGATGTTGTGATTACTGATATCCGTATCAAGGGTGCTGCCAATGGTTTCCGTATGGAAAACGCTCCTTCTGCAACGAACCCATGGAGAGTTTCTGCATCTGATGTTATGAATTTGCAAGTACGTTTTACTCCAGCGTTGTCGGGTAGCTTTGTTGCTGACTACGAGATCATTACGTTGCCAACTGATATGACAGATGGTGCGGCACCATACACACCTGCTTATAAATTGAATGCAGTTGTTGTTGGTGGTGAGTTCATGGTTACAGGTGACTCAGCTGATCAGTATGTATATAATGACAAAGAGTTGATCATTAAAGTAAGACACACAGAAGCAGCTCCTCGTAGCTTTACAATTTCTTCTGCTTTAGGTGCCGACGCGTCGAGATTTACAATTGTTGAGCCCCTTTCTGGTTCGATCGTTGTACCTCAAGGACAAGAAGGCATCATTCGTGTACAGTTTGTTCCGGACTACATTACAAAAATGAATGCTGGTCAAACAGACACATGGTTGGCATCTAAAGGTGTTCCGCAAGGCTTAAATAAGCGTGCGAACTACTTTATGGCTACCATTGATGTTACTGATGATATCAACGGTAAGGTTCAAACCGCTCGCGTAGCTGGAAACGGTATCTATCTTGAAACTACAGATAAGATCCGCGACGACTATACAGTGAACGTTGGTAAGTCTGTGGATGTAGCTATTGAGCTTGAAGGTACTCCTGAAGCAATTCAGGCGGCAGGAATCACTCAGATCAGAACTCGAGTTTCTTATGATAATACGTTGATCCGGCCTCGTATCGATCAGATCGTAACTGCTGGTACTCAAACTGAAGGTTGGACAGTACTTAAAGTTGATCAGGTAGTTGAAGGTATGATTGAGATAGATTTGGCTGATAAGCGTGCAACGCCAGTAGCTCTTACTAACTCATCAAACGCACCTATGTTTAAGGTTACATTTGATGCTTACCTGGCTCCAGGTAAAGATCCAAGTGCGCCATTTACTAGCCCATTAGGTGTATATTCATACTGGGTAGACCACACTAGCAAAGGCGAAAGAAAAGAGTTTACGCTAATTCGTGATATCCCTGGTAAGATTCTTGTTATTCAAGAGTGTGCAAGAGGAATGCGATTAGTAAGCATCTCTTCTACTCAATTTGCTGTGAAGCCTGTATCACCAAATCCAGTTTCTGGAAGTGCAATTATCAATTATTCAATTGGATTGTCCGGTGCTACTAAGATTGCTCTTTACAATAGTAATGGTGACTTCATCATGGACTTCGTAAATGAGAATCAGGCTAAAGGAACTTACGAACTGACAATCGATGTATCTACGATTCCTTCTGGAACATACTTCTTTAAAGTTATTTCTGGACCGTATTCTTCAGATGCTCAAGTGCTGAACGTTATTCATTAATAGCGCTCTCGTAGAAAAACTCAGCCCCTTTACATTAGTTTGGGAAGGGGCTTTGTATTTTAGGCCTATTGTACAGGAGAGGATAAATTGAATTCTACGCAGAAATTTGCACAGTTTTGTTGCAGACTAGTCGCAATGGGTTGTAGCAGTCTAGTGACTTTGTGTTGTAGCAGACTAGTTGCGCTGTGTTGTGGCATACTGGTAGCACTATGGGCAATTGGTTTCAGTGCAACGTTGCATTGCCAAGTTGTAGAGTCAGGTTCAATTCCATGGACACAAACAGACAATTCGGGACTTGAGAGGGTTGAGATTAGAGTGCCACCACGATTTTCTGCCCTAGGACTAAATCCAGCCGTCAATTATCTGTATATACCAATCGGGTGGTCAGCGCAGATATTTTTCTCTGGCTCAGAGTTAAATAAGGCTAGATTTATCACATGGGGTCCCGATAGCGTGTTGTTCGTGGCCAATATGAATAGGAATAACGTGTTAGCCTTGGTTGACGCCGACAATGATGGTATCGCAGATACAGCAATAGTGGCTGCAAGCGGTTTTTCTTATGGTCATGATGTTCGATTTTATCGTGATACTATGTTTGTGATCCAAGAATCTGGTGTGGTTAAGTTGTGGAGATCAAATCAGAACTCCTACGTTTACGACCAGCGGGTTACACTCGTAAATAAAGGCGCCCAAGCAAATCAAACTGGAGGAAACCATCGCACCAGAACCTTGGTTCTAGACACGAATGAATTCAAACTGTACATTAACGTTGGTTCACGTGGAAATGCTGACAGGGAACAGGATAGGGCAGTGATTGAGCAATACAAATGGGACGGTACTGGAAAAAGAGTTTATTCTATGGGGGTTAGGAACGCGGTTGGAATGACCCTGCACCCGAGAACCGGTAAAGTTTGGGCTAATAACAATGGTAGTGATCAGCAGGGAAACAATGTCCCTCCAGAATGGTTTGATATAGTACGAGAAAACGGTTTTTATGGATACCCGTTTGCGTACCACTATAAAAAATGGTTTGATTTCGCGGTACCTGATTACAAGGATCTTTTACCGATCACTTCTGCAGACACCACGCTGTTTAATACCATGGTGCCACCCTCTGCCTTACTCGCTTCACATAGTGCACCAATGGCTGTAGTATTTGCTTCTCCTTCAAATCCGACTACTTACAAGAATGGTGCTTTTATGGCACTTCGAGGATCTTGGAATCGAACAACTGTAAGTGGCAACAAAGTAGTATTTGTGGAGTATGATAACGACATGGATACCATTGCCAATGTAGTTAAAGACTTCTGCGTTGGCTTCATCCCCGATACTACAAGATCAGACAGTCGGTGGGCTAGACCGGTAGGTATCGCAGTTGCAGGAGATGGCTCGGTATACATTACTAGCGACGATTTGAAACAGTTCGTTCTGAAAGTAACTCCGCCAATAATTTCATCAGTTGGGTCTGTCACCAATGACGATATTCTTACGTGCTCACCTAATCCAACTTCGACAGACTTCACATGCCATTGGAAAGGGGCTTTCCAGACGCAACAGTTGGTGACCTTTACAGCTGCTGGTTCTGTTGTGCATTCTGAGACCGTTCCAAGTGGTACAAATAGCGTTAGTATTCAGTCATTACCGTCTGGTGTATACACTTTGCGCCTTATAGCTGACGGTAAAATCTATATCCGACGGGTCGTGGTATCAAAGTAAAGATTACCTAGCTGCAAATGAGCTGCCGTATTCATGCAAGGGCAGAGCTGTAGTTTGTGTTAGTGTAGTCCCTCTCTGCCAATGAATTGTTGGACAAATTGACTACTTTTAATTAGTCTACAATTTGAGGGCGAAAAGGAGAGAGAATATGTCAGTGAAAACTAACAATGGGATTGGCGTTTCCCCAGGTCTGATACGTCAGAGTACAGAGGTAAAAGTAGGCGAGGAACGCCGACGATTCAGTGAGTCGTACAAAGAAAAGATTCTGGAAGAGTTGGATCATGCAGGTCACGGGGAGAAAGAAGCCGGCTTCTGATCATGCGTAGAGAGAACTTGTACGCAAACACTGTGAACAAGTGGAGACGCCAACTCACTGGTAGTGAATTGAGCGTGCAAGCGAAAAAAAAGGTTGGTTCTGATGAGGAGTTTCGAAAGCAGGTGCAGCGTTTGGAACGTGAGAAACAACAGCTACAACGGAAGTTGGTAGAAGCTGAGAAGATCATAGAGATCCAAAAAAAAGTATCGGAACTACTTGGAGTACTGACCACGAACGAAGGGTCGACACCATGAACGAAATAGAGACTCTACGTGGTTTGATCCCTGTTTCCCGTCTGTGCGATGCGTTGGGAATGCCTCGGTCAACGTACTACAACTGCCGGAAGAACAAGCCCAGTAAGACACGACGAACACCGGCAAAGGAGCCACGGCAGCATCCAAGAGGACTGACTAGAAAAGAACGCGCAGAGGTAGTTCGGGTCTTGATGTCTGAGATGTACATCGACAAGTCGCCAGGGCAAATCGTTGCCAACCAACTAGATGAAGGCAGGTACATCTGCAGCGAGCGCACATACTACCGCATTCTGCACGAGCACAATGCTGTGGGTGAACGGCGAGCAATTGCTAGGCGGTCTACGTTTAGTGCTCCTGAACTCATGGCAACAGCTCCACGAATGGTTTGGACATGGGACATAACAAAGCTCAAAGGTCACAAGAAGGGTATCGTGTACAACTTGTATGTCATACTTGACATGTACAGCCGTTACGTTGTCGGGTGGCTACTAGCGCACCGGGAGCAAGACAACCTTGCTGTCGAGCTGATTGAAGCATCGTGCAGACGAGAAGGCATTCAACCGTCGCAGTTGGTGATTCACGCTGATAGAGGATCTTCGATGCGCTCTGCCAGTGTGAGTGCCCTTTACGACCGTATGCACATCACCAAAAGTCATTCACGGCCGTACTGCTCAAACGACAACCCGTACAGCGAAAGCCAATTCAAAACCATGAAGTACTCCTCCAGATTTCCTGATCGTTTCGAAAGTATTGAAGCTGCAAGACTTTTTTGCGAACGGTTCTTCGATGAGTATAACAACGAAATGTACCACTCCGGTCTTGCTATGCTTACGCCAGCGGCAGTACATTTCGGCCGCGTGGAGGAAGTTGTTTCACGCAGACAACTAGTACTTACGCAAGCATTTCAAAGTCATCCAGAGCGATTTGTAAACGGTAAACCGACACACAGAACACCGCCACAAAAGGTCTGGATTAATAAACCAATCAACATTGCAAATCATACACTAAATTCGTGAACAATTTTGTCCAAAATTTATTGGCAGGTTCCGAGTCATGCAAGAGTAGCATTACTCAAGTGTACTTACTTGATAAGTTTTGATCGAGTATGCTTGATGAGTATACTTGCTCGAGTAGTTGAATACGAGTGAGTGTGGTCAAGTATTATTGGGTTCACAACGTGTAATCCAGGAATTACTACAAAGTAAAACCACCAAGCCCCCTTCAATGAGACTATTAGGACGCTGCTGCTATAATTGTCACATCAATTTGGCAATGATTTCAGCCGCAGCATGCGATGAACCCGACATTTTTGAGAAGTATTGAAGTGTCTCATTGCCGATCTGAATTCGACGTTCAGCGTTCAACACGGCGTCGTTAACCCATCTGGTTGCATCTTGTGAACTTTGAACAATAGTTAGAGCGCCGGCACTTCGCAGTCCAAGGGCATCGCGTGAACGGTTAATCTCAGGTCCGCAAGAAATTGGTACTCCCTTACCCGCCGGTTCCAAAAGACTGTGCACTCCAGCCCCAAATCCTCCACCAACGTACACGGCATCTGCCAATTGGTACAGCTTCAGTAACTGACCAACTGCGTCGACAACAATATTGGATGACTTTAGATTTCCAATTGAAGACAAAGGGACTGCATCGAAATCCAGAGCAATTATTGATACAAATTCCGCACTGGGTTCGTGCGGAACGATGATAAACCGTACCCGTTGTTTTTGCAAATCGAAGGTAGGTTGGAAGATTTCCATATCTCTTGGCCAAACGCTACCTAATACTATCGTTACTCTTGTGTCATCTATTAATCCAGATAGTTCTGCATCTGACTTTTTGAAAGAATTCTGAATTCTATCAGCTCGAGTGTCAGACAAACAACTAACGGATTTGTGCAGTAGAGATTCAAAGAGTATTTGGTCTTGCCTTGTGACAGCAATTATTTCATTTGTGCGACCGTAGGTATTGGACGTCCAATTTCTCAAAAGCAATTGTCGGCCACTAGATGGAAAGGTAGCATTTAACACCACCACCGGCGTACCATTTCGCTTAGCTGCCAACACAACATTTCTCCAAACATCGTATCGTGCAAATAATAACACTTTGGCGTTCATGGTTTTTGCGAACTTGTATGACATCCGCAACGTGTCATCGGGCAAAAAAACTGCTAAGTCTAAAACTGACGATTTTATACCGGCGTGAAAACCAGAAGGAGAGTAGAACGAACCAATAACCACATGCGACGGAAACATGGCTCTCAGTTGCTCTAAAACAGGAATTACTTGCTCAAACTCACCCATGGATGAACTATGCACCCAAATTCTAGGTTTACTTTCATCAATAGTCTTAAGCACTGAAATTGAATCTGAAATACCCTTTATCCGCTCCCTAGCTTTTGAGCTAACCAGACCAGACAGTCGCAGCCCAACCCACATAATGGGGATAAACACTAAGTTGTAAATCAGGTCGATAAGGAAAACCATAGCCTATTTGCCCGCAAATGTAGGCTGTCGTTTTTCAAGGAAGGCAGAAGTTCCTTCTTTAAAATCATCTGTCCCGCAAATTTCGCCAAACAAGCGAGCCTCAGCAGCCAGCCCATCATTTAAGGGCTCCCAAGCCATCGTAACGGTTTGAACGCAACCTCGCATGGCTATGGGGGCCTTCAAGGCCAGTTGGTGCGCGAACTCTGAGGTCTTTGCCATCAACTCCTCTGGTTCGTATACCCGATTCACCAGCCCCAATTTCAATGCCTGCTCAGAATCTATAAGATCGCCTGAAACGATTAACTCCATTGCCTTTGGCCGTCCTACTAGTCTGGCCAATCGTTGTGTACCACCATAACCGGGGATGATACCAAGGTTGATTTCCGGTTGACCGAATTTGGCCTTATTTGAAGCAAATCTCATGTGGCAGGCCATTGCCAATTCACAGCCGCCACCCAAGGCAAATCCGTTGACAGCCGCAATTACCGGGATGCGTAAATTTTCAATCGCGGAAAAAACACGTTGCCCACTTTCAGAAAATTCCAATCCTGTTACGGAATCGCAGGAGTGTAACTCGGAAATGTCAGCTCCGGCTACAAAAGCCTTTGGTCCGGCGCCTGTAATAATCACACACCTCACCTCGGGATTATACTCGATGGATTTGATGGCCAGGTCTAATTCGGAAAACACCTGCGCGTTCAAAGCGTTGAGTTTATCTGGCCGATTAATAGTAATTGTGGCTACAGCGTGAAGAATTTCTACGTCAATTACGGTGTACATGTTGAAATAAATAGGGGTAGTGACAGTTTATTGAATGCGTATCAGTCGCAAAACTACACACCTTAGCGTTTTTTAGTGAATCGGTGTTGATATTTCTTAGTTGGGATGCTTACTATATGCACCTAACTTTATGCAAAATGAGACTAGCAACAAATCATCATTCTCAGTCGGCCAGGAAAATACTCTTGCAGAGCTTCCATCCAACGATGAGTACCTGGGCATGTATGACGGTCTCGTTAGATATGGGAATGGTAAATATGTCTAGTTTTTATTGGAAGGGGCTAAGTAGAGGTTTCAAATTCGGAGTTGAAGCTAGGTTTAAGATCAACTTGGGCACGGAACAGTGATAAGAGCGATTAAATCCGGACTTGCTTTTAGATTGACACTGCTGTGCTTAATGGCCATGTTGCTGGTTGTGCAGGACGTTGCAGCACAAAGGAAGCGAAACAGACGGAAGAGAGTTGTTCGCAGTAGACCCGCCGCGATTACAAAACTCACCATAGTGCAAGAGAGCGAAGTTTCGGAAGGAGTGAGATATGCTGAATTCAAGAGCAACGGGCGCACCCCAGTGGACATTCATGTTGTTTACGTTGACCGTACGGTTGCAGCCAATGCCATTCGGATAGTGAAGGGCGAGGATAAATATGATGGCAAGGAATCTGTTGTGAACATGTCCAAGCGATACACTGAACAGACGAACAGCTCGGTGTTGGCCCTAGTGAATGCAAATTTTTGGAGAGCGGTACGAAATACAGCCATTGGACCATGTGTTGTTGATGGCGAGGTTGTGGAGATGTTGCCGTATAAAGGTTGGACGAGCGCATTTGTAGACGTCCGCAATAGAATTACAATTGATACTTTCAAGTTGAAGGCCACAATACGGTACAAGGGGAGCACTCGTACTGTTACGTCCGTGAATCGGAGATTAGACTCTTCCGGTATAGTTGTTTACAACGCTTATGCCGGTGACATTGTGCCATACATTAATACTTCCGAGATTGAACGAGAGTTCAGAGAGGCGATGAAAGACAGCGTGTTTATGGATCGAGACTCTACAGAAATGGAGTTGACCCAGCAACTGCTTCGTACTGAGATTGTGCAAGCAAAGAGGGAAGCAAGCACTGAGCATCCGCTTACCAAGATCTCGCTTCGTTATTTGCGCACTCCGAGTGTGAACGAGCCGTTGATATGTAGGGTGATAGCGGTAGACACAGGCTCGGTGGCTATGCCACTCAGAGGCTGCATTGTTTCGCTTCCAACTAAATGGGAATTGGATTCAATCCCAAAACAGGGGGATACGATTACGTTGCATTTTTCAACGAATGTTTCCACCGATACTAAGTTCATGAATGCTGTTTGCGGAACCCCTCGTTTAGTACGAAATGGGGTTGCCAAGCACGAGGCTCAAAAGGAAGGTTCAACTGGGTCGAGATTCATAAAACATCAGTTATCTCGAACGGCGTTGGGGACTGACAAGAGTGGCAACAAGATACTGTTAGTTGCAATCGAGCCACCACAGGGGAGTCAGGGCACCACAGGTGCAACACTGGATCAAATGGCGCAGATTATGAAGCTACTCGGTGCGTACCAAGCGATGAATCTCGATGGCGGTGGATCGGCTGGAATGGTAGTGAATGACGACCATATGTTTTTCGAGGGTGTCGATCCCGATACTCGTCGCGTATCCGTTGGAATTGCCGTTGTAAAGTTATCGCATGTATTGCGCTCATTGCGCTGAAGTAGATAGACGTGAAGTGCTGCAAGGTGCTGCAAGCTACCTTAAGAACGCCTTAATACAGCAAGTACTGTATTCTCTTTGTTTTGAATGATTCAACTCCTTGAGTGATCAAATCAGAATAACACTTCCACTGACTTCGATTTATTACGCACTGTAAATATTGAGCATTGCCAGATGCCTTGACAAACATTTGTCCACTGTTCGATTTTGCAATAGAGGGAGAAATGGGAACCTTGCTGGCAACCGAATGGATTAACAACATAGCAGCTAGATACGGACGAAACAACGAATCTGCAACAAATGCTAAATGGTAACCACTGCAAAATTGTTTGGAGTACTTCCCACTTGGCGGCACAAACTGCGCTGCAAACAACTGCACACCAACACTTCGAAGTTTCGCAATATCAACTGTGTCTAATGAAAATTCGGGTGCTCCTATTATTGTAAAGGGGCTTGTCGTTCCAATCCCGATGGATATCAATCCTAGCTCGCCCATAACTCCAGTTACTGCATAGCCCCTTACTGAATTAACTGAAGGAATATTCGGCGAGGTAGGGTACCACGGTAAGCCGGTGTTCTCCCATTGCATTTCACGCAACCAGCGCTTGCATTTCACAACGGTTACGTCACACTTCAAGTACTCATTGTTAGAATTTTTTCCTAGCCAATGCTCGCCGTTTGCCATCAATGCAAGTTCGCCCATCGTCATTCCGTGAAGGTACGGAGTGGGCAGGCGTGCAATGAATGATCTAATTGAAGGGTCGGGTACATTCCCGTCTACAATTTCCCCGCCAAATGGATTTGGTCTATCAAGAATCATTACCGGAATATTTAACTCGGCGCATGAAACTAAAACTTCTGTCATTGTACTTATGTATGTGTAACTCCTAACTCCAATGTCCTGCAAATCAATTACTACAACATCGGCGTCCTGCAACTCAACTTTGCCAGGCTTACGTTTTGCACCATACAATGAATGAACCTCCACACCATACAGGGTGCTATTCCCAACGGTTTCGCCGGCCGAAGCAACTCCAAAAAAACCGTGTTCGGGAGAAAGAATCCGGATTAATTGTAAAACATCAGAAGTGGCAAATTCTTCGGCCGTATTTCTGCCTGTGTAGCACCGCGCAGCTGCATGGCTTACGAGTACAACACGTTTTCCCTTCAGTAATTCGAATTGCGTGTCTACCAAGTTGTCGACACCGCATTTCACAATTGGGAGGGCTGCGCTAACGTGAAATGATAGACACAATATCAACACGATTACGAATATTTGACAAGTTGTGAATTTCATTTTTTGCCAGCTCGCTTAATCGAACGTGGATGAAACAACGTGTGCACTTCCTTGATGTATTCGCGATTAATGTGGGTATAGATTTGTGTTGTACCAATATCCGCATGACCCAGCATTTCCTGCACAGCACGCAAGTCGGCTCCACCTTCCAACAAATGTGTGGCAAAGGAATGTCGGAACATGTGTGGGTGAACATGTTGTGTTAGGCCTGCAATTGCCGCTGCATCATTAACGATGGTCCAAACACTCATTCTACTAAGCTTTCTACCTCGAACGCTCAGAAAAACAACGTCGTCTGTTACCTTGGTTGAAATCAGTCTAGGGCGAACAGTCCCTTGATAATGTTGAACCCATTTGATAGCCTGGTTACCCATTGGTACCAACCGTTCCTTCGAACCCTTTCCCAAAACCCGCAATAGTTGAACATCAAAAAGTAGATCTGACTGTCTAATTCCAATGGCTTCGCTAACCCGGAGTCCACTGGCATACATGATTTCCACTAGCGCCCGATTGCGAATTTCAAGCGGCGTGTTTGTAGGCGACTGAATGCCCGACGGACAATACGCATGTAACAACGCATTCATTTCATGCACGCTTAATGCATCGGGCAGGTGACGTTTACTCAGCGGCAGCTCAATTGCTTCGGTTACGTTCGTTGTGCTCTGATTGGTAGCCAGTAGATATTTATGGAAATGTTTTATCGAAGAAAGATACCTCGACCTACTACTGCTACTCAATCCTGCACTAGCAAGTACTTCAAAAAATCCTCGAACATTGCTAAGACTAACCTTAGAAAAAGACTCTATCCCAACAGATGCCGCATACTCGGTGTAACGCTCAACATCATTTGAGTACGCCGCCACCGTAGTCTCGGCCAATCCTCTTTCAAGCCTAACGTAATTCACAAACATTTTTACGCTACGCTGCAACTGTTGTGAAATATCTGAGCTCATTTTTGCGCGGCAGGAGGCTGAGTGGGTATCTGCTTGTATTGTACTCGTTTATGTGAGCTACCCAATATATTATTTACTAGCGATTCTTTGATAAGATCCAAGTCATGCAAGGTAAGCGGAGTATCACTAAGCTGACCGTCCAAAACTCTGTCAACAATTATTGCTTCCACCGCCGATTCGATATCGTCACGCTGACTTGTGTCTACAATCCTAGAGAGCGCTTCGGCGGCATCGGCCAGCATTACAATTCCAGTCTCCTTCGAGTCGGGCTTTGGTCCGTGGTACCTAAAATCCATTTCATCAATCGCAAGCTCTTTCAACAACGCTTCATCAACAGCATTCGCATAGAAATGCTTTATTAGAATGGTGCCGTGGTGCGTTGGAATAAATTTCCAAACGCGCTCAGGAAGACCATATTCCTTTGCTAACTCAATTCCATCTTGAATGTGTTGACGTATAATGGATGCGCTTTTTTTCGGTGCAAGTTTATCGTGTTTATTATCTATGTCAAGTTGGTTCTCAACAAAATATTCACTCTTCTGAATCTTGCCAATGTCATGAAACAAAGCACCTACGCGAGCAAGCATTTGGTTAGCTCCAATGTCAGCAGCTGCGGCCTCGGACAATCGCACAACGTTCATAGTGTGCTGGTAAGTTCCCGGAGCGCGTTGGTTGAGTTGCTTCAAGAGTGGGTGATTAATGTCATCGAATTCTTCCAATCGAAGATCAGTAGCAACATTGAAAACTTTTTCAAGTATCAGAATTATTGCAAACGTTATAAGAGGCGAAACAACAGCATTTGCAGTTGCAAAAAGTGCCTTTGGCCAGAGTAGTGCAAGTGGTGTTGATCTTTGCAAATCAATTACAAGTGTGGTTACCACTAAGCCCGTTAAAATAGATAGTATGCTGGTGAATATTTGAGTTCTACTTTGAATGTTTCGAGATGAGTACACAGCTAACACACCACCAAACATGAGCACAACAGTAATTGCGTAGTCATCACCTCTCACAGCGCCAACTACGAACGCCATGGCTACAGTTAACAGAAGAGCCGTGCGGGCTTCATACAGTACCGTAATAAGCATGCTTATAGCAGGAATAATAATCACGTATTCTAGCGGTAGTGAATCGCCGTACCTCACCGAGGTCCACGCCATTGCCGCTGCAAACACAAGTAGTGAGAGCAGGCTGCCGAGCTGACCATTTCTGTAAAAAGAGACGGGACGCAACACATACAAATACAGGACAACAAACAACACGAGAAACGCAACAAAAATCGTTGCACCAATTATTGCGAGCAAAGAAAATGGTACATCTGAACGCTGTTTGTGTGACGCGGTATAGGACGACAGTCGACCAACATTGGTAGGCGTAAGTCTGACTCCCTTTTTTGCCAGTTCCGTACCCTTTACCACAACTTCCAAGGCAGTAGGCACACTCAATGCGGCGTCTTCCTGTGACCTACGAGTGGACGCTACGTCGTATACAAATGGAAACACCACAGACTTCATTGTAATTTCAACACACTCTTGCTGAATGTCTGATCTTGCATTTGAAAACAACTGACGTATTGATTTCGACAATGCTGTAGAATCTTTTATATCAGCAGATGGAATGTATGTAAGGGGGCTATGTGGCTCTTGCAATATCGAGTATTCATTTAATCCAGATTCTGGAATGCGGCCAACATATAGTTTCGACGCAAGCTCAGCAATTATCAGTTCTGAAGTAGCTTTCAGATGGTTCTGCACATCAACACTGCTCGTACCAGATTTTTGAGAAATGCTCGTAACGGTTTGTTGCTTGTATTCAGGATTCGACAGGAAAACTATTGAGGCCTTTTTTCTAGCCTCGGTGCGTTCGTCTTGGAGCTGCGACTCTTCTTTATACACTGGAAAGGAATACAGCGCCACAACAGATTCCTTCGACCACGTTGTGCCCACTGCCGATCTGCCAAGATATTCTGAATCGACGTTTCCCGGCATACCCGGCATAAAAATCGTAACACCCAAACATGCTGCTACGATAATAATTACACGTAGAGTAGTTGACTGACCAAAGCCTCGCTTCTCTTGGGCAGATGTTGATCTATCCTTGATTTGAGCGAACAGCGTTTTATTTGTTTGAGCCATTTGACTTTAATTATTGAAAAAATCTACGATCAACTACCGGTGAATTTTGGACTTCTCTTTTCAATGAAGGCCGCAACACCTTCGGTGTAGTCATTCGAATCGCCGGCCCTCTGCTGGTAATCAGATTCGAGTGTCAACATCTCTTCAAGCGACTTCACTGCGCCTTGTTGCAGGAGAAACTTTACAAATCCATACGATTGCGTTGGACCAGATGCATACTGCAGCGCAACGGCATTCAATGCGCTTTGAAATGCTTTTGGATGAGCAGTTGAATTAACTAAGCCAAGGGCCAGTGCCTCCTCGGCAGAAATTGGTTTGTTCAACGTGGCAAATTCGAAAGCTTTTGCGTATCCCATCATGCGCGGGTACATCCATGTTGCACCAGAGTCCGGCAACAACGCTATTCCAATAAACGCTTCAACAAGTTTGGCCGAAGTGCTCATAACTCTAACATCTGCTGCCAGCGCAATTGAAAGGCCAGCGCCAGCGGCAACACCATTGATGCCCGCAATAACAGGTTTTGGCAAGCCCGTTATCAGGCGAATAATAGGATTATATCTTCTAAGCAAACTATCGGTCAGGTTGCGTTTTGTGCCACTCTTTGGCGCATCTTTGAGGTCTTGTCCGCTGCAAAATGCCTTACCGGCACCGGTAATTACAACGCAACGTACTTCGGTGGAATTCGTGGCAAACGTTAGTGCGCTAATTAAATCCGTTGTCAGTTGCTCGTTAGCAGCGTTATATGAGTCTGGCCGATTAAGCGTGATTGTGTACACACCACCATGTAACGTAACAAGTAGGGTCTCAAAATTTTCCATAATCAGCGTCCCTTCCAATCAGCTTTTCTCTTTTCCACGAATGCGGTCATTCCTTCTTTTTGATCTTCGGTAGCAAACAACATGTAGAAATTTTTCCGTTCAAATTCTAATCCCGATTCCAACGATGTGCTGAAAGATTTCAATACCGACTCTTTAGCAAGTTTGACAGCTACTGGCGCTTTTTGCGCAATTTCTTCGGCGAGAGCAATTGCCTCTTCAAGATAAAATTCGACAGGCACAACCCTGTTAACCAGTCCGGCAGCTAGCGCTTGTTTTGCAGAAATCATTCTGCCTGTTAGTACCATCTCCATTGCCAAAGCTTTTCCAACTGCACGAGTTAATCGTTGCGTACCACCGGCACCGGGCATTACCCCAATATTGATTTCCGGCTGACCAAACTGCGCCGTATCACTGGCCACAATCATATCGCACAACATTGTCAACTCGCATCCGCCCCCTAAAGCAAAACCACTAACGGCTGCAATAATGGGCTTCTTCGTTTGCTTAATGCGTTCCCACCTAGCAAATTGGTCGCGCTCCAACATAGTAACGGCGGTCGCGCCCTGCATTTCAGTAATGTCGGCTCCGGCCGCAAAGGCCTTCTTGTTGCCGTGAATTACAATACATCTTACATCGTCCGATGCATCGTACAACTCAAAAGCGGCCACCAGCTCTATCATAGTTTGCAAATTCAACGCATTAAGCACCGCCGGACGGTTAAGCCGAATGGCGCCCACGCCAGCCGCCGCCGCATATAATTCGATACAGGAAAACTGTTCCAAATCAACTTCCTTGATATTTTTCCGATTGCGTGGAAAATACGGCATTTTGACGCAGTAGTTAATTTTACAGCACATGAATTATCTCTACTCTGACTCAGCAACACCCGCGCCGAAACAAATCGACGTTACACCCGAAATGCTAGCACACGGAAATGCGCTTCGATTAACCACCGGCGAACACGTTTTTGTGATTAATGGTAGGGGGCTAAGGGCTACATGTAGGGTGGATAGGGTCTCGAAAAACTTATTTGTTTTGCATACTACAGATCTCATTGAATCCACTGCACGGCCCGTCCTAACGCTTGTAATGGGCACGCTCGATTCGAGGGACAGAATGGAATTTGCAATTGAAAAGTCGATTGAGTTAGGAGTTGGAAAAATCATACTACTCAATTCGAAGCATGCTCAGCAAAGAAAACTCTCCAATGATAGGCTAGCATTGAAGGCTATTGCCGCCATAACACAGTGCGGGGCGCTTTGGTTGCCAACCATTACTCGGGCTGATTCAGTCGAGGCTGTGTTGGCATCGTTGGATGACAACTGTAAAATTGCAGTAGGAGAAATTACTGGAACAGTACCAGCCTTTGAGGGGCAGAACGTTGGGGCTGTCATGGTAGGACCGGAAGGTGGATTTTCCGAGCAAGAATTGCGTGTACTTCAAAATGACAGCAGGGTCACGTTTTGGCGCATAGGTGAAAACCGACTACGCGCAGAAACGGCCGCTGTAGCAATGCTATCAGCGACCGTTATCGTAAACAAAAATGTTTAGAATTTCTACTTTACAACTTGCACTGTAACTACACTTGTCCCTTCGGGAGTAATGGCGTGCAATGAGTAGCAGCCGTTTGATAGTGTGGCAACGGGAAGTTGAAGAATTTTTATTTGTGGTTCAGAATACTCGTCAGACAAAACGATAACTCTACCAAGTTGATCTACAAGCTGTATGGTAATCTTGCCCGGTTTGTTTACCGTGAGCTCGATGGTAGCAGACGTGTAAACCGGGTTTGGAGCAACACGCAAATTGCCATTTGCCAAAATCCGATCTTCGGCTATTCCAGTAGTAGCATCTAACCGAATGCGAGTTGTAACGGGCAAGTGGTCTGTAACGGTAGAACTATATGATGAAAGATAGGCCGTAGGTGCCTCTAGATAGGTACGATGAATTCTGTTTTTCAATTGCTTGGAAACCAACACGTGATCTAAGAAAGATCTTGTGAAACCCACATACGATGCTAAACCACGTTGCTCCATTGGTAACGTTAATGCAGTCCAACTGGCTGTATCATCAAGAAACGCTTTGTACGGCGTAGAAAACGTTGAGTCAACAACCGAAGCAGTTAGGACATCGTTGAAATCGCCGGTAAAGATTACGGCAGAGTCGGCGTAGAAATCTCTCAAGTACGCATGAAATGTTTCCGCATCCACTTTTCTGCGATTGTAATCCACAACCGCGGTTGAAGTGTCAGTTGCTTTTGCATGAATATTGAACACTGTTATTCGTTGAGTTTTTCCGTCTACTGTTGCGGACAACGTAAGTCGGTAAGGGAACCTTCCGTTTGCCCAAGCTTGCGCTCCTCCGTTAACTGCTAAACCGTCTGAGATTTTGGTCACAGTTGCAGTATTATACATGTACGCCATTCTTTGTTCTGAAGTAATTTCTGTTGGATAAAGTGTTGCGTACGTGCCAACTACAGAGTCGGTCAACGCCATTAGTGCCTCAGATGAAGTCACTTCTTGAAAGCAAAACAAGTCGCTGGAAACTGAATCGATCACCCGACGAATGCTTTGGCGTTGACGATTCTTGTCCTTCGGACCTTTAGTAGTATCCGACGAGCCATACCAATTCAAATTCCACGTTGTTACGTCGAACGTTAACGACTTCTTCACAGTATCAACTTCCACTGGAGGCAGACTAATATCAGTTGCGTATCGCGGTACAAGTTGGTATCCGCCGCGGAATTGCGACACAAGTCCAATCACGTCTACTTCATCGGTTGGAATTGGCAGTGAATTGACGGCTATTTCTGTTCCTCCATCAACTCGAACTGCTACGTCATTTCCCAGAGCATCACGCACGTTGTAATTGGTTTCACCCTGAAATGACCCTGTCTCGATAAACTTTACTCTTCGGATTTTCACCAATTGACCTTCAACGCTTTCGCCAATCAATGGGATAGTTGTTGTTTTGGCAGCTGGTTCAATACGAGCGCCTGGAATCACGGTAAAACGGAATGTCGATCCCGACAACTGTGTGCTACCTGTTCCCGGCGCTCCAGTAGTAGCTTGGAACTCAGTGAGCTGAGCCGAATCGATCACTACTGAGTCTCCTACACGAACACCGGATCTGAAGTTTGAGTTGAAAATTGCAATTCCTGCCGTTTTATCTTGGATGTATGAGGTATTCCTAAACTCGCCTGAAGCAGTTACTCGTCCTGCTACCCTTCCAACTATCGATAAAAAGTTTTGCTTTCTAGCCTCAGAAATTGGGATTGGCGTTTGACATAATGCATCAGCTGCTGAAAGCAAAACTGAAAGCACAAAAACAATACGGATAAACATGGTTAGAACTTTAGATGTGGCAGAATTAGTTTTGAAAAAAAATCGAATTTATAGTGCTAATTGGTAATTGGTAATTCGTCCCTCGTCGCGCTCGGGACTGTTAACTGCTAGTCAAACACAGAAACGCCCATGGCATCCACGTTAGGGGGCTGAGCATCGTACGTGTAAAGCATATATGATTTTCCACTTTGAATTACAACATTCGGCAGCTCAATTAAAACGTTTGTTGTGCGATATTCACGAATCTCAAAGGTGTACGTTCCGGGTGCAATATCGGTATAACTTGGCGAAGACAATCCAGGATCGAAATCCTCTGGGAATAGCCGCCCAGCACCCTTCACCCAGACTTCTAGCGTTACGGCTTTGTCTACAAGTTCTGCCATGTGCGTGAATCGGATTACAGAGTTTGCTGAGCCCATGGGCAGCAGGGTGTCTTGAATAACGCGCCTAAACTCCACAAGGTTTTTTTTCGAACCACGCGTGAAGAGAATGATTTTCCCTGAGCCGCCGAGTGTGTAATAGAGCGTATCTCTTCGTAGCGCCGAATCTTTTTCCATTAAAACAAAACTTATTGGGCGTCCTGCCGGTGCAGTTACTTCAGCTGAAAACGATCCGCGGTTGGCTGTTGCGCGAATGCTACCGTCGATGAATACGGAAAGCGGATCGATGTCTTCGGTGGTGTTAACAATGCGCACTAAAGCGGGTAG
The DNA here is from genome assembly GCA_013204605.1 of Ignavibacteria bacterium. GTDB lineage: Bacteria > Bacteroidota > Ignavibacteria > Kapaibacteriales > Kapaibacteriaceae > JABMNI01. Next base: position 45,072 of record JABMNI010000014.1, read on the forward strand.
GGGAGTTGGAAATACGAGTACATCTTCCGAACAGGAAAGTAGAAAAAGACAGGCGAAGAAACTCGCGAATAGTCCACGTAGAAAATTGTTGAAACTGAACATATTGCCGGAAATCAAAATGTATAGCGAACGCCAAGTTGCATTCGCCAGCGTGAGTAAAAGTTGTCTGTAACATACACTCCTGGTTGCCCATTTGTAACGGGCTCAGAGTACGTCATACGAAGCCTACCCTGATCGTCGAAAGGTTTGCCGTTCACAACACCCAGACCTAATAAGTTGGCACTTTGAAAATTTACATAGCGCTGTAAACCCCAGTTGGAATTGAAAAGGTTAAGAATGTTTTGAATGTCTAGTGTGATATCAATTTTGTGGTTGCTGAGTCCGGGCAGACGCTGAGTTAGGCGCCCATCCAACGTATTCACCCACGGCACGCGTACTGCATTACGAGGTAATATCTGACCTTGGTACTGCTTTAAAACCGGATTCGCATCAATGAGTGCCATAACCTGCGCCCACACTTGAGCCGGCGTGCGCAAATCTGTACCCGTGGGTTGCACCACAACAATCTTGGTTCCGTAATCTTCAGCACGTGGTACATAGATAAGATCGTTTCCTCCAACCGCGTTGTCGCCGTTGTAATCTTGTGCGTACGAAAGCGAATACGTTTGCCCTGTGGATCCGGAGTAGAACAGTCCAATTGTTGTTGCGATATCTTTCGACCACTGAAATTTGTAACTCGTGTTAACAACGAATCGGTGCGGCACATCAAAACTTGAACGCGCAATAGTAACGTTGTTAGGGTCGATAGCATCGGTCCCGTTCCATTGCGACAACGCAGTGGCTGACTGCGCACTGGTTAGATCTTGGCTATGGCCGAAAACGTAACCCATAGTGGCCGATACGCCCGGTAATATTTTGTTGCGCTCATCAATGCTGAGCTGTGCCGACAACGAATATTGATATCCGGCATTCCTACTACTCATTCGAATAACTTGCGTGAATTCTTTGGCTACCAGAGAGTCGGGGGTCTCACCAGCATACAACGGACGTCCATCCAACGGACTAACGCCTCTAACTGTGTCACCGTTTGAAATGTACAAGGCTTTGGATCTTTTCAGATTCAAGTTTTGATAGGCAACTTGATTTAAGAAACTGCCATACATCGCTTCGATCGTGACTGAAACCCCTTGAGTAAGTTTTTTGTCGAAGGCTATCGTACTTCTCCATACTTGAGGAATTTTGAAATCTTTATCTGTAATGTTTATTGCTGATGTGGCTATGGGGAGTCCTGGGTATCCGGCATCACCTGGTTTTAATGGTGGTGCGTTTAGGTCCCATCGTACCGGCAACTTCGTAGTAGCATCAACAATAGTCGATTGAGAGTTGTTCCCGCCTAACTGTGCGCGAAAGATGTCAACGCCAGTATTTGAATATTGGTTGCTAAGCCAGACTGCGGCAACACGTCCGGTAAAGAGTCCGGTTCCGCCTCGAATTTGAAATGACTTGTCGCCATTAATATCATAGTTGAAGCCAACACGTGGAGACCACAACAGTGAAGCCTGCGGAACAACGCTAGTATTTAGGCCGGGAAATCTGACAGCAAACGTGTCGTTGCTGTATGGAGTAGACAGATAAATAGGAACGTCCAAACGCGCACCACCCGTTATTCTAAGTCCGGGAGAAACTTGCCACTCGTCCATTGCATACACACCAGCTTGCAACATCGACCACTTAGTTCTTGGAAGAACATCACCATTTGTTACTGCAGTGTTCGCATAACTAACACGGTAGTAATTAGCAGTACTATCCCTAAACGCATCGATACTTGGATACTGAAGGCTTGAAGTGTAGTCGGCTATAAACAGATTGTTGAATCGCGATAGTTCATTGTGAGTACCAAAGGTAAACGTGTGGTTTCCTTCGAACACTGTGAAATCATTAGTCAGTGCAATTATGGTTTGGTCGAGTGCGTTTGCTTGTGAATTCCGCTCCGGACCGAACACCACGTTCTGACCCGATCCAACTTGAATTCGAACTTCTGGAAACGGCTGCGCGGGCAGCACTCGCTCATCATTAGTCTGCGTGTACGAAAGCCTCAACTCGTTCGAGGTGGCACCTGATACAATTGAGTTCCACTGCAAAACACTTTGATTGCTAATGCTGGTAAATGTGTTTACACGCGAACTCAAGCTGTAATTGAACGCATCTCTTGAAAGATTTCTATCCTGAATACCGTTAGTGTAATTGTGTCGTAGCTGCAGTTTATTCTTGTCATTCACATCCCAATCAAGCCTTGCTATTATGTTGAAAGAGTTGTTGCGATTATTATAAACGTCATAGGTGCCCGGATTGTATCCGTATGAGTTTTTCGAAATGGTAATGATTTCGTCTAACGCAGAAGATGGGACAGAAAAATTATTCAACGCTTTAGGGTCGTTCAACGCTACCTCGATAGGAGTTGACCGAAAACGGCCTTCCATGGTAACGTGAAACCAAAGTTCTTTTTCGATAATTGGCCCACCAACTCGTCCGCCAAAAGAAACATCGTGGAACGAATCAAATGGACGCTTATACACGTCCGGACTATTTCCCACCAAGTCTTGGTTCCTGCCATAAAGAAATGCGGATCCGGTAAAAGTATTCGTACCACCGCGAGTAATGGCGTTAATCAAACCACCCGTGAAGCCCCCTTGCCGAACATCGTATGGCGAGACGTTAATCTTGAGTTGTTCAATTGCATCAAGCGAAACAAAGTTTGAGTTTGCTTGCGATCCGGCAGTTCCAGCCGCACCGAGTGCAAAAACATCATTGGCAACGGCACCATCAATTTGAAAGTTGTTGAACCGAGAGTTAACACCCATTATACTGAGCCCCTGCAATCCATCGCTGCCATTTGTTTGCGTTTGGTTTGTATACGGATTTATTCGGGCCATATCGGAGATACTCCGATTGATGGTTGGCGCCGCAGTTATCGTTGCAGAATTAATTACGGAACCGGAACCATTTTTCGACGAACTGAATAACGCATCCTGCTCGGCAACTACTACAACGTCGGCAGTAGTACTAGATGTCTGCACAAGTGTGAAATCCAACGTCTTTGTTTCGCCAACCTCCACATTGACTGAGGTTTTCTCGGAAGGCTTGAAGGATACGTAGGTTACTGTGATCTTGTATGAACCCGGACGCAGGCCTCGAAGTGTGTACCTACCGTCACTACGTGTTACCTGCCCATAGACGGCCAGTGTTTGGTCGTGCACAGCTTTTACGGTGGCACCAATTAATGGAATGATGATTTTCTTCGAGGCAGATCCGCCTTCCGCCGACTCATCTCCGTACACAACGCCCTGAATAGACCCCGTAGTAACACCCTGAGATTTAGCCAATTGGGAACTGAGACACATTACAACTAAACCGAGAATACAGGCTACCGAAAATTTCATAAGTGCGGAATTTGGTGTCGAATTTGGAAGTGCAAAACTACGGTATTCTTGTTTCATGTTGCTAAGATCTAATTTTGTATGGTAATGACCCAACGCCCTACATCAATTCACAGCTTCGATTACGCCTTTCACTTAACGTCCTTGTTGGACCTAAGTGCTGTTTTGCATAAGGGAAAATCGGCCTCTGAGCTGCTGGGAATGGTGCTCCTGAGCATTATGGGCAGGCTAGGAGTCACAAAATCATGTGCCTTGTTGCCCACTCCTCAAGGGTTTCGGGCTGATTTGGTAAGGGGCTTCCCAGAATTCAATTGTCCAGGGCTTGAAGGACCAGTGCTTAACACCGTGATTATTGAAACGGATTCCGAGTTATCGCTATCGCTTCCAGAGAAGCTTATAGAACTAGGCGTTGGCACAACCATCCCCCTTGTTTACGATGGCAAAATCATAGCTATTCTGTGTTTGGGCAAAATGAAGCTCCCAAATCGCAGTAGTGAAGGTTTGGTGAATTATTTGTCGTTGGTTAAAATGATGACCACAATTGCCGTTCATAATGCCGGAGTAGTTTCTTCATTAATGTCAACATCTGAAGAGTTGCGGGCGCAAAATTTGATGGTTACAACGATGTTTGAGATATCGCGTGATTTTACGGCGGCAAAATCAAAGCGCGAACTTTTGAAAATAATCGCTCTTCATCTAATGGGTCGATTAGTGATTACAAGTTTTGCATTGTGTTTCAACGAGCCTATTGACGGTGAGCAGGTGATTTACACGAAGATCGTCGACGAAGATCTTGAGTCACTGATTCCAGACGTATTAGAAATTGATGGGCCGGTGCGAGTTTCTGAGTTGGATATTTCTGAGCCCCTTACCAAAAAATTATTAGCGCATAGAATTGAACTAGCCGTTCCGATGAACGTTAATGGTGAAAAAAGAGGTGTTCTAGTAACAAGAGGTAAACTTTCGAAGGCGGAATTTACTAATGATGATTTGGCGTTTCTGCAGGCTGTGGGTAATACGGCGATGACCGCGATTGATAACGAAAGATTGTCGACGGCGGAGACTATTTTAAAAAGTGAGATGGCAATTGCGCTGGAGATTCAGCGCAATTTATTGCCCGAGGAGACCCCTATTGTAGAAGGTGTGGATCTGGCTACATATTGGCATGCTAGTAGGACCATTGGTGGTGACTATTACGATGTGATTCCTGTTTCGGCGGGTAAGACGTTGTTCGCAATTGCCGATGTGGCGGGCAAAGGGGTACCGGCAGCGTTGTTAATGGCTAACACACAGTCTGCATTGACTATACTTGCGCAGTTGGATCTGCCACTTACGGTAGTTGCACATAAACTGAATTCACTGTTGTGCGAAAACACCAAGCCCGAGGTATTTGTAACAATGTTCTTGGCTATAGTTGACACAATTAATGGTCAACTCAGCTACGTATGCATGGGACACAACCCACCTATCTTGGTGACATCTGCCGGCGTTGAATATTTGAGTGAGGGTGGTGTGCTGGCTGGTGTGGTTACAGATCCGCCGCCGTATGAAATGGGAGTACGAAAATTGAACGTTGGTGATACCCTAATGATGTATACTGATGGTGTTACCGAATGCACTAACGTTAATGGAATTGAATTTGGAGTTGATGGAATAACGAGAGTTTTGAACGAGCAGAAGAATAGCACCGCGAAGGTTATGTGTGATTCATTTGTGGCAGAACTGAAGAGTCATGGCAAGGGAACGTCTGTTGCCGACGACACAACGATTATGGTAATTAGGATTTTATGAAGACGCTGGAATATAGCATTGACACAGTGGCGCGCAAACACGGTGTAACCAACATGAGAGGCATCGAGCCTTTTGCAGCTTTAGATTATGAGAAAGAAGTCGAGATCAAGCAGGCCGCCTTCGACGATTTTATATGGTCGATGCGTTTGCGCAATGTGGATGTAACCAAGGTGGTACCAGCAAGTAAGCCCCGAAGGTACCGTACCACGTCTCGGAGGCGGGTCAACGACACCCCAGGTGGATTTATGCTCGTTCACGGTGATGGATCGCCGTTCAATTCTTCCAGCGAACTCGAGCCTAAGGATCACCTTAGTATTTACAGCGTTGTTCAAGAATTTATGAACAACCAAAGCAAAACCATACGCGCTGCAGTTAATCACGTAATTGTGCGAGGTACCTACTCAGAGTACGCGGTGATTATTAATGCGTTGGAATTGAGTGCCGAGATAATTCGCTCGATGCGGCGGCTTGCCTCGGGCTTGCAACGCAAGGTGCCAGGTGTGAAACATGTTTGGGTTTATGTAGATCCACGCGGCAGCAAATATTTTTTCGATATCGAGCGTCCGGCAATGGGCGTTGGTGCCAAGAAAATTGAAGGTGCTGCGGCGTGGACGCAGGATGTGAATGACGTTACCTTCCAGGTTGGAATATTTGGATACACGCAAGTGAACTTGGCGATGTTGCCAAAACTGGTTGAAGCAGTCGAAGATGGAATCCGACCAACAACCGAGCATATAGTACAAGATCTGTTTTGTGGGTACGGACTTTTTGGAGGCATGTTTGCCAAGAAATGCGGCGGGGTAATTGCAATTGATGCTGATGAAGCATCGGTTAAAAATGCTCGCTACAACATCTCACAGGCAGGTGGAAAAGTAACTGCTATTACAAGCAACCTTTCGGCTTCCAAGTACGAAGGGATTATGAAAAAAATCCCATTGGTCGTTAGTTCGAAACCTCAACTGGTTGTGGTAGATCCGCCAAGAACGGGGACTGACGAAGGATTGATTCAGTCCATTTCAAAAACTCGACCCGATCGTATTTCACACGTGTTTTGCGGACCAGATGAAATTGAACGGAGCTTAAAGGAATGGAATTCCGTTGGGTACCGAGCCACTAAAATGATACCGTTGGATTTGTTTCCAGGCACGTTAAACATGGAAGTTGTTGTGCACCTGGAGCCACGTCAAGAATAACGCTCTTTGGCCCACTGAAACACTTCAACATATTTTTCCGCAGTTGCTGAAATCCAATGATGGCTAGACATTGCGTTCACGCGCAACCTATCCCAATGTGCCCTTTGCTTGTACACTCGTAGTGCACGATTTATGGTGTCACGCAAATCGCCCGACAAATATCTGCTAAACGTAAACCCATTCCCCGTGAACGTTACGGGATCATATTCGTGCACCGTATCGTTCAATCCGCCTACTGCACGCACCACGGGTACAGTGCCGTATGCCAACGCAAACATCTGTGTTAGTCCGCACGGTTCAAACTTCGATGGCATTAAATAGTAATCAGACGCAGCTTGTATTTTGTGTGAGAGGGGCTCATTGTATCCTGTTCCGACCAACACATTGTTAGGATACCGGCGTGAAAGGTCATTGAAGTACGATTCAAATCTCTTTTCACCACTTCCCAAGACGGCAATTCTCAATCTGTTATCCGCAACAAACTCCTCTAACGAATCGATTATCAAACTCAAACCCTTTTGCTCAGTTAACCTAGTTACCATACCAAACAGTGGCAGATCATGCTTGATTGCAGCATCCGTTAAGCCCCCTTCCTTAAGGAGAGCAGTTTTGGCGATAATCTTTTTCTCAATGGTATCTAGGGAGTAGGGGACAGGGATGAAGGGGTCGATTTCCGGGCTCCACACAGACGGGTCGATGCCGTTTAGCAAGCCTATTAGGTCGGAGCCACGCGCCTGCAACGAACTCTGCAGACCCATTCCTTCTGGGGTCCACTGAATTTCTTGCGCGTACGTGGGACTGACAGTTGTAATCTTATCTGCAAACATAATTGCCGACTTCATAGCATTGAACGCGCCGTCTTGCTCATGCCAGCACCCCGAATAAAATTCATCGGGATTGAAGTTTGCAAATGTCATGGCACGTTGCGGATCGAAGGTACCTTGATAGGCCATGTTGTGAATAGTAAACACGCCGGCGGAGTTAGCAAAGTGCGGATCGGACTGGCGAGTAATCTTTAGCATTGGCATCATCATGGCGGTGTGATAGTCGTGCGCATGAATAATGTCGGGTGACCAGTTCAACGCTTTAGCCAATTCAAATGCCGCCGAACACAGAAAAATAAAACGTCGGTCATTGTCCTCGAATCCTTCATGGTACCCATAGATTCCTGGACGATCATAGTAGTCGGCTGAGCGAATGAAATAGGCCGGCACATCACTTCCCGGCAGTTTGCCCTCGAGTACCGTAGCCTGTTCCGTATGGCCGGCAAAAGGCACCGTGAGTTCGCCCTCGAGTTGCGTAAGTGAATATTTGTCGGCATCGATTGTGCCATACATAGGGAGCACAACTTTCACATCATGACCTGCTGCTCCCCACGCTTTGGGAAGAGCTCCTGTCATATCTGCTAGTCCACCTACCTTAGCATAGGGTGCTACTTCTGCCGCCGTTACAAGTATGTTCATTCAGTTTTTCGTGTTGTTAGATTGGCCGACAAATATACGTTTTGAGTCCAGCGTGGTTGGTGTTAACAACGCTCTCAGCAGCCATTGCGTTATCCACATTTGTATATAACCCATACACTGTACTGCCACTTCCACTCATCGATGCAAAAACAGCACCGTTGTTAATAAGCTCGTGCTTAAGTGTTGATAATAAAGGGTATTGCGCAAACAAAGAAGTCTCGAAATCATTGTTGAATACAATAGGGTTAAGTTGTTGATTATCAAAGGAATGGACGAGCTCACTTGCCAGCTCAAATGGTACTTTGTGTTGAGTTATCCCCAATGTGGAATACGCCTGTGTAGTATCTGCATGGATGTTAGGAACAACTAAAAGGAAGTACCACGGCAGCGTGATTGCAAGTGGTGAAACAACCTCTCCACGTCCAGAAACCGCAGCCACGCCGTTTTTAATGAAGAATGGCACATCGCTACCAATTTCAGGGGCAATACTCTCTATCAACTGCGTTGACACGTTGGGCCAGAGCTTCTGGAGTAGCAATAAAGTTGTGGCGGCGTTGGATGAGCCCCCTCCCAAACCTGCGCCTGCAGGAATCCGTTTGGATATCTGAATATTCGCGCCCAGAGTGGGCTGTTGCAATGCTTGACGTAGTTTTGCAGCCGCAATAAAGGCTAGGTTGGATTCTTGGTTCGTGGTGACATTGGGTGTACAGTCGACGGAGATTTGCGATGTCGCCGTATCAATTTCAATTTGGTCAGCAAGGTCGACGGCTACGAAAATTGAATTAATATCGTGGAATCCGTCGGTGCGTTTGCCAAGAATTTGCAGACCAATGTTTACCTTAGCGTAAGCATAAGCGGATCCGGTCATACAACTTTCAGATGGCGTGAGAAAAGAATAATCTGCAATACAAAGTTATGGAGTAGATGAGCAACCAGATAACATACGCCGGCGAGATAGCCCGAAAGGGAATTCACTTAGCATCGGTGGGCATTCCGCTGGTATATCTAAATGTTACGCATTTGATTGCAATGGAAATGTTGTTTGCGTTAACTGCATTTAGTGTGGTATTGGATTTAGTGAAACATTTTCATAAACCTACACGACGTTGGTTCTTGAAGGCTTTTGGGAAATTACTAAGGTCGCATGAGGTGCAAACGGACAAGCTTTTGCTAACCGGTGCGTCTTGGGTTTTGATAGCCGCCTTTCTAACGTTTTTAATTTTTCCTCCCGTGGTAGGCGTTACCGCCTTTACAATTTTGATTCTGTCGGACACATTTGCAGCGCTAATAGGAAGACGAGTTCAATCACGCAGATTTTTAGACAAGTCGTTAGCCGGTTTCATCACATTTGTCATTGCGTCTTGGCTTGTTGTTGGATTTTACGGATACCTGTACGATTTGCCGAGCGAATACTTGTTGGCAGGATGCGTTAGTGGATTCATCGGCGGAGTTGTTGAGTCTGCATCCATCCGGCTTCGATTAGATGACAACCTATCCGTCCCTTTCAGTGTTGCAGTTTTCATGATGATTTTTAACGCAGTGTTCGCGCTTGCTGGGATGGAAACATTTACACATTTGATACCATGAAATATTTGACAAAAAAATCTGCCGTACTTGCAATGATCGTGGCAGGAATTGCTGTCGGTATGTATTTTATATTTTTTACAAAGTCCGACATCGAGGGATGGTATTCAGTGCGGGACACCTTTGTTGATAGCACAGCAAGAGAAACAGCGGTAATTCTTTTCGTAGAAGTTCCTGAATACGACTCAGTTAAACTGACCAAGGTTGCGGAATTTGAAAGCGATATATGGCTTTCGAAATCAGAATTGAATGTTAATAACAAACGAACATTGTTGTTTCATTTTTTTAAAGGGGCTGATACTGCCGCGTTATCAGACTACATGGTTGATGAGTTGTCGTACACTAATCCATCAATTGCAGATCCAGCAAGTCTGTTACAAGTTGTACCGCATGGTTGGGTGTTAAAAGTTGATTATGCCCCCAATAAGACAGATCAAGGCTCAACTGAGATTCGGAAGTCACAATTTTATATGCCTCGCGCCGGGGTGCACGCGCGCGACTTACGACCGCACTAGCGCACCTATTAAACTCACTTTTCAAATTGCACGCCCTGATACTCTGAGAACAAATGCTTAACCGTGTTCCGTTGGTATTTACCCGTACTGGTTACGGGAAGGTTTTCAGTGAATAGAACCACCTTCGGCTGTTTTGCAAATGGTAGATGGTCTGCACAGTAATCAATGATTTCTTTGGCGGAAGTATTGGGACCGGTGGGAATTACTAGTGCGCCAACTTCTTCTCCGTACATGTCGTGTTGGAACCCCACGCAGATTCCGGCTTGCACTCCAGGTGCTCGGTTTATCACCTCATCAATCTCAAGCGGGGCCAGGTTTACGCCGCCCCGAATAATCAGCTCCTTGATTCGACCGGTTATGAAGTAATACCGGTTTCCATTTTCATCCAACCGGAAGAATCCTTCGTCGCCCGACCGAAACCACCCATTGGCAAAAGCCTCGTCATTCGCCTTGGGATTGTTATAATATTCTTTCATGATATTCAAACCTCTACTCACAATTTCACCACGCTCACCTTCCGTTACACCCGTTCCGTTGGCAGTTTGAATGTCCATTTCATTACAGGGCAACGCTATTCCTATAGATGGGTAACCAAAGTCTCGAATCCAACTGTTGTGTTGCGCCTCGCTTAAGGATGTTGGCAAAAAACACGTATAGCACGTTGTTTCACTCAATCCGTAACCATGAATAATTGGAACTTGGTATAGGTCTTCGAATTTTGCAGCAAGATCACACGTGAGTGGACCGGCACCGCAAATGATGTGTCGAAATCCCGACGCCATTGCATTTAGTGAATCAGCCTTTGCCTGTACCAGAAATGCAAGTAAGGTTGGAACAACGCTTACAACGTTTACTTGCTCGTCGCAAATAGATGGCCAAAATTTTGTGACAGAAAATTTTCTATGCAGTACCACGCGACTTCCAACAAGAAAAGGTGCCACATGGGTTACAATGGTGCCATTAACGTGATGCACTGGTAACACGCACATCATAGTTTGAGTTTCATCAATTCCGTGCCACTTTGCAATGTCATAACCATCGGCAAAAAGATTTTGCTGAATTAACACAACACCTTTTGGATTTCCTGTTGTACCCGAAGTATATACTAACAAGCATTCGTCCCACTGCATATCCTCTTCGTCGTCAACAAAGTGGTGTGGGTCGAATTCCATCACTACGTCTGCCAAAGTGGAATTTATTTCGGCGGTGTTGAGTTGAAACAATTTGACACTCAATTCTGATTCAAGAATGATTGACGCAATACGAGATTCGAATTCCTGTTTTACTAGAACAACGCTGCACTTGCTGTTTTCAATAATGTAGCGTAATCTGTTGTCGTCCTCGGACATATTTAGCGGCACCGCACAAGCCCCCTTCAACCAGCATGCAAAATAGGCGAGAATGGTATCGGGGTGGTTGTAGCTGGCAATGGCTACACGATCACCGCGACGAATGTTCATTGATTGGAGTAAGGTTGCTAATCGGCGGGAAAGATCGATAAAGTGTTGAAAAGTCCAGCGAGATGTGGTACCGTCTGAATCGATGTAGGTCATCCACTGCTTGTCTGGGAACATTTCCAGATGATGCCTCATTACCGAGCTCCAACTTCGAAACGGGTAGGTGGCATCGGAAGGAGAAACTCCTTTGGAGAATCTGGCGGAATTAAGTTTTGGGTCGGTAGTCATTAACTTTGAAAGGGTATGGTTACAATGTGATACGTAGCTGCGCCAAAATTACTAAGCAATGACCACGGAAGGTTGTTTTGTTAGCAGACAATTTTCGACCGCAAACTTTTTCAACTACGATAGTGACAGAATGATTGATTTACGAAGCGATACATTAACAACGCCGACCGAAGAGATGCGACAAGCAATGGCAAATGCCGTGGTGGGCGATGATGTGTACGGCGAAGATGCGACCATTAATCTTTTGCAGCAAACGGTGGCTGATATTTTTGGCAAGGAGCGCGGTTTGTTTGTGCCCAGCGGTACAATGGGTAATCAGATTTGCATAGCTATTCAAACACAGAGTGCCGACGAGATAATTGCCGATGCTGATGCACACGTGTTTCATTACGAGAACGCCGCTGCGGCAGTAATTGCGCGTGTTCAAATAAGTGGTATTCAAACTACCAACGGTGAATTCGCGATGGAGGAATTGGAACGTAATATGCGTCCGCCGGCATATTATTATCCACGTGTCGGTTTGATCACTGTAGAAAACACCCATCTTCGACATGGTGGTTTGCCGCTTAGTTCGGACTACCTTCGCTCGCTTCGAAAATTTGCCGACGCTCGCAACATACCTATTCATTGCGACGGTGCACGAATGTGGAACGCCCTTGAAGAATCCGATGTTACGTCGGTAGAAATGGGAGCGTTTTTCGACACCATCAGCGTCTGCCTTTCCAAGGGGCTTGGAGCTCCCGTGGGCTCCGTAATTGTTGGTACTTCGCAAAACATGGACAAGGCTCTTCGAGTTCGAAAAATGCTGGGGGGTGGCATGCGGCAGGCTGGAATTTTGGCTGCGGCGGGTCTGTACGGATTGCAGCACATTCGGCCGCTTCTTACAACCGATCACGCGAATGCTCGGCAATTTGCGGTCGGTCTGAGTGGCATTAACGGAGTGGCCATAGATCTCGATAGAGTGAAAACAAACATTGTTATGTTTTCGGTAAGGGGCTTACCAGACGACGTGTTACTGGCAAAAATGCTCGAAAATGGAGTGCGGTTAGCCCCAATTAAACCTGGTGTAATGCGAGCCGTTTTCTATCATCAGATTTCTTCGGAACAGTGCGCTGCGGCTGTGGAAGGAATTAGAAAATCAGTTGAATCGTAGATTTGCACATTGCAATTTGGAGAAACACATGGTACCATTCGACAAAGACGAGGCAACGGTTGACCGTGGGCCAACCATCATTGAAGGCCACGGTGAGTTTAGTCATCGTTTACACAGTAGAGTCCGCTCGTATGACGTGGACCGTCAGGGGATTGTACACAACGCCGTGTACTTGTATTGGTTAGAAGCAGCACGGATTGAATATTTCCGAGATTTGGGAATACCAATTGACAAACAGTTCTTCGTAACGAAACACAAGTTTGTGGTTGTTAAAACGGAAATTGAATATTATAACACCGCTGAATTCGACGACGTGTATACGGTGTATACGCGTGTGCCTTTTGTCAAAAATTCATCGTTCGGGTTTGAGCACATTATACGAAGTGAAGATGACGAAGTAATAGCGATCGCCAGCAGCGTATTAGTGCATCTCAATCCGGCTAGTAATGTTCCGGAGCGAATCCCAGATTCGTATCGATCACTTATCAAGGAATTTGAAGGCACGAACGTTTCGTTTGAGTAGGAATCTCAAATTCGAGTAGCTGCCTCAAAACTCCAAGGTGATGAGTGCTCGGTAAATTTCGAATCTCGGCAGATTTGGATCGGCCACCACAATCTGTACAGCCCCCTTTATAAGATTAAGCTGGTCCACCTTGTAAAACGCCAATCCAAGGCGTCGTGATGCGTTATCGGCACTCCAAGCAAACGGCACAAGTTGACCGTTCACGCCCACGTATTCTCCGCTAAGCCATGAATTGGCATTCATGCAGTTGGTATAATTTCCATCGCATGGTTTTTTATACGTTGAGAAACACAATTTTCTCACAAACGGAGTGTGAGCCACAGAGGATTTTAGTGTGTCGGGAAGTTGAAAAATAAATTGTGGAATTGTCACCGCATAATTTGTAGACTGGTCTTCAATCCAAACTGTATTTAGCAACGATGTATCCACAACGATAGCCTCGTAAGCACTATCGCCAAAATAGTAGTAGAAACTCAGCCGAGTTGGATGCACGCCACCATCCATGTACAATAACGATCTGTCGACATTTAAATCTGTCGGCGATTGACATGCAGTTATTGTCAACAATGCAACAAGCGAAATGTAAAGTTTCATCATCTTATTTAAGTGCTCCTAAATCAAAGCTGATTCCGTACGACATTCCAAATTTTGACGTGCTAAACCACTGACCCTGATATCGGTACATAAGGGTCGAACCATCTAGCCCAGCTGTAATTCTAAGCGGTCCAAACGGTTGGTAAGCCAATCCAATAGTAGCTCTGCCAAGAGGGCCTTGCGCAAAAGCCGCGCCTACCGTAGCCTCGGCAAACGGACTCACGCCGGGTAAAAACGAAAAGCTGTTTGCCGTGTAATTGTACGTTCCACCCATCCAAAATAGGACTGGGGTTTGCGTGTACTGGCCCTGTCTGCCATCAACTATTCCATTAAAAACTTGCTTGAATGATTCCGTGCCCATTTCAATTCCAACCTTATGATTTTCAGCAATTGGTATGAATAGTCCATACGCGGTGTTAGGCAACAATGCGTTTTGCACTGAAACCGGTGTCATTTCTGAATTGCTAATACCGTTGGCAAGCGTACGGAACCGGACTATTACCGGCTTTCGCTGCGCATCTTCGGAAATATATGAAGCAAGATTTTTATTTGGAATTTTGTCCTGGCCTGAAGCGCCATCCATTTGCATTGAAGTTTTCTGAAAGCTCACACTCGCAATTCTCACGTCGGGCACCACAGATTCAGATTCGGTATTGCTGTTCGGCGTACTTACTATTTCAGTTGCCGAGGCTTGCAAAACTGGCTGCTCAGCAGGCATTGGAACCCGCACAATTCGAATCGAAAAAACAGTGTCAACCTTTGGCGCACCGGCAAACGCGGCATCCATCTGAGCTGGCGGCGTTGGAAGTCCGGCGACTGGTTGATTTGCTGACGGATTAAAAGGGGCTTGACCAATCGCAAGCAATGCCAATAGAACACCACCAGCCACGCTACCAATACTAAGAAGCACACCCTTTACCCATGCCGAATGTGCCGCAACAATAGCGGCGGTGTTAGCGCCTGCTGCCACTATAGCGCCTGCACTCGGTGCAAATCCGGCAGCTGCAAGTATCGATGCTTCGTTAGCAGCATAGGGGAAAATAGAGTCGCGTTGAACGGCATTGCGAATCGCAATCAAGTCTTTCATTTCGGTACGCAACTCACCGTTCGACGCTAATTCGTTGAACAGAAGTTGCTCGTCAGAAGCGCGTAACTCTCCATCCATAAAGGCATGAAGCGCTTCGTCTGAGTTAAGGTGTGACATTTGATTATCCATCATGATTTTATTTTCTGTGTAAATCCTCTAAATATGGAGCAAGAATATCTCGAAGTTTCTTTTTTGCTCTAAAAATTCGAACCTTAACAACATCAAGTGATTCTCCGATAATCTCGGAAATCTCGTTGTAAGAAAGCCCATTGTATTCTCTCAAAACGAAGGCTTCGCGATAATCTTCTGGTAATAACTCTAAGGCTGTTTGAATGAGTTGCAACAACTCTTTTTGTTCATACGGAACATCACGCACCATTAAGTGAAAGTCCTCTACTTCTACAAATTGTCTTTTTGCTCGAGACCGGTGCGACAAACACAAATTGCGTGCAATCGTCATCAGGTAAGCCGGGAAGTTCTCCACTTCACGTGACTTCTTCCCTGAGTCGAATAGCTTCACAAACGTCTCTTGTAAAATATCTTCGGCGGTATGGTTATCGCCTAAAATTTTTCTACAATACGTATAGATTCTTTGGGAATATCTCCGATACAACGTGGTCAATGCAGCTTGCGCAACATGGTCTGCTTCAGACAGTTTTGCAAACAGTTCAAGATCCGGTGGGTCGAAAACCTCAATCTTGTACTGTTTATGCATTGTACCTACCGCCATTGGTTCCCTTTAAACACTTCGAACGCATAGACTAAGGTAGTTGCATGGTGTTACAGTGATTACTTGTTATCATGTCATAATTTAGCTACTATGACAGACAATCAACGTTTAGTGAACAGCCTCTTTATGATCCGGGCAGATGCAGAATTCTGGGATCAAGAGCAGTATCGAGATAAAATCAATGGTTGGATTGACAAAGGAATAGGTGGAATTGGCGTTTTCAAAGGAGAACTTGAACAAACCGCCGGTATGATCCAAGATTTTCAGCGTAGAGGGGGACACAACCTGTTAATCGGCGCAGATTTGGAGTACGGGCTGCCAATGCGACTGGATGGTGGTATTGCATATCCTCGTGCCATGGCCCTGGGCAAGACGGTTTCCGGTGTAACATACCGAGTAGCTGAGTGCATCGCACTCGAGGCCAAAGCAATTGGAATCCACTGGAATTGGGCGCCGGTTGCCGATATAAATAGTAATGCCGACAACCCAATCATAAATACCAGAAGTTTTGGTGAGGATCCTGCAACCGTCAGTGATCACGTTGTGGCATTTGTAGATGGATTACAAAAAATGGGATTGCTGGCCTGTGTTAAACACTTCCCAGGTCACGGTGATACGTCTACCGATAGTCATATTTCCATCCCCGAAATCACAATCTCCGCAGCTGTAATGGCAAAACGTGAATACCTCCCATTTAAACGAGCCATCGAACAAGGTGTACGCAGTTTAATGGTTGGCCACATAGTTGTCCCGTTTTTCGATGAGAAACTTCCCGCCTCCTTAAACTCAAAAGTGATAACTGACTTAGTAAAGGGAAAGTGGGGCTTTAGTGGTCTGGTGGTTACCGATGCACTCGACATGGGCGCAATTACCGCCAATTACTCATCAGCGCAGGCAGCCGTGCTGGCAGTTCAGGCCGGCGCCGATGTAATTCTAATGCCCGCCGACACAGAAATGGCAACAACTGCAGTGCTGAATGAGTTTGAGAAGGGGGCTATCCCAGAAAGCAGAATTCAAGATGCGTTGGCTAGATGGAAGGGTGCAAAAGACTTTGTTATGCCTAAGCCCCGACGCCCTCAAGAACCAATTGTAATAGATCAATCCGCTCATGCTCAAATTGCACTCAAAGCCGCCGATAGGGCAATTAATGTTGTTGGAAATGCCGAATTGCTTCCCATTACACAGCACGCACATGTTGCAGCCTTTGCCGTGATAAATGAAAACGAAGGTGTTTCAGCAACTACTTTTTTCAATTATATAGCTCAAGCCACTGAGGGGAATATTGATTTTGGATTTATTGACGGCTCGATGTCAGATGCAGATTTGAATGAATTGATTTCCGGCACAGCTGGTGCCGAGGTGTTCGTTTTTGCATTTTTCGGGAAAGCTGTCGCTTATCAGGGTAATATTCAGGAGCTTGAAAATCTGCCACGAATATTTGAAAAACTCAGGGGAGGAAAACCGTGCATCGTAGTTGCATGTGGTAGTCCGTATGGAATCGAGAATGTTGCTTCTGATTGCACGTTGTACACCTATTCCGACACTACGCCCTCCATTGCTGCGTCGGTGCTCCGCTTAATCGGACGCAGTCCAGAATAATTATCGTATTTTTACCGATAATTAGTTGGATACAGATTGAGAATGCGCTACAAAGCCCGCGGATAAGGACTTTGAAAGAATTCACAATTATCACCTAAAAGTTGATATTCATGAAAGTAATGGTAACGGGCGGGGCGGGTTTTATAGGCAGCAACCTTGTAAGGTACCTGCTTAACAACACTGCAATGGATATCGTTATTGTGGATTCGTTAACATACGCCGGAAATCTTGAGAGTATTAGCGACTGCCTGAAATCTGATAGAGTTTCGTTCAATCACGTTGATATTTCTGACAAGATTGCAGTAGACTTCCTTTTCACTTCTACCAATTTTGTTGGAGTATTTCACTTGGCGGCTGAGTCGCACGTTGACCGATCAATTGTAGATTCATCGCCATTTTATAACACCAATGTTATAGGCACGCTAAACTTATTGGACAACGTGGTAAAACACAACACTCCACGATTTGTTCACGTATCAACGGATGAAGTGTACGGCTCCTTGACGACTGGTGAAGCCCCTTTCACGGAAACTAATTTACTACTTCCAAGCAGCCCTTATGCGGCTTCGAAAGCTGCATCGGATTTGTTAGTGCGGTCCTACGTTGTTACGCATGGTGCAGACTGCGTGATTACACGTTGTTCCAATAACTATGGGCCGTATCAATTTCCGGAAAAACTCATTCCGCTGATGATATTGAATGCGTTTGAGGGTAGGGAACTACCGGTATATGGAGACGGGCAGCAGGTGCGCGACTGGATACACGTTGAAGATCATTGCGCCGGATTGTTGGCGGCATTTTCTCTTGGAAAGGCCGGTGAAGTGTATAACCTAGGTGGTATCACAGAACTACAAAATATGGAAGTAGTGAGGAGTATCGTGACACTTACCGGTGCATCTGATGAGTTGATTACAAGAGTTACGGATAGGAAGGGGCACGACAGACGGTATGCTATGGATATTTCAAAGGCGACCACCCAGCTGAACTGGAGGCCGATTGTTGGTTTTGCTGTTGGCTTGAAAAATACAGTTGATTGGTATAGCGCAAACAAGGAATGGACGAATCACGTAAGAACCGGTGAGTATAAACTGTTTTACGAAAAAAATTACAACGCGAAATTCAAGGAATAATAATGGCAGTAAGAAGAAGAGGCCGACCCCGTAAGAATGTTTCGTCGCATGAAAAACAATTGATGTCGAAAATTATTGACGGCTCATGCACCGTTGGTGTTGTTGGGCTGGGGTACGTAGGCTTGCCACTAGCGCTTGAGTTTGCAAAGAAAGGTATTAACACAATCGGATTCGATGTTGATACCACGAAGATCAAGCAGTTGAATAAAGGCAAGAACTACATTCAAGATTTGAACGCGGACGAAATTTATGATGTAGTGAAGCGCAAAAAGACCTTGCGTTCCACGTTGGATTTTGCGGAGTGCAGCGAGTGCGATGTGATTTACATTTGTGTTCCAACGCCTTTTACACCAAATAAAGAGCCCGACATTTCACACGTGCTCCAATCTGCTACGGCGGTTGCGAAAGCTATGAAACCGGGTCAGTTGGTGATCTTGAAAAGCACTACGTTTCCGGGCACCACAGAAAAATTTGTCAAGCCAATACTGGATGCATCAGGTAACAAATGTGGTCAAACGTATTTCTTGGCTTTCTCACCCGAAAGAATTGATCCAGGAAACAAAAAGTGGAATACGAACAACACGCCGGTTGTGGTGGGGGGAGTTACCGATGCCTGTACCGATTTAGCAATAGCAATCAACAAACAGATAATTGCTGAGATTGTTCCTGTAAGCTCACCTAGTGTTGCTGAAATGGAAAAACTACTCGAGAACATTTTCCGCAGTGTAAACATTGCACTTGTGAACGAATTAGCGCAATTGTGCGATCGGATTGGAGTGAACATTTGGGAAGTTGTTGATGCCGCTTCTACCAAACCGTTTGGTTTTATGCCGTTCTATCCGGGGCCGGGCATTGGTGGACACTGCATACTCATTGATCCGTACTACCTTTCTTGGATGGCGCGTGAATACGACTTTGTGACAAACTTCATCACGCTTGCTGCCGAAGTTAATGAGTCGATGCCCTTCTATGTGCGATCAATGATCGAACGTGAAATTGCAAAACAAACAGTAACCATGAAGAAGGCGAAAGTTTTGCTATTGGGTATGGCCTTCAAGAAAGATGTCGATGATTTGCGACACTCGCCCGCGTTAAAGGTGGCCGAATTGTTATTTGATGATGGAATCAATAATGTTTCGTACTACGATCCATTTATTCCATCGGTTGAAATTCATGGCAAAACATTGAAGAGCAGAAAAGAGCTAACTGCTACAAATCTGAAACGTCATGACGTTGTGGTTATTACCACCGATCATAGTTCCTTTGATATCGAGATGATCGTAAAGAATTCAAAGGTTGTAATCGACACAAGAAACGCAACGAAGAATGTTGGTGGACCACGAAGAAACATCGTGTTGCTAGGGGATGGTGAATGAAAAAAATTATCAGTGTTGTTGGAGCCCGACCCAATTTTGTAAAGGTGGCACCAATCCATCGGGCCTTTTTGAAAAAATCAGAGCTGTTTGACCATCGCATAATTCATACTGGTCAGCATTACGACGCCACAATGTCGGACGCTTTTTTCACAGACTTAGAAATGCCTCAACCATCTTGGTTTTTAGGTGTCGGCAGCGGCAGTCACGCCGAACAGTCCGCACGCGTTATGGTAGGATTTGAAAAAGTATGTTTAGAGCACCAGCCCGATTACATAATAGTTGTGGGCGATGTTAACAGCACCGTTGCCTGTGCTCTTACAAGCGTAAAAATGGGTATCACCACAGCACACGTTGAATCGGGTCTGCGTTCGTATGACCGCGCCATGCCCGAAGAAATTAACCGCATGGCCACCGACGCTATCGTGGACCATCTATTCGTAACAGAAGAATCGGGTAGGGTAAACTTGTTGCGGGAGGGGGCTAGTCCAGACAGGATATTCTTTGTTGGAAATACAATGATCGACTCGCTGCTTAACGCAGTTCCTGCGGCTAACAACAGTACCATACTCAAACGCCTGAGCGCTACACCTAAAGAATATGTGTTGGTTACGCTGCACAGACCGAGCAACGTTGACATCCCTGAGCAATTACAAATGCTAACGAGGGTATTGGAAAATGTAGCACAGAGTACACCAATAATATTTCCAGTGCATCCTCGCACAAGAAAGATGCTAGCAGAAATTGGGTTCGCCCCCTCCAAAAACATAACCATTATCGATCCGGTTGGATATATCGACTTTCTATGCCTTATGAAGAACAGTAAGGTTGTGTTGACAGATTCGGGCGGAATTCAGGAGGAAACTACCGCGTTAGGAGTGGCCTGTGTAACAGCGCGGACCTCAACTGAGCGCCCGAGCACCATTGAGTTGGGCACAAACATATTGGTCCAGCCCACCGAGAAGGGAATTCTGGCTGGGATTAGGGAATCGCTAGCCGGCAGGTCTCGCAGTGCCTCGGTGCCGCCACTTTGGGACGGAAATGCGGCCGATCGCATCGTGGACGTGGTTGCAAGGCACTATTCTTAACTTTGCACCGTAATAAGCTCGTTATTTTGCCACCTACAAGCACTTGGATGTCCAAATTGAAATTGATGAATAGACTGCTGGTTCTTTCGTGCTGCCTATATCTCTGCATACAACCAGCCATGGGGCAGGCTGGAGGAGGGTCGATCGACCTTGAAAAGCTGATGGCCAAACAGAGTTCCGGAACAGCCCAATTGCTCACGGCCGAGCAAATGCCCTTGGATAATCAGGTGGATCCAGACATATATAAAGTAGGCCCAGGTGATGTGATAGCCTATGTTACAACGGGAATCGAATTCGCCGAAAAACTCACCGCAATAACGGCCGAAGGGAGTTTGATATTAGAACGCTTTGGAATATTAGATGTGAAGGGGCTCACCCTTACTGAAGTAAAACAACTTATCAGTGAAAAAATGGCTGCAAGGTCTGCAGGTGTTGAGGTGTTTTTAACGCTCCGCCGGCCCAGATTGGTTTATGTAACGCTGCAGGGCAATGTGCCATTTCCGGGAACGTATGCAGTTCCAGCTTCGATGCGCGTGTCATCTTTCATTACGTTGAGTAGGCAGCCATGGTTGTTGCGCCGCGATGGTGGAGTTGCAGAGCAAATACGTAGCGTAGGCGGCATTGTGGCTTCGTCGAAAATTGCACAACTTTCGCGAAACATCAGTACAGGCTTAAGCGCCTATGCGCAACGAAACATTGTGATACGGCGGCGTGAGGGTGTTTCCTTAGTAGATCTGCCTAAATCTGAAGTTGAAGGGTTTTCAAGCCTCGACCCACATTTGCGCGAGGGTGACCTGATTAACGTTCCATTCGATGCTGCCGTTCCGCAAGTAGTTTCGATTAGCGGTGCTGTTACATTTCCAACTTCTTTGGCGTTCAAATCTGGTGATCGAGCTTCTTTATTGCTCTCTGCGGCAGGTAGCGCAAGCTCGGATGCTGACTTGGAGAAAATTGTATTGGTGCAAAGTAAGGGCGATGGGAAAAGCACGATAAAGGTTGACGCTAAATTTCGAATAATAGGCGAAGATCCTTTGTTAGAACCAGGCAGCAGTATTGTTGTAGAACGAAAAGTAATCGCAGGGGGCATCTCCACCCAAGGCATTGTGGAAGTGTATGGCGAAGTTGTAAATCCGGGAAGCGTAGTAATCGTGCCTGGAACCACTCGATTGAGTGATGTTGTTGAACTGTCGGGCGGCATCACCCAGAATGCTGCTACCTCCTTAGCGTATGTTGTTCGGCCCGATCGCGTTTCGTATACGCACAGAGAAGAACGCGAGGATGCGATGCGAAAATTTATGTACAGTGATCTTCGCTTGGATGACACAACCCGATTTCATCTGGATCAAAATTATAGACTTCCTTACGTATCGAGTGATTTCACCCACGCGTTACAAAACAAATCCAGTTCTGACAATGTGGTATTGCAGAATGGCGATGTTGTAGTAGTTCCCAAAATGCCGGATAGAGTATATGTATACGGTCAGGTGACAAATCCTGGATACGTGGGTTTTGAAAAAGGAAAGAATTTAGACTGGTATGTGAACAGAGTAGGTGGTTATGCTACGGGGGCTAAATCAGGACGCGCCAGGATTATAAAGGGGAAAACAAAGGTATGGGTAGAGGACGATTCAGGCGTTTTTGTTGAACCTGGTGACGAAGTGTATGTACCACGTGCTCCAGACTATCCGGCTGGTGTGGAATTGCAAACTTGGTCTGTAATAGCCGGTATGGTTTCGAGTTTAGCTGCAATTACGGCAACGATAATCGTGTTGTTCAGGAAATAAGATTTACGTCAATCCACGTTAACAACCAGTAAGTAGAAAGTTCGAGTGAACGAAAACAAGAATGAAACCGCTTCGAGGGTTATCAAGGGCGGTATTGCCATCTTGTTTGTTCAAGCTTGCACTATAGTTCTGTACTTTTTGTCACAAAGAATTATACTTTCTTTTTTGACCAAAGAAGAAAACGGTTTTTTGTTTGCTGAACGAAGAATGGTAGATCTGCTTCTTGTTGTAATCGTCGATTTTGGTTTAAATGGTATTGTTCTTCGTAAAATAATTCAAGAACCAGAGCGAACAGGCGTGCTACTATCATCGTTGGTTGCATTCAGATTTGTTATGTGGTTGTTTGGTACAGCTCTCTGTGTTTCGATTGCCATTCCAATGGGTCAGAACGTAATGGATATTGCAATGTGGTGCTTGTTCTTGTTATTAACCACACGTTCTGGTTTAATGAGATATGCACTTGAACTTCCATATCGAGCCAAGGTCCAACTTAAAACGATAGGTGCCATTGCTCTGTTAGATCCAGTTGTTTTTTTCTTCCTGGTGTTTCTTTACAGGAATGATTTGTCACCTTCCATGGTAATACTACTGTTCATGCTTTCGGCAATTCCAGGATTTGTGATGATGGTACTGTTGGACAAGGGTAGATTGGTTAGAATCAAGAATGTTGAATTCGCAGAAATCAAGAGAATTCTGGTGGCCGCTCTTCCGATTCTTGCTTCAATAATTTTGATAAACCTTCATGACAAAATCGACGCCATGTTGCTCGATTGGTTGACCAATCCAACGCAGGTTGGAATATTTGGTGCGGCGTACACAACACTTAGCCCCATAACCGGAACAATACCCTTGGCATTGTCAGCCGCCGTGGTCCCCATTGTAGCACGCCTAGTGATTCCTAATCCGGAAGAGGGGAAGAAGTATGTTTGGACTGCGGTAAGGCTTCTCATTGCGGTTTCTGTGAGCATTTGCGCCGTGGCTAGTTTGGCTACACCTGTTATTGTTGAATTGATATCACAAGGACGGTACAGCGACAATATTTCACAATTCTTTGTCTTCCTTTGGATGCCGATTCCGATCTTCCTCGTAGTGTTCATCCAGGAACTTATTATCGTTTACAATCAACAAAAACTTAGTATTCCCATCTCAGCAACACTTGCGGTGGTGGTGATTATTGCCGGATTAATCCTCATACCCATGTATGGAGCGATGGGCGCAATAATTGCTAAGTTTTTGTCGGTGTCTCTGGCATCTATTCTTGCCATTTATTACCTACACAAGATTCTAGCAGATAAAGCAAAGGTTGGTTTGATCGTTCGCGCATTAATTTTGATAGCTTTTGGAGTTAGCGCATCACTTGTTTTACCAATGATATTCTCTATACCGGTAGCGATTATCATATGCGCGATTGCAGTATTCGGAGCCTGCTTTGCATTTGGGATGATACGCGTATCAGATATTAGACTCATTACATCCGTGTTGAATCGAAAGAAAAGTTAACGTGATTTTGGAAAGTACAGAGCAAAAATCTGAACAGAGTTCGCTACCAGAAACTATCCGTAGTAATGGTTCCAATTCATGGTGGGCGGAACCGCGGTGGGTTCAGTTATTGTCGGATGTATTTGCTTTAACAATGAGTTTTTTTCTGTACCAACTGGTTCGGCAATGGGTGATTGTTGATGCAACTTTTACTAGATACTCGGCTGCAGATGTTACGTTAGTGTGTATTGTTACTTGTAGCTACTGGGTGCTGGTATTGTGGTTTGGTGGCCTATATAAAAACTACTACGCCCGAAGTCCGTTCGAGGAATTCTTCGCCGTATTACGATACACATTTTTCGGTTCGGCGTTGTTTTTCGTATTCATTTTTCTTTCTAGCAGCGAGCAGTTTCAACGAAGTCCGCGGTTCATATTTTTTGTGTACTGGATTATAACGGCTGTACTAATGGTTTGCGGTCGATATGTAGCCCGACGTATTCAGCGATATATGCGAGAAAAAGGTATTGTTCGGGTTCCGACCATCCTTCTTGGCACTGCGTCGAGGGTTGGCGAATTATTCAAGTATGCTGTTGAGGAAAAAGTATGGGGCTATCTGGTTGTTGGCGGAGTAATTGTAAACAGGGAAAACGAAATGTTTTCGCCCCCTTCAAGAATGAAGTTATTGGGAGACTCGAGTTCTTTGATTAAGATACTGGAGTTGTATCGACCCAAAGAAGTATTGATATCCGTTGCCAATGTAAACCACTCGGAGCTTTTACAAATCACAACTCGATGTATCGATTCGGGTGCGCGCGTAAAAATTGTGCCTGATTTGTATGAGATTTTTAGTGGACAAGCTCGGACTCAACAAATACACGGAACGCCGCTGATTGAAGTCAGTCCTGAGTTGATGCAACCTTGGGAGATATTTGTAAAGCGATTCTTGGACATTACCATTAGCGTAATAGTTTTGTTGGGGGGACTTCCAGTTTGGTTGCTTACCGCGCTAGTCGTTAAACTTTCTTCAAACGGACCGGTGTTTTTCATACAGCAAAGAGTTGGCCGTAATGGTGTTGTCTTTCCAATGTACAAGTACCGATCTATGGTTACCGACAGAGATCGGGAGCCATCTTGGACATCAAGAAACGATCCACGGGTAACTCCGCTTGGAAGATTCTTGCGCAAGTCACACCTAGATGAAATTCCTCAGCTGTTGAATGTTCTGTATGGACAAATGAGTTTGGTCGGAC
This sequence comes from Ignavibacteria bacterium, assembly GCA_013204605.1. Taxonomy (GTDB): domain Bacteria; phylum Bacteroidota; class Ignavibacteria; order Kapaibacteriales; family Kapaibacteriaceae; genus JABMNI01. Next base: position 70,530 of record JABMNI010000014.1, read on the forward strand.
CCCGACCCGAAGTTCCGCATTTTGTAAACAAGTACTCTGCCATTTTACCGTATTATAAACGCAGGTTAAAAGTGCGTCCGGGAATTACCGGATGGTGGCAAGTAAAATCAAAGTCGAACGATGAATCACTCGAAGAAATCGAACAACGATTGCGTTATGATTTCTTTTACATAGAAAACATCTCCTTTAAGCTTGATTTGGAGATACTGGTTCGCACTATTTTTGTAATGATGAAAGGACATGGAAAAGCTTGAAGCGGATAGTTTGTATACCCACGTATAATGAAATCGAAAACATCGAGCGGATGATTAGTGCTGTGCACAGCGTACTTCCAGAAGCTCACATACTAGTAATTGATGACGGCTCACCCGATGGTACTTCCGATTGTGTAAAGGGGCTTTCTGTTGGCGACGATCGCCTTCATTTGATAGTCCGAGCAGGTAAATTGGGGTTGGGAACTGCCTATTGCGCTGGCTTTGCGTACGCTTTGGAACGCGGGTACGAAGAGATCTATCAGATGGATGCTGATTTCTCTCATGATCCTAACGACCTCAAGCGATTTGCTGAGGCAATTCTTGATGCCGACCTTGTAATTGGATCGAGATACGTTTCGGGAGTGAACGTTATAAACTGGCCGATGAGCAGACTACTATTAAGTTGGTTTGCTAATCTGTACACCCGAGTAATAACCGGTATGCCCGTTGCCGATGCGACTGGCGGATTTAAGTGTTTCCGAGCTCAGGTGCTACAGAAAATTGATCTTTCCTCTATTAAATCTAACGGTTACGCATTTCAAATTGAAATGAACTACAAGGCTTGGAGAAGTTTAGCGCGGGTAAAAGAGATTCCGATCATCTTCACTGATAGAGTTAGCGGAGTCTCAAAAATGAGCAAGAATATTGTTTATGAGGCGGCTTTTTTAGTATGGAAGCTTAAACTGATGACATTGTTTTCATTTGGAAAGAAGTGAGTTGACGAACTCAGATTTGAATATGTCTGAAGTTGGTAACATTGATGTTAGCATCGTTATCGTCAACTACAATGTGAAAGACTACTTGCTGCAATGCTTGAAGTCGATTTACGCGCATAAAACAAACTTGATAATTCAGACTATTGTTGTTGACAACGCCTCAACTGATAATTCTGTAGCGGAGCTTCGTGGTTTATTCCCCAACGTTGTTTGGGTCGCGTTAGATGAGAACGTGGGTTTTGGAAGAGGGAATAACGTTGGACTTGAGTTGTGCCGCGGCAAATACACGCTGTACTTAAACCCCGATACTGTGCTGGGTCAGGATACTCTAGACAGGATGAAAATATATCTCGATCAAAATCCTGATGTTGGATTAGCCGGATGCAAGGTGTTAAATGCCGATGGTACATTTCAAATTGCCTGTAGGCGTGGGTTCCCAACACCGTGGGCATCTTTCTGCAAGCTGTTTGGTTTGCAAGCACTTTGGCCCTCGTCGAAGTTGTTTGCGGGGTACAATCTCACGTATCTGCCTATAAATGCTACGTATAACGTCGACGCATTAATCGGTGCGTTCATGATGGGTCCAACGGACTTGCTTGTCAACCTAGGCGGCTTCGATCCGGACTTCTTCATGTACGGTGAAGACCTCGACCTTTGCAAACGTGTTCAGTTAGCCGGCCGAAGAGTAGTGTACAATCACTCAACAAGTATTGTGCACTACAAGGGCGAGAGTACAAAGCGAAGCGCTATCAATGAGAATAAAGTGTTTTATCTGGCCATGGAATTGTTTGCGCACAAGCACTTTGGCAGTTCGCGGATGTTTCTATTATTTTTACGAACGGGAATTCGAACTCGAGGGCTAATTGAAAAATTGCTCTCCAAGAAATCTGATATTGGTTTACTATTCCTTGATCTCGTTTTGATAAACATAGCGTTGTTATGCGCTACCACTTTGAAATTCGATTCCCCATTTGGTTTTCCTGCCTACGCATATCCTCTAGTTTTTGTAGTTATATCCTTGGTAGCAGGTTTTTCACTTATTTCTGTGGGAGAGTATGTCGAGTACAAACCAACAATTAGGCGAAGTTCAGTAGCCATGCTACTGTTGTTTTTCTTCCTATCGTCTTGCACGTACTTTTTCAAGGAGTACGCTTTTTCAAGAGGTGTTCTACTTATGACAATTGGGTTTTCGACATTCCTATTGGCATTGGCAAGGGGCTTGGTGGTTCTCTACGATACAACAAAGGGACCACAAAAAGATCGCCGAATAGTTTTCATCGGTCTCAACCAACACACGCAACAAATAATGCAAGCTCTCCAAACCGCAAAACACAGGCATGCTACAATTGTAGGAGTAGTTGCGGTTGATAAATATGAGCTCGACACTTTTAGCGGAATTCCTGTACTTGGTACAACGGAGTACTTGGCTAGAATACTCTCAAGTGCGCAGGCCGACGAAGTAGTGTTAACAGATCAGAACGTCGGTCATAACAAGGCAATGGAACTAATGATGCAGTGTGCCTCGCTTCACGTGAGGTTTCATTTGGCCTCAGACTACGATGATGTTGTCACCGCTCGAATCATTAATGACGTGGCTGACGTGGAACCAACGGTGGCTACTTCTCCGTTAGTATTTTTCAGGAATAGGGTAGTTAAGAGATCCATAGACTTGCTGGTTGCTATATTTGTTTTGCCTTTCAAAGCGATCGCGGTATTTTTGAGTAGAGACGAACGAGAAGTTGGCATTAGGGTTTGGATAGAAGTGGCAAGGGGAGAGCGTAGTTTGATTGGTCTCTACCCGGATAACCGATCTCGCACCACGGGTAAACCTGGTATCACGGGTCTTGCACATATAAGTAATCCGTCTGCACTTTCTCAGCAAGCAATTGCACAATTGAATGATTTTTATGTCGATCGTTATTCATTAGCTCTCGATATTGAAATCTTGTTAAAACACTTTCTGAATAAAAATCGTGGCTAGTACTATTACATTAGAATTCGAAAAACCAATAGTTGAGCTTGAAAAAAAGATCCTTGAGATGCGATCTTTTTCCGACACCCTGGATATTGAGCCGCAGATAATTGAGTTGGAAGCTCAAGTTGAGCGTTTACGTGAAGAAATCTACCGGGATCTTACAAGGTGGCAAAGGGTTCAAATTGCCCGGCATCCGGACAGGCCGTATACTTTAGATTATGCCACACATTGCTTTGAAGGATTTGTGGAGCTACATGGCGACAGAAACTTTCGGGACGATCCGGCAATAGTTGGAGGAACGGCATTGCTCGGGGGTAAACCAGTAATGGTAATCGGCCATCAAAAAGGCCGAGATACTAAAACAAATCTTTATAGAAATTTCGGAATGCCAAACCCGGAAGGGTATAGAAAAGCGCATAGGTTGCTTTCCCTTGCTGAAAAATTTAACATGCCCGTCGTCTGTTTTTTAGACACACCGGGAGCGTACCCAGGTTTAGAAGCCGAGGAACGAGGTCAAGCTGAAGCCATTGCAAAAAATTTACTTCTCATGTCCCAACTTAAAGTGCCAATTGTAATAATGGTAATTGGAGAAGGGGCTTCCGGGGGAGCGTTAGGAATAGGTATCGGCGACAGAGTACTAATGCTAGAAAATTCTTGGTATTCAGTTATTGCCCCAGAGTCTTGTTCCTCTATTTTGTGGCGTAGTTGGGAGTACAAAGAGCAAGCAGCAGAGGCGTTGAAGCTAACGGCCCCAGATCTTTTAGAGGTTGGAGTAATAGACAGGATTGTGGCTGAGCCCGTTGGAGGCGCTCATCGAAATCCACAGAATATGTTCGACTCAGTGCAGAAAATCCTTTCGGAAGAAATCGAAGTATTACAGAAAATCAACTCAACAACATTGGTCAACACCAGACGCAATAAGTTCTATGCAATGGGTGTTTGGACTGAGTAAATTCAATCACCATTACGTTCGTGATATTTTAACTTGTAGGTAGTGAATATGGCACAGCAAGATCCGGATGATCGCAATGATCAAGAGGGTGCAAAAAATGAATCGGGGAAAAGTGACAAGCCATCGTGGTGGCAAGACGGCTTTGAAGACGATAACAGTCAGCTGAAGTTCTTCGGTCCGGCCGGTGGTGCCGGAAGAAGTCAATCACCACCCAATGATAACCGCGGTCAAGGCGGCCAGGGTCAGAGTCGTGGCGGTAGGGGCCAAGGTGGCTACTCAAACCGCGACAACCGCAGTGGCGGCGGTGGAGGCTACTCAAACCGCGACAACCGAGGCGGCGGCGGTGGAGGCTACGCGAATCGTGATACCCGTGGACCGGATGGATACTCGAATCGCGATACACGCGGTCCGGCGGGGTATTCTAATCGGGATAACCGAGGTCAAGGCCGTCCTCCAAGGACAGACGACCACAACCAAACTACCGATAGAAACCCAGACACGAGTAGTCAACCTGATTCTCAGAATCGTGATAACCGCGGTGGTAACCAGAATAGAGGCCAGGGCGGAGATCAGAATCGCGATAGCCGCGGTGGATACCAGAATAGAGGCCAGGGCGGCTACCAGAACAGAGGCCCGGGCGGCTACCAGAACAGAGGCCAGGGCGGGTATCAAAACCGAGACAACAGGGGCCAAGGTAGTCCTCAAGAAGGAGAAAGACAGCCCAGAGATCCAGCCGACCCAAATCAGCCAGTTGATGGTGCGCAGCCTACTAGCTCAGAGAACAGAACTTTTAGAGCTAGAGGTGAAAGAAGCACGGGTCCTAGAGATTACAACCAGCCGAACAGACCCGACAACCGTGATCGGCAAGGTGGAAGGTACCAAGGTGGTCCAGATAATCGAGGTCAATCTGGCGGAAGATTCAATCGTGATCAACGGGACAATCGTGATCAACGGGATAGTCGAGATAACCGTGGAGGCAGGTACGGCGAACAGAGAGGACCAGCGCAACAAAAATTTAATCCAAATTCTAGAAATAGGTTTGCGAAAGATAGTCCCGAGAGTAAGGTACTTAGTGCTGACCAACAGGAATCGACTCAGACAAATCACGTTGGCTCAACGCTGATTAAGGCTCTTATCCATTACCAATTTGCGTCGAGAGTTCTTGCGCTTGCAGCTATTAATAGCGGTAGAATAATGGTGAACGATGAGATAGCCACGAAAGCGAATATGTGGGTGTACCCCGACCAGGATGTATTTGCTGTAGACGGAACGGTGATTCATAAGAAAACCATTAAGCCCCTTACCATAATCTTTCACAAGCCACATAAACTTAGCGGCTCGAAGGAAGAATATCGGAATTCACTTTATAGCACTCTTACGAGTAAAAAAGGATGGCATGTACCATCTGGTGTGCTTACGAAGGCGGCGTCGGGAATTGTTGTTATTTCGAATGATCCGCGGCATAAAACCATGGAGCTTTCTACAATTAGTAGGCTTACGCGAGATGTGTGGGTGAAGGTGCAACGGCTGCCAAAGAAGACAGAACTAACGAAGATTAAAAATCAACTGTTAACGTTGGTTGAATTAGATACTCCAATTTTTGAAATATCGATAGCGCAGAAAAATTCCGAAACTGCGTGGGTGAAACTAACGGTGCGAAAAATCACCAATCATCAAATTATGATTGCGTTGAAAGAACAAGGTTTGGAAGCTCTGAACGTAGAACGCAGAAGGTTGGGACCATTTAGTGTGGAAGATTTACCAGCAGGCGCATGGTATCGATTGTCCGACAATGATACTGTGGCTCTGGACGAACTTGCGATTTCAGGGGCGAAAGAGGAGGGAGCTTCTTTGCAAGCGATTTGGCAAAGCATGACGGCGAAACTCTTTGGTGCTTCGTCTGATACTACGTCGGAGATTGATGAGACTTTTGACGATGAAGAGTATGAAGATGAGGATTAAACTGTAGCTCAAATAGCTTAGAGTAGATTCCGCCTGCACGCAACAGTTCTTGGTGTGTGCCGGTTTCTGCAACTTCACCGTGGTGCATTACTACGATTTTGTTTGCACGTTGAATTGTTGAAAGCCTGTGGGCAATTACAATACTTGTTCTGCCAGCCAACAATGTTGAAATGGATCGTTCGATTAACTGCTCTGTTTCAGTATCAATATTCGAAGTCGCTTCATCCAAAATCAGAATGTCGGGGTTGGTTACCAACGCCCGGCAGAACGAAATCAGTTGTTTCTGTCCAACGCTTAACACCGCACCACGCTCTCGTACGTTGGTGTGGTAGCCATTTGGCAAGCGCGAGATGAACTCATGAGCACCTAAGGATTTTGCCGCTTCGATGGCGTCTTCTTCCGTAATTCCTTCTCTTCCGAGGGTAATGTTATCAATAACAGTTCTGGAAAACAGAAATACGTCTTGGAGTACAACAGCAATTCGGTTTCTGATAGTATCCTGGCGTATGTCTCGAACACTAATTCCATTTATCGTGACCTCGCCCTGTTGATAATCATAGAACCTAGACAACACGTTGATTATCGAACTTTTTCCTGCTCCGGTTGCGCCAACAAAGGCTACCATTTCGCCTTTGTTTACAGTGAAGTTAACACCTCGTAAAACCGGCACAGTTCCATCGTATGAAAAATGTACGTCCTTGAACTCTATAGCCCCCTCCAAACTCTCAAAAGCCTTTGCCTCTGGATTATCTGCAATTACATTGTCAGTATCCAAAAGTGAAAAAATTCTTTCAGATGCTACAACGCTAGATTGCAGTGTGTTGTATTTTTCACTTAAGTCTCTTACGGGTCTAAAAAACATTTCAGTGAATTGCGTGAATGCAACCAGGATTCCAATCGTCATCTCGCCTGTCACAATGTTCTTTGCTGCGTACCATACAATAACACTTAGCGCCAGACTACTAAAAAACTCAACCACCGGAAAAAACGCAGCGTAGTATGTTACTGATCTATCGTGTAGAATTCGGTGTTCTTTATTGATAGCAGAAAACTCTTTGAATTTCCTATCTTCTTGGCGGAACAACTGAACTACGTTCATCCCCGTAATGTACTCGTTTATGAAGGCATTCATGGTGGAAACCTGCCTTCGTATCAGGTTGTACACTACCCTAACCTTGGCTCTGAAAATAAATGAAGCGGTGAGCAAGAACGGCAGAATAAGGCACGTTAGTAGTGTAAGAGTAACTGACGTTTGCCACATGAAGTACAGGAGCCAAACGATTACCATCACGTCAGAGATCATGAGCACTACGCCGGCCGAAAAGAGTTCGTTTAACACTTCTACATCGCTGGTAACACGGGTTACAATTCGTCCAACGGGTGTTGTGTCGAAATATCTAAGCGCGAGTTTTTGGACGTGCTGATAGAGTTTATTTCGGATATCAAGTAACACGCGCTGGCCAATCCACGTCATTAACAACGACAGCCCATATTGCAGAATTCCCTGCAGTATGAGAAAACCCACGATTAACACGACAAAGAATGCAAGGCCATCAGTGTCGCCTACTACAATATGATCGTCGATAGCTATTCGCGTTAAGTACGGTCTAAGCGGACCCAGTGCGGAAGCGCCCAGCGTAAGGATTACTGCACCAATCAACTTCAGTTTATAGGGCTGCAAAAACTTGAACAACCTGCGCATCAATTTCGGGTCGAATTTGTGCCGTATTTCTTCTTGATTTCCTTTCATCCCGTAAATTACGGGATGATTACCATTACACCATTCGGTGCAGCCGGCGAAGTTACCGGCTCGAGCTATCTAGTTGAAACCCAAAACGGAAATTTATTAGTGGACTTTGGGATGTTTCAAGGCGATAAAGATGATGACGCCAGAAATATTATCCCGGGAAAAATTCATAGGACGGCAATAAGTGCTGTGCTGCTCACCCATGCGCATTTTGACCATAGCGGACGGTTGCCACTTTTAGTCAGAGAAGGCTACGGTGGGCCAATATTTTCTACGCCAGCCACGCGAGAAATGGCTGAGGTAATTCTGAGTGATTCGGCTCACATTCAGACTTCAGATTTTGAACGTAAACAACGTAGATTCAAAAAATTTGGAAAGAAGCTTAATCGAATAGAGCAACCACTTTATGATGCCGACGATGTGATCGACACTATGAAATTATTCTCGGACGTACCATACGAAACTGAGGTCAGCATAATTGAAGGTGTTACTGCTGTATTCCATGAGGCTGGTCACATGCTGGGTTCAACCAGTATTACGTTACTCGTGCAAGATGAAGGTGCTGTGAAAAATGTTTTGTTTTCGGGCGATCTAGGTCCGTTAGATATGCCGTACCTAAAGGATCCTCGTCCACCAAATTTTGCCGACGTCGTTGTTATGGAAGCAACCTACGGCGACCGCGATCATCAGTCGCTCCAAGACACGTTATTGCAATTCGCAGCAATTATTCAAAATGCCGTTCAAAACAAAGGAAAGATTTTCATTCCTTCATTTGCAATTGGTCGGGCGCAGCAAATTATTTATCATCTCGCCCAATTTATTCGGAATGGACTTGTACCACCACTGCCGATTTACTTAGACAGTCCAATGGCGATTGAAGCGTTCGCTCTTTATAAAAAATACCCCACACTTTTAGATAGAGAAAGTAGGGAATGGTTGGAGAAGGGACAAATAGCCGAGGACTTAGCAACCCTCGAACTTTGCGCTTCTGCGCAACAGTCAAAGGAAATCAACGATACCCGGGGTCCGTTTATAGTGATAGCCGGTGCAGGTATGTGTAACGCCGGACGTATTGTTCACCACCTCTATCACAACATCACCGATCCAAATTCGCACATTGTAATTGTTGGATATCAGGCAAGGGGCTCTCTGGGACGCTATATAGTTGACGGAGCGTCGAACGTATCTATCATGGGCGACAGAAAACCAGTGCGAGCAGAAGTTCACACCTTGGGTGGTTTTAGCGCACACGCCGGTCAAACCGAGTTGTTGAATTGGTACGATCGAGTGGCATCCACAAAGCCCCTTACCATACTTACTCATGGCGAAATTGATAGTCGAAATGCATTGTCAGAAAAAATAACGGAGCGGTTTGGTGTGGAGAGCATTAAACCAAGCTATGCACAGATAATCAAGCTGTAATCACTCCATTATTTGGTACGAATATTTAAAAATCCATGTTTAACATCGTACTATCCTTGATAAATGTAAGAGCTTGAAAAAGTAAAAATTCAAAAATTAGAAACGGAGTTGTTACGTGGCAGAAAGTTATCGCATTGAAAAAGACTTCTTAGGCGAGCGGGAGATTAGTAATGATTTGTATTACGGTGTTCAAACTGTTAGGGCGTTAGAGAATTTTCCAATTACAGGGATACAGATTGCCAGGACTCCAGTATTTATAGTTGGGTTGGCGTATGTGAAGAAAGCTGCGGCCATGGCTAATAGGGACTTGGGGGTTTTGGAACCGGATAAGGCCGAAGCAATAATGGCGGCTTGCGAAGATGTGATTAGTGGAAAGTATCACGATCAGTTTGTTGTAGATGTGATTCAAGGTGGCGCTGGAACATCGACCAATATGAATGCTAACGAGGTAATTGCAAACCGAGCGCTTGAGATTATGGGGCATCCGAAAGGTGCCTATCACATTATTCATCCTAACGATCATGTGAATTTGTCACAATCAACAAATGATGCGTACCCAACCGCATTTCGAATATCTGTTTACTACGTAACCAATTTTTTAATCGAAGCACTTAAAAATTTGCAAACTTCGTTTGAGAAAAAGGGCAAGGAGTTTGAGCAGGTGTTGAAAATGGGACGCACGCAGTTACAGGACGCTGTGCCTATGACGCTTGGTCAGGAATTCAATGCGTTTGCGGTGAATATTGGCGAGAATATTATGCGCATTCGAGAAGCGCGCAACTTGGTATTGGATATCAATTTGGGAGCCACTGCAATTGGTAGCAAGATAAATGCTCCTGAGGGTTATCCGAGACTCGCAGTTGAACACCTTCGAAACATAACGGATATCCCCGTTACTTTGTCGCATGACTTATTTGAGGCAACTTGGGACACCGGCGATTACGTACAGATTTCTGGTGTGTTAAAACGGATTGCGGTTCGGCTTTCAAAAATTTGTAATGATCTTCGTTTACTTTCTTCTGGTCCCAGGTGTGGATTCAACGAGATTAATCTTCCCAAGCTTCAGCCGGGATCGAGCATTATGCCAGGCAAGGTAAATCCGGTTATTCCCGAAGTTGTGAATCAGGTTTGTTTCTTAGTGATTGGGCATGATGTTACTATTTCTTTCGCAGCCGAGGCAGGGCAGCTGCAGTTGAATGTTATGGAACCAGTTATTGCGTATTGTTTGTACCAATCTCTCGAAACACTTACAACGGCAAGCAACACGCTGCGCACGAAATGTATTGATGGAATTTCGGCTAACGTAGAGCACTCAAGAAATATGGTGTTGAATTCCGTAGGAATTGTAACAGCGTTGAGTCCGATTTTAGGCTACGAAATCACATCGCAAATCGCCAAGGAAGCATTCGAAACTGGTGGATCCGTAATAGACATAGTCCGCAGTAAAGAACTCTTGTCCGACGAGACTATCGACAAAGTTTTCAGCATTGAAAACCTGATGAATCCCACATTCATTACCAAGAGAAAATAGCAGGAGCTATGCACAACGTTTGCGAACGATACAATTTGATCCCACATCCGGAAGGTGGATTTTACCGTGAAGTATTCAGGTCTACAGACGTGGTACAAACAGATAGGGGAGAGCGTTCGGCCATAACGTCGATATACTATTGCCTTACAAGCGGTCAAGTTTCCAAGTTTCACAAACTGCTTTCTGATGAAGTTTGGTATTGGCATGAAGGGGGCTTAACCACGCTTCATGTACGTACAGTGGATGGACGCACTGAGCACCGAAAGTGCGGTCCACCAGAACGCGGCGGACGTCTATACGTAGTACTCGAACGCGGCGAATGGTTTTGTGCTACCATAGAGCCCCTTACCGAATACTCTCTTGTAAGTGCTGCAGTGGCGCCAGGGTTTGACTTTGCAGACTTTACTATGGCAACCAGAGCGGTATTAGTGTTGTGTACTGGGAACACTTGTCGGTCGCAGATGGCCGAGGGCTACCTTAACACATTGCCGGGCGTAGTTGCAATGTCAGCCGGAGTAAAAGCCGAAACCGAGGTAAATCCGCACGCTGTGAGAGTAATGGAAGAAGCAGGGATAGACATTTCCAAACATCATCCAAAGACCGTGGAATCGATGATGGGTCTGCCGTTTACCGACATCATCACCGTCTGCGACCACGCTGCCGAGACGTGTCCGATGTTTCCCGGAGCGGCGTTCAAACACCATTTAGGTGTTGCTGACCCGGTAGGATACGTTGGGTCAGCAGAAGCAACCTTGGACACCTACCGAAAAACGCGCGATGAACTGATGGGTTTAATAATGAAGTGGAACAAAAATTCTTAGGCAGTAACAATGGCAAAAGTAACCGGTCATCCAAACGATCCGATGCATGGCATCACATTAGAACGAATTTTAAAGCAACTTGTGGAGCGTCATGGCTGGGCCGAAATGGGTGCACGCATTCCTATAAAATGTTTTCAAATCAGCCCAACGTTGAAATCGAGTCTTGAGTTTTTACGCAAGACCCCATGGGCCCGCCAGAAAGTAGAAAACTGGTTCAAGGAGGAGCAGTCCGGAACAGAAAGATGAATTGTGGGCGATCCTAATTCAGTTACACTTTGAGCACTATTCCGTGACTGTATTATACTTACCTTTGCCACGCAGAGTCATGGGTGATTTTCAATTCGAAAACAAACGCAGGTATCAATAGCAATGGCAATGCTCAATTGTGGTTCATCGCGATATTCAGCCCGCATTTTTGTTTGCGCACTTATTGCCATACTTAGCACAATTCGCGCCGGTGCGCAAGTAGAAAATCAAGCAGACACTACGCAGAATGCACTATGGGTAACGGTGTCGGGCAACGTGTCACTAACTGCTGATCTATACGACTTCACATCCGACCCCACGGGTAAACAAGCCGGGCGCCGACCAAAACAACTTTATCGTTTAGTATTTAGTCCTACCATTACGCTTGGTGGTCTTGTTACTCTGCCGTTCAACATTATGTTGACGCTGCCAGAAACCAACGTCACCACCCCTTCCTTACAAAACCCCTCAATAGGTGAGTACTTACTAAACCCTGCAAACGCATTCGGCTTTTCAAGTTTCGCGCCTCGAATTGGTTGGGCTCAATTCTACTTGGGCTCACACACTCCGCAGTATTCCACACTCTCAAATTCTGACCTTCCACTCTTTGGTGCTGGGATTGACTTTCAGCCATTAGGCATGCGTATAGCTGCTTCAGGGGGCGTGGTGCAACGTGCTATTGAGCCCGACTCAGTTCGCGGTTCACCCGCAACGTACCGACGTGATTTGTACATGGGACGCGTTGGAACTGCCGAAAATGACAATCTCACTTTCGGAGTAAACGTTGTGTACGCGCGCGATGATGGTGGTTCATTGCAGAACAATGTGGTAGCATTAGTTCCAGAGCGAATAGTAAATGGCGACTTTTCAATAGTCATTCCGCCCGATACATTGCGCCTGCGTCCAGAAGAGGGGATGATGGCCTCGGCAGATGTAAAGTACATACTATCGAAATCCATCAGCTTTAAAGCCGAAGGTGCAGTATCGAGCTTTACGCGCGATCAAACGTCCGAGATAAAAAGTATAGAAGGTAACCCACTGGATCTAGTCACAAAAACTCGCGTTTCTACACGCGTAGACTACGCTGGAACTGCAAGCGTAGACATCAAGGACAGTTGGTGGGGAGTATCACTCACGGCTTTGTTTATGGGAGCGGGCTATGTGCCGCTGGCACAACCATACCAACAGTCTGACAGGCTAGAGTGGCGTATAGCCCCCTTCATAAAGGTTTTTGACGGCGACTTATTATGCAATGCAGTTGTTGGTTATCGCATTAACAATCTGTCTGGTACGAAGGGTGAAACACTATCGCAGGTTATTACGAACGGCAATATCCAAATTCAAATGACGCAGGAATTTTCGACTCTCATTCGGTATTCCAACTTTGGAGTAAGCAATCAACGCGATCAAGATACTTTGCGAATTAAAAATGTTAGTCAGTCTTTTGGTTTCGAGCCGTTGTTAATGGTAGAAGGTGATGAGGTGTCGCACACAGTGAATGCCAGTGTGGGAATTGATACTTACGACGATTTCAATGTGGTCTCCGGAATTTCAAGTTCAAATAATATGCGTAGTGCTTCACTAAATTATTTGGCTTCGATTATTTCGGTTCCCCTTAGCATCGGCGTAAACGGAAACTACATTGAAAACGCTCTCTTTACGGGAGTGTTTATCGTTCGTTCCATGGGCGGTATGGTGTCGTACAGATTCATGAATGGCGATATTATTCCTTCGCTCGCTCTAACGAATAGCAGCAGTACTTTTGGGAGTAACAATGCCGATCAACAACTCTTTTTCAAAGCCAGCCTTCGATGGCGCATTACGAAACGCACGTCGTTTAATGCTAGCTACGGAAGCAACAACTATACCTATGGCAATCCTTCTCCGCGCGGAAATTCATTCTCGGAACGACTGGTGCAACTAGCATTTAGCACATCATTCTGATCACGCTTCATGAGGTCTAAAATGACAAAAAATTATGCCGTTACAACATTGATGCTTACAGCGGTACTGTTGACGGGAGTATTTGAAGTTTACGGACAACTTCGGGTTTCGGTAAATCTCACGTCGCGTCCGGACCCCTACATTTCCAATTGGTCTCAGCGCAAAGAGGTGGTAATTGTGAGTGTTACGAATTCTTCTTTAAAAGAGATCGATGCGAAATTCAACTGTACAGTGAAGAAGGATGGTGTTCTACTTGCCAACACAAAACCCGAGAACATGCAGGTGCTTTCGATACAGCCTGGCTCTACTCAATACTACGGTGAAGATCTTGTTCCAATTGCTGCCATGCGAGTTATTGGCAATACCGAGCAAACATTAGTTAAGACCGGAATGCTTCCTGCGGGTGAATATGAGTTTTGTGTAAATCTTATACACCCAACTTCAGGCATTGAACTCACTCCGCCAGTGTGTAGGAACTTTACAATCCAAAGCTATCAAGCGCCAGTGCTCTTGTTGCCACTCGATGGTGACAGTTTGCGAAAGGGACAGCGCCCACTCTTTCGTTGGATGGCAGTTTCGCCAAAACCTTCGTTTGTGGTTAGATACCGTTTACAAGTATTTGAAGTAATGACCGGTCAGACTCCAATCACTGCATTTCGCGTTAACCAACCCATCATTGATGTTCCTGACATTCAAACTACACAGCTCTTGTGGCCGCCGGATTATGATCTTGTAAGTAATCAAAAAAGTCTGGTTTGGACGGTGCGGGCAATAGATGACAATGGTAATCCTTTGGGCGAGCCGAATGGTTATGCCACACCATTCGTTTTGAAATGCGCTCAAGATGTAAGCAAAGCAACTGGTGATGTAAGTACGGGTAACGCAACAAAAAAATCAGGCGCCGATGGCAATATGAATGCTAGGTCGGGTGAATCTGGTTCGTCCACCACTCGAAGCACATCTACCACGGGGTCCGATACAACAGATGCGAATTCGGCAAACAATGCAAAACAGTCCTCGGGTTCCAACACTCCTAGCTACCAAACGCCGCCAAGTTTGCCGTGCGGTCAATGTAGTTATGCCGTCACAATAACCGATACCGCTGCATCTGCCGGCAACGCCGTGGTAGGAGATTCGATTTCAATTGGACGCTTTTCAATGAAAATCACAACCTTGACAAACGCTCCGTTTGCTGCTTTGTCTGGGAAAGGGGAGATCAATATTCCTTGGTTACTCGCCCGTGTGCTGGTCACTTTTGATAGTCTGAAAGTGAATGCAGCAAAGCAGGTTGTGATTGGAGAAGCGAGGAGCGAGGTAGATGCATCTGCGCCACAGTATCCTCAGCAATGGGCAATAAATCAGGCAGTAAGTTGGAACTGGACAAAAAAGACGGTAGCATGGGTAGATGACTTTGTAAAACAAAAGGGCAGTATTGTTAAATCTGTCAACAACATGAACACGCCGCTAAAGGTACCTCTCGGATTTAACAACATTAGTGGCTACACCGTTTGCATATCGGAATTTCTATTCAAAAAAGATGATGCGCTTATGGCCATGGTAGCCACGATTCCATTACCTAAACTCGACGACACGCTAAGTCTTGGTTTGAACCAGTTGCCGATCTGTCCGCAGGGAGTTGGTAAGACCGCGCGTCTTGAACTACTCGCAGATCTTGATGTAAGGGGGCTTACCTCAGCGCAACCCACGTTTTCTATCACGGCGCTAGCACCAACCGCCAACCGTCCGGGGTGTTATATAATGTTCGGGTGCGACAACAACACCGACACACTATCGGTTGATTTTGATATTGCCTTCCCTCGCGCTTGGATTACACCTCGTCCCGATGCCGACTCGACCAAACAAACCATTGCCACGCTGCGTGGAACAGCCGTCAACTGGAAGGAATGGTTGGTTGTAGGTAGCCTGCCGGCAAGCACGTTTGTAGGCACGAACGGTATGGGACTGCAGGTAGACACACTTGCATTTGACTTCAGCGACAGACAAAACCCACCCGGAATAATATTCCCTGCTAATTATACTGGAATAACCGACACAACATTCAATGGCTTCTATGCTAAGAAGGTTCGTATGTGGATGCCTGATGGGTGGCGCACGTTTGCTGATTCTGCTTCGGCTCCGGAGTTCAGCGCTAACTCTCTAATCATCAACAAGAATGGAATTACCGGTACGTTGCTCGGTGTAAATATTGTTCAGTTTCCGAATGCAAATCTCAATAGACTTAGTGCAAGTATCGACACCGTAAAAGTTGTGATGCTAAACACCAATCTTACTTCGGCATATATGCGAGGTAGATTATTGTTGCCTATCACCGATTCGACTCCGCAGAACGCAATAGCGTATAAGGCGCTTTTCAATAGCACACAAAAGTCGTTCGACTTTTCGTTAACGCCTACTACTCCGATCGACATGAAGTTGTTTGCCGGTGCAAAGCTCACGTTGCTTCCGTCATCATCATTGACGATGACCATTTCGAAGGCTCGTAAAAAATTCGCTCTAGTCTTGAACGGGGAGATTGGGTTCAACGCCATTGAATTGCAGGTTGGGCAGAAAAAAGTAGCGGTAGATCTTTCGGTTGATTTCGAGAATATGTACGCATCGTACACCGACTCTGTTAAACACACCTTCGACTATTCGATTGGCGACTGGAGTTTTGCTAGTGCACAGAAGAAGCTCGCGAAATTTCCGGTTACCATAGACAAGGTGAAGTACGCTAAGCTTACACCCGTTGGCTATGAATTAATGCGTGGTAAGGTGAGTTTAGATTTGATACTGGCACTAGATTCGAATCGGATTGGTGGAAAAGGATCGTTCGATGTTACCGTTGCTGTTGAGAAAAACAATCCCACGTCGTCATTCAAATTCCGGCCACGATTCATAGATTTCAATGTCGGAAAAGTTGACGTTCACGCCAAACTAGCAGCCGTTGAGTTGAACGGCGAACTAAACTTTTACAATGAAGATCCAACCTGGGGAAATGGTTTTGCCGCATCAATTCAGGCAAAGTTCAAAGCATTGCAATTGCAAATTGATGTAGCGGGAAGATTTGGTACAAAGGTCGACAACACCAATACCAGATTCCGTTATTGGTATGCCGATGCAAAAGCAATACTTCCACCTCCAGGCATTGTGTTTTTACCTGGATATGCATTCTACGGTTTTGGTGTAACCGCTTGGCAGCGGATAAGTGTAGACATGACAGGGGCTAAACCTAACGCTGCTGCCGTGGCAGGAGCTTCCACAACAACCACGGCCCCAGGAAGCGGTGCTACCATGTCACCAAACAGACAAATCGGTTTCGGCTTCAAGGTTCTCGCCGTACTGGGCACTACACCCGATCCCGCAAAGTTGAACGCCGATGTTGCACTAACGGGTCAGTTCTCAAACTCTGGTGGCATGATTAACATCGGCTTTATTGGTGATTTATGGTTGCAGGCAAAACTTTTGGAACGTGCATCGGCACCGGTAAAGGGCACGCTAAATATCAACTATGACTTTACAACGAAGATCTTCGACCTGAACGCAACGATGACAATAAACAAGCCACCTGTCACCGGAAGTGGAAACTTGAAAGTTCACTTGGAAGGCAAAACTGGAATTTGGTATGTCAAACTTGGCGAACCAACAAACCGGAATACTATTGCCGTGAATTTTCTTGGAACTGGAATTACAGCCAACTCCTACTTTATGTTTGGCAAAAACATAACGCCCCCTACAGGATTTACACAGCGCACATACAACGGCTTAGCGTCTGTTGGGTGCTACGGTATGACGCCATCGTCATCCGGAACAACAGGTGCGATTTCGGGCAGCGGATTTGCCGGCGGCTTAGACGTCGGTTTCGACTCTGGCGAACGCATGCGAGACATAATTGCAAGGTTAAAAGCTAAGTGGAGATTTGCAGGGGGCTTTGAATTCAATGCATCGCTTTTACGATATCCAAATGGCTCGCTGTGCGGTGGCGATGGCATGAATTGGTGGTATGTGCAAGCCAATGTTGCGGCGTACGCTATTGCGAGTGCCAGCGTGTATATAACACCTAAAAAAATTAGCGACGGCTGCATTGTATGTTGCACTAAGAACCATCCTAATGGTTGTACCTACAACATTGCAACCATAACATTCGGTGCGTGGGCCGAGGCAGGATTCCCGAACAACTCATGGCTTCAAGGACAAGCAACAGGGTCGTTCAATGTACTTGGCGGAGCGTTCAGCGGAAGTTTTAGCGCAGAGTTTAACGTAGGCACACGATGCACGCCGGCACCTCCGGCCAGCGCGAACGTAGCGGCACAAGACGTTGGAGCCGAACAGGCAACCAAGCTGATAACATCGGTCACGCCTGCACACAACTCCATGAACGTAGCGCTAGCAGAACCCATCATGGCAATTTATTCATTTGAGCCCAACGTACCATTTGATTTAACCGAGTTGCAGGGTGGAGCATCCGGCAATACCGTGAACCGGACTTTTCAAGTAAAGTATGCTGTCACAGTAGAGCAGTTTAACGAAACAGTTTGGGCGCCAACTGTAGTTTCAAGCGCCAAGGATGCGCTTGGTGCATTTTTATTCCGAAGGAAGTCGAATATTATTCTACCCATAAACGACGTGACGTATAGTGCTAAGACTACCACTATGACTCCTAAAAATACCAATGCACCATTTTCAACTTCCAATAGTCCTACTCCGATAACTCCGCCCAAACCAACCGCTGTTCTTAACGCGCCGAAAAATACTTCAAACCCATTCGAAAACACCCCGCCCCCTTCAGAAAGTGACTCATACTCGTTCAGCAATGCCGGACAACAAGCATTCATGAATGCCACTCTAAATTGGGAGCTGGCAAAGAAGTATAGAGTTACCGTGGTGGGCACACTTTGGGAGCTTTCTTCAAACAATCAGTGGGTGATTGCTAAATCGAAAAGTTCGAATCAAAATATTACGCAGACGGTAGTCAATGTTTTTAGTACGCCAATGCCGTTGATTGCTATTAATAAAAATGTGCAGAAGAACAGTGTTAAGTAACTATCGCAAATCAGGGACAACATCCATGCGCAAGCTTGTAGTATTCACGGTGCTCGCAATGTTCGTATTCGTTGCGGCTGCAAACCAAATTTCGGCGCAATCGAACGACAATCTCAATGCGGCGTTGAACGTGCAAATGAAGGGAATTGCAAAACGATACGCCGACTCCGTAGTGCTACGATGGGCACCCGGTAACGCCTTCTTATGGCGTTTGTCGCGCACGCAGGGCTATAACATTGAACGAGCGGAAGTGATAAATGGCAACGTTGGCCCATACGTTGCTCTTACTGTAGCGCCCGTTACGCAATGGACAACGCAGCAATGGACAACATTCCTCCAGACATATCAATATGCCGATAGCACAGATGAACAGTTGATAGCAGTAGCAAGCATTTTATCGGAGCAAGCCGATTCGCCAACAGACACTCCGGTGAAAGATCTTGGAGATCTTCAGGCACTTCGCGAGAAAAAAAGTCAATCTGAAATGACCTTTGCTTACGCACTCATTATTGCAGAACGCAATCGAATTGCTGCCAATAGTTTAGCCATGAGGTTTGTAGACAAGAGTGCTACATTAGGTAAGGAATATAGATATCGGATTTCTATGTTGGGATCAACCACACCATACAACGTGACTGCTGCCTTGGTTGACGTATCACCGCGTGCAAACACTGCCGAACAAAATGATGCCGGACTCAGTGCGTTAGCATTAGATACAAAGGTTGTGTTAACGTGGGCAAACACAACCGGACATTCAACATTTGATGTGTATCGTTCAAACAACGGTTCACAGTTTACAAAACTCAATATAACGCCGCTCCTCACCATACGTCATGGAACTGCCGATGCAGAATCGAACGGCTACATCGATTCGAATCTTGTGAACTACACAACGTACACGTATCGAGTTACGGGAAATAATTCGTTTGCCGAAGTTGAAGAAATCGGAACTATTAATGCAATGCCGCATGATGTTACGCCACCACCAACGCCAAGCGGCGTGCGCACTGAACACGTTGGCGTAAAAAGTGTGGCGATCACCTGGCATATGCCAGATGCACCGATGCCTGATTTACTCGGCTTCTACATTCAGCGTGGCAGATCAGAAGACGGTACGTTCCAACTTGTAACTACTACGCCGCTGGCAAAAAATATTCGTTCATATCTCGATACCACCGCCGCCTTAGGCGACACACTCTACTATCAGGTTGTGGCCGTAGATACTGCAAAGAACGGCAGCTTGTCGTTTGCGGTGTACGTTGCATTTGCGGACAGTATAGCCCCTTCACCAGCAGTGCTGATACGTGGCGTTATGGATACTGCCGGTGTAGTGCGCATAACAGTGCAGCATCCAACTGATGCAGATGTAATGGGATATCGACTGCTAATCGCAAACGATTCCACGCATGAGTTTACCGTTAAGCGAGAACTCTTCGACGAAGAAACACAATTCAATAGGGAAGACACCATCTTGCTCGACACAGCCGAGTTGCGCACGCTTACAAAATTTGTTTACTACCAAGTAATTGCCCTCGACTATCACTTTAATGAGTCGGTGGTAAGCAATATGATTGCCGTTCCACGGCCGGATATCATTCCACCCGTTTCGCCTGTTGTTACAGACTACGTTGTAACAGACTCGAGCATCGTTCTCTTTTACAATCCAAGCACAAGTAGGGATGTAAGCCACCACGTTATCCAAAGAAGACCATTCAATGCAACAAGTGTTCCTCCAACCACATGGGACTCTCTTGCACGCGGTGGAATAACCGACAGCATCATCGTCGACCAAACAGGAACACTGTCTGCCACATATCAGTACGCTGTAATTGCCTTCGACAGTGCGGGAAATGTATCGCCCCTTTCAAACATCGTAACCCTAGTGCGCTACGACAATGGTATACGACCGCCCGTGACTACCGTGCGAGCCGCATACGACTCCACTACAAAGTCCGTCCGCCTCCAATGGGAGTATATCGATTTAGGTGAAGAGCACAGCTTCATGATTTACAAACGCAATGGCGCGGCGCTCGAATCTTACGCCCTAGTAAAGGACCAACTCGCCCGGGAATACATTGATTTGAAGGGGGCTAAACGCAACGCTACATTCGCAATAAAGGTAATCTGCAGCCGAGGCGCAGAATCGAAAATGAGTGAGAGTGCAACGGCACGTTAACCCTCAAAAACAAAAAAGCCCCAGTAAATGGGGCTTTAATTTGTTCTGTGTGATCTCGCTGGGAGTCGAACCCAGGACCCTTTGATTAAAAGTCAAATGCTCTAGCCAGCTGAGCTACGAGATCATTAAGAACCGCAAAGGTACGGAAAATCAGAATTTCTTGAGGTATGAAATCGACGCAATGGTTGATTTTATTGGTTGGTGTGGATATCTAACTCAATACTTTGCGCACAGCAACTTCAGATAAAAAGTCTCGAACCACCTCTACAATGCCCGCCGCATCAAGCTTATGGTCGGCATGCAATTCGTCTTGGGTGCCGTGTTCTACAAACAAATCGGCGTAGCCATGAATGCGTAAACTGCATTGCCATTGCGCGTTCTGAGCCACTACTTCTGCAACAGCGCTGCCAAAGCCCCCTTCAATTTGTCCGTCTTCGATAGTTACAATCTTCCCAATTCTGCTTGCCACATCACGTATCATTTCAGTGTCGAGGGGCTTTACAAAGCGTGCATTTATCACTTCACACTGAATTCCTTCTACGGCGAGTTGTTGGGCCGCTGCAAGTGCCTTGTACACCAGTGGACCGGCCACAATCATGGCAACGTCGGAACCGGAACGTAATGTTTCACTCTTTCCGATTGCCACGGGTTGCATTGGCGCTACCGCCGCTCCAACGCCCGAGCCTCGCGGATACCGCAGCGCTACAGGTCCGGCAGTGTATGAGTGGATGGCGGTGTATAGCATGTTGCGCAGCTCTTGCTCATCCTTGGGTACCATAACCACCATTCCCTGAATGATTCGCAGGTAGGCTAGGTCTAGCACGCCGTGGTGGGTGGGTCCGTCGGCACCAACCACTCCCGACCTATCCAGAGCAAACACCACGTGTAAATGCTGGATGGCTACGTCGTGAACTATGTGGTCGAACGCCCGTTGTAAAAAGCTAGAGTAAATAGCCACCACCGGCACAACGCCTTGGGTTGCTAGGCCGGCTGCAAACGTAACCCCATGACCCTCCGCAATGCCTACGTCGTACACACGGGTGGGGAACTGCTTTTGCACAATGTCAAGACCCGTACCGTCGGGCATGGCAGCGGTAATTCCCACTACGTTTGGAGCGGTAGACATTATCTCAACCATGGCCTCGCCAAATATTTTTTGGAATGTAGGTGCCGCAGGGGTGGCAGGGGGCTTTGTGGCTACCGCTTTACCTGTAATTTTATCTACTTTGCCGATGGCGTGGAGGAATTGAACGTCGCGCTCTGCGGGACCGTACCCTTTGCCTTTTTGGGTAATAGTGTGCAGTAGAATTGGACCCTTCATGTCACGAATTCCACTTAACATTTTTACGAGTTGTTGAATGTTGTGTCCGTTGATTGGCCCAAAGTACCGGAACCCCAACGCCTCGAACAGCATTCCCGGAGTGATAAGCGCCTTCATACCACCTTCGATACGATGCGCCAAATCTTTAATGCGATCTCCAAACGGATCCATCTTGCCGGCAACTCCGGCTATACGTGCGCGCAATTTCTTGCCCGATGGTGATGCGAAAATTTCTGAGAAATAATTTGATAGTGCCCACACGTTGGGTGCTATGGACATGTTGTTGTCGTTAAGCACAACCAAGATGTCGCTCTTTAATATTCCGCAATTGTTCATCGCTTCGTACGCTAAACCGCCTGTCATAGCCCCATCACCAATTACAGACACCACCTTGTAGTCTTGTTTCATCTGGTCGCGAGCAGCAGCCATTCCCAGTGCAGCCGAGATTGAAGTTGTAGCGTGGCCGGCACCAAAGTCATCAAAAACGCTTTCAGATCGTTTCAAAAAACCTGAAAGTCCATCCTTTTGACGAATCGTTTTTAAACTGTCGCGCCTTCCTGTAAGAATCTTATGGGGATAGGCCTGATGGCCGGTATCCCAAACAATTTTATCCGTTGGGGTGTTATAAATGTAATGCAAGGCCACGGTCAATTCCACCGTTCCAAGACCCGCACCAAGGTGACCACCAACCTTTGTAATCGTATCAATCAAGCACTCGCGAACTTCATCGGAAACTTCGCGCAAAACATTTTCCGGTAGTTTTCGCAGATCCTCCGGAGCATCGATATTGTGCAGGTACTTATAATCCATTTAGCAACTCAATTTTTTCGTAATTCAATTAGTTGTACTTCTCACTGTTGTAACTCTACATGCAATACACTTCAACATGATAAATTTATTTCGAGCGCGGAGTTTCAATTATTACTTGAACAGTTCGCGAAAGCTGACGTCCAATCGGGGCATCATTATTAAATATTTCTGTCGATTCTCCAACGCCTAGGGCAGTGTATTTAGCATCCTTCGCCTTTGCCATCAACGTATTCTTAACCGTTTCAGCGCGATCCATCGATAACTTTTTATTGTACTCATCCGATCCAATTCTGTCTGTGTATCCAATGATGCTGACCTTTGAATTAGACTTGATGGATGGTAAAACCATTTGCTCAAGGATGCGCGAGTTTTCTGGCGTTAAATCAGATTTATCGAAGTCGAAGAGTACCAACGAATATTTATCGATGGTTTTATCGGGAAGGTTTTCGGTTTTCTTGCGGACACTACTTATGTACTCAACAGGCAACGATCCGAAAGAAGTAGCTGAATCACCATCGCCAGATACAGCCGTGAATTCATAGTCGATTGGAACTTGCGATGCCGATAATTCATTCGGGCGTACAACCCAGCTAATAGCATCGGCTTTTCCATTTGCTTTTACTTCGCGAAGTGTGCGTCCGGCCTGAGAAATATTCAATGACCAACTTTCAATTGAATCTGCATTGTCGTACACAGGGTGAAACTGCATAACATCTGGCGTTGCAATGCGTTGGTTATCTGCTGCAATAACTACCGGTGCAAGAACATCTGGAACGTTGCTTGAAAGCTCTATCCTTCTATTCTCAGCAATACCATCGGGTGTTGTGGAAGAGGAAGGCTTGGCGGGCGTAGCCGTTGTGCGTGTTACAATTCTATCCTCCGAAATTCCAAACCCATTAACCAAATATTGTTTTGCCCACATAGCACGCTGTTCGCCCAAAGCTTTGTTTTTGCTTTCTTGTTTGCCATCGGTAGTACCGGTAATGGTCAACGTGGCATTTGGATACTTGCGCATTCGGCTGCCAACAATATTCAACATGTTTTTGTTAACCACGATTGCATCTTGCGGTAAACTTTCAGCCAAGAACTCACCCTGCTCTTTTTGTGCAGCCGGTTCGGCCTGCAAAGATGCATCAGGAGATGCGCTACCCTCTGTACAAAAAACGTACGGAAGCAACGGAAACATCTCGTTGTACTGCAAATCCTCTACCGCCACGTTGCGAACCGCATACTGATTTCCATCCGTATTTCGTGCAGTAATTCTATCAATTCGAGTCCCAAATTTTGGTCGGTCTGCGGTAGGGGGCGGTGCAGCTGTAACAATGCCAAAACTTATATTAATTCCTACGCGCAATTGTCCAACCTTCCAAGGAGTGTTGTTAACATCGGATGAAACGTTTGAAAGCGGCAGACGGTACGAGATTTCCGGCTGTAGCCACCATTTGTCGCCCAGCTTAAATGTGTAGCCAGCGCCAAGCATAAGTGCCGTGCGAATGTTTGAGTTAATAATCTCTGTCGAGCCAGCGGTATTTTCTGTTGCTACACCTTGTTCGGCAACGCGAAGTTCAGTGGTCTGCGCAACAGACGATCCAAGTCCGAAACCAAATTCGAGTCCACCAAGCAAATACACCGGAACCGATCCAAACAAATCGTACACTTCAATTCCTGGCGAAACCTCAAGTAAGGTTGATGAGGCATTCCAAGCGTGGTATAAAACTGAGTCGACTCCCACGGGCTGACGCTGATTACTTGATGACGAAATAGTATTTATCCCCAACCTGCCCGTAAAATGAAACATCCGATTTATCGGAATGCCTACAAGTAGACCACCAACAAAAACTGTGTGTGTGTTTCCTTCAGCGTATCTTAACGTGTTGTTAGCATATCTAGTGAGAAGCGGTGCAGCCGGCGTAGTTTTTTGCCAGACCAAAACAGACGGACTTGAAAAGTTGAAACCTAGTGCCCCGAAAATGCCAATTCTGGCCGGGGGTACCAGGGTTTCTTCAACTCCTGTCATAGTAGTATCAGCCGAAAAGCCCCTTACCGAGAAAAATAGAAGTGACACCGTTACGATTGCCAGAAATTTACGAGTCATAGAATTCATGTATCTGAGTGTGGTAATTGAATGTTAGGTTGCGAGCAACAAAACTACGGCATTATGTTTGTTAGGTGACATGCGCTGTAGATTTGAGCGGTGTGACTTGTGAATTACGAAAGGGAATACAATGAAAATGCTACAACTTTTGATCCCCACACTTGTTGTGTTAGGGCTGTTTAGCCCTAGATACGCCAAAGCTGAGGACAAAAATAGTGGAGAGGGGCTAAAAATTGGAGCGTATTTGGGTCCGTCTGTTCCGAGTGATAACCTCAAACAGGTCTATGAACTAGCCAACTTCAAGGATCAAAGTGTTGCATATGATTTTGCGACAAGTTTGGGTTTTCACGTTGGAGCTAGGGCGAGATATGGTTGGACGGAGGCATTAAGTTTTTGTGGCGGTGTTCAGTACACTAAGTTTCCCGATCAAAACATTGTGTTTACAAACGGTCAAGGGGTGCGTTATGAAATACAAACCACCACAAATATTATCCCTGTGTTTGCCGGATTAACTTTTTTCCCATTTCAATTTGTTGCCACCCCGTACTTCAGCGGTGAGGTGTTGTATTCATATAGGTCCACCTCGGTATCTAACGGAAAATCGATATTACAGGATGTACTTTCTCCAGGTACTGAACTGGAACCAAAACAATCTAGGGCCGGAGCGGCGCTTGCGTTTGGTATAGAGTTACACCTTGCCGGACTTCAACCATTTGTGGAAGCGAAGTACATAATGAGCAACCTGGTGGGGAAAGCCGATGGCGAACTAGACCGATCATTTCTAAACATCAGCGTAGGATTGATTTTTTGAATCGTAGGTAAAAGGGAATTCCAATTGCCAACAATACTACGCCGTACAGCGAATTTATAATAGGATCTTCGCCTCTGGCATGCCCATCGATGTATTGTTGAACGTCTGCCACGATTGAAAAAATCAGAAAAACAATGGCAAAAACTATAAAGACAATAGGAACGGTAGGGTAGCCCCATACTCTATATGGTCGGTCGGCCGTCGGCATTTTCTTCCTCAGAATAAACACCCCATAAGCCCCTAAACCATAAAAAGCCCAGCTAACAAAAATGAGCATCTCAGTTAGCATATCAAAAGTGCCGCTGAAAACTAACACACAGGTCCACACACATTGCCAGAGCAAAGCCTTGGATGGTGTGTGAAATTTAGGGTGGATATAGTTTACACGTCTAAAAAAGAAGCCATCCTTTGCCATGGCAAAAAATACTCTTGCGCTAGCAAGAATGGTTCCGTTGGAAGTGCCGAGGGTGGAAATCATAACGGCAATTGCAACGAACGTCAGACCCCATTTACCCATTACTATTTGTGCTACGTCGGCCGCAACACTTTCAGAACTCATTAGGGAATCGATAGGCAGAATGTATAGGTAGGCAAGATTGATGAGGGCGTAAACGAAGATTATGGAAATCGAACCGATCATCAGGGCTTTTGGAATGTTGCGTTGAGGTTCCTTTATCTCGCCGGCCACATAGGTTATACTGTTCCATCCGTCGTAGGCCCACAGCGCCTTATTCATGGTGAGTACCACTGCACCAATCAACGCCATACCAACGGGCACACCTTGTTTTGAGGCTTCGAACAAATTCACGGTATTGCCTTCACCAAACATAAATGCGGCGGCAACTAACACAAGTATGGCCACAATTTTTGAAACAGTGAAAATCGACTGAAAAATTCCGCCCTCTTTTACCCCGAGGTAGTTCACCATGGTAAGCACTGCAACAGACCCTACGGTGAGCAGCTTGATTCCGAGTTCTTGAAGCGGATAGATGGTTCCAAATGGGAGCGGCACAGCAAGACTTCGCCACGTTTCTTCGGGCAGATTGAAAAGTGGGAAAATGGAATTGAAGTAGTAAGCAAAGACATAGGTGATGGAGGCAATCGATCCTGTTTGAATTACGAAGAACAGCGCCCAGCCATACATAAATGCGGTAAAGTCGCCGTACATAATTCTGAAGTATTCGTATTGACCGCCGGTTGAGGGTATTACACCTGACACCTCAGCATTCGTCAACGCACCGAATAGTGTCACAATACCGGCCCCCAGCCATACCAACAGCAGCAGTTCCGGCGAGCGGACTAGGGCGGCCATCGAAGACGGGTTTTTGAAAATTCCCGACCCAATAACACTTCCTATAACAATCATGGTAGTGGTAAACAGACCTAATTGCTTAAGAAGTACTGCCTTTTGGTTGACCGGTTTTCCCATAGTATTGTGTATTGAGGGCAAGCTGAAAGAAAGCGAGAACTTTTCGTATGTTCACGAAATATGATTATCGCCGCAATAATAGGGATAGTAATTGGTTACTTGATAGCCATCCCCCCAGGTCCTGTGGGAATGGCTGCCATTCGCACAGGAATTAGGCACGGATGGCACGCTTCGCTGCGTTTGGCAGCCGGTGCAGGACTGTTCGACATTCTGTATTGTGCCGGAGCAATGCTTGCCACGTCAGCAATTGTGGGTCAGCTGAAAGTTCTAGAGTCTTCAAGTCCAGTTATCACCGTATGTATTCAACTAGCCATTGTTGGAGTTATAATAGTATTCGGCATTATTCAAATGCGCGAAAAGCACCCTGAATTCCTAGATAAAGACGTTTTGGAGGGTCGTAATGCACCTCCTAAACCCCGACCGGCACTACCTACAATTAAGGCTCATTGGCTCGGTGCCGACTTCATTAAACGGATCAAAAGGAATGGACCCTTTTTCATTGGAATAGGGTTTGCCATAGCAAATCTTGCCAATCCTGCCTTTGTGCCATCGTTAGCTGCTTTGTCTGCATTTATTCAGAAAATCGAAATTTTCCCCGACACATTCGTGAATGCAATTGTTTTTGCTGTGGGGTTTGGATTGGGAAACATGCTTTGGTTAGCAACGCTTTCTAAAATAATCATCATGAATCGCGAAAAAATGACACCAACATTTATCAAGCGCATTCAGCAGGTAAGTGGTGCAACGCTGATAAGTTTCGGAACTATATACGGATTGCGTATTCTTGCAATTACAAAGTGGACCGATATTTACAGGCTGGTTTTTGCATTTTGAGTTATAGCAAATCATTTAACACCGGCCCTGTACATTTCCAGTGTAACTACTTATATTAGTGCTGGGTTTTACCTCGACCCAGTTAAAATCAGCAGCTCAGTCTTTTTTGAGAGATTTAGGAACAGTATGAAAATTCTCGGCGTTGTTGTCCTCCTCGCCGTGACGGTTGGTGTTCATTGTTTGAACGCTCAGATCCCCTCGATAGGTTTGAAAGGGGGCATGCACTATGTGTTCAATACGTCAACCTTGCCTGTATTAGCCGGCAGTTCCGATTGTGGAACATTTTCAGACGGAGTTGCCAACGGATTTTTTGGTGGCCTTACAGGTGAATACAGTTTGTTTGGCGATGCGCTTGAGGTAACCGGCGCAATTGTGTATTCAAATCGGCCCGCGTCACTTATCGTTCGAAGCACTGATAATTTTGAAGTTTTAGATCCGCGAACAAACAGTTTTGTTAGCCTTGAGCGCGAACATGTTTTTACAAGTAAGCTTGGATATGTTGCCGTAGAGGCTGGGTTACGATCGCGTCCGCTCGACTTTCTACCTATATACGTACGAACTGTGTTCGACGCGGGAAATCCGATAGTCGATGCAACGTATACGCAAACAGAAGAAATTATTTCTCCAAGCGGTGTGTTATTTCCCGAGGGTCTGAAGCGTAGGACCATTGGATCGGGCGAGTATCCAGGCCTCGGCACAGCATACGGAGTAACAGGCGCAATTGGCGCCGTTATAGAAATTGCTAAAAATATTGAGTTGTGTCCGGAAGTATCGTTCCGCTACGGACTAAACAACCTTACCTCACAGGCCGAATGGAAACAGTCTTTCGCTTCAGCAGGAATTCAACTTAGATACCGGATGAACGATGACGAGGCACCGCCTCCGCCTCCGCCTCCGCCTCCGCCTCCGCCTCCTCCGCCTCCGCCTCCTCCTCCGCCACCGGTTGTAGCTGAAGTTGTGGTTCCGGTACCGCCGGTATTGATTGCATCAATATCCACAAAGCCCCTTGAAATTCAAGAAACAGTGGTCACGCAGACATATCCGTTATTGCCGTATCTGTTTTTCGAAGCGGGGAATGGAGCCATTCCATCGAAATATGTATCTAGTGGCGATGTTGCTGAGTTCTCAGAAGCTAGCTTGCCAAAATCGACGTTAACGATTTACTACAGAATGTTGGACGTAATTGGAAGTCGGATGCAGCGCAATCAGAAAGCAGTGTTGAATGTAACCGGTGCTACCGACGGCCAGGAAAAAGGTTCTGCTCCAGAGAGAAAAATACTCGCAACGAACAGAGCGAACGCTGTAGTTACGTATTTAAAACAGCGATGGAATATTTCTGACAATCGATTTGTTACCAAGGTAATCGACAAACCATCGTTGGTTTCGAATGAAAAATATGCCGAGGGTAACGAAGAAAACCGCCGTGTTGAGTTAAGTTCATCCGACCCGTCAATTACCGGACCCGTCCTCCATACCAAGTTCCTGGAATGGGTGCCCGTTCAGCCGTCGCACGATTTCAGCATATCCGTCAACGAACCCGCAGCCGCCACAAAATGGGATCTCAAAGTATCGCATGCCGATGTTATTGTTGGTGGTAAGGGGGCTTTGGGGAGCCCACCAGATAGAGTAACATTTAAGCTTGATCAGGCCACTACAGATAAATTGGGTCCGATAATTAAAGTGTCGGGCAATTTAGAAGCTTCTTTGGAAATCCAAAGGCAATCAAACGAACCGGTAGTTGCACAAACAACCTTTTCAATTAAAAAATCTGTAAGTAATTTCGAAGTTAGTAGACTAAGCTTGATAGTATTCGATTATGACCGAGCAGACATAAGTGAGTTGAATAAGGAAATGATGCGTAAGGTTGTTTCGAGTGCTGTGCGCGAAGGAAGTACTTCAACTATTCATGGATCGACAGACCGACTCGGTGAGAACAGCCATAATATGGAGCTCTCTGCAAACCGAGCAAAAAGTGTTGAGAGTTTTGTGAAAGCGATGGTTCCACAGTTAAAGGTTGATGAGGTTCGTGGAATGGGAGCATCGGATTTACCGTATGACAACAATTTGCCCGAAGGCAGATTTTATTGCAGGACAGTTTCATTAATAATAACCACTCCGTTGAGGTAAAAAATGCAACGAAGAGACCTTTTTAAACGACTATCGCTCTTGAATGAGCGAACCACGTCGCCCCCTTCACTCCAATTGGTTGAAGCCGGAGTTGAAGAACATACCGATCCACTCACCCTGTCCGACGTGCTACACCTGCTGCGAAGAATGGGTTTTGGTGCCACCATGCCGCAGGCGAAATTGCTAGTTGGAAAGCGAGCGGCCGAGGTGGTAGATGCGTTGTTGGGAGCTGATGAGGAACCGGATTTGCCGTCGCCAGGTGCGTGGACAGATACAGCCACAGAAAATCCGTTGGGGGCTGATTTGCAAACGCGCGGTCAGATTTATAACACGTGGGACCAGAACTGGAAGAAGCTGGGTAA
Source organism: Ignavibacteria bacterium (assembly GCA_013204605.1). Taxonomy (GTDB): domain Bacteria; phylum Bacteroidota; class Ignavibacteria; order Kapaibacteriales; family Kapaibacteriaceae; genus JABMNI01. The sequence goes on from JABMNI010000014.1 coordinate 101,105, forward strand.
TTGGTGGTTACTGGAAATGGCTAACGATACCAAGGCAGTTGAAAAATTGACTCTATTTTGGAGTGGGCATTGGACGTCGGAGTATTCGTTCGATGAGACATTTAGTGTCCCGCAAACGTTGTACCGTCAGTACAAAACCATTCGCAAGAATCGCTTGACAGGATTTCAGAAGATGGCGTTAGAGATGACGGTTGACAATGCGATGGTGAATTATTTAGGCGGTACCTATAACGAAGTGGGCAAGCCGAACGAGAACTATGCACGCGAGCTTATGGAGTTGTTTACCTTGGGAATCGGTTTTTATACCGAAGGTGATGTTAAAGAAGCTGCCAGGGTACTTACAGGTTGGAAGTCATCAAAGTATTCCGATGAGCCGGCACCAAATGGGATTTACGGTACGTGGTTCAACGCGGCGCGGCACGATATCGGGGCGAAACAGTTTATGGGTCAGACGATTTCCGCACGTACCAACGATAACAACACCGAATTCCAAGTAAAAAATGAAGAAATTGGCAGGCTCATCGATATTATTTTCACGGTAAGAGCCGACAATGTTTCAAGATTTATTAGCGAAAAAGTATACCGATATTTTGTATACAGCGCAAAAGGAGAGGCAGATCCGGTGATTATTGAAGGCCTGGCAAAACCTTTCCGTGATGGAGGTTTTGAAATGAGAATTCTTTTCAAAAAATTATTTACAAGCAAGCATTTTTTCGATCCTGCATTGCGCGGTGCTCAAATAAAAACTCCGGTTGAGTTTGTTGTTGGACTACTCCGACAATTAGGTGTCACTAATGCCGATCCGCAAAGTTGGACGGGTAAGATGGATCAATTTATGTTGGATCCACCAAACGTTGCGGGGTGGCCTGGTTATCGTACGTGGATTAGCACTAATACCTATCCGCAGCGACGCCAGTTTGCACTTGAAGTAATTAAGGCAATGTCTGACGCGCGAGCAAACTCTTTCATCAAAGAATTCGATGATTACTCAGATGTAAAGAAATTTATCGCTAACGTTTGCAATTACTTGTTTCCGGTGGAAGTAACTCAGGAGCGATTAGATTTCTACAAAAACTCGTTGCTTGGTGGAGCTCCTGATTATGACTGGCCCGTAATTTTAAACACACCTTCTAGTTCTGCAGCCAAGTTTAGAAATATGCTAAACACAATGGCTAAAGCACCGGATTTCCAACTCTGTTAATTGTACTTGAACCATTGAATAACGAATTATAGGTAGCGCGATGAAACGCAGAAACTTTATAAAATCCACGGCCGCGGCCGCAGTTGGTTCGCAGGTACTTGGCGGAGTGCCAGTTAAGGCTTTCTCTCCGTTCGAACTTTCTGAGCAGATTCAGGGCGAAGACGACAAGATACTAATCGTAATCCAGCTATTTGGTGGGAATGATGGCCTGAATATGATTGTACCTGTAGATGATCCTGAATACTACAAGGCTAGGCCAACCATTGCCGTACCTAAGGATAAGGCCGTGAAGGTGCTGGGTAATGTGTATATGCATCCGGCACTCGATCCAGCGAATATTTATAATTTAAAACGAATGTTCGAAGATGGCCGGCTGGCCGTGATACAAGGTATTGGTTATGAAAATCCCAACCTTTCTCACTTTAGAAGCACTGACATTTGGTTGAGTGGTTTTAACTCCATCGATCCAGACAAGCGTTTGATTGATGGGTGGCTTGGTAGATATTGGGCTGATCAAATTCAGGGCTTCCCGGAGACCTTGCCAGATCATCCAACGGCGGTGCAACTTGGCGGCACGCTGTCAATGTTACTACAGAGCCCGCAGGGAGACATAGGCATCGCTCTAACCGATCCGCAAAAATTCTTTGAGCTGGGACAGGGGCTTTCACCTGATCTTGATCGAATGTCCGAGGATACTCGCTACGGCAAGGAATTCAATTTTGTCCGCTTGGTTGCCGAGCAATCAGACAAATATTCCACGGTGGTTAAATCTTCATATGATAATGGCAAGAACTCTGTTACGTACCCGAAAAATGGATTTATTCAGCAAATGCAATTGATTGCAAAGCTTATTTCTGGCGGACTAAAAACCAAGGTGTTCTTGGTTCGCATGGGAGGGTTCGACACTCATGTGCAGCAACAGAATGATGATCTTACTGGACTCCACCCATACCTAATGAACACATTGAGTTCAGGTATCGGATTGTTTATGCAGGATGCCCTTGCACAGGGTTTCGCCGACCGAGTTGTTGGAATGACGGTTTCGGAATTTGGCCGAAGGCCAGCCGAGAATGGTAGCCGAGGTACCGATCACGGTGCGGCCTCCATGCAATTTGTTTGGGGTAATAAGGTGCGAAGCGGCGTGTACGGAAATAATCCCGACTTCACGAATCTCGACAATGGAGACTTCAGGTGGCAGTACGACTACCGCAGGATTTATGCCGATGTAATGGAAACGTGGTTTGGCGGCACTCCCGATGACACCGAACGAATCTTAGAAGAACGCGTTTTGCCATTGGGAGTTTTGCAGCGCACTACCTCCGTTCAGGATGCGTACGATGGAAAAACACGTATCGAAATCAAGGCATTTCCAAATCCATTCACCTCCACGGCCACGTTAGAGTGGAACCAGGAAGTACCGGCCTCGGTCAAGATTGAACTCTATTCAACCACGGGAAAGCTGGTCGAAACAGTGTACATTGGTAGCGTCTCACCAGGTAGGGTAACCATCCCCGTTACAGCATCGGCATCGGGCTCCTACATATGCAACGTGATTGTGAACGGTGTAAGTAATACCGTCCCAATTTCTGTTCTACACTAGGTGTTTCGTACACTTGACGAATACGAGGGCATCCCGTTGGGTGCCTTTTTTTATAGCACCTAACTTACCCCTACACTTTTGGCTAGCAGAAGAGAATTCATAAAAGCAATTATGGTTGGCACTGGGGCAGTGTACGCCGTTGGTATAAGCGGTTGTAAGCGTCCCGCCGAGGTGACTTTGGTTAGCGCAGCAAAAAGGAATTTCGGAACTCCACTGTACAAGGTTGCACACGCGTTAATTAGAGATGGTGGTGCGCTGCCTCGAGTTTCAAAAAAAGTAAACTGTGATTACGTTGTTGTTGGAACGGGAATCTCCGGACTCACAGCTGCACTCTCACTGCAAGCTGAAGGCAAACATGTTGTAGTAGTAGAAAGCGAAAATCGAGCCGGCGGTACCGCGGTCAGCGCAAACTTGGCAGGCAGCAAGGTCCCTCTTGGAAGCGTATACTTCGTTGATAAAACTCCGGAAATTGAAATGCTCCTTAGTGTGGGCAAGATAAAACCTACCGTGTGTCCGGATGATGCCTACGACTTTGGAACCGGCGAGCTTATCCGTGATTTGTGGTCAGACGAAACGTTAAACAACGCCATTGCGGACAGTTCCGACCGCGATGGCATGTACCGCTTTCGAGATTATGTTAAGGGGCTAGGTGATTCTCTGCCTTTGTATCCGCTACCCGAAACTTTGAATAGTGAACTGGCAAAATTTGATATTCAGGCCGAGTCGTGGGTAAAGAAATTTGATTCGCGAACCTTACTTACCATTCTGAACGCCTATTCAAGATCTTCGATGGGTGGATTGTTGCAGCGCACGAATGTGTATTGTCTGCTGAATTTTTACTCTTCAGAGTTCGGCGAAGGCACAACCGCTAACCGATACACTTTCCCAGGTGGCACCTCCGCTTTGGTTGATGCAGTTACGCCAAGTTTGCACGACATGAGGTATGGTCAACTCGCAGTTCGCGTAGCAAATTCCGCTAGCGGTGCGTATGTTGACTGTGTTGGTGCCGATGGTACCTTAACGAGATACGAAGCAAAAAAAGTAATTTTTGCAGGCGGAAAATTCCAAGTATCACGACTTATTGAAAATTTACCCACGGCCCAGAAGTTGGCATGCAGCAAGTTGGAATACGCACCTTATATGACGATTCACATCGTTAGCGATCATCCACTCGTGCAGAATAATGTGTACGACACATGGAATCTAACCAGCGAGTTTGAAACAGATGTGGTGAATCCAAGAAGTGTATTTGGTTCAACACTCGACAAACATGTAGCCTCGTTGTTTATTCCCATGGACCAATTTATGCGCGTGCAACTACAAAGTGAAGAGCTCTTTGCTCGTCGTGCCGGTGAAATTGTAGACAGGTTTATTAATACTCGAACCCCAGATCAACAAGCCTCGGTCCGAGAAGTATATTGCTGGGGATGGGGTCATGGAATGATCATTCCCACCCCTGGTTCGCATTCAGGCATTGCTCAAGATGCCTCACGTCAGTTCGAAAACATAGTGTTTGCCAACACCGATTGCGATGCATCCCCATCCATCGAGAGCGCTGCCCAACGTGGCGGGCTAGCAGCCATACAGGCACTCAGTACGTAGTAACATAGCCACGGTGGGTTAGTTTGCCAAGAAATGAATTCTGGCTTATGTATAAACTACCTGGTTTGAACCTCAATGCGCTTTCAATTCACCCACAATTCAAGCCCACGCAATCAACATTTGCATTAATGTGTGAACTTCATGCGTCATTGGAACCTAAACTAGTCAACCCTCAAGTGAGGCGTGGCTAGAGATTATCTTTGCAGGCAAACATAATCTTGAAAGGATTCATTATGCAAAAACCATTGAAGGTGATAATGTCAATTGTTCTGACAACTACCTTGGTCTTAGTTGGGTGTACAAGCAGCACTACGCCAGCGGGATCAGGCAAAATGTCAGTTACCTCGTCTTTAAGTGCTACCAGCGTGAATTCGGTTAATTCATCAGTAAAAGGAAACAACTCCGTCCAGGCAGTTGATTCAATTTCAGTTCAGAGGCTTCGAATTCTTTTTTCTCGGATAAAGGCACATACAAATGATACCTCCGAAGGAAACGGAAAAAGTATGAAGGTAGGTCCCGCGATGTTAACGTTCACTGATGTTACCACCTTAGTCTTTGCTACCGACCTTCCGGTTGGAACGTATCAGCGACTTAAGCTTGAGATGCACAAGTTTTCTTCAAGCGAAGCGAACACGTATAAAGGCGATCCGGTGTTTGGAGACTTCGCGTACCCGGAAAAACTGACTGTCATAATTGATGGTACGCAATACAAGGATGGTGTTAGCACGCCGTTCACGCTAACGTTCGATGATACTGAGAACTTCTGGTTGATCTTTACAGATCCACTAGTAGTTACAGAAGGTGGAACTGCAGAAGCAATCTTGGAATTGGATATTGCCGAACTGTTTAGAGTTTCAGGTGTTGTAATTGACGTAAATGATCTAGACAACCGTAAGGATCTTCGCAAGAGACTTAAGCAAGCGTTTAAGCTTCACAAGAAAAAAATCGTTGTCGGATAAGTAAAGTTCGTGCAAAAAATAAAAGAGACCGCTCAGTGAGCGGTCTCTTTTTTTTGTGCGGAAGACGGGACTTGAACCCGTACGCCCTTGCGAGCGCCACCCCCTCAAGGTGGTGCGTCTGCCAATTTCGCCACTTCCGCGCAGGGGGAGCAAATATAAAGGAAATTGCCACAGCTTCTACTTTACCCAAGCCGTTTCAATGTTACCTGCGCACCATCAACTTTGCAATTGTACTCTGACCCGATGTAGCACTTGTTGCATGAATCAAGTACACACCCGGTGGAACTGTTCTACCTAACGTGTCGGTGCCGTCCCACGTTGTTTGCTTTCCCTTGGTCTGAAAAGCGGTTACCAAGAAACCGCCCGTGGTCATAATCCGAATATCCGAATCAGCCGCTAGTCCATTAATTATCACTTCATTATCTAGTTGTGGGCTGAATGGTTGAGGGTGAATTTCAATATTGTAATCAGCTACCGGTTTGATTGAAGATGACCTAGCCACAGTGCATCCGTAACTCGTTCCAAAGTAAGCCAGCCCTGTTTTATCATCAACGGCGATACACCGAATGTTATCATCAAGTAATGGTGCATTTGACTTTGACAAACTCAACAAAACTTGCGTTCCATCTTCGTTTAAAACAAAAACGCCAGTCGAAGTGGCAACCCATTTATAGTTCAACGCATCAACATATATGTCATTTACCACGGCCGATGAAAGCAACGAAATGCGACGCACGTATGGAACGGTGGTGTTACTTAATTGGGAGGGGGCTGAAATCACGGCTACACCTTTTGGAGTACCAATCCATAACGATCCCGATTTGTCTATTCGTAAAACGTTGATCACGTTATCTGGTAATTGCGTATTTGATGTGCGGATGTAATTACAAACGTCATCTGAGGAAATGTCAACGTTGCGCTCATTAAATCCCACTATGCCAATTCCAGCAACACTGCCAATCCATTTATTGCCCGCCCCATCAACAGCGATTGATCTGAACAATGTGCTGCCGGGGTCGACGCAATTTGGAAATGATTTAGAGGTTTCGTCTTGGTTAAGCTTAACCGCAAGTACCGACGCGGATTGTTCGTTCACAATCCAGGTATTGCCTTGACGGTCTTGCGCTACGTCGGCAACCAGGAGATAATTCGGATCGGCTGCAATACCTTGCAGCACCGAATTCTGCGAGTTGAATAACTTAAACTGAATTTCGCCATCTACTTTTTTGGCTTGCACAGCCCCCTTCCCCCAGGTGCCAATCCAAATAGAACCGTCGGCCACGGCTGAAACACGGTAACATGCTCTGGTTTGAATTTGTGGTGTGTTGGAAGTGTTGAAATTTTGCCAATTGGTTCCATCAAAGTAGGAAACGCCTTCGCCAGCGCGAGGTGGTTCAACATCAGTTGCTACCCAAAGGCCACCATCGTTGTCGAGGGCGATGCGCGCAAACTGATTGGATACCGGCGAGTTGATTTTTACCGAAATCAGACTGTCTAGATTAGAAATCTCTAGCCCTTTTCCAACTATGAATCCAATGAAGTGTACCTTTCCATCTTTAACTATGGTTGAATGGCCGAGGAGCTCGTTCGACCAGCTGATTACTATTGGCTGGGCAACCGAAACAATGCCACCAGATGAGGAAACGTATAACTGATTTTCGGAAATACTAATTCCGTTAACGGGCTGTGAAGTAGTTACTAGTGAAGAAAATATTGAACCCGTCCAGACTAAGGCTTGCGAAGCACATCCAACGTACAGTTGCGACTGTGCAGACGTAATGAAACTAACCTTCGAAGTGGGAAGTCCGCTGACGGTGTCGTATACACTCCAAACCGTGGGAAGTCGGAGGGTGTTAACATTCAAAGGAGCCACGGCCATGCCGGAATCTGTTGCCACCCAAATACTGTCACGAAGAATTACTATACCATTGACGGCTGTTTTTTCTTGCAGGCGTCCAATTCGATCTATCGTCTCAACAAATACTTGTTGTTTGGTATTGTAAAGTAGTACCCCTAAGTCTGAAGCGATAAATAATGTGTCGCCTTTTTTCGCGAACCCTCGAATTGTTCGGCGCTGATATTGTGAAGCCCGGGAAATGTCGGTGATGTTTGTCCATTTGCCGTTTGCGGTGGCTATATCTAAACTCCCGTTTTCGCCCCCTACATATATCAATGAATCTGCTGGGTCGAAAAATATTGCGGTGGCATCCAGCGACAACATCGCATCGATGTTGCGATATTCTGTAACTGGCGTATTCTGATCCGTGTATACAAACACGCCTCCCGAAGTGGCGGCCCAAATTCTACCTGTATGATCCAACGCAACTGCACGCACGGACCTGAGGCTGGAAAGTGTTAAATACGATGAGACCTGCACAGATTGAGCTGTAGCGGTTCCGGCAATCACACACAGCGCAACGCAGCACAAAAGGTGTTTCAGCATATGTAAATCCTCAGGAAACTGTTAACGGAAGGCACAATCAACGTTACTACTAGTTTTTTATGATTGCGAATCTGAAATCTTATCGATGGCTTGAATAGTCTCCAACGTGGATAACGCCACTTCGTAGCCCTTATTCCCATACTTGGCACCGGCACGGTCGAGTGCTTGCTGCTCGTTATTGGTAGTTAGCACACAAAAGCCAATCGGAATACCTTCCTCGATTGCCAGTGTTTGCAAGGCATGCGAAACGGGCTCAGCCACATATTCGAAATGCGCGGTCTCACCGCGGATTATTACGCCAATTGCGATAATTCCGTCGACATCTTTATTAATCAATAAGTGCTTGACGATTACGGGAATCTCAAAACTGCCTGGACAATGCACCACCTGAATATTCCGCTCCGATATCCCACACTCCAAAAGGCCGTCACGGCATCCGGAAAGCAAGGCCTCGGTAATATGTGGGTTCCATCTGGCAACCACGATGGCAATTCGTTTATTGCTCGAGTTGAATGAGACGGGGGCGGTTTGAAAAGCTGAAGTTGACATACTAAATGGAAGTGCGAACCTTTCGTTTGGTAGCTTTAATATGTATTGCCGTGTGAAGTTCTTCGGTTACACCAAAGGTCCCGAAATTATATTCGTCGTATTCTCTTGTGCCGTGAAAATCTGATCCGCCTGAAATTAACAAACCGTGTTGCTCGGCTAATACTCGATAGTATTCCCTAGTAACGTGCCACTGTGAAGGGTGGTACACTTCTATCCCATCAATACCCGATGCTACAAGAGTGAGAAACATTCTCGGATCCATATAGGTTTTTCCCGGGTGCGCTATTACGGCTACGCCACCGGCTGCTTGAATGAGATCGACGCCTTCCTTAACGCTGAAATCTGATTTGGCAACGTAGGCCGGACCCGTTGCATCCAAGTACATGTCGAATACTCGTTGGGTGTCCGGACAGAACCCTCGTTTTACTAAGCCAGAGGCTATGTGAGGTCGGCCGATAGGTGCCGATCCAGACTCAGCGCACACTTCTTCATATGAAATATTCACGTTCAGTTTGGCCAGCTTTTGGATAATCTCCTTAGCTCGACGCTCTCTGTCGGCCCTGAACAATCCTTCTCGTTCCAACAGTGCCGGACTCTCGAAGTCCATGTAATAACCAAGCAAGTGGACGTCGCGATCGTTTTCGTAACACGATACTTCGATGCCAGGAATAACCCGCACCGAGCCGTTGTAGCCCTCGCGCTTGAGTATTCGATGCGCTTCCATAGTGTCATGATCCGTAATCGAAATGGCTGTAAATCCGGCAAACATTGCCTTTTCTAGCAGCTCTTCAATTGTCAGTTTACCGTCGGAGCAGGTGGTGTGTGTGTGTAAGTCAGCGTAAAGCGATGTCATAATTCTTCTTTAACAAACCAAGCTTTTTTGATTAGTCCATTCTCTACAAAATAGGTAGCAACTGCGTGCACTTCCTTGGCGCTACTAAGCCCCGTAACCAATTCTTCGTCGTAAACAAACGCCCCACAACACACTCGCGAAACAAGTTTGCAGTGCAGATTTCGATTGTTTTCAAACAATATTTGGTAACGGGCTTTAAGTTCTCCAATTCCGTTGCAAAACACTTGACCAGTAAGAAGATCTATCAGCTCGATGGATTCATGGTATATGGAAACGAAGGCATCTATATCTAACGCATTGTATGCATCAAGCTGTGCTTGAGCGCACATTGTGGCACTTCGTTCTATTGGTGTATTCATTAGCAGGCAAAAATACGGCAATCACACAATTACGATCGTGATTACTATGTAGAACGCAGAATGTTGGCCACCATGGTTTGCAATACCAGTAGGGGATCGGTGGATGTAGATTTCAGAATTGCCTCGGTTTTTCGGAGCTCATGTAAGGCTCGCTCAACTCTTTGCGGACCCAATGCATCCAGCGCAGACAAATGATCGCCAACAGCAAATGGCGGAATGCCCGCAGTCTTAGCCATGAGCTGCCGGTCGGAGCTGCCTCGTACATCGATCAACTTCAACAACGCCACAAAGTATCTGGCTAACATGGTTAGAATCAACATTTCCTGGCGTTCGTTCGACATCATTTTAGAAATTATAGTGAGAGTCTGAGCGGCATCGGCCCTGCCAAAGGCTCGCTGTAATTCGAAAACGCTATTCGATCGTTCCGTGCCAACCACAGCCAGCACATCGTCCTCGGATATTTTTTTCTTATCACCAATAAACGTCAATACTTTTTCTAATTCGGAATTCAACTCGCGAACGGAATTTGCCGTTCTCATTACCAAGAAATCTACCACCTGTGGTTCAATCTCGATTTGCAAACTCTTGCACTGTTCAACTAACCAAGCAGACAACTGCCGATCCTTCATGGCTGGGAATTCAATCCACGAAGCCCCCTCCAAAAGTTTGTTGAATGGATATTTCTGAGCGGACACTTTGCGTTTAATCCCGTCGGGGCTTTTGGCCTTGGCGGCACCCATTCCGGCGGCGCCCGCTAAGGTTGCCGTGAGTAACAAAAAGGTTGAAGGCATTGGATTGGTGAGATACTCAGCCAGTACGTCGCCCGCTTTTTTGTCCTTGGTGCCAATGTACCTATCGCAATGCTTTACCCATATAACGCGCTTGTCCGACATCATAGGAAATGATTTAGCAAGACCCAATACTTTGTCGATAGGGGCAGATTCCGCGTCCATTACTTCGCAGTTCATTTGCGTAGCATCCATAGCACTTGCTGCGTCGTACAATTTTTGTGCAGATTCCTGAACAAGAAAATCCTCTTCGCCAAACACCAGCAGAACGGCAGGATAGTTCCCACTTTTAATAATCTCTTTTATCATCGTTGTGATGTCTTGGGGTCGAAGGCATCTCTTAGACCGTCACCAAACAGGTTTAATGAAATCACTGCAATAGCCATTGCAATACTTGGGAACAACGTCATGCCCCAGTTAGTGCCCAGGGCAATGTAGCCGTAGCCGTCCTTGATCATCTGTCCCCATGATGGGGTAGGGGGCTGAACCCCGAGTCCAATAAAACTCAATGAAGCCTCGGCAATGATTGCGGTTGCAAAACCTGCCGTGGCTAAAACAATTATTGGACCGGCGGCATTGGGAAGCATGTGACGGAATATGGTGCGGACGGTGCCAAATCCCATGGCTCGCGTTGCCTCGATATACTCTTGTTCGCGAATGGAAAAAAACTGACCCCGCACAATACGCGCAATATCTACCCACGATGAAATGCCAATTGCCACAAATGTCTGCCAGTAGCCTTTGCCCAGAATTACACTGAACGCAACCACTAACAAAATGGTGGGGAACGACCACACCACATTTACCAGCCACATAATTACATCGTCAACTCCACCACGAAAGTATCCGGCTAACGACCCAAGAATGATTCCAATAATCAACGCAATCGATTCAGAGATAAGTCCCACACTCAACGAAATTCTCATACCATACACGAGGCGCGTAAACATATCGCGTCCAAACCTATCGGTACCCAAAAGAAACGTCGGTTCTGCCGACCACTCATCTTTGTTCGCACCCTGTAGCATGCTGGTTGGAATCACGTACGGCTGCCCAGCTGGATCTGTGTAATGCACGCTATCTCCAACCTCGCTAAAACTCTCCACCGCAATAATGGAAGGCTGATCGGGGTTAGCGGAATTTTTCTTGTACAGAATTTTACCGCTAAAGCCAGCCGGCTTAACTGAGTATTCAAGAATTTGAACGGTTGGACTGAACGGCGTTATTAGTGGCGCTGCAACAGCCATGAAGATCATGGTTGTTAGAACGATCATTCCAATCAACGCACCGGGATTTTTTCTAAGACGTCGCCAAGCCTGTCTGGAAGGAGTATCAACAACTATTTTACTTTGCTTCATGATACTCTCACTTTCGGATCCAGCAGACTATATATCACGTCCGACGCGGCATTCACAATTACAAAAACTATCGCAGTCAACAGCACAACTCCCTGAATCATTGGATAGTCCAATTTTTCGATAGCACTAAATGCTGCCAGCCCAATGCCCGGCCAGTTAAAAATAAACTCAATGAAGTACGTGCCCGCCAGCAGACCGGCAAACCATGCACTCACCGTAGTCACAACCGGATTCAACGCATTACGCAAAGCATGCTTCATAAATACTCGAATACTGCTTAGCCCCTTAGCCCTAGCCGTGCGAACATAGTCCTGTCCCAACACATCCAACATGCTGGAACGCGTAACACGCGCAATAATCGAAAGCGGTCTGATTGCCAACGTCACCATGGGCAACACCAAATGTTCCCACCCCCGATCTATATACCCGCTATTAGGGAACCATTCCAGCACCACACCAAACACCAGCACGAACAAAAGTCCCACAACAAATGCTGGCAACGAAATGCCGAGGAGCGAGGTGGACATGGTGAGCGAATCAACCCAGGAGTTCGCACGCCACGAGGCTATCACTCCGAGTATCACGCCAAGAATTGTTGCAATCAAAATCGACGACACCGCAAGAAGTGCCGTGGCTGGCAACCGTTCTTCGATGGTTTCGCGCACCGATCTTTGCGTTGCAATGGACTTTCCAAGATCGCCATGCCGCACTATGTTATATATGTACATGCCTATTTGGGTGTAAAGGGGCTTATCCAGACCCAATTGCACGCGCATATTTTGCACCGAGGCCGAATCTGCACGTTGTCCAAGCAAAACCCGTGCAGGATCGCCCGGAGGTCGGATGAAAAACGTGACTATAATTACGCCGAGCAACACAAGTACCGTGTAAAAAAGTTTGCGTGGATTGAAGACAGTTAGCAGCAATGCCACAATTCGACTTTGTGAATTTTTAGCCAAGTTTTGTTGCTCCGTGTGATTGAACAAGCGAGTCGATAGTCACCAATGTAGGTTCGTCTACCGGCAATCCTAAAAACTGATTGGCAAGTTTTGAAAACGACGGTGAGTAATCTGTAACGTACATCGAAATGTGATTTGCGTTATCTGATTCAGCGGATGACGTAAGATTCAACCCTACTACATCTTCTGCCGCACATTCGCCACAGTCGATGAGCGTTACCCCCGGCAAGATAGATTGCAGTAACGGCGAAAGCAGCGGATAGTGCGTGCAACCCAGCACTAACGTATCGATACCGTTTGCAATTAAGGGTCGTAAATATTCCTCAGCAATCAGCCGAGTGGCCGGAGAGTTTAGCCAACCCTCTTCGACTAGCGGTACAAATAACGGACACGGTCGGCTGTGTACGTGATGTAAAGCCCGTTTCAAATCACCAAAACCGGAAATCTGGAGTGCATACGAGTCCGAAGCAATGGTGGCTCGGGTGCCAATTACGCCAATGTGATTGTTATGTGTTGCATTCGAAGCGGCTTGGGCTGCGCTGGAAATAACTCCAATTATTGGGATTTCAAATTCAGCTTGTAGGGTATCTAAGGCAAGGGCCGAGGCGGTATTACAGGCCACCACGATCAGCTTTACATCGTGTTGCTTTAAAAACGTGGCGCACTGAAGCGAATACTGCTTTACGGTTTCGGCTGACTTGTTGCCGTAGGGTACGCGGGCGGTGTCGCCAAGGTAAATGAACGACTCATTGGGAAGCTTGCGTACCAAATGCCGTAGCACAGTGAGTCCGCCAATGCCCGAATCGAAAACGCCAATTGGTTTATTGTTAAGCTGCATTGCAGCAAAGATAGATAGCAATCAAATTGCCGAGTGCGTATGTTCGCTACGAATGAAATTCACACTTCGAACACGGTTGGCACTAATGTATGGTGCCTTGGTTGCGCTAACGGCGGTAATTTTTGCCGTTGTGGCGTACTATACTGTATCGAATGAATTGTATGCTAATCTTGATGCTTCGTTAAGTAGGGCAGGCACCTCACTTTTAGCCGTAATTCGAAAAGAACAGCAGTCGGTAAACACTCCGTTGGCTCCCGTAAAAAGGGGCCGTGAAAAACGTCCGTTTAACGTATTTGAATTTCTGTCAAGAAGTTCGCTGCGAAATTTCGTGGGTCCGATACCAGTCCCGGCCGCTAATTCTACTGCCGATCAAGATCCGGTTTGGAGCGCTGTGTACGAACACATGTTGTTGAATTCCTCCAGCTACATGTTTCAGGTGGTCGATCCGAAAGGAGTGTTGGTGTGGAGGTCGGATAATATGCTGACCGATAGCATGCCTACGTTTGAGTCGCTCGAAAGTCAAGGCGCCCCCATTGTAGATGACTGGATATTCACGTACTACACGCTGCGGGGCACCCGGTATCGGCTAGTGGTAACCAGAACAGAAACGGCTCAAATTGCGGCTGCCTATCCTGCGGCCGAAGTTGATGCAACTCTGCGCAGTCTTTTTGCCCTGATGCTCTATGCTATTCCGTTTTTGATTCTCATTTCTGTTGTTGTGGGATGGTTTTTGGCAAGGGGCTCATTGAAACCTGTAGATGTAATTACGCAGTCGGCAAGGCGCATTACAGCCGAGCATTTGTCTCAAAGACTTCCCATGCCGCCAACCAACGATGAGATTGCTCGATTGACGCAGACCTTGAATGATATGATAGCAAGATTGGAAGCTTCGTTTACACAGATACGTCAGTTTACTAGTGATGCCTCGCACGAACTGAAAACTCCGCTGGCCATTCTAATGGGCGAATTAGAAATTGCGTTACGATCAAAGCAGACAGATGATGAGGTACAGGCCACGCTTCATAGTTGCTTGGAAGAGGTAGAACGCTTAGCCAATGTGGTACAAAGTTTATTAGACCTTTCGCGTGCAGAGTCGGGTCAGGAGTTGATTGAATTTAAGCCGTTGCGCTTCGACCTTCTAACACTCGATGTATGTGAAGACATCGCCATTTTGGCTGAGCCAAAGAATATCGAAGTCACTACTAGTATCGACTCTGATATCACCGTTCTAGGTGATAAAATGCGTCTGCATCAGCTGTTGTTGAACGTGATCGAAAACGCCGTTAAATACACCATGCCGAATGGCAAGGTATCTGTCCAACTGTTCGCCGATGGCCGAAATGCAGTGCTGTGCATAATGGATACCGGCATCGGAATTCCCGGGGAATTACAGTCGAAGGTCTTCGACCGATTTTTCAGAGTGGATAAATCCAGATCGCAAAGTGTACACGGAACTGGTTTGGGACTATCCATCGTGCACTGGATAGTAATAGCACACAAGGGTAGTATTGCCGTGGATAGTAAGGAAAACGTTGGCACCACATTTACGATATCGATCCCATTATACAATGATAGTGCGAAAGACAGTACGGCTTAATGATTCGTTGTCCGTAGTTTTGCACGTTGTACGTTTAATTTTACGGACTCTATGTTCGCCTCATTCCCCGACGATTTTACATATCCCAAACTAGAGCAAGACATTCTTGAGTACTGGGAGTCTAACGATGTTTTTGCCCAGTCATTAAAGCTCCGAGAAAACGCACCACTATTCACGTTCTATGAGGGTCCGCCAACTGTAAACGGAAAGCCGGGAATCCATCACGTTTTGGCGCGCACCATTAAGGATGCGTTCTGCCGATACAAAACCATGCAAGGGTTCAGCGTCCGGCGTCAGGCAGGTTGGGATACCCATGGTCTGCCGGTGGAACTAGCCGTAGAAAAAGAACTCGGCATTACAGACAAATCGCAAATCGAAATTCTGGGCATTGCCAAATTCAACGAAGCTTGTAAAGACTTTGTGTATCGGAACATTTCGATGGACGATGGATGGCGCACCCTTACACGCAGGATGGGCTACTGGCTCGATCTAGATTCCGCGTACATTACATGCACCAACAACTACATCGAATCCGTTTGGTGGGCTTTAAAAACCTTCTACGAAAAAGATCTCATCTATAAAGGGTTCAAGGTTGTTCCGCAATCGCCTACATTGGGAACGCCCCTTTCAAGTCATGAACTCTCACTCAATTACAAAGAAGTTCGCGACGCAAATGTGTACGTGAAGGTAAAGATCACTTCGAGTGGTATTCCACAGGCCGTGGGTGCGGAAATCTTGGTGTGGACCACCACGCCGTGGACGTTATTTGCAAACGTGGCGTTGGCCGTGGGCGCAGATATTACCTACGTATTGGTCAACTCTACACGCACCGTTGGCGAAAACACCTTTAACGAAAAACTCATCCTTGCCGAGTCGAGACTCGAAATGCTGGACGGTGAAATAGAAGTTGTAGATTCTTTTAAGGGGGCTGACCTGGTTGGCAGCGAATACGAGCAGATCTTTACGGATGTCATATTGGATTTGAATGAATATCCTAACGCTCTAAAAATTCACCCGGCTGATTTTGTTACCACGCAGGATGGATCGGGTGTTGTACACATTGCCCCTGCATTTGGTCAGGATGACTTCGAGCTTTCCAAGGAATTCAAGCTTCCCGTACCCCAACCTGTAACGCCTAACGGTCGGTTTACCGACGAAATCGCCCAATTTGCCGGTAGAGGAGTAAAGCAGTTCACCTATGCCGACCATACCGAGGAGGGGGCTGACCGTGATATAGTAAGACAACTCAAAACCGTAGGTAAGATTTACAAATCGGCGTTCGATTACCTGCACAGCTATCCTCATTGCTGGCGAACTGACAATCCGGTTATTTATTATGCCCGCGATTCGTGGTTTATCACTTCGCCCAAATACAAAACTGAACTTGTTGAAAAAAATGCAACTATTGGTTGGCATCCTCCGGAAATTGGCGAGGGGAGATTCGGAAATTGGCTTGAAGAAGTCAAAGAATGGTCACTATCGAGAGACAGGTTTTGGGGAACTCCGCTACCAATTTGGGTTAACGAAACCGATGGCGATCATTTTGCCATAGGAAGTATTGAGGAACTGAAACAAGGACTCTATGAAAGTGAAGATGGCAAGGTAATTCCCGTGGCCGAATGCGGAATTGAAATTGACCTGCACCGACCATTTGTAGACAACGTCATTTTTGTCCGCAACGGAAAAACGTATCGGAGAACTCGAGAAGTAATTGATGTCTGGTTCGATTCAGGAAGTATGCCGTTTGCACAATTTCACTATCCGTTCGAAAACGTGGACCTGTTCGAGAAATCATTTCCGGCAGATTTTATTGCCGAGGGAATCGATCAGACCAGAGGTTGGTTCTATACCCTTCACAATATTGCCGTGGCACTCTTTGACAGTGTGGCCTACAAGCACGTAATTGTGAATGACCTTGTGTTGGACAAGAGCGGTCAAAAAATGTCGAAGTCGAAGGGGAACACGGTAGACCCCTTTGCGTTGTTTGACAAGTACGGAGCCGATGCGATTCGGTGGTACCTCATGGCATCGTCGCCGCCATGGAAAGCCAAGTCATTCAATGAAGAAGACGTTGCAAAGACCGTGGTTGCTGACTTCTTTAGGTCATTGACGAATACCTACCAGTTCTTTTGCATGTACGCTAACGTTGATGGGTACACCGGCGAAGAAGCACAAATTCCGGTAACGGACCGGCCAGAAATTGACCAATGGATAGTGTCGAAGTTGAACACCGTGGCAAAAGAATATGCCGCGCTAATGGACGGATACGACATTACAAAAGCCTGCCGTTTAGTTCAAGAATTTATGATCGAAGATGTTTCAAATTGGTACGTAAGAAGAAACCGCCGACGTTTTTGGAAAGGCGAGTACGATGATGATAAACGTGCGGCCTACCAAACTCTTCAGGAAGTATTAGTTGAGGTCAGCAAATTCATCGCACCTATCGCTCCATTCCTCTCAGAAAATCTTTTCAAAAGAATTTGCACAGTTGATAATTTGAGTGTTCATTGTAGTATATTGCGTCCATTCGATGTAGCATTGATTGACGAGAATCTTGAACATCGCATGTTGCAAGCGCAACGAATTTCTTCGCTTGCACGTTCTTTGAGAGAAAAAGCCCGAATAAAAACGCGTCAACCACTTCGCAGAATTTTATTACCAGTAGATAGTCCGGCAATGCGCAGGCAAATTCAAACCGTGGAAGATATTATTCTTGAGGAGATCAACGTAAAGGAAATTGAATACGTTGCGGATGACACAAACATTGTTCGAAGGAGTGCGAAACCAAATTTCAAAATCATCGGAAAGAAATATGGCGAGCACACTCAAACAGTGGCGAATGCAATTCGGTCTCTTACTAGCGATCAAATCCGAAAGCTGGAACAATCTTCAGTAATTGTACTAACTATGGCTGAAGAGACCCTTCAAATTGATTTTGAAGATGTTGAAATAGTCAGTGAGGATATCGAAGGTTGGTTGGTTGCTTCTGATTACGGTTTGACGGTGGCTTTAGACACCGAACTGGACGAAGCATTGGAACGTGAAGGTTTGGCAAGGGAATTCGTTAGTAAAATTCAAAAAATCCGCAAGGACTCAGGATTTGATGTAACAGATAGGATATCGATTGAGTATTCAACCGATAACGAAACATCTGACTCGATCCAGGGCATGCGGTCGTACATTGTAATGGAAACGTTGGCGATAACGCTCGAGCGGGGGGAACAGCCCGCTGGGACTGATCTCGAGATCAACGGGCGTCACGTCATCGTGCGTATTATACGCGTGTGAAGGTGGTGCGCCATAGTGGCGTACACGTTTTCATTCATTTTTGTTGGAGGATATACATGGCAGTAGCCAAGAAGCCAGCCGCTAAAAAAGCAGCAGCCAAGAAGCCAGCCGCTAAAAAAGC
>JABMNI010000015.1 GCA_013204605.1 Ignavibacteria bacterium
CAGTTAGCAGTTAGCAGTTAGCAGTTAGCAGTTAGCAGTTAGCAGTTAGCAGTTAGCAATTAGCAATTAACAATTCTTCCCTGTAGGTCTTACCAAGAGGGCATTCGTATTTCTGACGTAGCAAGGGTGTGTGTTGCTTGGGTGTTGCTTGGGTGTTGAAACTGCACGCATGCATACGATCAACCAAGGTCACATTGACGTGATGGCCAAAAAGCTACAAAAAGTTGCAGATGTACCGGAGTTGCATTGGCACAATCGACAAGTCGGGCATAAGATATGTGTTTGGCAATTATTGCTCACAAACAAATCACTGGCAGCAAACAGGCTTTTGCTGCCAATAATTTGAACACAAAGCTATGGCTGGAATTGTAACGCTGACAGGAACATTGCGCGCCACAATTGGAAAATGGAATTGAGAAATCTACTAACTGCACTGCAACAGTGCCAGTATTAACTGGACATTACTGGAATTAAACAAATTATTGGCAGCAAATAGGCTTTTGCTGCCAATAATTTGATGGCTTGGCGATATCCGAATTTATACTACTGGCAGGAAAGTCGAGCATCGCAACAGGATGATGCCGCTATGAAATCAGGACTCGCCCGTGCTATAATGATTTTGTCAGGATAGAACGCTCACGCTGGCTCACGCTGGCTCACGCTGGCTCACGCTGGGCTCGCAATTCGCAATTCGCAATTCGCAATTCCCAATTCGCAATTGACTAGGCTTGCGTTCGTATGCCTATCACGTTAAACCTGCTGGCAACAAACTGCACATCGGCAAAGGTTGCGTTGCCCGCGGGGTTAGCGCCGGAACCGTGGAAGTCGGAAAAAGCAGCCGATTGGTTCACCCAAACGTAGCTGTTAAAGTTGAAGGCAACGGGAGCGCCAGCGCGAGAAATAAGGCCTTCAGCTCGTTCCATTTTTTCAGGGTCGGTGGTATAAACAAGCGTGGTTAGGGCACCGTGCGCCTTTATGCTGTTTGTAACTTCGGTTAACGAGTCCTCGAACGAATCTGTTGAAATGATAAACGATATGGGACCAAACCACTCGCGTGTGTAGATGTCGCTGCGTGCCACATCGGTGCGCAATACTAGCGGCGAAACACTCCGCGCGGAGTTGAAGCCAGCGTGGGGGATGGGGGCGGAGGCGCGAATGATCGGCAGACCCAACGCGGCGGCCTCTTCGACCCTACCAGCTGTTGCAGCGTTCTGAATAGCACCAACAGTGCCAGGACCCATTTTTTCGTTGCCCACTAACCCGTCGATTTTCTCGCGCAATTTCAACGCAATGTCTTCGACCGATATCAGGCCCTCCGGCGTAGCCACGCCGTCCTTACAGACAAAAATATTCTGCGGCGCTGTGCACATTTGTCCACCGTACAGCGACAGCGAAAACGCCAAATTTTCCAGCATCGCATCTACGTTTTCTGTACTGTCGATTATCACCGTATTCACGCCCGCCTTCTCCGTGAAAACCACCTTGCCCCCTACCAGCGCTTCTTTTTCTACGATAGCACCAAACGCGGGACCGCCGGTGTAGTCGATAATAGCAACGGCCGGGTGACGCAATAAATCGAGGGTCAGGGGCTTTTCTGTGGTGTCTACCACTAGCTGGCAGATGTGCGGATCAAATCCGCAGCGGTTTAGCGTGGCCTGAACTTCGGCCACATAGATGGCCATGGGGTACACGGCGCCAGGATGCGCTTTGATTAACACGCTGTTGCCCGTAACCAGTCCCGCAAACATTCCAGGAACACTGTTCCAAGTTGGAAATGTTGAACACCCAATAACGAGGTTGATGCCCTTGGGCACAATGCGATATTTTTTGTTTATGGTAACGCTTATTTTGCCCATCGGCTTGGTCCACTGTACGGAATCGGTAAAGGTGCTTTGGACGGAATAGCCCATGGATAGGGCCTCGAGGGCGCGGTCGGCCGCGTGTGGACCCGACGCTTGGAACGCCATTACAAAGCCTTGCCCGGTGGTGTGCATGGTGGCGTAGCCGATCTCGAAAAATCGTTTTGCCACACATTCCAACGCTTCGATTAGCACTAGCGCTCGGTGCTCCGCACTGACGCTCTGCCACGAAACCTGCGCCGATGAAGCGCGCGAAATGTAATCGTCGACCGATGTAGTTGGGTACGTAATTCCCAACGGAAACCCGTACGGAGAGCTCTCCTGACCCACCCAGCCGCCTATGGCGTCCTGTAAAAGCCCCTTACACTGAGAATCCAACTGACCCTTAAACGCCACCTCGCCCATGGTATTCGCCGTTTCGCCGTAAATTTTTCCGCTCGGCGCCTCGGGCCAATGGGCGTGAAATGTGCGCGCAGAATTTGCCGCAACGGCCTTTGCCAAGGTTTGCTGATGTTGTTCTTGGAGTTGTTCGAGTGTCATGCGAGTTTTTCGTTTGTGGGTAGCCACCGTTTGTGAATAGCAACAAAGTTAAAACTTCCAGCTCGCACTCACGAATGGAACAGTGTTGTTCGGATTAAACAGAACCGAATTGTTGCCATTAAAAGATGATGCTAGCAAGGGGGCTAGGGGGTTCACGTTGAATTGCAGATTGGATCTGCTTTCGGATTTAGAGTAGTACTTGGTAAGAACGGTAACTGCTAGGGTAAAGCCAGCCGCTGCAAAGGCATACGTTACAATAGGGGTAGAGGAAGAGTTCAAGTCTAACATTGAACTTGTACCAAGTCCGATAAGCCCACCAGCAACTGTGCTGAGCATAGTTAAGGTACCGGCCGAACCTGTGTAATCTCTGCCCTTTACAATTTGGAGTCCGGTAAAGAGGCCGGCGGCGATTCCTATAATTCCAGTACCCGCTACAACTCGAATATCTAAGTTGTTGGGGTTCACTGCTGCTATAATTACATACGGCAACGCCAGACCCAACAAGCCCGAGGTGGCATATATCGAGGCATCGCTGGATGTGAAGTTTTGCGTCGACCGAATTGAGTTTCCTAACAGTAGTCCGGCGGCTCCACCAAGCAGACCCAACCCACCAGCTAGTCTAACACTAAGATCCGTGGTAAATTCCTTAGTCACTAACGCACTCACTAACCCACCAGATACCAAACCATAGAATGAAGTTGTACTCAATATCCCAGCATCGCCTTCCGAAATGTTGTGTTTTGTTGCTACCATGTAACCCGCAATAGTCTCAGCCACACCGGTTGCCACTGAAAGTCCAAACCCTAAACGAGGGTTTTGTATGTTATCACCCTGAACTAACATTGCCATTCCCCAACCGTGAAGCACGCCTTGAAACATTCCGCCCAATGCTAGTGAAGATGCTCCAGCCGACACCGGCGCGTTGTTTGTAAGCAGTAGTGGTACAAAATACCCCAAGCCCCCTGCAAACAAATACGTGAATGCGTTGAAATTAAATGTGCTCTCGGTCTCATTGTAGTTTATGGCAAAGTTGGTAGCCGTGCCATAGTAGAACAAACTCCACAGCGTACTGCCCACCAAAAGTGAAGTGCGGCCTTCTTGGTCTAGTCCGTTTTCATTTGTGGTTGTACTTCCTTCAGATGGAATTTTTGAATCAACAAATTGCTGGACAGCTCGGCGAATTTCCTTCACTTCCTGTGCGGAAACAGGAGTCTGTTCAGTGAGCAGTCGGCTTTCTTTGCGCACGGTGAGATAGGCAATGTAGGTACTATCCGAACGCATATACAACCTAGCCTCGAACAGGTTCTTGACTTCTCGGAATACGTTTGCATTTGCCTGCATGTTGGAATCAATTACGTACACCCTTCCCACTTCATCAACCGGCACCTGCTCCTCAGCCATGCGCAACGTATCTGTTTGGCACAACACATTCACCGTGCATAAAAAAAGCAGCACCAACACGAATGTTGCTGCTGCTTCGATTTTTTTTCGGGAGTAATTCAACTAAAACCTCATTTCACCTGACACCTAAACATTTCATCTGACACCTAAGCATTTCATCTGACACCTAAGCAAAAGGAAATTACATTACACCGTCAAGTGAGATGTACTGCTTATCGAAGGCTTCTGCCACAGCTTGATATGTGATTTTTCCATCCACAACATTGACACCTAAGGCCAGTTCGCGGTTCTTAATAACTGCAGCTTTCCAACCTAGGTTGGCAAGTTGAAGCGTAAATGGCAACGTCGCACTTTGCAATGCAAGCGTTGAAGTGTACGGAACAGCGCCTGGCATGTTGGCCACGCCGTAGTGCAATACACCGTCTACAAAGTAGGTTGGATCATCGTGCGTTGTTGGACGGCACGTTTCAACACAACCACCTTGATCCACCGATACGTCGACAATTACACTGCCCGGTTTCATGGTACTCAACATGTCGCGCGTTACCAAATGCGGCGCCTTAGCACCAACAATTAGTACGCCGCCAATAACTAAATCGGCTTCGACAATGGCTTCGCGAATATTAGCTAACGTAGACATTTGCGTGGTACAATTCTTTGGCATCACATCATCTAAATAACGCAAACGATATAGGTTGTTATCGTAAATGGTAACCTGTGCCCCAAAGCCCGCTGCAATTTTTGCCGCGTTGGTTCCAACAACTCCGCCACCTAACACCATAACACTGGCCGGTTTTACGCCTGGAACACCCCCTAACAAAACTCCCCTACCACCCATTGGATGTTCGAGGTATTTCGCGCCCTCTTGCGGAGCCATTCTTCCGGCAACTTCACTCATGGGAATGAGAAGCGGCAGCGAACCATCCGGGCGTTGCACAGTCTCGTAGGCAATACATGCAGCACCACTATCAACCATGGCCTCAGTTAATTCTAACGAGGCGGCAAAGTGGAAATACGTGAAAATTGTTTGACCCGAACGTATTAACGAATACTCTTGCTTAATTGGCTCTTTAACTTTCACTATCATGTCGGCCGCGGCGAAAACCTCGGCGGCAGTTTCAACTATGGTTGCACCAAGATTTGAATACAATTCATCAGGGAATCCGCTGCCTAAACCAGCATTAGTTTCAACAATAACTTTGTGTCCGTTGGCTATCAACATTTCCGCGCCACCCGGAGTTAATCCAACGCGTTTCTCCAACTTCTTTACTTCTTTCGGCACTCCGACTAACATGATTTTTCCTTAAGGTTTCGAATAATTTACACAAAGATACGGCGCAGCACTAGTAGGCTAAAAGTCTGGAAGTTCAATCATAAGTACTGCTAGAAGAACCACTTTCAATTCGGCTACATAAACAACGTAACAACGAATACACTAGCCACAATTGCCACCAAAATTTTTGGCGTATTTTTTCCCATCCTTGCGTGCCACAACGGCAATGTGAACATTGCTCCCAGCACTGCCAGCACTACGTACCCCGCCAATTCGGTACCCAACCATTGCGTTAACACTTGCGCGGGAACGAACATCCAATGGGGCTTGGGTAGTGCGGCTGTTGGACCCCACAATGAAACCGCAATAATTACGGCAACACACACAGCAAATCCGTACATTAAACCGTCGAACTTTGTTCTGCGAATAATTATCGTCACAGCCACAATCAGTGCTGGAATTAACAGTACATGAATCACAAAAAGTCTGTGCAAATTCATCACACCACTATGCACCCCAAACAAGTCGCTCATCATTCCACCAAACGGCAGCTCGGTCCCCATGGCCGCGCCCACAATTCCCGCCGACTTCAGCGCATACTCATCGTTCGGCAACAACATTCCAACCCACGTTGAAATCAACACTAGCACCAACAAAATTACCGATGCGCTCCACCGCGCCGAATCCGTAGCAAACGTTCCCGCAAACACTGAAACCAACATTAACAACAACAACATTGCAACCGTAGCGTGCGCCGCCGATGCATGCAACGTTCGAAACGCATTTCCCAACGGAACCCGAAACAAATCATACTGCAAACTTTTTTCTACTTCGGTAAGGGGCTTTGTGTTTATGCTCACTTTTTTATTGGCGTGAAAATCTGGCGCACGCAATACACCGGTATCTGAATGCACAATAAATCTGTTGCCGGAAACCGGTATCGTGTCAACGCCCATCGGCGTGGCCGTATACACCACCTCGCCAGTTGTTACGCCAAGGAATGTTTGTCCGCCATTGTGCAGTTGCACACTTGGCACGTACACAAACGAGAGCAACATGCCAGAAAATAATTGCACGGCTAGGCCAATCAGTGCAGCCGATACCAACCATCTGCTGAGTGTATCCACCTAGCCCCCTCCAAAAATTCTTGTGTACAGAGTGCCGTCAGTTACGCGTGATTCGAGGGCAACGAGGGGAAGTTTTGGCGGACCCGACACGGGCTGGCCGTTCATGCTAAACGTGCCGCCGTGACAGTCGCAAACAATGTTGTTAGTCTCTACTTTTAGGGGGCATCCGGCGTGCGTGCATTTGAGGAGCAATACGCTTATACCGGTCTCGGTTTTTATGGCCAACACCCGTTGTTTTTGCACGGTAAGCTCTCTCCAATTGCGCGTTGCAAACAACTCGTCAACATTGCCCAGGCTTATGCTGGTGGAGTAATGTACTTCGGTGGTTGAGGTGAATAAGCTCGACATTACGGCAAACGGAGCGGCAATGGTGAGTGCAATCACAGACTTCATCCAGCGTCTGCGCGCGCTGCCAACTTGTACTTCGTTTGGTAAGTTTGTATCGTTTTCATTTTCATGGTGCATAATGCCGGTTCCTTTGCTAGACTTAAAATTACAGTATCAAACGTTAAAGCCAGAGCTCGACGCCGCATTAATTCGCGTGGCGGAATCGCAGGCCTGCATATTGGGTCCGGAAGTAGACCGTATGGAACGGGCCATGGAAGCGTATCTGGGCGTGAAACACGCCATTGGAATTTCGAGTGGTACCGATGCACTTTTACTGGCCTTCATGGCGTTGGGCATAGGACCGGGCGATGAAGTTATTGTCCCCACGTTCTCGTTTTTCGCAACCGCCGGCTGTGTTACCAGGCTTGGTGCAACTCCGGTGTTTGTTGACGTTGACAAGCGCACATACAACATTGATGTTGGTGCGGTTCGCGCAGCCATAACATCAAAAACCAAGGCCATTGTGCCAGTGCATTTATTTGGTCAAGCGGCCGATGTTGATGCGTTGATGAAGATCGCCGATGAATTCAATCTTGCCGTTATTGAAGATGCCGCGCAAGCAATTGGAACGCAAATGGCCGACGGACGACGCGTAGGAGGAATTGGTGACATTGGTTGTTTTTCATTTTATCCCACAAAGAATCTTGGTGCCTTTGGCGATGCGGGAATGGTTACCACGAATAATGATGAACTGGCATTAAAGATGCGTCAGCTGCGTAATCACGGTATGGAACCACGCTACTACCACACCATGGTAGGCGGAAATTTTCGCATCGATTCAATTCAAGCGGCCGTTCTAAATGTTAAACTTCCGCATCTACAGGAATGGCATGCCGCTCGCAGAATTAATGCGACGTTGTATACCCAGTATTTCATCGATGCAGGATTGAGCACCGGTACAGGCGTTACAGAGTTTGATCATAACAACAGTGTGCTACTTCCGTTTACAGAGTTTCCATCCGATATCGACACGCACATTTTTAATCAGTACATCATTCGAGTTCAAAACCGCGATGATATGCGCGCCTACATACAGCAAAAAGGTATTGGCAGTGAAATATATTATCCTGTTCCATTTCACAAACAAGAATGTTTTGTAAATGTGCCAACGGCGAATAATGCATTTCCTGTTTCAGATGTACTTGCAGCCACGGTACTTGCAATTCCAATTTTCCCCGAGCTAATGCCAACTCAAATTCAAGAAGTAGTTGCAACTATTGCAGAGTACTCTCGTACGGTTCGCCCTATTTTGGAGCTATAATGAACGAAGTAAACAATTTTCACAAGTCATTCGAGGTCAAGATGGGAGCCGGCAACAAGCGCTATGGTGGCGGAAGTATTATTGGCATTCTGTTGGTAATTGTTGGTGGCGGACTTCTCCTAGACGCTTTCAACATACTTGAGTTCGGCGATATGTTACACATGTGGTGGCCTTCGGCACTCATGGTAATTGCCCTAGTGCAAATCGCATCAGGTTCCGGCTCGATAGTAGGATCGGGAGTGCTGTTTACTGTTGGCGCATTAATTCAACTAGGAAAACTCGACTACCTACCAGGCGGTTTTTGGAGCGCATTTTGGCCGATTGTAATAATCCTAATTGGCGTTTCATTAATTATGAGCAAGCGTAAAAAAAAACTTTTTACTGATCCGTTGAACGTGGGTCAGATAAGTGTAGACGGATCACGAATTGATCGTACGGCATTTTTTGGTGGCGCTGATTGTCAAGTAGTTTCGGACGATTTTACCGGCGGAAATCTAACCGCTGTATTTGGTGGAGTGAAAGCAGATTTTAGAAACGCCAACATCAAGAATGGTACCGCCATCCTAAACATCACCGCAGTGTTTGGTGGAGTTGAACTTCGAGTTCCTGATGGTTGGATTGTAATTGTAAGGGGCACTCCCATTTTTGGTGGCATCGATGAATCGGCTCGCAGAAAAATTCCAAACATAAACGAACCCGGTCCAACGCTCATAGTAGATTGCACCGTAGTGTTTGGTGGCATCGAGATTAGCTAGTGCCGGTTCATCCAAATCGAATTCGACAAGTGAATGCTGCGTTGGAGGTCAACGCTTCCGGCCCAGTTGTGTATTGGATGAATCGTGACAAACGGTTGCATGATAATTGGGCTGTACTTTTTGCTCAACAACTGGCATTGCAACACCAAGCCCCTTTTCACATAATCCTTTGCCTTCCAACTCACAAAAATTCTTTCACAGCCCGCACTTTTGATTTTATGCTAGGGGGCTTTCCGGAACTCATTGATGATTGCGCGAAGCTGGGCATTGTTTGCAAAGTGTTATTGGGGAGTCCGGCAAAAAACGTGTTTGAATACGTTTCAAATATTCATGCGCGTTGTTTAGTAACAGACTTCGACCCGTTGATTGATTCGCAACAAATTGTACACGAGTTATCGAAACATTTGACGGTTCCGTTTTTTGAAGTAGATGCTCACAACGTTGTGCCAGTGTGGCAAGCATCAAACAAGCAGGAATTTGGCGCGTACACAATTCGAAGAAAAATCACGAGCCAGTTAGAAACATACCTTGTTGATTTTCCCGCGGTTGTGCCAATGCCCGAACAGATCGGTGCGGGGCACGAGCAAGGTGAGCATGGTGAGCAAGGTGAGCGTGTTGATTTGACAGCAGTAAAGAAAGCGATTTCGGTCGACGCAACAGTTGCTGCAATTTCCTGGTGTTTGCCCGGACAGATGGCCGCAATGCATGCACTCAACCAATTCGCCGACGGTATTCACCGATACGCCGACCGGAATAATCCAACGTTGCGTGGGCAGTCTGACTTATCACCGTACCTTCACCACGGTCAGATATCTGCGCAAAGAATTGCGCTCAAAATGTTGAGTGTAGAGTCGGCCGAAAATTCTGTTCACGTGCGTAGTTTTTTAGAAGAGTTGATTGTCAGAAAGGAATTGTCGGACAATTTCACGTATTACAATGCCAACTATTCCAGTACTGATGGATTCCCTGCTTGGGCACAGCAAACATTGCACGAACACCGCGGTGATGTTCGCGAGTTTGTGTATGAATTGGCCGATTGGGAAAACGCAACAACGCACGATGACTTATGGAATGCCGCACAAACGCAGCTCGTGATTACCGGTAAAATGCATGGTTACATGCGCATGTACTGGGCAAAGAAAATATTGGAGTGGACTGAGTCGCCCGAAGTTGCACTTGCTGTAGGGATATATTTAAACGACAAGTACTCAATTGATGGTATCGACCCCAATGGATACACAGGCTTGGCGTGGAGTATTGGTGGTGTTCATGACAGAGCCTGGGCGGAGCGCAAGGTGTATGGGAAAATTCGATACATGAACGCTAATGGAGCAGCACGTAAGTTTGACGCTAAATCATACATTACTACCTATGCAAAAACTTAAAATCAGATGCGTTCAACTGTGCGTATGCTGCATTGTGTTACTCATCGCACAATCAGCAATACTCATTGCCCAAACGTACAATCTAAAACTAGGCAGATCTATCAAGATTCAGGATTCGTACCTATTGCGAGGCTCGGCACAGCGTTCAACTCGCTTGATCGTTCCACGTACTAATGGCACAAAACAGATTATTCCACAAGCAAGTTCGATGATTCAATTGCAGGCGAACTGCAAGGTAGTTGCGGTAACAGTGGATGGACAAGAAGCAATGAAAACTGTGACAATTCGATCGGCCAACATGGTGCGCGAAAGCGAGAATTCTGATCTTCTTCCTACCGGATTCGATTTTACTGCTACATTCTCCGATGAGGGTCCGAAGTTTGAACATGATGGAAAGCCCCTTGCCGATTCGATAGTACAAGAGTTAGCATTGGTGGTGCGTGGCGAGGGCGGATCGAAAATAGGGCTGATCATGAATCCGTCGAAGCCCGTTGCCGTGGGTGATACGTGGCCGATGAATAAGGCTGCGTTTATAAAATCGTTGGATGCCGACACCCGACGCAACATTAAAAAAGTAAAGGGGACGGTGACGTTCGAACGGATTGACACTATTCGCGGAACTCCTGCGGCGGTGATTGTGTTAGAGGCAACGGCTACAAACGTGATTCCAATCAACAAACACGTAAAAGTTGTGAGTTCAACATTTCAAAGCAGAATTGAAGTCACGGTGCCGTTGGATGAACGGTATCCGGAATTGCACACGCATTCGGCGTCGGTGTGGAGTGCTACTTTGGAGCCACCGGAGAAAAATAGTTCCACCGTGGTGATGGAGTTTGAACACAGCGACGACATTTCGTTTTACCGATGAAGCGGCGAATTTTCAACCGATGACGCATCCCATTTTCAACCGATGACGATGTCAGATCACAGCAAGGGAGTCTTAGCTCTCCTCGTAACCGCCGTGCTTTGGAGCAGTGGTGGACTGCTAATTAAATCACTTCCACTTGCGCCGCTCACCATTGCCGGCGCTCGCAGTTTGATTGCTGCCGTTGTGATATGGATTTGGCTACGCAAACCAAAACCTACATGGACGCCAGTGCAGTGGGGCAGCATTGTTAGCTACGCGCTCACCGTGGTGCTATTTGTATGGGCAACAAAACTCACAACCGCCGCTAATGCAATTTTTTTGCAGTACAGTGCACCCGTTTGGGTGGTAATTTTTGGGACCATTGTCACAAAAGAAAAACTCACACGCATCGATGTTGTGTCGGTGCTCGTTGTGATGATTGGAATGTCAGTTTTCTTTGTCACCAAAGTAGACTCCGGCGGTCAACTAGGCAACATCATTGCCCTTCTCAGCGGCGTAGCCTTTGCTGGCGTGGCCGTATTTATGCGTGCTCAGCGCGGTGAATCAACCGCAGAAAGCATCTTATTCGGCAACATCCTTGCTGCGTTAATTTGCGTTCCCTTCTTCAAAAGTTTTCCAATTCAAACCGACATCATTCTGCAACTCCTCGCGCTAGGCGTGCTGCAACTCGGAGTATCGTACATACTCTACTCGTGGGCCATGAAACACGTCACCGCCATCGAAGCCATTCTACTAACTACCATCGAGCCCATCTTGAATCCCCTATGGGTAACCATGTTCTACGGCGAAACACCCACCCAGTACGCCCTCATCGGCGGCGCCATTGTGGTAGGGGGCGTTGTGTTCCGTGAAACTTCCACCCGCCGCAAAAAGAAACCGTCATAACATGCCGGGGAACTTTGGCCGGGGAACTTTGGCCGGGGATGTGTTAATTTCGTTAATCCTTAATCCCTAATCCTTAATCCTTAATCCTCATTTATGCACCGTATTTCCACGACAATCCAAGAATCTATCGCAGCAAAACAACTTCTTGCTGAACAGTGTAGTGAAATCATTTTCGAATGTGGAGAGTTGCTATGTGAGACGGTGAAGAACAACAGACTCATCATGTTGTGCGGAAATGGTGGCAGCGCAGCAGATAGTCAGCACATTGCTGCGGAGCTTGTGGTGCGTTTGCGCGGTAACGTTGAACGACGCGCCATTGCCGCAATGGCGCTTACCGTAGACACTTCTATACTCACTGCCGGCGGCAATGACTACGGCTACAACAACGTGTTCTCGCGTCAAGTGGAAGCCTTCGGAAAACCAGACGATGTTCTAATCGCCATCACCACCAGCGGCACATCACCCAACGTTGTAAGAGCCGTGGAAGAAGCGCACAACAAAGGCGTACTAACAATCGGGCTACTGGGCGGAACAGGTGGCGTCCTTAAAGACATGTGCACCAAGAGCGTAATCGTTCCCAGCTCCGTTACCGCGCGCATTCAAGAGTGTCACATACTTATAGGACATATGTGGTGCGAGATGATCGAAGACTCGGTAATACAAATGTGAAAATGTGAAAATTTGAGAATGCCAATGTGGAAATGTCGAAATGTGAAAATGTCAATTCGCAATTCATAATTCGTAATTCATAATTGAATCACATCATCAAATTTTCACAAAAACCTTGCTTTTGTAATTCGATAACGTGATTACGTGTATTCCCGGCGCTACTCCCCCGACCTCAACGTTCTGCGTGGTGCTCTCTATAACTCCCCACATCACCTCGACACCCAACACGTTCACAATGCGGTAGCGCGACCCAACAAATTTAGCCGGCACTACCAACGTGAAGAAATCCTCTGCGGGGTTTGGAAAAACTCGCACCGTTGACTCATTGATTTCCTGCACGCTACTTCCGGTGTTACAAACCAACTCCGGTTTATTGCCCGACGCTTGCACGACCTTCGCAAACATTTCAACTAGCGTTCCTGCGCGCAGCACGGGGCTATCAATCGAATGTCCGTTATCAAAACAATTACCGTTGTACGCGTAATTCTCAACAATATCAGCGTGAAAAGTATTAGTGGGAATTCCAGACCGTTGGAACAACTGATAAATATATTTACTGCCATACGCCATGGGTGTTGGCGAATAGCTCTGACAAAGATTTAGTGGTGCAAAACATTCTTGGCTTATTCGGGAAAGGGGCCTTCCCTGGGTGTAGTTGACTATTACGTCCGAACCTTGATGAAACAAATACACAACGGGTGGACTAATGCTTAGTGACCATTCAAAGATTGTGGTGTCGAACACTCCACCATAAAAATTACCCACACCTTTTACAGATTCATCATACTCGTCGTTATATAACGTACCACGAATACTTCCAAGGTCGGGTCGAGCTCGGTTATCATCGTCACGCGAACATCCGTACTTCTTCATATCAGAATCAGGAGCCGGAGCATCGGGGATTTCAAAACACTCCGCTGGTTTTTTATCGGGCACATTCATAAAAGCAGCTGCGAGAACCGTAAAGCCCCCTGCACTCTCGCCTACTAGAAAAACATTTTGTGGGTCGGTAGAATCTGTAGCACTTCGCGTTTTCATAAATCGCACGGCGCCTTTTACATCCTGCATAGCGCGGAAGTTTGCGCGGAGAATTTCTGCAGTGTCGGCGGCATAGGCGCACGGCTCAGACACATCAGTATTGCACACGGCGTACATCTGGTAGAAGGGCGTGGCATGAAGACCAAGACGGTAGTTCACGGAGGCCACAATCCATCCCTTTTGCGCAAAATTATTTGCAAGTGCGACAATTGAATTATCGGTGCTGGTGCCCTTCACCCACGCACCACCGTGCACCAACACAATGATGGGTCGGCGGCAATTTTTATCCGCAACAGGCTTGTAAATATCCACCGAAAGCCGCGCGTTGCGTCCGGCAAAATCTACGCTCACACCGAACTCCACATCGCGCTCCACCCGCACGGCATACTGCACGGTTGTATATGGCACTTGACACCAACTCTCCGAAACGCCTGCTATCAAGGTCAGGCATAACAGAGCAATCGCAAACGTGTAGCGAAAATTTTTCAACGTTGGAGACATAACCGCATCATTTGTACTGGTGTTCATCATCACCTCAATTTATGCAATCTGACCGCTTCTATGCGGCATCCGCCACTACGTGGCATACGCTGTGCATGCATCACGCGGTCATTTTTGGCGTCGAAAAAGCAATGAAATAGTATTTTAACACTAATTTTTACCCATTTTGAAGATATTTTTACTACTATTTTCTATTTTAGTAGATATTGAATCCAACCACAATCATATTTTCAGTCTGCGTTGCTGACGCTACCCATGTTCAGCACGCCCAGACTATATGTCACGAAATTGAGCGTTCCGCGAAAATCAGGGGCACGGGCATAGCCAAGCGGACGGTGCAATACGTTACCGATAAGATCCTTGAGGGCAAGGCCGTAATAGCAATTGCCGATGATGGTGCGTGGGCGGGCTTCTGCTACATAGAAACGTGGCAGGATGGCAAACACGTGGTGAACTCCGGACTAATTGTTGCGCCCATGTATCGAAACCTTGGGCTAGCCAAACGGATCAAGGAAAAAGTGTTCGAGCTCTCGCGCACAAAGTATCCAGCGGCCACAATTTTTGGTTTGACAACGGGCTTGGCAGTAATGAAAATCAATTCCGATTTGGGATACAAACCTGTTACATATTCAGAGCTAACTCAAGACGAAGCATTTTGGAACGGTTGCAAGAGCTGCGTGAATCATCCAATTCTTGTTAGTAAGGAACGAACCAACTGTCTGTGTACGGCAATGCTGTTCGATCCAAAAGTCAGCAAGGTATCCGAGTCTGAAGTGCTTCAGATAGAAGAACATGAATAACAACATTCCAGAGACGGCAACAAACACGTTAGCACAAAACACGTTAACACAAAACTCCACGGCAGATAACACCTCAACACAACACACCACGGCAAAGGACGCCGTTCGTAAGAAAGTTGTGTTGGCGTTCAGTGGTGGTTTGGATACTACGTATTGCGCTGTGTTTTTGCAACGTGAACTGCAATGTGAAGTGCATGCTGTTACGATAAACACCGGTGGGTTTACCGCCCACGATGTAGCCGCAATTCAAACCAAGGCGCTCGCCTTGGGCGTTGCATCATTCACCTGCATCGACGTACGTGAAACGTATTACGAAACCTGCATCAAGTATTTGATTTTCGGTAACGTTCTAAAAAATGGCACCTACCCGCTTAGCGTAAGTGCCGAACGCGCCGTGCAAGCCATGCACATTGCCGAGTTCGCCAAACAACACCACATCACCGCCATTGCCCACGGTAGCACGGGCGCAGGGAATGATCAGGTTCGGTTTGACATGATTATGGAACATAGTTTTCCAAACGTTGAAATCATTACACCCATTCGCGATGCAAGTCTTAGCCGGGCCGAGGAAATTCAGTACTTGATTGACAACAACGCGCCTCATGAATTTGCGCAGTCGAGTTACAGTATTAATAAGGGGCTTTGGGGTACAACAATTGGAGGCGTAGAAACGCTAACGTCGCACCTGCCCTTGCCCGAGTCCGCATGGCCAACTGCTGTAACAGAAACAGAACCTAAAGAAATTTCCTTAGTGTTTAAATGTGGTGAGTTAGTAGCCGTGGACAACGTGCCGTACACCAATCCAACTTTTGCAATTGAAGCGCTGCAACTTTTAGCGCAGGGCTTTGGGATAGGAAGAGACTACCATGTAGGCGACACTATTATTGGCACGAAAGGACGCGTAGCTTTCGAGGCTGCCGCGCCTATGCTAATTATCAAGGCGCATCAGTTGTTAGAAAAGCACGTGCTCACAAAATGGCAGTTGTATTGGAAGGATCAAATGTCTGCGTGGTACGCCCAGTGGCTGCACGAAGGACAAATGCTCGACCCTGTAATGCGAGACATCGAGCAGTTCTTTCAGAGCTCCCAACAAAATGTTTCCGGCACAGTTCACATTACGCTGCACCCACATCGCTTTGTGTTGAACGGCATTACAAGTAACCACGATTTAATGTCAAGCAAGTTTGGCTCATACGGCGAGACCAACAACACGTGGTCGGGCAACGATGTAAAAGGCTTCACCAAGATTTTTGGAAATCAAACTTCCATCTTCCACCAGGTCAATCATGACTCGCACACACCAGGTAAATCATGACTCGCATAGTTAAGGCAGGCATTGTTGGCGGTGCCGGCTATGCAGGGGGCGAGTTGATTCGCTTATTACTTCTTCATCCGCAGGTTGAAATTTGTGGTGTGCAAAGTAGCAGCAATCATGGTCAGAAAGTTTCAAGCATCCATACGGACTTGTTTGGCGACACTGAACTTACGTTTACAAAAGAGTTGCCGAGCGATATCGATGCTGTATTTCTGTGCGACGGTGGTGGCGCGAACCGCACCAACAATCCGCTTTTCGACTTCCCAGATTCAACAAGAATTATCGATCTCAGCAAGGATAATCGAGTAACTCCGCACCCCAACAAAACATTTACGTACGGTCTGCCGGAACTCCATCGCACTAACATTTCAACGGCAACAAACATTGCAAATCCGGGCTGCTTTGCTACGGCCATTCAACTTGCGTTGCTACCACTTGCCGCGAATAAAATGCTGGAATCGGATATTCATATCACGTGTACAACAGGTTCCACCGGTGCAGGACAAACACTAAAAGATACTTCGCACTTTACATGGCGTCAGAACAATCTATCAACATATAGCCCCTTTACCCATAATCATCTCCTAGAAATTCACGCCGGATTAGAGCACCTTCAGCCCAGTTTTTCCAGCGAAGTAATTATGATTCCGCAGCGCGGCAGTTTTACCCGGGGCATAATGGCATGCTGCACCGTGAGCACCTCGGCCAGCATCGAGCCCTTGTACGAACTGTACAACGCGTACTACGCTGCGCATCCGTTTGTGCACATCAGCAATGCAAACATCGATCTCAAGCAGGTTGTAAACACAAACAAATGTCTGATTCATTTGGAGAAACATGCCAACACGCTGTTGATTGTAAGTGTGATTGATAATCTGCTGAAGGGGGCTTCGGGGCAGGCTGTGCAGAATATGAATTTGATGTTCGGTATAGAAGAAACCACCGGGTTAAAACTTAAAGCGTCGGCATTTTGAATCATGGAACTATTCGATGTTTACTCCCGCCAACATATTGAGTTTGCAAGAGCAGAGGGTTTGAAGTTGTGGGATACCAAGGGTAAGGAGTATTTGGATTTTTACGGTGGTCATGCTGTGATATCTATCGGACACACGAACCCATTGCAGGTGGCTGCAATAACTAAGCAGTTGAACAGCATTGCGTACTACTCAAATTCGGTTCGAATTTCGCAACAGGAAGAGCTAGCAAAAAAGCTTGGCACAATAGCAGAGTGCGATGATTACAAATTGTTTTTATGCAACTCTGGTGCCGAAGCAAACGAGAATGCGTTGAAGTTGGCATCGTTCCACAATGGACGCACTAAGATTATTTCTTTTTTCAAATCATTTCATGGGCGTACTTCGCTTGCTGTTTCGGTAACGGACAATCCGAAGATTGTTGCACCAATAAATCGTAATGCAAACGTGCAATTTGTAGAACTGAACAATCTAGATGAATTTGAAGCCGCTATTGATGAGTCAGTTTGTGCGGTGATTATTGAAGGTGTGCAGGGCGTTGGTGGAATTAATATTCCCACGCCCGAATTCATGCAAGGTGTGAGCGCTGTGTGTAAGAAGTATGGTGCGTTACTGATTGTAGACGAAGTGCAATCGGGGTATGGTAGGACGGGTAAGTTTTTTGCACACCAACACGCAAATATTTCGCCCGACCTTATAACTATTGCTAAAGGAATGGGAAATGGATTTCCTGTTGCTGGTGTTCTAATTGCGCCGCACATTGTTCCGCAAATGGAAATGCTAGGGAGTACTTTTGGAGGTAATCAACTTGCTTGCACGGCGGCAATTTCTGTACTTGATGTAATTGAACAAGACAACCTAATATCAAACGCAGCAATGGTTGGAGACTACATTTCAAATGCTGTCCGCAGTATTGACGGTGTCAAGGAAGTGCGTTCACTTGGCCTGATGATTGGAATTGAACTTCATGACAACTGTTCCAATGTGAAATCTGAATTGCTCAATCGGTACGGAATACTAACGGGCTCATCGTCGAACAAGAACACCATTCGCATTCTTCCGCCGCTTACAATTTCAAACGTCGAAGCTGAATTTTTTGTTGCTGCTTTTTCATCAACTATGGACAACAACCAATGAACTCTTTTACATCGGTTACGGACGTTGTTAATCCGCGCGCGTTGGTCGAATCTGCCTTGCAGATAAAAAAACTACCGTATGCATACGCCACCCTAGGCACGAACAAAACAATTGGATTGTTCTTTTTCAATTCCAGTTTACGCACCAGGATTAGTACTCAAAAAGCAGCCATGAATTTGGGGATGAATTCTATTGTAATGAATGTTGGCGCAGAAGGATGGATGTTGGAGTTTGCCGATGGTGCGGTAATGAATGGCAGTGCGGTGGAGCACGTTAAAGACGCTGCCGCAGTTATGAGTTTGTATTGCGATGTAATTGCGGTGCGAAGTTTTCCTACGCTTACGAACAAAACGGAAGACTATCAAGAACTGGTTCTGTCGCAGTTTGTTACGTACGCAACCGTGCCAGTGGTCAGCATGGAATCTGCTACCAGACATCCGCTTCAGAGTTTGGCAGATGTTATGACTATGAAAGAGTCGCAACGATCAAGTCATCCATCGCAACGAACAAGTCAACCAAAGGTGGTCCTCACGTGGGCTCCGCACATAAAGGCGCTACCGCAGGCTGTGGCAAATTCTTTTGCTGAGTGGACACTGGCGCTCAAGTATGATCTTACAATTACTCACCCGGAGGGCTACGAGCTCAATACAGATTTTACCGAGGGTGCAACCATCGAGCACGATCAGCACAAGGCGTTGGAAGGTGCCGACTTCGTGTACGTAAAAAATTGGTCGGCATATACTGACTATGGAGCCGTGTTAACTACGGATCCATCGTGGATGCTTGACGAACAAAAGCTACAGCATGCCACTAACGCGCGTATCATGCATTGTCTGCCAGTGCGCCGAAACGTGGAACTTTCCGACGAGTTAATCGATGGACCTCGTTCGCTGATTTACACTCAAGCCGAGAATCGTGTTTACGCTGCACAGGCTGTGTTGAAAGAAATTCTTGAGTCAAGCTAACGATACCCGACCAACACTCCGCGTAATCAAGATTGGCGGAAACGTTATAAACAATGCCGATCTATTGCAGCGGTTCCTTGTTGATATTTCCAATATCGAGGGTCCTTTTATCCTCGTGCATGGCGGTGGCAATATTGCAACCACTGTCGCCGAACAAATGGGAATACAACAAACCCTGGTGGATGGCCGACGCATTACTAACGCCGAAACGCTTCGCGTAGCTGTTATGGTATATGCCGGATTGATCAACAAGACTATTGTTGCAAACCTGCAGGCATTGAATTGTCAGGCCATGGGTTTCACCGGTGCCGATGGAAATCTTGTTCGAAGTACCAAACGCGTGTCAACCGAAATAGATTTTGGATTTGTTGGCGATGTGGAGGTCTCCGGAATCAACGTTGCAAAGTTTTCAGAAATTATTCACTCAGGCACTGTTCCGGTAATCTGCTCCATCACGCACGATGGGCGTGGTACGTTGCTGAATACCAATGCCGACACCATGGCGGCGCGAATTGCGGTGGCACTGGCAAGCCCCTTTCAAGTGAATCTTACATTTTGTTTTGAGCAAGTTGGAGTGCTGTCGGAACCATCCAACCCAGCCTCGCTACTCACCACACTAAGCAAATCAGCGTGCGAGAATTTGAAAGCTACAGGAGCAGTTACAGCGGGTATGATTCCAAAACTCGACAATGCATTTTGGGCATTCGAGCAAGGAGTTAGCTCGGTTTCAATCTGCCATGCGCAACACATTGCTAGTGCGTCGGCAAAATTTATTGGAACCACGCTAGTATGAATTTGGATAAATTATCTACGCAAGCTGTCGCCCTGTTGCGGACGCTGATTAGCACCCCATCGTTCAGCAAATCCGAAAACGAAACTGCATCGGTACTGCAACATGTGCTACGTGAAAATGGCGTTGCTGCAGACCGACATCTCAATAACGTTTGGGCTAAAAATCTTCACTACAATTCAAGTAAGCCCACACTACTTCTCAATTCGCATCACGATACCGTGAAACCAAACGCGCAGTACACGCGCAACCCGTTCGAAGCTGACATTCATAAAGGCAGGTTGTATGGTCTAGGTAGCAATGATGCAGGCGCATCTGTGGTGGCTCTCATGGCGTGCTTCTTATACTTCTACGGACGCGAAAATCTCGCATTCAACATCGTTTTTGCCGCCACCGCCGAAGAAGAAATTTCCGGAGCTAACGGCATTGAGTGTCTACTGCCGCTACTCGGCACTATCGATTTCGGAATTGTTGGCGAGCCAACCGGAATGAACATCGCTGTTGCCGAAAAAGGTTTACTGGTTTTAGATTGTGAGGTGAAAGGGGCTTCGGGGCACGCCGCAAGAAGCGAAGGTGTGAATGCAATTCATAAGGCCATGGTGGACCTGAAGTGGTTTAGAGATTTCAAATTTCCGTTGGTTTCGGAAGTGTTGGGACCCGTTGTGATGTCGGTCACCATGATCCAAGCCGGCACGCAACATAACGTTGTTCCCGACTCTTGCAAGTTTACTGTTGATGTTCGCACCACTGATGTGTGCGGCACCAGATACGTGCTTAAAACTATTCAGCAGCATGTTGCCTGTAGCGTGCAACCACGGTCGTTACGCATTAACCCATCGGCAATCGACAAATCACATCCGCTTGTGAAGGTTGGGCAGTTACTTGGCTGTGAACTGTATGGATCGCCAACCACGTCGGACCAAGCGCTAATGCCATTCCCCACAATAAAGATGGGTCCGGGCGAATCTGCGCGCTCTCATACTGCAGACGAATTTGTGCTTGTACAAGAAGTTGAATCTGGGATTCAACAGTACATAGATTTTCTAGCAACCTTACATACTCATTATGAAACTCTGGCAAGACCAACCCAATAGTCAGTTTGCCCAAGAGCAACTCCACATTGAGCGCTTTACGATAGGCTCGGACAAGCTGTGGGATACGCTACTCGCGGGGTGTGATGTGCGGGGCTCTGTTGCACACGCCACCATGCTTGAGAGTATAGGAATAATCACCACAGATGAGCTGCGGCAACTGTTAGATGCACTGCAAGACATTCAACAGAATATTTCTGCCGGTAAATTTCAGATTTCAGAAGGCATAGAAGATGTGCACACGCAAGTCGAACTAATGCTGACTGAAAAACTTGGAGATGTAGGAAAGAAAATTCACACCGGACGCTCTAGAAATGATCAAGCCTTGGTGGATATAAAACTGTTTATCAAATCTCAGATTCAGTTGCTAACGAACAACATCGATACGCTTTTTCAGTTGTTGCTTGACCTTAGTGAGGAGCACAAAGGCCACTTGATGCCGGGCTACACACACATGCAACTTGCTATGCCCTCTTCGTTTGGCTTGTGGTTTGGGGCGTTCGCCGAGAGTTTGTCTGACGATCTCGAGCTGCTAATTGCTGCGTACAACGTGTGCAACAAGAATCCGCTGGGATCGGCAGCAGGGTTCGGCTCATCATTTCCAATCGACCGACAGCAGACCACTGCCCTTCTTGGTTTTGCATCCATCAATCGCAATGTTGTGTATGCCCAAATGACGCGTGGTAAGGTTGAGAAAATTACGGCCATGGGGTTGGCTACCGTTGCAGCCACGCTATCTAAAATGTCGATGGATGTCTGCCTGTATTTAAATCAGAATTTCGGCTTCATCTCATTTCCAAATCAGTTAACAACCGGTAGCAGCATAATGCCGCACAAGCACAATCCCGATGTGTTTGAACTTGTCAGGGCAAAATGCAATCGTATTCAAGCGCTGCCAAACGAGTTAACCCTACTCACAAACAATCTTCCAACCGGCTACCACCGAGATTTTCAACTAACAAAAGAATGTCTATTCCCTGCTTTTACCAATCTGAATGATTGCATTGAGATGGTGATTTTAATGTTAATAAACATCACCGTAACGCCAGATCTGTTGGACCATCCTAAGTATGCTAACCTATTCACCGTGGAAGAAGTTAACCGTCTCGTACTTTCAGGCACGCCGTTCAGGGATGCGTACAACATTGTGTCGACCAAAGTTCAAAACGGAACATTCCAGGCAAACACTGCGGTTGCGCACACACACATAGGAAGCATCGGAAATCTATGCACCAAAGAAATCCGAGCTGAATTCGAAGTCAAACGAAAACTGTTAACAAACTGAGAGTACGCGGTTTAATCGGGTACGTGAATGCCCGTCACGTGGTATGACGTTTCGCACTTTACTACGCTCATTACAATGTTGCTGTGGTATTGTCCAATGTTTGGAACGTTAGCAAGCTTATTGATAATAAAATTGTTGTATTCCTCTATGTCTCTGGCTGCCACCTTCAGCATATAGTCGTAAATCCCCGATAGGCTAACCACTTCAAGAATCTCCGGATTTTTTGCAATACTCTTTTCAAAATTCATCAAACTTTTTTGAGATTGTTCTTTAAGCGTGATATTGCAATACGCGAACAATCGAATTCCAATTTTGTCTGAATCAAGAATAGCCACGCGCTTTTTAATAATTCCGTTCTCTTCCAGGTGCTTAATTCTCTCGTACGCAGGCGTGTACGACAGGCCAACCTTTGCGGCAATATTCTTCACTGCAACAGTGCAATCCTTTTGCAGAATATTCAGTATTTGCGCGTCAATCTTGTCGATTTTCATAGTCAATTTTCACTGTTCATTTCACTCATTCAGCATTCACCGAATTCACCTTTTTACCGCATTTCCATAATCCCTAAATTTAACCCTTTTACACCACAATGACTATTTAACACGGGTTCATTTCGCAAATCGCAAATCGAGATAGATAGCTTCTCTTTCATCGCGCATTTCAGCCACACTATTCGCAGGCTTGAATTTTTTTCGTGCGTCGAGCGCTTCGCGGTCATAACACAAACTCCGCCGACCCTTCGGAGTCTCCGCCGAGCAATCGAAGAAAATAAGTTCGTTTTTCTTTTTATCATACCCAACAACGTCCGGCTCACCACCTGTCGCTTCCATTTGGTTCAACGTCCAAAGACTTGCCGCATTCCCCTGCAACCTTTCCTCCACCACATCCCAATCAAGCCCCTTATGCCGCTTCATATTTTTTTCGAAACGGGCTTTCAGTATGCGTATTATTTCTTTTGTCTGTGGTTGTGTGAGAATCTGTTTTGCTTTTTTCATAATCCAGTCTGGTAATTTATTCCTGAATGCACGTTGATTATGCGCTAACTACAACATTCGCGAATGCCTGCTCGAGCTTGGGTTGTGCAGCCGCTGCAAGTCAGAATGGAATCTCGTAACACGTACCCTGATTTAGCTAGTGCATTTATCTCTGTAATTTGCGGTGTGGCGAAGGCTGCAAACTTCAAATAAGACAATATCTTTTCATTTAATAGTCGAGAATGAGCAATGGAAAACAGTAAAGACGGCAAATGTCCCGTGATGCACGGCGCAAACACAGAAACAGATAGTTCGGTGATGAGTTGGTGGCCGAATGCACTTAATCTTGATATTCTGCATCAGCACGACGCAAAAACTAATCCCTTTGACGAGAATTTTAATTATGCGGAAGCATTCAAAACGCTCGATCTGGAGTCGGTGAAGAATGACCTGAAGAAACTAATGACGGAGAGCCAGGATTGGTGGCCGGCGGACTGGGGACACTACGGCGGACTCATGATTCGGATGGCGTGGCATAGCGCGGGTACGTATCGTATTGCCGACGGACGTGGAGGCGGCGGTACCGGAAACCAACGGTTTGCGCCACTTAATAGTTGGCCGGACAATGGCAATCTTGATAAAGCGCGCAGGCTATTATGGCCCATCAAGAAAAAATACGGCAACAAACTATCGTGGGCCGATTTGATAATTCTAGCCGGTAACATGGCGTACGAATCGATGGGTTTCAAAACTTTTGGTTTTGCTGGCGGACGCGAGGACATTTGGCATCCTGAAAAAGATATTTACTGGGGCGCTGAAAAAGAATGGATGGGGAAATCTCGGTACGAAAATGTTGCCGACAGTGAATCACTCGACAATCCTTTGGCGGCTGTTCAAATGGGATT
The DNA here is from genome assembly GCA_013204605.1 of Ignavibacteria bacterium. GTDB lineage: Bacteria > Bacteroidota > Ignavibacteria > Kapaibacteriales > Kapaibacteriaceae > JABMNI01. Next base: position 24,186 of record JABMNI010000015.1, read on the forward strand.
GATCTATGTTAACCCCGAAGGTGTAGACGGAAATCCCGATCCGCTTAGAACGGCGCAGGATGTTAGAACAACGTTTAAACGCATGGCAATGAATGATGAAGAAACTGCGGCTTTAACTGCCGGCGGGCACACCGTTGGGAAAGCCCACGGGAACGGTTCCGCCGATGTATTGGGTGCTAGTCCGGAAGGGGCTGATGTTGAAACTCAAGGTTTTGGTTGGATGAATCCAAAAGGAAAAGGCAATGCTGAAGATACCGTTACAAGTGGTTTGGAAGGTGCATGGACAACCACTCCAAATAAATGGAATCACACCTACTTCCATTTGTTACTGAACCATGAATGGGAGTCAAAGAAGAGTCCGGCGGGAGCTTGGCAGTGGGAACCCATCAACATGAAGGAAGAGGATAAGCCCCTTGACGCACATATTCCCGACGTGCGCAGAAATCCGATTATGACGGATGCCGACATGGCGATGAAAATGGATCCTGAGTACAGAAAAATTATAGGACGATTTAGTAAGGACCCGCAATATTTTGCCGAGACATTTGCCAAGGCATGGTTCAAACTCACGCATCGAGATCTGGGTCCGAAAAGTCGCTACCTCGGTGCCGATGTTCCCAGTGTAGATTTGATCTGGCAAGACCCCGTTCCAACTGTTAATTACACGCTTACTGAATCTGAAATTGATGAGTTGAAATCTCAACTTTTGAATATTGGTCTTTCTAGTACCGATCTCATTAACACCGCTTGGGACAGTGCGCGAACATTTCGAGGTTCCGATTTTAGAGGGGGCTCAAACGGCGCGCGAATTCGTTTGGATCCACAGAAAGATTGGGAAGGCAACGAGCCCGCACGCCTAGCAAATGTGCTTGACGTACTTACAAAATTTCAAGCCGGACTTGGTAAAAAAGTGAGCCTTGCAGACTTGATTGTCCTTGGTGGAAGTGCAGCTGTTGAACAAGCCGCGCAAAAAGCCGGTTACAAAATCAAGGTACCATTTACGTCGGGACGTGGCGATGCATCCGCAGAAATGACCGACGTTGAATCGTTTGCAGTGCTTGAACCCATACACGACGGATACAGAAATTGGCTGAAGAAAGATTACTCTGTTGATGCAGAGGAACTACTTTTAGACCGAACTCAGTTGATGGGTTTAACGGCTCCTGAAATGACAGTATTGATTGGCGGCATGCGCGTGTTAGGAACAAATCACGGCGCATCTAAACATGGCGTGCTAACGGACAATCCTGGTGTACTAACAAACGACTTCTTCGTGAATATCACCGACATGAAATATGCTTGGAAGCCCGCTTCTGCCGGCCTTTTCAACATAGTAGAACGTGGTACCGGCGTCACCAAATGGACCGCCACCCGCGTTGATTTAGTATTTGGTTCGAACTCAATTCTTCGCTCCTACGCCGAAGTTTACGCGCAGGACGACAACAAAGAAAAGTTTGTACAAGACTTCGTCAACGCATGGGCAAAAGTAATGAACTCATGATGCGCTTGCATAAGAGTTGCATCTAGGCACTTTTCAATTCACTCCGGTGTAGCAATGTGTTTTTTTAAACAGCAAGGTTGCACTGGAGTGAAATTTGTGAGGGGGCTATGTGGTCTTCCGAATGTAAAACGAGCTTGGCTCATGTTGGCTAGTAGTAAATGGCGCAACAGCTCTAAACTTTTCCGCATGATGATGATGCAAATAATTCAGTGCTCCAACTACTTCCCATGCGGAGTTGTTTGTTAAAAAAGCTTCTAACAAATATTGCTCATTCCACAATCGCACCTCGTGTTCAGCCCACGATTGCAAATAGTTTTTAGGGGTGAAAATGTCGTGAATATGTACAACAACACCTTTGTTTAGCGAAGGCAGAATTTCTAGATACTCATACAACACATCTCCGAATGGTCGAATAATGTGAGATGAATCTATGAACAGAATATCGCCTTCTTGCAGTTGTTTGAAAAACTCAAGTTCTACCAACTCAACTTTCTGTCTTAATACTTCAACGCCCGTTTTTTCTAGCCATGCCATTTCATACGGCTCAATGCAAATGTGTTTACATTCATAGCCAGATACTTCGACCACGTTTTTCTGAATAGCCTTGATAGCCATTAACGTTGAATGCCCACTACCAATCTCAATAATTCGTTTCGGTTTCAACGTCCGAATAGTCTGATACCAATACTCAGAATCGCCCCAAGTAAACCACTCGTTATCATGATGGTACTGCGTTTCAGAATTTTCTGCAGCAAGCTCATTTGTAAGCTCGGAGGCGTACGTGAGTCTTGCAAGCATAGCCAACTGACCCATCACATTCAAATCAACGCCCACCAGATTTCGATCATCCGAAAAATCTGGGTGCAATTCTTTAAATGAAAACTGCGGATCATAATAGTGATCCATAATCGGGAATACACCCACGTTCAACAATACGTTCTTGCACCTTGGTAGTCTGTGCACTCCTTTCGACCTAAGCTTTCTAAACAGCAAGGCTGAAACGTACACCACGGGCACCAAAAGGATGTCTATTACGGGCAAAAACTTTTTGAGTATTCTTTTCACATATCCTTAGTGTTTATCTCGCAAAATAACCACCCACTGTTTTTAAAGGTTTTTACAATTTTTCGTGGCTCGTGCGGGTAAATTAATGCTTCATAAAGGAAGCACCATTACTCTATGGTTAGCAACCATTGAAGTTGATAACATAATCTTCCTGAAATATTGCACCAGATCTAGAAAAATGTGTCGTACTAAAATTAGAATTCTGTGTTGTGCGCTGATTAGTCTAATCAACGAAAAATGCAAGGGGCTTTGTGTTTGCGTCACAGCTATGTTCGCTTTGTAGAGTCGAACGGACGCAGAATGGCAATCGTCCAGTACGTTGAAAAACATTTTGAAATACTGTTGGAGTAACTGTCGGCAATTTGTGCAACAAGTTTAGAATGGAATTTCGTGAAGGGGGCGAAGTGGACTGCAATTGGCTGTAACATGATAGAACAATGTGTAACCTTGGGAATTGTAATATCGATGTATGCTTGCAAAAGATTGGCACGCATATGGTGAAACAATCGATGAGGCAATCGCAATTCTAAAACAAGCCAATATTAAACCCACAAAACGATGAAAAAACCAAAGATTAACGTGACCGTAACGAAAGAGGATGAAGGGTATAGTGCCGATACCATGGTAAATTCGAATTTCATAGCAACTGAAGGCGAAAATCTTGAAGAGCTTAAGGCCAACATCTTGGAAGCGGTGAATTTCACGTTTGAAACGGAAGACGTTGTTTACGAGATAGAGGAATTGCATTTCGAATACGACCTTGAAAGCTTCTTTAGTTTTTACAAGGTTATCAACGCAAAAGCACTTTCGGAACGCATCGGAATGAATCAGAGTCTGTTGGCGCAGTACATAAAAGGTATCAAAAAACCCTCCGCTAATCAAACCAAGCGCATTCTACTGGGAGTTCAGCAAATAGGACGTGAACTTTCTGATGCTCGTTTCATTGTGTAGACGCACACTAGCAACATTTCAAACAAATTGTTTTTGACCCATTTGAATCTGGTAAGCCCCCTACCATAATCTGCTGTCAAGGGGCTATTTGTTTGTTACTATTTTTCTACTTGTATTGCGATGCTGGGAATTGCTTTGGGCGAAAGTTGCATCGACAAAATGTCACGTTGAAGAATTTGAAACAATGATTTGCAGTGGGAGAATATTTTTCACCTAGCCGCTGCGAAATCACCTCTTTAAAGTGAACCACGCCACCTGAGTAGCATCCTTACCGCCACTAGGTGAAGCGTATTCTGGCATCCCGGACATTATGGTGGTCATGCGTAGGCGGGCGTTATCGCCGACGGTTCGCAATAGGATGGACACGTTGATGTCCATGCTGAAGCCCATGGAGCCTTCAGACCAACTCCGACTTCCAACTAACTCGACGTCGGAAAATTTATCGACATGGTATGTGCTTGCCGTAGCAGAATCATCAGAGGGCGCAATAGATTTCAGACCTACCGATATTGAGTCGACGGTCTCAGAAATTTGCACGGTGAAGTTATAGTCAAGCGCACCGGCACAGGTAGAATCTGCGCACCGTGCCGCGGTCCAATTTCCGTTAAACGTTGGTCTTGTGGTGCCACAGCCAGTAAAAGCCAAGACTATTGCCATCAATATGATTTTGTTGAGATGTTGAAACATTATTTGATTCTTTGGTGATCTATGGGGATATTACCGCGGTGATTGCATTGTTGTAAAGATAGGCAGCTACGCGATTCCGTTGAACCATGTAGCTCTGAGGCCATTTTTACAACACCCACGCAGAACTTTTCTTTGGCACATTCCGTAAATCGTTGTAATTTTGTCGTTCGCCGACTTAGCTCAGCTGGTAGAGCAGCTGATTTGTAATCAGCAGGTCA
>JABMNI010000016.1 GCA_013204605.1 Ignavibacteria bacterium
GAGTTCCTGCCGGGGAGTTCCTGCCGGGGAGTTCCTGCCGGGGAGTTCCTGCCGGGGAGCAATTGGTTAAATTGCAGGGGTGAAGACAACCGCTCACATACTTTTGGTTTGCTTTGTATTGCTTTCGATGCTTCCGCGATTGGATGCACATGAGATTATGCGCGTCGGGGCGTTATTGGAGCATTACCAACATCATGTTTCCGATCACGGCGACAAGCACTTGTCGTTTTTCGAGTTTTTGATTGATCATTATGCTTCGGGAGCCAACGATGATGCTGAACACACATCGCTGCCGTTGCACGATCATGGCACGTGCGCAGGAATGACCGCGTGCGAAACGCATTCTTCCGTTTCGGTAGTTGTTGTTCAAGTGACAAGGCAGTGTGTCACTGAGCCCCCTACCATGATTTCATATACCGAGTCATCGGCAGTATTCCAACCTCCCCGCGATTGATGCCGAAACCGATTGCGTTTTGATGTATCAATTTTAGCGGAAGAAAAATGTTTGATAGAATTATCATCTTTTCGGTGAGCAATAAGCTTGCCGTTGCGATAGGTGTTTGCGCGTTGATTATTTGGGGAGTGTATTCAATGGTGCAGTTGCCCATCGATGCAGTTCCGGATATCACGGACAATCAGGTGCAGATCATTACTGTGTCTACGTCGCTTGCTAGTCAAGAAGTAGAACGACTCATCACGATGCCAGTCGAGCAGGTTATGGCGTCGGTACCGGGCGTGAAAACGATGCGCTCAATTTCGCGTTTTGGACTGAGCGTGGTAACGATCGTTTTTGATGATGACACAGATTTGTACTGGGCTCGTGCGCAAATCGACCAACGCATTGTTGAGTTGCAAGAACTGATTCCAAAACATATTGGAATACCAGGACTGGCACCCATATCAACGGGGCTTGGCGAAATTTATCAGTACACCATTCAAGTAGATGAAACACATAAGGGGCAATATTCGCCCACCGATTTGCGGACCGTACAGGATTGGATTGTGCGCAGGAGATTGCTTGGCACCGATGGAGTGGCCGACGTGTCGTCGTTCGGCGGCTTCGTAAAACAAATCGAGGTTGCGGTAAATCCCCTTGCACTTCAAGCCGTCAAACTTTCCGTAACGGATATTGTAGCGGCCGTGAACAAGAATAACGCAAACGATGGTGGCGCATATATTGAAAAGGGGCCAAGTGTTGCGTACATACGCACAGAAGGAATGGCACACAGTGTCGAAGATGTTGCAAGCATTGCCATAGGTACTACCGAGATGGGAACTCCGTTGCTGCTGAGTGACGTGGCGGTTGTGCAGGAGTCGCACGCAATTCGGTATGGTGCTATGACTAAGGACAACACAGGTGAGACCGTGGGCGGAGTGGTGATGATGCTCAAAGGTGCAAATTCTTCAACTACAATCGATGCCGTAAAAGAACGAATAGCTGAAATTGAAAAGACACTTCCCGCTGGACTCAGCATCGAACCATTTTTAGATAGAACAAAATTGGTGAACCGTGCCATCACTACCGTGACAACAAATTTGGTTGAGGGTGCGCTGATTGTAATGTTTATCCTCGTGTTGTTTTTGGGTAATCTTCGCGCGGGCCTCATTGTTGCATCGGTAATCCCGCTAAGTATGTTATTCGCGTTCGGACTGATGCGCGCGTTTGGCGTGTCGGGAAACTTAATGTCGCTGGGTGCTATCGACTTCGGCCTCATCGTAGACGGCGCCGTGATCATCGTTGAATCCGTACTCCACAGTTTGGAAAAATACCGTGGAAGTTCACGCCAAGAAACCATATTGAATTCAGTGCTCGGAATCCGCCGTAGCGCCTCGTTCGGCGAAATAATTATTCTCATGGTGTACCTTCCGATCTTAACACTGGTAGGCATCGAAGGTAAAATGTTTAAACCCATGGCGCAAACCGTAATGTTCGCCGTGGCCGGTGCATTCATACTTTCGCTCACGTATGTACCCATGATGACATCGCTAGTTTTTCGTAAGGGGCTAGGTAGAACTTTGTCAATTGCCGACAAGTTAATGCGGGGTCTGCATGCCGCCTATGCTCCCGCCAGACGCTATGCCGTGCGATACTCCAAGGCTGCATTGGTTGCAGTAGCAATTGCATTCGCAATTGCTATCGTTATGTTTTTGAATATCGGTGGTGAATTTATTCCCACTCTCGATGAAGGAGATTTTGCAGTAGAAACCAGATTGGTTACTGGCAGTTCAATTTCAGAAACCATCAGAGTTGCAACGCGTGCATCTGAAATTTTGACAACGAATTTTCCCGAAGTGAAAACCGTAATTGGAAAGGTCGGCACGAGTGAAATTCCAACGGATCCGATGCCTATGGAGTCGTGTGACTTGATGATAATTCTGAAGGACAAATCAGAATGGACCAGCGCAAAGACGCGCGATGAACTTGCAGGAAAAATGGAAGCCGCTCTAATGGAAATCCCAGGAGTAGAATTCGGATTCCAACAACCAATTCAAATGCGTTTCAATGAATTAATGACGGGAGCGAAACAAGATGTGGTGGTTAAGGTGTTCGGACACAATCTGGCTGAACTCACACGGACGGGCGAACAGATCGGCAACATCGTGCGTCAAATCAGTGGCACTCAAGGCGTGTATGTTGAGCCCCTTACCGGACTCCCCCAAATTGTAATCGAACCAAACCGTCGGGCCTGTGCACAACTCGGAGTAAATGTCGATGAAATTAATCGCACCGTTCGAACAGCGTTTGCCGGTGAACTTGCAGGAAATATTTACGAAGAGGAAAAACGATTTGGAATTGTGGTGCGGCTCGATTCAACTATGCGCACTAACACCGCCGATGTTGACAGACTGTTTGTTACCACTCGCGACGGCAGACAAATTCCGCTTGGCTACGTGGCAGAGATAAAAACTATGATAGGTCCAAATCAAGTACAGCGAGAAGCGGGCCGAAGAAGATTAATTGTAGGTTTCAACACGCAAGGACGCGACGTGGAATCGATCGTTAATGAACTCCGCGAAAGAATCGATGGCAACGTAACCCTCAGCGCCGGGAGCTACTACACCGTGGGCGGACAGTTTCAAAATCTCATCGAAGCCACCCAACGACTTTTAATTGCCGTCCCCGTTGTTCTTATAATTATCCTGTTCATGCTTTACGCCACTTTTAAAAGTATTCGCGAAGCTTTACTAGTTTTCACAGCAATTCCGCTTTCGGCTATAGGGGGCATTGGGGCTCTTGTTATTCGAGATATGCCATTTAGTATTTCGGCCGGTATTGGATTTATCGCGTTGTTCGGTGTGGCCGTATTAAATGGAATTGTTTTAGTGTCGGCCTTTCACAAAGCACGCGCATTGCATACTACTTCTCTACTACGAATAATTTACTACGGTACCACTGAACGACTCCGGCCTGTTCTAACCACGGCTCTTGTTGCCTCGCTAGGATTTCTTCCAATGGCACTCAGCAATGGTAGCGGCGCCGAAGTGCAACGTCCACTGGCAACAGTAGTAATTGGCGGAATAATTTCTTCAACATTTCTCACTCTTATCGTGTTACCAATTTTGTATCTCCTTTTGTCGAAAAGAAGACGCTTTACCTCAAGCGTTAAGCATGCAGTCAGTGTTATTTGTATAACGGTAATGGGAATTGGCACAGGAACCGGAATTGGAATAAGTGTCGGCGCTGGTATTTCTGCAGCAACCGGAATAGGTACGGGAACTGTAATTGCAATCGCGTTGTCAAGCGTTAATGTTGCTGCACAAACGCATAATGATATCCCACCAACAACTTCACGAATCGAGTTGCGTGCTGCAAAGCCCCTTTCACTTAATGAAGCGGTGCAAATGGCGCGTACACAAAATGCCGGACTAATTGCGCAACAGTCGGATGTGCAGCGTGCGGTTTCGCAACGAAAAGGTGCCGTGGATTTTGGGAGGACGAATGTCACGTTCACGCAGGGTCAGGTGAGTAGTGCTGCGCGAGACAACATGTTCAACCTCACGCAAACCATTCCTTTTCCTACGTCGATTATTGCCGGTGTGAATTTCGCAAATGCAAATATTCATGCATCGGAACAGCAACTTGCAACCAGCGCTCGAAGCGTTGAAACGCTGGTGGCGCGGGCATACCAGTCGGTACTGCTTGCACTGGAACAGCGAATGTTGATTGATAGTTTTCTGCCTCACTTTGCGCAGACGTCAAAAGCGGCAAGGCTAAAACACACAACCGGTGCGGGGACGCTGTTGGAAAAGCTCACGGCAGAAAGTCGGCTGGCATCGTTGCAGAGTCATCGCAAAATTGTTGCTGCGGCAATTGTGCAAGCCGAAATTGACCTCTCGGATTTGTGCGGAAGCGCCGAACGGATAACAGTTACTGATAGCCAATTAGTTGCACTTGCGCTTCCATTGCAGGCAACTTTGCGTCCGCCTATCATTGCCCTTCGCGAGCGTCAACTTGAATTGGCCGACCAAAAACTCTCCGTTGCAAACTCGGCATACGCACCCAACATCACGCTCGGATATTTCAACCAAAGTTTTGTTGGGACTACCCTTGTTAACGGGCTTCCCAGAACGTACTCAATTGGTAACCGGTTTGATGGCTTTAGCGTTGGCTTGGATATTCCGTTGTGGTTTGTTCCGTTGTCGGCAAAAAATCAAGAAGCAGAAATTCAGCGCTCAACCGCGCATCAACTCTTACAAAAAGAATTACAACATGTTTCGCATCGCGGACAGTCCGTGATGGCACAAGTGGAAGCACAAGCAAGCGTGATGCAAGATGTTCAGAACACGTTGATACCATTAGCAAATACGATGGTTGCCCAAGCGCTGACCGCCTACCATGCCGGACAAATTGAATACGTTGAAACGTTCAATGCATACACAACCGCGTTGGAAATTCGAACGTCGGCATTGCAGTCTATCTACGATTATAACCTCGCCGTTATTGAATACAACTCGCTGGTGCAACGATGACTATTCACAATACAACTACACAATGTTCGCGCACCTCGCGCAGTTTAAATTCGAACACAACTACCTGTTCGAGAAATTCAACACACAATACCTCTAACAATGTCATGAATAACTTCAACAAATCAAACACACACAACACTTTAAACAAACTCAACACTTCAAACAATCTTGTAACGACAGCAGTTTTTCTTTCAACTCGATTCATTCTTACTTCAGTTGTGATATTTCTATTGCTAGGATGTGGAACAAAAGACAAACCATCAGACGCAAGTAGTTCTTCGGATGAGAATGCGCAAACCAGCAAGGTGGGCGACGATCACACGGTGATTACGTTGACAGACGCGCAACAAAAAAACGCGGGCATGACTACCGAAGTGCTAACACAGATCCCCTTTACAGAAACCTTACAAGTGCAGGGCAAGCTGGACGTTCCGCCGCAATACTCTGCTGCTGTTACATCGGCGATGGGTGGAATTGTTCGTAAGACATTGGTGTTACCGGGCGAGCATGTGCGAAAGGGTCAGACACTGTTGGTATTGGAGCATCCAAATTTTGTTTCGCTGCAACAAGATTTTCTTGAAACTAAAAATCAATTGGAGCTAGCGGAGTTGGAGCTGACGCGACAAAAGTTATTGTCGGCAGAAAACGTAAATGCAAAACGAAGTTTGGAGCAAAGTACAGCTCAGGTGCAAGGACTAAGAATTTCACTTCAAGCAAAACGAGAAAAACTTTCCTTCATTTATGTCAACCCAGATAAACTCACAGAGCAAACTATTTCTAGATCCATCAAGATTCCATCACCAATTTCGGGGCACGTTATTTCTGTCCATGCGGTTGTTGGAATGTCAGTGCTTGATACTGATGTGCTCATCGAATTGGTTGAAACGCAACACATGCACGTAGAGATGGCTGTGTACGAACGCGATGTTCAGCAGTTAACTGTGGGTCAGAAAATGTCGTTCCAGATTGTTGGCGATGCTCAAAAAGTTCGCACCGGTCACATCCACCTGATCGGCAAACAAATTCGATCAGACCGCACCGTCCTAGTGCACGGTCATTTCGACGTTTCCGATCCGTCACTTCTTCCCGGCTCGTCCGTGACAGCCACCATTCATACGCATCCCATTATGACATACGCACTACCAACCAGCGCCATCGTCATGATCAACGGTCACGCCAATGTCTTTCAGCAAACCACCAACACCGAATTTGTAGCCCACACCGTGCAAGTTGGCGCTCACAACAACACCCACACGCAACTACTCGGCGATGTTGAGGATTTGGTTGGGAAGAGGATTGTGGTGAAAGGAACTAATTCAATTACGAATTAGGAATTACGAATTACGAATTGTCACCCTGAGCGAAGCGAAGTGTCGCCTTTAGTTTTCGCCTTCAGTTTTCGCCCATCGGTTTCGTCTTCAGCTTTCGCCTTCAGCTTTTGCTTATGGGGCTTAGTGGTAACCCCAAAACCGTGATTTGGTGAAATGTTAGTACGAGCTTGTTTCGGGTACGGTACCGGAC
>JABMNI010000017.1 GCA_013204605.1 Ignavibacteria bacterium
ATCCTATGACGTATTCGTGTGATAATATCACGATTATTCGTTCGACAGATAATGGCCTTTCGTGGACATCCGCGGGCAACATTTTTTACAACGGACCATATATTCCCGGAGCGGGAAGTGTGTACCAATGGAACACAAACGGAATTCTTAGCATTGCTACAATGGGTGGGTTGTTTCACAGTAACAATGATGGTGTATCGTGGTACCCAGATCTTAATTACACCTATCCCAACATCCCGATTAGTTTGTCGGCCGGAAACGGCGGAACTATGCTCATCTCTAGCACCACAGGTGTACAACGCATGGACAAACCAACGTCGGTTCTAACCGAGCAGACTTCAACAGCGGATTCAGAATCTGCACCCGTTGCGTTAACACGTCAAGCGCTGATCAACTGGATGCGCTCAAACCCGGAACACACGCAAATCAACCTCAGTTCAGTTAATGGAACCAACCTCCAACTCACTCCTGAAACAGCTCAACAAGCATCGCGAATTCCTGTAGGCGTGTATGCCGTAACAGCGGCACAAGGTAAAAGAATAGTAATGATACAAGAATGAGAACCCGGGTTCAAATAGGAATGCTCCTACTTTTCATTTGTTTGGGTCTAACCCAAGCAACCCCTAGAGAGGTGCTCACGGTAAGTGTCTCGCATACCGTAGTTCATGAAGAAATTTCTGTAGAGATATACAATGCCTATACCGTTCCAGGGGGAATCAAAAGCGCACGAATAGCAAGCATCCAAGGCATTATTATTGAGGATTTTACTAGGGACATTCAGAATGCAAATAGAGGCATTCAGGTTGTTACCAAACCACTAACCAACCAACCTCGCGGTATTTATTTTGTGGTTATCGAAACGTTGTATGAAACGATCACGGTGAAGGCAGTGAAGATGTAAGAACCCATGGGCGAAACCAAGCCCAATGTGTAAATCTGAGAATGCCAATGTCCTGATGCACACAAACTATCTTCAAGTTGGGGCGACGCATGCGTCGCCCGTTAAAATGTCCGGGAGAGAAGCCCATTGTCAAAATGTGCCCTTCGCTACGCTCAGGGTGACAGTGTGCATATCAATTTCCAATGTGAAATGTATAATCAGCAAATCATTTGATAGTCCCGAAGGGACGGCATCTTTATAGTAAAGGCGACGCATGCGTCGCCTTTACGTTAAAAAGATTGTTGGATGGCACGCCCTTTCAATAAATATGTCGCCCCGTCGGGGCTATATGCGCCGCTGCTATAATAATGGCGCTCCTCCGGAGCTACAAATGGGCGAAAGCTGAAGGCAAAAGCTGAAGGCAAAAAGCTGAAGGCAAAACCCAGAGGGCGAAAGCTGAAGGCGAAATTGTTAATTGCCAATTGCTAATTACTAATTGCCAAATGTGTGCGTGAAGTTGATCACCAACTGATTCCTCAACTGCGTTGACGGACCCACAGTTTTATCGTCGCGGGTGATGGGTACGCGGTCATCGTAGAAGATGTCCGTTAAGAAACCAACCGAGAGAAAGCTGTTTACTTTTAGCAGGAAGGCGTTCTCGACAGTTACTACCCAGAGGTCGGGAGCGCGGTAGCGCATGAAGGCGTTTAGGCGGGCCTTCCAACGTACGTTTTCGAAGACCTCCCAGTCCAAAGTTGCATTGAGTAGACCACCAAGGTCGGCCTTGACCGTTTGACCCGAATCCACGCCGAATGAGCCTATAGAAGAAAGATAGTCGTCCATCACAAAGATTGCACGGGAAGATATCGGCGCAGCCATGAATGTGAATTCCTTGATCGGTGTCCACTCCATACCAAGGGCGCCAGTTAAATAGCCCGGTGCCATGAGGGTTGAAACTTGCTGGAACCTCGTAGAATCTCGTGGATCGTGCTGATCATAGTTATAACCAACGGCAAATTGGGTTCGAAAATCCAGTAGTCCCGTGTAGCGCAACACCTCATTTTGCTTGAGAGACGCTTTGGAAGTTAGGATGATCCGATCGTCAGCTTTTCGATAACCTTGTCCACCTTGATTGATGATGCTGTAGCCGAGGTCGAGATCGTTGTCCCAAGAAAAATCATTGTTCGAATAATCTAACGATCCAAGAAACAACGCCCGCACAGTGACCGAGTTTTGTCCACCGCCAGCCCAATTACTTAGCTGCACCATATTGAATCCAGCACCAGTAACGGCCTTGTATTTCCACGGAATTGAATCGGCCGCTAATGCGGCGATCTTGGCTAGGTCGTCGGAGGTTTTTATGGCATCTACATCAGCCTGAGCATTGCCTACTACAAAAGAAAAAATGGAAATGACACTTGCCATTAGTAACACGGTAAATGAACGCATAGAATTTTTTTGAAAATGTGAAAGGTGGTTTTGAAACTTAAAAGCTGGTTTTGAAACTTAAAACTTGAATTAAGATACCAAACCCATCAATAATCAGCGTAGTTTTGAATCAATGAAGAAGCGTAAAGAGTTAGAAAAGTTTGAGTCTGTTCGACCGTCTGCTGTGCGTCCGGTATTGCCCCTTCCCGTCAGAATGCACGCCGATGTATCGAAATCCGGCAAGGGCGTTTGCATTGCTATGATTGATTCCGACTTTGTACAACATCCGGATTTGTGCAAGCCCGATAACCGAATTAGCGCATATTACGATGCCGTGGAGGATGTGTATTACGCGATTCCGCCGGTGGTTACTCCCCTCGCTCGGCACTGGCACGGTACCATGACGGCGTGCACTGCGGCGGGCAATGGGTACCTCTCGCAAGGTGAATTCTCGAGTCTGGCGCCCGAAGCAAATGTTGTTTTGGTGCGCACAATGAATGAAAAGGGGCGAATCACTACTGAAGTAATCGTTAGAGCGTTGCAGTATGTAAAACAACATGCCGCCGATCTCGGAATTCGAGTTGTAAACATTAGTGTGTATGCCGATGAGATGGACCAGTCACTTGAACACCCGGTAACTAAGTTGGTGGAAGAATTAGTTACGCAAGGAATTGTGGTGGTAGTTGCCGTGGGTAACAATCCAATGATTCCGATACGCCCGCCTGGTTCGGCACCAAACGCACTCGGCGTTGGTGGAGTAAATGATAAGAACACGTTGAGCGATACCGATAGCGACATGTATCATTCAACCTATGGAGTTACAAATCTTGGTGTACAAAAACCTGATCTAATTGCACCCGCCATTTATTTGCCCGCACCCGTTTTACCCGATACTAAAACGCAAAAAGAACAGAGCGCACTTTGTGCATTGGATGCAATGAACGATGATATGTTGCTCTCTTGCGCACCATCGTTGTTGCCGTACACTAGTCTTCCCGTGAGTTTGTGGACATCACGCAATGTGTCTGAAATTCGCAATGCAATTCAAGAATGCGTAGAAGCAAATCACATTGCATCAGCTTGGTACAAAATGGTTGATGGAACTTCCTTTGCGGCTCCCATTGTAGCAAGTATAGTGGCGCAAATGATCGAAGCCGATCCAACACTTACTCCAAACCAAGTAGCGAGTATTTTGAAACGTACCGCAAAGCCCCTTACCAATACACCCGATTTAGCGCAGGGTGCAGGCGTAATTCAACAGCGCTATGCCCTGCAAACAGTACGCAGAACGGCTGTAAAGCAAGCTGCCGAGATTAACTAGGGTAGCAGATTATTTTTAATAGTACCACTATGGTTACCGGCGAACGCCGTATTTTTGCGCCTATGCCTATTGTAATCATACTGTTACTGTTGCTCACGGCACCAGTTACCTCGCAAATAACGACGCGACCGATCGACGGTTTGCGCACAAAAAATGTTCACCTAATTGCGTACACGAATTGCACGGTTGTTCCGGAGCCCGGGAAGAAGATCGACTCGGCCGTGATTATGGTGCGCGATGGAAAAATTGTTTCTGTGGGAAAGGGGCTTTCCATTCCCGAAGGTGCGCAAGTGCGTAACCTGCGTGGTGCGTGGGTGTACGCTGGTTTTATTGAACCGTTTGCAGATAACAGGCAGTTTGGTGGTAGGCCGGCGCAGCCGAAAAAGATGGGTGCCGATCATGAGGATGAAGATGAAGGACCCAACACTCCCGGAACTGTTGGTGCGCACCATTGGAACATGGCAGTGCGCCCCGAACGTGCGGCTTCTTCTACAACGGTTGTAAGCAGTGCTGATGCCACCAAGCTTAATGCATTGGGTTTCACAGCCGCTACCGTTAGTACACACGATGGAATTTTTCGCGGCACTTCATCTACGATAATTCTTACAGAGGGTCCTGCCGCTTCGATTGTTGTTGCTGACCGTGTTGCACAGAACATGAGTTTTGTGAAGGGCAGTTCGGCAACGCCATACCCTTCTTCGTTAATGGGTTCGATAGCGTTGATACGTCAAACTTTTTTCGATGCCGCATGGTATACCAAGGCACACAATTCAATTGAATCGTTTCCTACGCATAAGCGTCCGGAATTTAACATCGGCTTGGCAGCGCTTAGCCAAAGTGTTTCTGCACGACAGTTGTTTTTAGTTGAAGCACAAGACGAGCATGATTTTGCGCGTTGGAAGCGCATCGCTGATGAGGTTGGAATTACCCTTGCGTATAAGGGGACGGGCAATGAGTACCGTCGTTTGAATTGGTTTGCAGCGAATAACAGCACCATTATTCTGCCACTCGAATTACCGGAGGTGCCAGATGTGCGCAACCCGGTCGAGGCGCGCGCGGTTTCGTTGAACGATCTGATGCATTGGTATTGGTCGGCAGATAATGCAAAACTGCTCGACTCTGTTGGTTGTACGCTGGCGTTTACCACAACGGGCATGAAGGTTCCAGCCGACTATCTCGTAAAAATTAGAAAGATGGTCGAACAAGGATTGAAACCCGAAACTGCACTTGCGGCACTTACAACTGTTCCCGCAAGACTCGGCGAAGTGGATCGGTTACTCGGCAAGGTTGCCGAAAATTATATTGCAAACCTGGTTATAGCATCGGGAGACTTATTCAAAGAAAAATCGGTTATTCGCAGTGTAGTGGTACAAGGAATGCAAAGCGATGTAAATGAGGCAGCTGGCGTGGATATGCGTGGACATTGGACGCTGAACTCGTCCGAATTTTCGAAGCCGATTAAAGTATCAATAGCGGGAACAGCTGAAAAACCAACCATCACTGCAAAGGTGGACACGTTGAACATGCTGGTGAATCTTACCGTAGGCAACGGCCGCATTTCAATGTCGCTGGAAACCGATTCAATTGGCACCGAAGGTGTGTACCGCACAACGTTTCGTGCCGACAGTATTTTGGTGAGCACTGATTTGATTTCGCCAACCGGATCTGTTGTTCAAATGGTGATGCGCCGAGATTCCGTGTTCAAAGAACTGCCACCTAAAAAACCAGATCCACAGCCCAGAAAGCCCCTTCCCAAAATATATCCATTGGGTCCGTATGGCTTGGCGGCTATTCCCGAACAGAATAATGTGGTCTTGAAAAACGCAACAGTGTGGACGTGTGGCACTTCGGGGATTCTCGAAAACACCGACGTGTTAATTAGCAACGGAAAAATTGCTGGCATTGGTAAGGGGCTTTCTGCTCCGCTCAGTATTGATTGTTCGGGCAAGCACATTACGCCGGGAATTATTGACGAGCATTCGCACATTGCAATTAGCCGCGGAGTGAACGAGGGCACGCACGCAATTACAACCGAAGTTCGCATTGGCGATGTTGTAGATCCCGATGATGTAAACATATATCGTCAGCTTGCCGGTGGTGTTACTGCGTCGCACTTGCTACACGGATCGGCCAACCCAATGGGCGGACAACTTCAGTTCATCAAGTTGCGTTGGGGTTCCGATGCCGAACAATTAAAGGTGCAAGGGGCTACCCCAACCGTGAAGTTTGCGTTGGGCGAGAATGTGAAGCAGTCGAATTGGGGCGATAGATTTACTGTGCGATATCCGCAATCCAGAATGGGTGTTGAGCAGTTGATGCGCGATGCGTTTCAGGCTGCACGCGAGTATGAAGCAGAGATGAAGGCGGCTTCGGTGGGTGGAATTCCTGTCCGACGTGACATTCAACTTGATGCGTTGGTAGAAATTTTGAACAGTAAGCGCAACATACATTGTCACTCATATGTGCAGAGCGAAATTCTCATGCTCATGCGACTTACCGAAGAATTCGGTTTCCGCGTTCACACCTTTACGCACATACTTGAAGGTTATAAGGTTGCAAAAGAAATGGCCAAGCACGGTGCGCGCGCTTCATCGTTTTCAGATTGGTGGGCGTACAAGTTTGAAGTGTACGATGCAATTCCCGAGAACACCGGAATACTTCATGCGGCTGGTGTGGTTACTAGTGTGAATTCCGACGATGGCGAAATGGCGCGCAGGTTAAATCAAGAAGCTGCGAAGAGCGTGAAGTACGGAAATGTTTCGGAAGTGGATGCCATGAAATTTGTGACGCTAAACTCGGCGAAGCAGATGGGCGTTGAAGATAGAATGGGAAGTATAGAAACGGGTAAGGACGGTGATGTTGTGGTATGGTCAGGCAACCCATTGTCTAACATGTCGCGCGCCGAGCGCACGTTTGTAGACGGACGTGAGATGTTCTCGATAGAAGCCGATTTAAAACTTCGGTCTCGCGATTCGGAGCTGCGCAGATTTTTAGAGCAAGAGGCAATGGCAGCTATCGCCGAGGGTGCTGCAAGTGCTAAGCCCAAGAAAAAACAACGCAAGGAGTATCACTGCGAAACCTGGGATGATGAAGTGAAGACTGGACTACTTGATGAGTAAATTATCCGGCGTAAAAACGCAGAATTTTTCGATTGCCGCGTGGATTACGGGAACCCTCTTACTCATCCCACTTTTATTTTTTCCATTCGGACAAGACCAGGCTACGTTTTTCCGTGCAGGATTAAGCATCCTAAATGGTGGCTCGCTTTATGTTGATTTTATTGATGTAAAACCACCCTTGATATACTATTTCTCGGCACTTGCGATTAAGGTGTTTGGACCCTACTCCATTTCACTCCGAATTATGGAGTTTATATGGATGTCTCTAACTATTGCAGCATTAACCTACGTTGTTTGTAAGCACGCTGGCGATAAAAAGATTTCAATAATAGCCTCTGTTTTATACGCCGTGCTTCACCTCAATCTTAACGCATCTCAAACGTATCAAACAGAATCTTTGTTTGTGTTATTAGCGTTAGTATCTTATGAATTGACGACGCGAAAAGGTATTTGGTACGACGTTGCAATAGGCCTGTGCTTGTCATTGGTATTCCTTTCAAAATACACACTGGCCATCGTTGCACTTCCTCTTGTGTTGTACTGGTTTACCAACCTTCCTACTTGGCAATCGGCACTTTTACGCACAGTAAGAGTTGGTGTGTTTAGCTTTTCGTTCATTGCAATTCTAGTACTGCCATTTGTTACAAACCCTGCGTTTTGGGTTTCGTTTCCGCTAATAACAGATTTCTTGAAAGCCTACAGCACCTACCCTCCATACAGCATTAAATTTCTCAGCGATTTAATGAAAACACTAGGGGCTTTTCTGGGGGATCGCGTTTCCATTTTGGTTGTTTTGGGAATGTTCGCAACAGTATGGAGAATTGCAAATGCGAATATTTCCGTCCGAATGCGAAACCTTACACTGTACAGTATTTGGATGATTTTCTTTCTCCTGATCACTGTTGTAATTGAGCGCAAGTTGTCGCCATATCAGATGTCGAGATTGTTTCTTCCCATCACCATACTTTCTTCGGCCGGACTTTACTACCTTCACACAAAATATTATAGCGTAATAGCAAACTCTACTTGGGCTGTTAAAAGTGGCGTACTTGCAATGGTAACAATCCTGGTTATGGTGTCGCCCATTCCCCGTTACGTTAATGTTTCCAACATTTCATTTAGAGGAATTTCCGACGTAGCCGTATGGGACGAATACCTAACACGTATGGACGAAGTAGGGATGGACAAGGTATCAATGAGAACTTTACAGACCTATCTCAACTCCAACATTCCACCCGATAAAAATGTTTTTGTAATGTCTATGATGGCCACTAGCGTGTTACCTTTTATCGATCGCGCTGCACCGTCAGTATTTGCCGACCCGCATTTCTATACTGCTGTTAACGCTCCAATCGAATGGAAGAAAAAAGTTATGTCTGAAGTAGTAAAGTCGGACTGGCTTGTAATTGATACTGTTGACTACTGTACGGCCACCACCCTACACTTTAAAACTTCGTGGCAATGCGCCCAACAGGATCCGTTGTTCGAAAGCGTGATCACTTCAAACTTCGACATCGTAGATACAATTGCTGTGTTCGTACTCCTTAAGCATAAGTAACGGTGATCACCGTACCCATAACTCATTTCAAGACTTCAGATTTTCTCCGTGATTTTCTGCAAGGGGCTTCTCCAGCACGCTCAATGTTCAACAATAATGTTGTTACCGCTGAGTTGTGCAAAAAACGTGCGCAGCACGGAGCGTCTAAATCAAGACTTAAAACATTGTTCGAAAACGGACTGCGCGGCACTACAATTTCAGAAGCCCAACAGAATTCCCTCATTTCAATTACGCAACCTAATGCTGTAGTAGTATGTGGTGGACAGCAGATTGGGATGTTTGGTGGGCCGCTCTACACGCTTCTAAAAATGCGCTCAATTGTTGTTGAAGCAAACTCTATTTCAGCCGAGTTTGGCGTTCCCGTTGTACCGGTTTTTTGGTTGGAAGATGTAGACCATGATGCAGCGGAGGCTTCGGAAGTATGGCTAACTTCAGCCGACGGATCGGCCGAATGTAAGAGCGTGTGGGATGGTACAAAAGATAAACTTCCATCGTTCAAGCGCCATTTTTCCGAATCAGAAATCGATGCGATACGAGATTTAGGCAAAGGCCTAATTGGTCAGTATGGTGAACAAGTACAGCAGTTAGTTTCGGGGACGTATTTGGTGGGTCGTACGTGGACAGAAGCTTTTCTTGACATTCTCGAGCCATTCATGCAAGCATGGGGCGTAGTAGTTGTTCGCGCCTCCGACGTGGTTTTGTACGGCATGCATGCTCCTATTTGTATTCGCGATTGCGAACAAACCGACGAGCTAGCAAAGCAAATCGAGAAGTCATCGCAACTGTTAGAATCAAACGGTTACCACCGTCAAGCCACTGTGCAACCATTTCAATTCTTAGTTGAGACACCAAACGGCCGAAACCGTATCGAACCACACCACAATCCGCTCTCAAACGACAGTTCGGTTTCAATCAATGGTGTGCCGTATACTATTCAGCAGCTTGTGGAGCTTGCTCGGTTTCATCCCGAACAATTTTCGCCGGGCGTACTTGCCCGGCCTCTCGTTCAAGATGCAATACTGCCCACCGTTGCAACCATTCTTGGTGGCGCAGAAATCGCTTATCATGCGCAACTTTTTCACGCGTATCAGTGGTTTGGAATCGAACAACCGGTGCCAATGCTGCGTCATTCGGCCTGCATTATCGACACCAAAACCGCACGTCAACTTGAAAAATCTGGTAAGGCGGCTGAATGGTTCTTCCGTTCGTGGGAACAAATCGAAGCATCCGCCACTGATGATATTTCAAAAAACGCTGTACCAAGCGCCGAAACCGGTGCGCCTCTTATAAACGAACTGCTTAGCCCCTTTCAAAAATCTGCCGAGAATATCGATTCAACCTTGGTGCGAAATATTCACGCTGCGAATGTTGCAATGCAACAACAGTTGTCCGCAATTGAAGCAAAATTGAAATCGGCATTGAAAAAACAGAATTCGGTATTAATGGACAGATTGCGTGCTGTGTGGTGGGCCGTGTACCCAAATAGCACTCTGCAGGAGCGAGTTTATCCGTTACTATGGTTTGTTGCTAAGCACGGTAATGATGAGGTTCGTATAATTGTGGAGGAAGCATGTGGCGTTCCTCGCGGGAATGTGGCAATAGTCGATCTAACACACACACTAACTACTGGCATCAAATAACAATATGAGACGACCTTATATTCTGGTTGTGGATGATAACAAGATCACCACTAAATTGATGCGTCGTTATTTAGAATCGGCCAATTTTGAAGCGCTCGAGGCGTTCGATGGTATTGACTGTCTGGAGAAGGTTGCCGAGCGTGAACCCGACGCTATAATAATCGACATCATGATGCCACGTCTAGACGGCTTTGAAACTGTGCGCGCACTAAAAGTAAACCCACTTACTTCGCATATTCCGATTTCGATTGTAACTGCATTGAATGATGTAGCAACTCAGGTTAAGGCAGTGGAAGTTGGTGCCGACGATTTTTTGACGAAGCCGATTGAAGAAAAATTGGTAATTAGAAAAGCTACAATTTTAACGTCTCTTGGAATTGAACGAGCAAAAATAAAGCGACTTAACAAAATTATTTCGGCCCTGTTGAATGGTGATCGTGCTTCTATTCAAAATGAATTGATGGAAGAGGGATTTGCCTCGGAGTAACACTCGAATAATTAATTAACTGAAAAATACTTCTCTATGAAAAACAAATCAATTATCTCAGTAGCCGTTGTATCTCTTGTATTGATAAGTGTGCTGGCATCTTGCGATTCTATTAGAAACATCACGAATTCCCTTACTTCTTTGAAGAATATGGAATTCAAATTGAACAACATTAGTAACATGAAACTTGCCGGAGTTGACATTAGTCGGTTGTCAGATCCGAGCAAGCTTTCAATATCAGATGGACTGTCTCTAACGGCTGCATTTGCACGAAGGTCGCTACCGGCAACTCTTACGCTAAATGTTGATGCGAAAAATCCTAACGCTAGCAGTGGATCGAAGGCCGGCACCGCACTCACATTGAATGGATTGGATTGGAGATTGCTGATTGATGACAAACCAACTATAAATGGCGATCTTGCCAGCCCGGTTGACATTGCAGCCGTTGCTACACCTACGAACATTCCCCTTGCAATGTCGCTCGACCTCTACTCATTTTTTGCCGGCAAAGGCTACGATGGAATCCTTAATTTGGCGCTTGCTTTAGGCGGCGTAAACGGAAGCGCTGCACGTGTGAAGTTAGATGCAATGCCTTCTGTAGGAACTCCTTTCGGTACCATGAAATATCCGAATCGCATTACGATCATTAACACCGAGTTCCGCGCACAATAATGGATATTGTTTTAGTACTGGTAGGTGTTTTTGTTAGCGGGCTTTGTGAATATTTGTCAGCCGCACTTTTAGATCTACGTCAGTCAGTTCTCCAAACCATGGCCGAAGAAGGCTCGATTATTGGTGAGCGCTTTCAACGTGCCTACGAAGACGTGGAAGAAACTGCATTAGCTATTAGCATTATTGATGTTATAGCCATCTTGATGGCCACGGTCTTTCTATCGGTAGTGCTTTTTGATAACGGCGGACGTCTTATAATTTCGGTTACTGCGCTTGCGATTGGCGTTGGTGCATTCAAAGTAGTTTGCGCTACAATCGGATCGAGATACGCCGAACACGCCCTAGGTTTTACCAGCGTTGTACTTGTAGGAGTGCGGATTCTGGCAAGCCCCTTTATCGCATTACACAGCACCATGATGCGCGTTACTCAGCACGGCACAGACGAAGAGGAAGCACGTGAAGAGCTAGAAGCGTTTGTTGAAACTGCGCGCGATGAAGGCGCATTGGATCCGAGTGAATACCGGATTATGACCAACATCATGCGTCTGTCGAGCATTGAAGTTGGCGACGTTATGACCCCCCGAACCGTAGTGTTTTCTTGCCCGTCAACCATGACCATCGAAGAGATCGTAAAACTACCCGAACTGCAAACCTATTCGCGATTCCCGATTTACGATAAGACCGATCTCGACTCAGTGAGCGGTTATGTAATTACCAAGGACGTTTTACGCGCGGCACTAGCCGGACGCCAAGCCGTTGAACTAGTCAAACTCAAGCGGGAAGTTGATTTCATTCCTGAAAACATTACGCTTGAAAAAGCCCTCGAACTTTTCCTTCAAAAACGTCAGCACATCCTTATGGTTGTTGACGAACACGGCGGCGTTGAAGGAATGATAACCATGGAAGACGTGCTAGAATCTATGCTCGGCGTGGAGATCGTTGATGAAGTGGATCACGTTGTGGATCTGCGGGCGTTGGCGAAGCAGCGAAGAGACCGACGGATTCGGAATTAATGTGAGAATGTGTAAATGTGTAAATCTGAGAATGCCAATCCTTAATCTTTAATCTTTAATCTTTAATCTTTAATTCTCAGTAGTTCAACGTTAGGCCTAAGCCGTAGCCCATGTCGCTATCGTAGTGTGCCGATAGTGAAAAGTATTTTGTAAGAATGTACTTGAGTCCGGTGCTATACTCTAAATCTGAGTTCACGGTCCCCCACATTCTGATACGTTCGGTAATAGGAATGTCATCGCGAGTAAGTTGCAGGCGGATGTTACCGGTGTGATCGACCTTCAAGTCTGCAACTAGAAACCACGGTAGCGTGTATTGAAAGCCAAGGTGGAATACGTGGCGACTATCCTTAGTTAACGTTTGACCGAACAATGTTTTTTCCGGTGCGGAATTTTTTCGATAGCGCCAGTCCCAACCGATATAAAACAGAGCGAATTGATTTCTGTCAAGGAATCTTCCAAAATGACTTTCGGTTTCGTAGCCACGAGTGTCATTTAAGCCTAGGCGCCACTCTACTTGCAGTTTCCAACGCGTGTTCATGTACATCAAATGTCCATCACTTCCGTTGCTTTCAAGCCCTAGATTTCCACCCAAGTAAAAGCGTCTATCGTCTGCATACACTTCCTGTAAAGCCCCCTGCACATCGGGCAGTTGTGGGTTAGGCGGAGAATTTTCGTACGAGAATATTCGGCCCATTCCGCTCATCATGTGGTACAAAATGTGGCAATGGAAAAACCAATCACCGTATTGTTCGGAGGCGTTGAATTCTAAGGTGTCGATTTCCATGGGCATAATATCTATCACATTTTTCAATGGCGAGTACTCACCCTGACCATTCAAAACCCGAAAGTAGTGTCCGTGTAAATGCATGGGATGCCGCATCATGGAATTGTTCTTCAAAATAATTCTGATATTCTCGCCGGCCTTAATCAGCACCTTGTCGCTCTCTGAAATCGTGCTGTTGTTCAGCGTCCAAACATAGCGGTTCATATTCCCCGTCAACTCGAAAGTCATCGTGCGCGTTGGCACGTTAGGAAGTGTAGTAACAGTATCTGATTTCAACATGCTATAATTCAAAGTGATTGCACGCTTCGGCGGTACCTGCTCAGTTTGCTCGTCTTGCATACTGTGGTCGTCTTGCATACTGTGGTCGTCCTGCATACTGTGTACTTTTTTCTTTGCAGAACGCTTCGCCTCCGGATACATTACCGTATTCATGTCCATCTGCTGCAAGCTCATCTCCATTCCCATGTCATCCATATTCCCGCCCATCGTCATCATTCCATTCATCATTTTCATTCCGGCAAAGTAGTCTAGTCTGCCAAGGGGCTTTGCAGACCTCACGGTACCTGCTCCGAGAAGAACAGAAGCGCTACCTATTCTGTCTTCCGAGCTAGCGAGGAATTCGTACGCGCCACCTTCCGGTATCACGACGGTTACATCATATATTTCCGACACTCCAATAATCAATCGGTCAACTTCAACGGGTTCTACGTCGGCCCCATCCGAGGCCACCACCGTAATCCTACCACCCGAATACGTCAACCAAAAGTAGGTCGACGCACTTCCATTAACTACTCGTAAGCGAACCGTATCGCCCCCTTTATAATTCTCCTTGTGTAGCTGTTCAACACCATTGACCAGAAATTTTTCGTAGTACACATCGCTAACATCCATTGCGTGCATGCGCAACCATTCGTTTTCGAGTTTGGTGAAAAAGTTTCCGCTAACCAGTGCTTCGCCGTAACTCTGCACGGCCTGTTTCTTAACTGCATACCAATCCGTTGCATAATGCAACGAGCGTTCAATTTGGTGCGGATTATCATCGGACCAATCACTGAGCAATACAACTTCTTCATTTTTAGGAACTGCATTGCGTTTGTGAATTATCAACGCACCATACATACCAATTTGTTCCTGCAACATAGTATGTGAGTGATACCAGTATGTACCACTCTGCCGCAACGGATACTTGAAAACGTGGGTTCCGTGTGGCATGATTGGAGCCGTAGTTAGGTACGAAACACCATCTTGTTCATTAGGCAATAGTAGTCCGTGCCAATGCATAGATGTTTCATGATGCAGCATGTTATGAACGTGAATCTCGGCAGTATCGCCTTCAACAAAGTACAGAGTAGGCATAGGTATCTGACCATTTACAGCAATGCCCGGACGCTCCGTACCCGTGAAGTTCACCGTGGTATCGGTCACATACAAGTCGTATCGCTTTGTCTGCTGCGCTCCTGCTTTCTGCGGGAGAATGCCTGATATCAACACAGTGCAAATCAACCACACAACTATCAACTTGATCAGCGTAATCACTTGTGCCTCTCGTTTGTTTTTCCGCACGTCAGCATCGATTGACCGTAGTACGGATTCTCAATCGCGGCTGTTGTGCTCACCCAGTACGCCTTTTTCATCGGACAATACTGATAGTACACCGTCTTGCCTACAGTAGAATTTTTCACAACGTTCCATATCAACGTTGATAAAACCATAAGTTCGTCCCGCTGCGCTTCGATGTCTTCAGTCCTACTAATTGCTGCCACGTGCAATGTCATTTCCTTTTTCAGGGTGTTCCACTTTTCAGCTTCAATCTTTGCAGGGGGCTGGGTAGCCCCTTTCACAAAATTCAAAAACTCCAATGCTGCGATTTTCGCGGCCTTTGCATCATCTTGAACCAATGCATTTTTCACGTGCTCATACTTACCAACTAGCGCATCGGTCACTCCATCCTGTGCCGCCATCTTTGCAAAACCAAGGTGCCATGCTAACAACACTGTTGCTATAATAATGATCGTTTTCATAGCGCACAGCTGATGTTCGGAATCTTCAGTTCTATTTTCGACATCTCAGTACTTTCTGTTAGTGATTAATTTCAAGTACAAAATTCACCAACGCACTGCTGAGATGTGTTACACTATTCCAACCAAAATTTGTTATTTTCAGGAAAAGCCAGAAGATGCAAATTTGATGATTTGATAATTTGGTTTTGACAATTATCAATTAGCATTGCCATTGTGATCATCAAATAATCAAATCATCAAATTATCTAACGGGTCCCGCTTCAGCCCCTTAATCCGCTTAAAATGACTCGGGGTGAGCCCTGTTACTTTTTTAAACTGGCTACTCAGATACGCCACGCTTGAATAGTGAAGTCGATATGAGATTTCACTCAACGACAACTCATCATACACCAACAGTTCTTTCACTTTTTCAATGCGCTGCGCAATGAAATATTTCTCGATGGTCACTCCCTCGATCTCCGAGAACAAATTGCTCACGTAATTGTATTCGTTCTGTAAGTGCTTGCCAAGATATTCAGACAGATTCTCTTTCAGATCGTTGTTCTCATTTTGCACAAGCTCCACGATCAACGTCTTTACCTTCTCGATCAACTTACTTTTTTTGTCGTCGATAATTTCAAACCCAAGTGCTGTCAAAGCCCCCTTCAATGATTCTTGCTCATCTTGTGTAAGCACACGCGGCAACTGCACTTCCCCTAATTCTACGGATAAGGGGCTAATCCCCATTTTCTCAAACACCGATTGCACCGACATCTTGCAGCGCCTACAGACCATGTTTTTGACAAATATTTTTTCCATCGATTAACCTATATATTCGACATTATAAAATGGGATTATATATTTAACGTTCTATCCGGGCGGCGTTCTATCCGGCGGCGTTCTATCCGGGCGACGCTTGAAGATAGGAACTTAGTCAATTAGAAATTATCAATTGCGAATTATCAATTTCACATTTACGCATTGGCATTCTCACATTTACACATTTGACTTCCTAATGTATTTGTTTCACCACCAACGTATCCACCTTCAGCCTCAACACCAGCCACTTATGCAGTTCATGTTGACGAGCATTTGAAACACGTTTTTTATACTGCACAAAGGCCGTGGAAATAGAATCGGCAACTCCTGTCGTACTATACGTAACCGTTTTAGGAGTGAAGTTTACGGCAACGACTTCAGGAAATATCACTTGCATTTCTTTGAATATATTTCCTACTTCGATTTGTTGTTTGTCATGGCTGTGTAGCACGTTATTCAATGATGCAATGGTAGAATCTTTACGTCTGATTTCAAACAACGTTTTGTCGTACAAGTCACCCAGAACATCTTTGCGCATTTTCTCGCCGGCGGTAAACATCATCAGATCGCTCACGCCGGAGGCTTGACGGATATCCAAGTGACTGTCTTGCAAACCAAGCTCGAGTGCTTTTCCACGCACCGTTGTGAGCTCAGCCTCCGATAGCGCCGGACCCACCAATGTTAACACGATAGAACTCGTATCTCTTTTCCACTCACTCTTGCTTACAACAAATGATGTTGCAGGATACTGCTCTTCAGCCGCAGAGACAAGGTATCGCACATTTCTGTTGAACGCATTCTCCTGCAAAATAAACCACCCAATTACTACACTTGGAATCAGTGTTATACCAACTACCCAAAGCACCGTGCGTCGGACGCGCTTTGCATGCTCAGGATCAACTTGTTCAACTGGCTTGAACTTCAATACGAGAGTCGTTGCATACGTTGCTGCGCCAATACAAACGGCGTTTATAAAGAACAGGTAAAACGCACCGATGAAAAACGTCAAATCCCATTGAGCTAATCCATAGCCCGCGGTACAAAGTGGTGGAATAAGTGCAGTTGCAATAGCAACACCTGGCACTACATTACTTTTATCTTGACGAACCACTGCAACTGCGCCTGCCAAGCCCCCTGCAATCGCAATAGCAGCATCGAGCAATGTTGGCGTTGTGCGCGAAAGCAATTCAGATTGGGCATCGTCGAACGGTGAAATCAAAAAATACAGGGCTGACGTTCCAATGCTCAGCACCACTGCTGTGAGCATATTTCGCAGACTCTTCCAAAGCAGCGGTCCGTCGGAAATTCCGATCGAGACCCCTAGTCCGACGATTGGGCCCATCAGTGGTGAAATAAGCATTGCACCAATAACCACAGCGGTGGAGTTGGTGTTGAGTCCGAGGGATGCCACAAGAATCGCAAAAATCAGAATCCACGCCTTCGCGCCGCGGAAATCAATATCTGCTTTCACTGAGGCAACAACGGCCTCTTGATCGATTGTCTCGTCGATCCGAAACACATAGCCAACAAGATGTCGGAACTGTTTACCTAAGGATCGTGGAGTGATAGCTGGCATGCTAATCGAAATCGCGAATGGTTGGGAATCTCATTAGGGCAAAATTACAACGGAATGGCTCGCCCACCGGTTTTGCCTTCAGTTTTCGCCCATCGGTTTCGCTTGCGTAAATCGTAATTCACAATTCGCAATTCGTCTTCGTAATTTCGCACTATGGAGTTCCTGTTTTCTTTCGAAGGTCTCACCGCGCTCACCACGTTAACGTTGCTTGAGATTGTGCTGGGGATAGATAATATAATTTTTGTGTCGATCCTAGTGGGTAGGCTGCCGCATAGCCAGCAAGGTTCTGCGCGGACAATTGGCTTGTCGTTGGCATTGGTCCTGCGGCTGGTGTTTTTGTTTTTTGCCACGTGGATAGCGGGTCTGGTAGAGCCCCTTTTCACAATTGGACCCTTTATGGGGATGATGGAAGCCGGGGAATGTCCAAAAGCTAGTTGAAATAAAAACGAGGTTCGAGCTACGTCGTAGATTAACGGAAAGTAAGCCAATAA
>JABMNI010000018.1 GCA_013204605.1 Ignavibacteria bacterium
ACGCTGGTAACTTTCTAAAATTTTTCTTGCTCGAGTTGCATTCATATTCGATTGTAGAAAGTCAGACACAGTATATCGCGCAGTTGTGTAATGCTCGAACGCCTTCCATGAGTTCAAAACAACGTAATAACTTTTTACTGTATTCTTAGAGAGTAATCTACCCTTATTCGTATGCTCTTGAGCAAACCGTTTGAAGAGCCTGACTATGCTTCTTTTGCTTGAACTCGAAGTAATTCCATTCTTGTCTGGAAACAGCACTGACTGCAACTTTGCTACCGAAAATTCTTCACCATTTTGAATTGCAGCGGTATAATGTTGGTAAATATTTTTTACCATGCTGTCTATCGCCTCATTTATCTCCAGAAATCTTGAGCAGCTACCTTTCATCCGCTGACGTCTATCATCCCAATCTGCTGGAGAGATACGATTATACCCCGAAGGGAACCGTAGACGCTCACTCTTGCAGTACACTATAAAAATAATTGAACCTCTCTCATGACCAGCCTGTACTCTCATATTAATCTGAATTGAGAACTTCGGAATTCTAGTCCGAATACTGCGCGATTGAGTCACGTTTGACTCCTAACACAGTATAAAAAAAGTAGTGGCGTAAAAGTAGCGGCTATTTTACTCTTAGCACCCCCGTAAGTACTAGTAAAATAAGGGAACAGTAGATACAAAAAGACCCCATCTGATATCGTACACAGATGAGGTCTAAGTATTTTATATATATGGCACTTAAGTGCCACTTTCTGGTGGTCAGGGAGGGAATTGAACCCCCGACACAAGGATTTTCAGTCCTTTGCTCTACCAACTGAGCTACCTGACCAAAGAGCCACGAATATACGGGGATTTTTTTGAAAACTTTACGATTTGTGACTTAACTCACTGTTTCTGCTTTGACCTTTGAATAATTTGTATTCGTTCAACATATTCAAGGTAGGCGCAATGAAACAGAGTTTCTTTTCAATTTTATTTGTCCTGGCATTTTCACTTGCCTTGGGTGGGTGCGATTTGCTGAGTCCGAAATCCGAAGGACCCAACGACCTGGGCGGTAGCACAGACCTTGAGCTCACGAAGGTGGGAAGCACGTTTCCAGTTAGTCTGAACGTGGATGGCGGCAATCCACT
Source organism: Ignavibacteria bacterium (assembly GCA_013204605.1). GTDB lineage: Bacteria > Bacteroidota > Ignavibacteria > Kapaibacteriales > Kapaibacteriaceae > JABMNI01. The sequence continues at coordinate 1,131 of JABMNI010000018.1, forward strand.
TTTCTACGGCGTGAAAGACAGCATATTTATTACAAAAAACGAGGGCGGCATTGTTACGTTCGATGCCACCATGAAATTCGATTCCGCCGTACTTAAGGCTATCGATACTCTGGCCGGAACGCAAGACTTACCGTACGCAGCAAAAATGGCCGTTCTCGATATCTACCTAGCCCACTACCATGCCAAAATAGATACCACCGATAAAGAAAATATGACACTGAAATTCACGCTGCTCACCAAGGTTACCAGCGATGGAATTCAGGAATATTTCTCCGGCGATAACAACCTCAGCAAACCGTTTACTATTGTGAAATACGGTGCGTCAGTTGGCGATAAATACGAGTTCACCACCTCCGATGGCATAAAAATCACACGTACCGTCAATTACAAATCCACTACCGACGACTTCCCCGTAGGCTTCTGGCTACTCAAGGTTATCGACGTAGTTGAAACCAAGGAAGACCCAATGGTCCAAACCATCACCTACCACACCAACCACAAATATGGCCTAGTAGGAATTGAACTGCTCCTCAAAAATGGTAAGGGGGCAAAGTTGACCGTGTTCCCGCCGACGCTATAAGCTGAAGCAGCGGGTAGCTGAAGCAGCGGGTAGCTGAAGCAGCGGGTAGCTGAAGCAGCGGGTAGCTGAAGCAGCGGGTAGCTGAAGCAGCGGGTAATTTACTTGACTCTCCAACTGCGCCTGCGGTTGATATACTCCCGATACTTGCCATCGTACGCAGGGTCCTTGGCAAGTATTGCATTGCAGAACTCAATCATTCCAATTGATAATCGAATGCACTGAGCGTCCAAATTTTTGAACTGGTCTTCGCTGATTAGAAATCGTTTTAGGGAATTTGAAAGTTGCGCTCTTACTTCCTGCAAGGATGATTCACCATAGACAAAAAAGTTGAGTCGATCAGCCGTTGAAACTCTAGTGTATCCTTCGGCAATATTGTTAGATACGCTATCAGCCGCTCGCACAATCTGACTTCCCATTGTGTTTTTGTCAAACCTGTCCCACTTATTAACTGTGTGGTAAATTTCAGTGGCAATCTCCACAGATGCATTGTATATACGGAGCGATTGTACTCCACCCGGTTTCTTTTCCATATCCATCCGTGGTGAACACGCGATGAATTGTGACATTTACGGAAAATTTTTGAGGGGGCTAACTGTCGCAACCTATAATAATGTCGCTGCTACGCAGCTACCCGCACAGCGACACGCTTGCGACACGCTTCAGCGACACGCATCGCTACCCGCTTCAGCTACCCGCATCGCGACCCGCGAAGCTTAAAAGGGCGTCCACGCGAACGCAAACATCGGTGCAACGAACGGACCCGGCACGAGCGTTAGGCCGGCGTCCATGGAGACAGAGGTGTTGGCAAGACGGAGGCCGAGGTAGAGGGCGGTGCTGGAGGGACGCGTGATGTTGGCGTTCCATAGCTCGGCAATAAAATGGAGGTCACGCATGGATGGAAACCGAGTGTCCATTGCTAAGGCTATTCCTATGGTGCCACTAGCAAATGGAAATCCAACTGGATCGAAAAATTTTCCGCCAGAAATTATGTAGTCGTCCTTGCCCATAACCTTCGCAAATAACATTGTGCTTATTGCAGTGCGTTTACCAGTGAATGTTGCAACGCCATAAATATGACCCAAGAAATTCACGTCGTTTACCCACGTACCGTTCACTCCTAAAGCATATATCTGCTTGCCCCCTTCAACCAATCCATTCTTGCTTTCATCGATGGTGGCCTTGATGTTTATTACACTTAATTGGTTCTCCCAGCCAATTCCCGGAATTAGAGTGCGGCCAGCGGTTACGCTGATTACGTTACCTAATCCAAATCCGATGTACGGCATCACTCCTTCGATTAATGCTATGAAGTTATCATCCCCAATGGGACGTGCTGTGGGTATCACAAAGCCCCGGTGCTTAACGCGGTAGGCATCATCGGTGGTGCCAATCCAATCAATCTCCTTGGCGTAAACTTTTGCACGACCAATCACCGCACCTATGCGAATGTAGGTTCCGGTGTTGTCGTGCTCTACTTCTTTGATTTGTCCCGATAGCATATCACCCGTAACTAATCTCACAACGTAATCCGTGTCGTCGAAAAATTCCATTGCGTCTAGTTGCTCGTTCTTCATCCCCAACTCTTGCGCAACTAGAACCGTTGAGCAGAGAAGAAAAGCCACAAGCACAAACGACAGGCAAACTTTGTTTGCGATATGCACGAATCGATAAGCGACCCTTCGGAAGACCTCAGGTTGACAAGGCAATCGGCCATGCGAAATTTCAATGCGCTCTGTAATTCTAACACTCAACTATTAAATTCCTATAATAATCTCGCTCCTTCGGAGCTCTAAAACAAATTCGGCTTCCAAAATTCTTAATTTTTAATTCTCAATTCTTAATTCTCTCTTGATAAAGCGAGCTGCCCACACGCTGCATCGATATCCTCTCCACTCGAACTCCTCACAAAAACTTTGACACCTTCATCGCGCAATTTTTTTATGAACCACTGAAATTTTTCGGGAGTGGCGGGTTGTAGTTCTGCTGCCAGGCCTTCGGGGTGTGTGAAGCCGATGTCGTGAAATGGAATTACGTTTACCTTGGTAGGCATGCGCCTCGCGAGTTTTGCCAAGCGCCGCACATCATCCAGCGAATCATTAAGCCCGTTAAACAAAATGTATTCATACGTCACACTTTTTCGGGTTTTGCGGTAGTAATATTCGATGCTCTCGATGAGGTCCTTAAGCTGATATTTTTTTGCAATGGGCATGAGTTGCTCGCGCACTTCTTGCGTGGTGGCGTGTAAACTCACGGCCAGTTTAATTATTTGTTTTTCGTCGGCCATGCGCACAATGCCCGGAATTACGCCGGCAGTGCTAAGAGTGATTCGACGCGGCGCAATCATCTTGGTGCGTTGATCGGTAAAAATTTGGGTGGCCTGAAAAACTGCGTCGTAGTTGTTCATGGGCTCGCCCATTCCCATAAAAACAATATTGGTAAGGGGCTTTGGGGAGTGTTTTTGGGCCTGGAGGAATTGGTCGACAATTTCGCCGGACGATAAATTCCGACCCAATTTCAACGTAGCCGTGGCGCAAAAAATGCAGCCAAGATTACAACCTACCTGTGTGGAAATGCATAGTGTTCTGCGACGTGCGTGACCGTCTTCTTCGATCATCTCGCTGGGAATCAGCACGCTCTCTACACTTCGTTTGTCCTCGAGATCAAACAGAAATTTCTTCGTTCCATCTTCTGAATCCTGCACTGTGTTTAGCGTAACGCTTTCGGTTCTAAACATCTCGGCAAGTTTTTCACGAAACGCTAAGGGAAGTACCTGCACGCTTTGTAGGTCATCAACACGATTTATGTACAACGCATCGTACACTTGTTGCGCTCTGAACTTCCGCTCGCCAACCTCGATAAACATTGCTTCGAGTTCAGGCAATGGAATTCCCTTTATCTCGAGCTTCCCCGGTACTACATCGCGTTTTGCTTTTGCCATGCACAAAGTTAAGGAAGACAGTTGGCAGCCAGATTACCCACGTGCGCAGCCATGGCCACGCCCATGCCGTTGCATCCAAATGCAACCGTTACGCCGGGTGCAATAGTTTTCACTATTGGTTGCTTGGAACTGCTAAAGGCCATGGTACCAGCCCATCTATGATCGATGGTGTAATTCGTGTGCGGCAACAAAACGCTTTTGCAAATCCGCTCGAGGTGCTCCATGATTGGCATCGATGTTTCCAGCGCCACCGTTTGCTCCGCCTCGAACGCCGTGTTGCGTCCACCGCCCAACAACACCCTATTACCTACATTCCTAAAATAATAGTACCCACCATCCATGTGGTACGAACCGTTGATTGCCAGGTTGGGAATGGGCGACGTAACAATAATCTGACCCCTAGCAGGCACGATTTCTAGGTCGGCATAGGCGTTAGTTAGCATTGGAATTTGCGCACTAGCCGCCACCACCACATGTTTACATTTTATAGGGGGCTGTGTGTTTGTGTGCTGGTTTGCTCCTAAACTGTTGGCATGCAGCGTGTGTTGAGTAATACCTGCGACAGTTTCAGATTGAATATCTTGGACATCGAATCCGGTTCGGATTTGGATGCCTTTACGTTCCGCTACGCGCCAAAGTTCATACATGAGCTTGCCACTGTGAATGGTGCTTTCGAACGGAGTATAAATGAGGTGGGTTGCGTAAGCGCCAAAGCGGTGCTGGGCCAGACGCTCAGGAACGGCGTGGAAGACTGGGACGGAAAAGATGGGGAGGAGGAGTGAATTGATTTCGTCGAGACGCTGCAACGTGGTGTGCGGCATGACGTGCATGGATGAATCGATTTCTGCAAAGCCCTGAAGAAGGACGTCGTAGCCGCCATGATTTTCTAAGCCAACGTTGTGATTCTTTAAACGGTCTAGCAAACGATGTACACCCGAAACTCTTTTGTATACCAAATCGAACGTGGCTTCGGGTCCAAGCAAATCAATGTCCGCTGCTATCTCGGAAGCGCTCCCAAAACACGCAAACCCTGCGTTTCGTGTTGATGCTCCTTGCGGAACAATTCCACGTTCCAATATCACAATGCGCAACGAAGAGTTTTTTTCGGCGAGAGAGATGGCCGTGTTAACCCCGATTATTCCGCCACCAATTACGGCAACATCATACTCTAAAAATTTGGCATCCCAAATTGAATTTACATCACCCATGTTTCAACCACACTACTTTTCGAATTCCAACGTTACCTTTTGGAATGATTCCTTGCATCGAACCAACCTGAATGCACGGTAAGTTTATTACCGAAAAGCGTTGGCTTGCTTATGTCATAACCCGCAGGAAATGTGCCCATAAAACCGTTTGGAACGGCAGCTTGAACCACACCGTTAAAGTAACCCCGAGCGCGCGTGACGCTGCCTGAAACGGGATCCACGTCAACTTGTGTAATGACCGTCTGACCACTTACCGGGAAATAATTTGTGCCTTCAATTTGAAGTAACACTCCACTGGTTATCGAAACATCATTTAGAAGTTTAACTACGCTAGGTTCCCACGTATATGTACCAATAGTTTTAGCCATCCCACCCTTGAAACGGACAATAACCTTCGGGGAACTAAACGTAGAAAATTCAGAAAAATCGAATCTAAGGTCGGATCCAAAAATTTGGTCGAATTCATAATTGAAAGTAATAATTCTTATTGAATCACCACTCACCATTACATCGGCTGCACGGTAGAGGCTTTTCGACTCTTTAATTGCTGTAGAATCCATACTAACCGGATTAACACCCATTGGACCGGTTTCGCAACCAATGCAGCAAAGAACTGTAGCCAAAAGGCTTATCAAAACAATGTTTTTCATAATACTACTTGCTTTTATTTTGAATGTTAAAGTTTAAGGTTGAATAGATATGTGATGCCCAATTGACCGCTCACCGGAATAAACTCTATGTGTGTTGTGGTTTGATTTCCAGCAAAATTGGCGGCGCCAAATTCATTAACCGGTCCTCCAAAAGCATACAGATTGTCTTTGTAGAGTCCGGAAAACGTGTACTTCACGCCAACATCTATAAATAGCGCACCAACATCGGTCGACCAAACATTAATCGTTCCTCCGATTCGAAAATCGAGCGCGGTTCTCATAGTAGACCTATCAACAGTAAACTTGTCGTCGGGCGTGGTAGGATTCCACGTTTCGCCCTTCATTGGAATATTTATTCCCAATCCCAACAATAGCCCCGACAGATTGAATTGAGGAGCAATTGTGAAGTAGGTGTAGCGCTCGTGTATGTAGCCTTTCCAAGAGGATAGCTTGTCGTAGGTTTCATACGGACGCGTCTTTGTTCCCTGCGTATTCACCGCCAACTCCAACCGTCCACCCAGTCTAGAATATTTGCTGAAGGGGGCATTAATTACCACTCCATAGGATGGGATTGCCCAAAAGTCTGGATTCACCTTGCGTCCTTCGGCGTTTTGTGTATTAATACCTCCGCCCACCAAGCCCAACGTAGGGCCTACTTTTAATATATATTTTGATGTAGTAACCATTGGAGAGTCGTCCGCGGTTTCCGACGGTTCAGCCACGATAGTTTGACCAAAACACACAACGCAACTGATGCACAAAAAGGCAAGAGCTGAAACATACTTCATATATTTCCCAACAAAGGAGTTGATACACTGATTGGTTTGGAACAAAGATACGTCCGACGTAGAGTTTTCGGGTGTGATAATCAGCTAAACGCTGGGCAAACGTTCAATTTTACACAGTATTTATACGTACAATTGCCAAATGTGGATAAAATGCTCTTTTTCTTGTAACCCAAGCCTTTAAACTGGATTCTTCTCCACGATACTTAATTTGGGAACATGCCGTATACCTTATTGTCAGATGAAGAACTCTTTACCCTAGTACGCACCGCTAACGATCAGCAAGCGTTTCAGGCGCTGTACCGGCGGTACGACAAAAGAGTGTACGCGTACTGTTTACGGGCCTTGGGTGGAGTTGATGATGCTCAAGATGTTTTTCAAATAGTAGCAATGACGATTTACGATAAACGCGACAGGTTTATCGATGGTTCTTTCGCAGCTTGGTTGTTTACGATAACTCGAAATATGTGCCTTAAGGCAATTCGAAATCGGAAACACACGGTGGAGTTAAACGATGAAGTGTACAGTCCGGAAACGGACGAAACACACTCGCAAGACTTTGTACTTACTGGCGCACTTCACGATGCAATTGCTCAGTTACCGGAAGAGTTTAGAGAGGCTTTGCAATTGAAGTATTATGACGATCTGCCGTACGAGGATGTGGCTGCAACTTTAGGCATCACATTATCACTGGCAAAAGTTAGAGTGTTTAGAGCGAAAAAATTATTACAGAAAATACTTTCTCCGATTTTGGATGAACTACGATGACAAACGATGAACTATTAGCGGGCTTTCTTGATAGGTCACTGACCGAAGAAGAATTGCTTCAGTTCGAAACCCAACGAAATTCTCAACCTGAGTTTGCTCAGAGTGTTGATAGCATGCTTACGGTAGAGGGACTGCTTACCAAGGGTGCTCCAACCGTTGCAATTCCGGTTGCATTCTTACACGGTGTTGAGCAAACTGTTACGGCAAAAATTGCCTCTGGCGCTGCAACTTCAGCGGCCGGTGTTGGTGGTGGATTAAGCGGAACTGCCATGGCCTGGATGGCTGGCCTTGGTGTTGCCATAGTTGGCACTACGGCAGTGTACTTTTCAACTCAATCTTCTAACACTCCTCAAGTAATTGCCCCGCAGCATTCAACTCAGAAATCTGTTCCTGTAACTGTACCGGCAAGAGGAATTGAAATTGATAGCAAGGCTACAATTGAATCAAAGACTCCTGAAATTCAAACGCCGGCAACAAAACAGGTAAATATTGGCGCAGCTCCTATTGCTAGTACTGTCCGACCGGTACGAACTGCCCGGCCAGATAACGCCGATGCAACAGCACAAAATCCAGACCGTGCACTTGATAATTTGATGCGTGATTTTGAGCAATGCAAACTGCAAAATGACAATGTTCGCTGTGCGCAAATTTCGCTTGCCATTGGCAGAACTCTTCGCGAGAACGGCAACACTTCAGGTAGCGTTACGTTTTTAAATCAGTCACTAACATTCGCCAAGAATTCCAGAATTGTTAAATATCAAATTGATGCATTAGGAGAGTTAGGTTTGGTTGCATTGAATGAAAGACACAATGCCGATGCTCGCAAGTTTTTGCAACAAGCTGTGGACCTAGGTAATGCGAACGCAATCAATGTTGACAAATGGTCGCAGATTATGCTCGACCTTAACTAAAAATCCCTACACGGTGTGTGTGTAGATGAGTGGCGGTTCGTTTTTCCCAAGCGGCCGCCATTCTTCATTTTAAGCAAGTCTGAAAACTCAAAACAGATCTAGTCTCCTACTGGCGATCAGTATCGGAAACATAGATCTCTACATGTTTGAAGAGTTCCATATCGGCCTGGGAAAGCCCCCTCCAATACCAATCCGATGCATTTTGTTGCACTACAACCTTGGTGAAGTTTTTACGGCCGGCAAACAGTTCTTCATCGGGCGTATTTAGGTAATCCGCACCAAGAACGCGCAGAATTTCTACGCGTTCCGCTAACAAACCCGATGCATCGGTGATTGACTGATTGCGAATGTTGATTTTTGCCGGACTACTCTCAACACTTTCGCCATCGTTATCTGTCACGAAACACTTCACTACAATTTGTCCAACCGAAACATCGGTGCTCTGCAAATCCTGATTCATGTCCCACAGCACGGCTTGTGGCAACTGAGTTTTGTCCTCGAATACGTGCACTTCTTTTCCGTTGTGAAGCGCAGCAATTTTCCACGACTTTACGCCGGCCTCAGAAATCACCTCCGGCGCAATTTTTACTTGCGGAAGTCGGGTCTCCGTCAATGTGTCGATCATTGTTAGGGGGCTTAGCAGAGCGCGAGTAGAATCCACAAGAAACACCCACGGTTGTTCTGATGCTTGACCTTTTCGAAATTCAATCGAGATCCGCTTTGAATTGATAGAGAAAGTGTCGGTCAAATATTTCTGGATTTCCTTAGTGCGTCCGTCGGCCACCTGCCTACCCTCCGCCGTACCATCATCATACACTACCAACCCCAATTTCACCAATGGCTGTTTGACCATTCTAGCGCCCACAACATTCAGCATGTTGTACTGCCAGTGCGCTGTAGAATTGGCTACATACTTTTCTTTCCATACCGAGGCTTCCGATTTTGAAAGCCGTACGTATTGCTCCGGAACCATGGTTTGATTTTCACTGAACACAACTGTGGGTAACAACGGTACAACGCGGGTTCTTCGTACGCGCCAAATTTTAAGTTGCGCCTCTTCCGATAAATCTCCGCTGCTGTTAATAAAGGAAAGACGTACAGCCGCTTCTAATACTGAAGGGGGCTTGGGCAGACGCGTGGTGTAGCGGTTAGTAACAACAATAACCGTTGTATCTGGTTTTTCGAAACGTTCCGTGTTGGTAGAAGTGAGCTCAGTTAACGGATCTTTTACCACGCTACTTAACACAAAAACGGTATCGGCCACAAAAACAGAATCGGTTACTTTACCAACGGACGGAATACTTTTTGCGGGCAAGGTATATCGTATTCCAAGAGCAAATTGGAAACTCGTAGCAGCAAGTTTTGCCGTGGAATGAATTGATCCAATAATCCTGGTAATTCCAACCGATGGAACAATGAAAAGTGAATTGTTGGATGAGGCAGGAACCAGTCCTTCTATTCGTGCACTCACGCCTGGCACCGCAATGGCTGTACCTGGGACAATTCCACTTCCCGTTATTTGCTCCACGCTACCATCGAGAAACGCAAGATTTGCCGGATCGGTGAAAATCTGGGTCTGCAAATAGTCGGAACCCATCTGAAACATAAACGGCAATCCAACATCGAATGCAATCCAACTTGTGGGTGTAATACGCAGATATGGTTCAACTCGAACGCTAGAAAAATCAAATCGGTTTCGGTGTTGTAGCGTTGCCTTATATACTCCGCCATTCGAAGTAGCAATTGGAACTTGTTCGTTGGCCGTATACCGAAGTTGAAGTGGAGAGTATCCTATTCGTCCGCCAACCCTAAACAAACTCGACAATTTGAAATCGGCAAAAACTGCTACTACTGGTTGTATTGATGTGGTGGTTGGAGAAAAGCTGTACGGCAATCCGTTTGGATTTGGGATGCCCGGAATGGGTAGGTAGGTTCCAACGGGAGCGTTAACTGACAGACCCGCCAAGCCCCCTATAACAGCTTCATCCTGGGCACGAATAACTAGTGCACCAAGCAGAAAAATAGTACTGGCAAGTACAATGCGGTGAAAAATGTTCAGAGAAAACACCTACGAATTTACTGGACAACGAACAGCCGTGCTACGCTATAAAGATTTTGTCCGTCTGCGCCCTGTACCACAAGGCGTGCAATGTAGGTTCCGGGCGACAGCTGAACGTCGGCGCCGGTGCTTTTCGACATTTCAAAATCTTGCTTACCGGCTCGGATTTGCTGAGTAAAATCCGCAACTAAGCGTCCGTTGGCTTCCACAATTACCAACGTGCCGGCTTGCGACGGAGCATTTCGAACCCGAAGCGTGGCGACCGATACAATTGGATTCGGATCCACATCCATGGTAAGGGTTCCCTGTAGCGTGTTTACGTACCGAGAATTTCCATCGGCATATCGCCACACGTTTGTCAGTATCACAATCGAGGTTGCGGCACCAAGATCAACCGCTGGCCTACCACTCAAATCTGCAACGCAACTCACGATGTTCAAATCTGACCTATCGGCATCGCCAAGCACAGCCACAAATTTTATCGACGCAATTTTTGTGCTTCCTTCATCAAGCCTGATTGCGTTCTGGTTTTCACCGCCAATTACAACCACCATACTATCGCCACGAATTTCTGTGCGTTGGCCAGCTGCAAGCAGCGGAACAACTATGGTTGGGTTATATGTTACTCGGCACTCAACGTTAGTGATTTCCAGGCGTTCATCAATCGGATCATCGGTTACCACATGTACATCCACAACCGCCGTATCTGCAATTCGCATCCTGGTTGTATCTGCAGAGAACCGAGTTTTCAAACGCACCGGACGCGCCTTAACCACGGTGTTCGCCACGATCACCGAAGAGTCTATAATTCTACCGTCTCTTAATTTTCTATACACCACCACCGACTGCCGCGCAGATTCCACCTGGGTAGGTGCGCACGTAAGGTTCACCACTATGTCAGCATCTTTCGATGGGGTTAGGGGGCTTTTCAGAACGCCTTTAACCGGCGAGGTAACTACCTGACCAATGCTATATGAAAATGCCTTTGTTTGCGGCGCCACTGGCAATGAAATGGTGACCTGTTTTTGAAGCGTCTGATTAATAGTCACGGGGTCAAACACCACGGCATCTTCCGCCGGCATACCATAAGCCAATCCCTGAAGTCGAACTACAATGTCGTCTAATTTTTCATTCGTGCTTTTACTATGCCGAGAAATAACCAACGAGTCTTCGTGTTCGCCGGTATCCATCGGCTCGTACGTAAACACAAGCAGCGCACTGTCGGCCGTGAAGAGTTTGGGTAAGCCCCCTGCCAAGATTGCTGCAAATGGCGGACGTGGCAGGTTAGCAACTTTGTAGGTGTAGTTGGGACTGTTCGGACGGAGCACAAAGCCGTATGGCCGTGCAATAGAATCGGCAGTGAGCGTTGGTTTGAATGTGACACTTGCACGTTGGCCAAGATCGAAGCCTTCGCCGCTCAGATGCACCCGAATAGTATCGAGCACCACGCCGGTGAGTGTGGACCTAACCAAATAACATGAATCGGTAAATACCTTGCGTTGATGCGGAGCAAAACTGAAAACGAAGGCTGCCGTATCTTTGGTTACCAAGGGTCCGTTTTTGTTAACGAGATCGAACGGTTTAGATGGAGCAAACAGTAGTTTCCACTGCACATTTTCATTTAAGTTTAACCTAAGGGCTACTCTTCTGAAGGTAGTGTCGGAAATTAGCGTTCTATCGAAATCCAAAAAATCTGTTCGCTGCAGCCGAAATGCGGCTCCGCGCATCCGAATTTTTATCTCGTCGTTTTCGGGTACGGTAATTGGAGATCTCGCTAAGAGCATCTCAGATTGAAAGTCGCCCTCGGTAAACGGGTTGAAACTCAACTTGATGGTTATGGTACCATTTACCACAATCAAATCATTTGTTGAACCCTCGAATTTGAAAGGCAGACTGGCAGGATTTTTAACATCGAACTTGCCCACGCCGGTTATGCCACGAAAAACAACTTGTTGGAACGACTTTGTGCCGACGGCAAGGGGTGAAAAATCTACGTTTTCAATATATGTTCGCTGCACTTCTTCGGCCATTCCAACAAAGGAAATGGTGAGGAGAATTATCAAGAATGTAGCGATACGTTGCATAATTGTGGCCTGTGAATCAGAGATAGTAACAACCCCTTACCTAGTTGACAGTTACATGCTAATCGGAAGCATAAATGGTGCAGGTTTTTTCGGCCCATTCCTGCTTAACTACGTGCCCCTGACCTCGAATTACTACCTCGTAGCCGGAAGCATGTAATACGGTAACAGCCCGCCTCATGGGAAAACCAACAACATTGGGGTGTACCGTTGAGGTATGGGCTTGGATGTTGATCTTAACAATCTCACCTTTTTCAAGCAGAGTACCGATTTCTGGATATTGCTTTATCACGTAACCAAACGCCGACGTATCAAACTCCACTCGCAGACCTAATTTTTGAGCCGTGCTTTTTGCTACGTTCCGGTCAAGCCCCCTAAAATCGGGCATTGCAACACTATCAGACTTTGACGATTCGGCAATATGAATCTGGGTTTGCGCATCCAGTTTGAGCATGGTCATTGTTTTTTGGACAATGCGGCGGAAAATCGGCGCCGCCGTAGCTCCACCATATATGCTCACCGAAGGTCGGTCCAGCATTACAATCATGGCTACGCGGGGATTTTCGGCGGGGAAGTAACCCACGAACGACGCTGTGTAGGCCTTTTTTGAGTACGAGCCGTCTAACAATTGCTGCGCCGTTCCGGTCTTCCCGGCTATGGAAACCCCGGGTATCTTGGCCGCTTGGCCGGTGCCATTTTCAACCACTCCAACCAACATTTGTGTGAGCAATTGCGCTGTTTCTGGGCTGATAACGCGGCGGATTACTTGGTTGGGCACTTCTCGCTGAATTTTTCCCGAAGGCGAAACATAGGCCCGCACCACATGTGGCTGCATCATTACGCCCTTGTTTGCAATAGTGGCGTAGGCCGTGAGCATTTGAATAGCCGTGGCTGACATCTCGTAACCATGAGCCATGTATGATTTAGTGTTGGCATCGAAGTCATCCGGACGCTTTAGCCGTCCACGAATCTCGCCCGGAAGATCGATACCGGTGGGAATTCCAAAACCAAAATCGCGCACGTACTTGTAGTACACACGGTCGTCCAACAGTCGAGCACTGGTAGCAAACACCACGTTGCTTGACTGTTCCATAGCCTGAGCAAACGTGCCAACGCCCATTGGATGGTCGTCCTTGATGGTACCGCCGGGAATATTCCAGACCCCCCTCAAACCGTCTACCTTATCGGTGGGGGCCAGCTTTCGTTCTTCTAAAAGCGCCGCCGCCGTAATAGCCTTCATGGTGGATCCAGGTTCATACTGGTCCGTTATTGCCCTTATGCGAATTGCATCGTTTGTGGTGGCTTCTAGGCGGTTAGGATCGAACGTGGGCACCGAGGCCATGGCCAGGATTTCGCCTGTGGCCGGATCGACGGCAACTACAGAGCCCGAGGCGGCGCCGTTTTCGCGCACCCCACGCAGGAGCTCCTGCTCGGCAATGCGTTGAATTTCAACATCTATGGTGAGTTGTAAGCCATAGCCGTCGGTGGGTGATTCGCGCTCGGGATCGACGCCCGGACGCAGCCTACCGCGTCCGTCGCGTTGCATAACCACAAAGCCCCCTTTCCCACGAAGCAAGGAATCGTATTGCAGTTCGAGTCCGGTTAGGCCGTTGTTGTCGATGTCGGTGGTGCCAATAATTTGCGCGGCAATGGGACCATACGTAAAGTGCCGCTTTGGTTCCTTTACGCGGATTAGGCCGCGGTCTTTCAGCGTGTCGAGCACCGGATACATCACGGTGTTCACTCCACGTGCTAGCCACACAAAGCGTCCTTCGGCATTTCGGATTTTACTCAGGTAGCTTGCGGCCGGATCGCCCACGGCAATAGCTAGGAGTTCAGAGCAGAGCGACGCATTTTGCAGCAAGGTTGGATCGGCCGCGAAGGAGGTGGTCTTCATCATGGAAGCTAGGTCGCGCATTTCACGGTCGTAGATTTTTCCGCGCTCGGCCCGCAGCTCAACTTTCGACTCGTACTGTCTTTTAGCGAGCTCACGGTATTTCGCACCATCAATCACCTGCACCCAAAAAAGTCTACCTATCACAATCGAAAAACCAAAGCTGAACAAAAAGATCAGCAGCCCGGCTTTCCATCTAATAGCATCGTACGATTCTGGTTGTTTTATACTCAAGAACTACACCGTTTACTTATGCGTGACCGTAAGCACCGTGGGTGCTTTTTGCGGTGGGGTCATTCCCAATTTTTCCGTTGCAATTCGCGTTATGCGCTCGGCCGATTGAAGCTTATACGTCTCCGATCGTAGTGACTGGTTCAGCGTCTGCAGCGAATCGATCGACTTTCGCCGAACATCATTCGTGGCCGACAGCCCGTTCACCACAATCACGTTGCTCACGTACAGCACTGTGGCCGATGCCGAAACAAAAACCAGAATAAATATACTCCAACGGTTAAGCAACCTACGCTGCTCAACAATCGGTTCGGGTTCCACTACCGGTTTTTCATCCGGCGGTATTGGGATGTTACCGCGCGTTGCCATTACCTAACTTCTGCTCCACCACCAATTGTTGTTGATAGGGGGCTTACCAGTGCTAACTCTCCGGCAGCATTCGAAGCAGCAAGAATCATCCCCTGCGATTCCATGCCCATCAACTTTGCTGGCTTAAGGTTTGCAACCACAACAACGGTTTTGCCAATGAGGTCTTCGGGGGAATAATGCTTGGCAATTCCGGCCAACACCTGACGCTGTTCGGTGCCTAGATCAACCTGAAGCTTCAATAATTTTTCACTCTTTGGTACCGCCTCGGCCGCAATTACAATTCCGGTGCGAAGTTTTACCTTGGCGAACTCTCCTATGTCGATCAAATCTTCCGCGGGCTTTTCAACTTCACCTTCGGTTTTTTCTGGTGACCCTAACATGCTCATTCCTTTTGCCAAAGTGTCGTCTTCAATTTTCGTAAACAAAATCACCGACTCACCAAGTTGTGTACCTGCGGCAATGGTGTGGTTTCCGGCTGCCGTCCATGCATCATCATATAGGCAGGTAGTATTCGGTTCACCAACGTTCACTGCCGATCCCACCATGCTTTGAATTTTTTGTGCCGTGTGTGGCAATAGCGGTGCGAACAACGTGGCCAACGTGTTGGCCGTTTGAATACATACGTTTATCGTTCGCGCGCAATCATCAACGTTATCTTTAATGCTCTTCCACGGAGCTTTATCGTTGAAGTATTTGTTGGCTGCTCTAGCAACATTCATTGCCTCGGTTGCTGCATCGCGAAACCTGAACACATCCATTTGCTCGGCAATCAACTTCACACCATTTGCCACCGCTGCTTGCAACGCTTCCTCATGTTCGGTAACTGGCTTGGCATTATCGTACGCCGGCACCTTGCCATCGAAATTTTTGTAGGCAAACTGCATAACGCGGTTAACATAATTGCCAAGAATTGCAGCTAACTCATTGTTGGTGCGCGCCTGATAATCGCGCCATGTAAAATCTGAATCCTTTGTTTCGGGCATGTTCATGGTTAACACATACCTAAGAATATCAACGTGCTGTTCTTCCGGAAACATTTCTTGGTACTGCAGCAGATCAATCGCCCAACCTCTACTCTTGCTAAATTTCTGTCCTTCCAAATTCAAAAATTCGTTAGCCGGAACATTTGTTGGAAGTATGTATCCGTCCTGCTCCATGGTGCGCAGCAAAATCGGAAAAATAATGGCGTGAAAAACTATGTTGTCCTTACCAAGAAACGCAGTGTAATTCGTATCAGCATCCCGCCACCACTTCTTCCAATCCTCTTCGCGCCCCACATCCAGGCTCCACTGTTTCGTAATTGAAATGTACCCCAGCACCGCCTCGAACCATACGTACAGCACCTTTCCCTCGGCCCCTTCGGCAGGTACAGGAATGCCCCACTTCATATCTCGGGTGGCCGCACGTTCCGCCAGACCCTGCTTCAACCAAGATCTGCTTTGCTGAATTACGTTGTCCTTCCACTCCGCCGCGTGGCCTTCTATGTACGCCTCTGTCCACTCCTGAAATTTCTCCAAGTGGAAATACCAGTGCTGCGTTTTGCGCACAACCGGCATTTTTCCGCTTATCAACGACTTCGGATTTTTCAGATCGAGCTGATTATAATACGCGCCACAATTGTCGCACTGATCTCCGCGCGCCTTATCGTACCCGCAGTTCGGGCACGTACCCTCTACATATCGGTCCGGCAAAAACATCTCGGCGTCGCTATCATAAAACTGATCGTCTTCGCGTTTTGTTAAAAGCCCCTTTTCCAACCAGACTGTAAAAAATTCTTGTGCTGTTGAATAGTGAAGGGGGCTTGATGTTCTTCCATAAAGATCGAAATGGATTCCCAGTTTTTCCAGAGCAAGTTTGTTAGCCGTGTGGTACTTATCAATGATTTCTTGAGGAGTAACACCGGCTTTTTCGGCGGCAATGGTAATTGCTACACCATGCTCGTCGGAGCCGCTGATGCTAAGGGTCTCACGGCCGTGCAGTCGGCAAAAACGTGCATAGATGTCGGCCGGAAGGGTCGAACCAACAACGTTCCCTAAGTGAGTGATTCCACTAGCATAGGGAAGGGCAGATGTAATAAGGTAGCGTTTCACAATAGAGTGCAAACTTACGGATGACCCGCTGACTACTCGTATAGCACGATATCGGTGGCAACCTTGGAGGCCGTGGTATCATCGAACAGGATTTTAATGAGTTCAAGTGAGAACTCAAATGCGGTGCCTGCGCCGCGGGACGTGACAATGCTGCCTGAAACAGCAACCCTGTCAATGGTGTATGAGTACCGGCTTAGCACATCAGCCACCGACGGATGGGAGGTTATTACATCTTTTGCACGTAAAAACCCAAGCTCATGCAAAAGCATTGGAGCAGCGCAAATTGCGCCAACCAATCCATTTTTTTTACGGTGACGCAGTAAAATTTCCTCGAAGGATCGGTTTTCAGTGAGGTTAGTAACGCCGCGCGAGCCGCCCGGAATTACGATGGCTTCAAACAACTCATCGTCTGCAATGTCATCCAAGGTTACGTCGGGAACTATTCGTACCCGTCTCGAGCATGTTATAAGGTCGCCATCGCCGGCAACTACTACATCGCAACCTGCTCGGCGCAACATGTCGACAATTATTACGGCTTCCATTTCTTCGGTGCCGTTTGCTATGGGGACTAATACTCTCATTGTTTTTCGGGGACAATTGGGATGGTATTTGTTAACTCCGGACGTCGAATTTTTCCACCTTGGTGTCCGGCACGCACGGCTTGTACAACTTCAAATGCAGCCACAACAAAAAACGCTACTAGCACAATGGGTGCAGCCTTGCCTAATCGTGATTCGAAGAACACTAGCGTAAGTGCCAGAAAGGCTCCTATACCGGCAAGAGGTAAAATAATTTCTGTTAACTCCTCGTGCTCATGAATCACGTTATGATCCACATTTTTAAACTCTTCCACTTGTTCTTCAGCGTCTTCGCCGGTATAATTAGCGGGAAAAGCCGCCAACGCCATTACAGCAAATGTGAGCAGACCAACATTGCGGACGGTTTTGTTTTTCATAAAAAACGAAACCCCAACAATCACAAATCCAATTGCGGTTCCAATAATCGGAAGGTGATTAAATAAATTATGTAGTTGCGTTGGTTCCATGTTTTATTCCCATTCAATTGTTGCAGGGGGCTTCGAAGAGATGTCATACACCACCCTGTTAATGCCCCGTACTTCGTTAATAATTCTGTTGCTGATCTTGGCCAAAACATCGTAGGGCATGTGATACCAATCCGCCGTCATTCCATCGGTACTTGTAACAGCTCGTAACCCACACACATGCTCGTATGTGCGTTCATCGCCCATTACACCAACGGTTTTGACAGGCAATAGTACGGCAAAAGCTTGCCAGATTTCATTGTACAAACCTGCAGCTCGTATTTCCTCCAAATAAATTTCGTCGGCATCGCGCAGCGTATCGGCCTTTTCCTTTGTAATGGCGCCGGGTATTCTTATGGCTAGGCCGGGGCCAGGAAACGGGTGGCGCTCAATAAACCAATCAGGAATTCCCAGCTCGCGTCCAACGGCCCGCACCTCATCCTTGAACAACTCTCGAAACGGTTCGATGAGTTGGAGGTTCATGTGCTCGGGCAGACCTCCTACGTTGTGGTGGGTTTTAATGGTGGCCGACGGACCCTTGGTACTCACTGATTCTATCACGTCGGGATACAGCGTTCCTTGTGCTAGGAACTTAGCATCTTGAAATTTCTTTGCTTCAACTTCGAACAACTCAATAAAGGCGTTGCCAATTATTTTGCGTTTCTTTTCAGGATCTTCTACGCCATGTAGGGCCGATAGAAATTTATCGGCACCGTGCACCAGATCGACCGAAATAGAAAAGTGTTGGTTAAACATATCGATTATGTTATCACTTTCGCCCTTTCGCATCAATCCACTATCAACATGAATGCAATGCAGTTGTTTACCAACGGCCTTGTGAATTAGCAGTGCAGCAACGGTTGAATCAACTCCGCCGCTCAATGCACAAATCACTCCACCATCACCAACCTTATTTCGGATTTCTGCAATTGTTGCATCTATAAAACTGGTAGCATTCCATGTTGCCGAACAACCACAAATCGTAATGGCAAAATTTCGAAGCAGTGTTTTTCCTTGTGCCGTGTGGTGAACCTCCGGATGGAATTGAACGCCCCAAATTTGTTTGTCTACACTTTTAATGGCACAGATTTCCGCATTCTCCGTGTGTGCAATGCGAACAAAATCCGGTGGTATTGCCGTTAGGTGATCGCCATGGCTCATCCACACCTGAGTGGTTGGACCCATGTCTTTGAATATATCATCCGTATCATCTATCACCAGCGAGGCCCTACCAAATTCTCTGCGTGCGGCCTTATCTACTGCTCCGCCTAGTTGGTACGCAATAAGTTGCAGACCGTAGCAAATACCTAGAATAGGAACGCCCAAACTAAACACGTCGAACGATGGAAGCGGCGCATTTTCAGCGTACACTGAGTTTGGTCCACCGCTCAAAATCACGCCCTTCGGATGCAAACTTTGGAGCTCCGCCTTGGAAATCGAGTACGGATGAATTTCGGCATACACGCCGGCCTCGCGCACCTTGCGCGCAATGATTTGCGTGTACTGACTTCCAAAGTCGAGAATGATAATTCGTTCTGAGTGTGTCATGATTCCTTATCAAAAAAAAACGCTCGACCTATCTATAAACTATGGACGACCTATCACAGAAAAGAGATAGTTAACACCTATTCCAAAAGTTACTGGACGTGGGTTGTAAGGCACGTTGCCTGTACTTGACTGGTACAGACCAGTAACCCCATAGCCCCCTTGCACCACAATATTCAGTTCGCCTGACTCAGTCTTCAAAGCCTGAATCATTCCACCTATTCTGATTTCAACGTAGGGTGAGGCATGGTTGGATAGGTCGGAGGCAGTTGAGCTGCTGGTTCCGGATACATTCGAAACAGTGCTTGAGACAGGTAGACCAACTCCGGCGCCCAGGGTGAATCCGCTTAGGTACAGCGAGGGAGCAAACATCACAAAGCCTACCTTGTAGATATAGGTATTGTTGTCATTAGCAATCTGTTCGTTCTCCGGACGCATTCTGTAGGATGCTGTGTTATACCCCAAGTCGAATAGTAGTCCTACACCTGACTCTTTTGCAAAGATGTACTTGAGTGTTCCGTTGATGTCGGGAACAAAATTTATGTTCGCTGTTGTTTTAGAACCTTCAGGGATATCGCCCGCGTTCAACCCTCCCTTGAATAAAATGCCGGGTCCCACAAATAGCGTTTGCGCCACAGCTGGTGCGCCGACAGCTATGGTTAGCAAAATAATTAGTAATACTCTTTTCACAACAACCTCCAGAAAAATTAGTTAGTGTTCAACATAGTTAAGGGGCTTGCCATAGGTTTCGCGGAGAAAATACAAACCAGTTCCGGCAAAAAGCAACACTACAATTGCAATTACAATTGCGCTGCTATGAAATGGCGTTTCAGATTGTGCAAAGAAACTAGTGCGCAATGCACTAAACGCTAGCAATATTGGCACCAGACCGCCGCGCACAATATTGGGAATTGTTGTTGCCACAGTGGCGCGCAAATTTGTACCAAATTGCTCGGCCGCAGTGGTAATAAATACCGCCCAGTAGCCAGCACCAAAGCCAAGCAGGCCACATTGAAGGTATGTAGTAGCTGCAGATTTTGCGGGGCTGGTTAGATACCAAAAAGACATGACGGTAGTAAAAAGAATGAAGAACAGGACCGACAATTTTCTGCTCTTCAAAAACTGACTCAACAAACCGCTTAGAAGATCGCCTCCGGCAAGCCCTACGTATGCCCACATAACACACTGTCCGGCCACTACGTTATCTACCGATCCCGACTCCCGCGCAAACTCCGGCGCGAAGGTTACCAGCAGACCAATCACGTACCATATTGGAATTCCAATAGCGGCACAGGCTATGTATACACTAATCCGTTTCTTTTTGAATAGCATGGAAATATCCCCACGTTTTTCGTTGGTCTGCTTAACGTTCAAGAACATCGAGGACTCACTCACACGTACGCGCAACGCCAACAGTGCCAGACCCAACACCCCACCAATTACAAAAGCGGCCTGCCAATTGAATAACTCGTGAACGAAATATGCTGCAACTGCACCAAGTATTCCCATGGATGCTACTATGGTTGTTCCGTAACCGCGAGACTTAGCTGGCATGACTTCACTCACCAACGTAATTGCAATTCCCAGCTCACCGGCAAGCCCGATGCCGGAGAAAAATCTTAGTACGGCATACATTGGCACACTGGATACAAAAGCATTAGCAATGTTCATCAGTGAGTACAACAGAATACTTCCCAGCAATACAGATAAGCGGCCACGCTTATCTGCTAACACACCAAACAGCAAGCCCCCTAACAGCATACCAACCATTTGCGAGTTGAGGATTAATTCACTTGATGACTGCATCAAATCGGGCGTTACGCCGATGGCGCGTAAAGAGTCTGTGCGAACAATTGCAAACAAAATCAAATCGTAAATATCAACGAAATACCCCAATGCGCAAACAAGCACTGTGAGAATAATTTGCGAGTTCGCTACTTTTAATGGAGTGCTGGTAGTCATGCTACTGTGTAAGACTTTCCGAGTTGAAACTGTTCGGCAGGAGTAACTCAAGTGGAAGCCATGCTTCGGTGCCTTGGGCATCTATGCCAATGCAAATAGCCTGTGAACCGAATTCCATAAGCACCTGACGGCAAGCGCCGCAAGGCCAAACGGGCGCTGGAGTATTTGTGTGCACCAAAACAAAAAGTACGTCGGTATCGGCCGCTGCTACGGCAGCGCCTACAGCGTTGCGTTCGGCGCAGATGGTAAGTCCGTAACTGGCGTTCTCTACATTGCATCCGCCGAACACGTTCAGAGACTGCGTAATAATGGATGCACCAACATGAAAGTTGGAGTATGGCGCGTACGCATTCTTGATGGCTCGATGTGCAGCGGTGCGTGCAAGCTGAATGGCGTTTGTAAGTTGTACTAGTTCTATTGAATTAGAATCTAATAAATTGGCCGACGCTAAAGCTAACTTTGGGTGGGCGTCAGTCTCTAATTTGGCACAAAACATTGCTGCCGCAAGCCGTTGACGCTTGGACAGTTTATCGTTGAACATGTGCTGCTCAATCCATGTATCGAAAGCAATGTTGCTCATGTGGTATGTAACAAAACTACGAAGGTCAGATGCCACTCGATTTCAAAAATTCAATTTGGTTTAGGAATAAGGTGTTGAAGTGGTACGCAGCCGAAGGGAAATCGTGGCCATGGCGCACCAGTCAGCCCGATCAGTACGTGATTTTGGTTTCGGAATTCATGCTGCAACAAACTCAAGCTGCCCGTGTAGCGGAAAAGCTGCCGATCTTTTTGAAGTTGTTTCCAACCATGCAAAAGTTAGCACACGCAAAGTCTGATTCCGTTATCCGCGCCTGGCAGGGAATGGGCTACAACTCACGCGCGTTGCGTTTGCATGAGACCGCACAGATCATTCAAGAAAAATATGGCGGCGTGGTGCCCAGTGAGTCGGCGGCGCTAAAGGAACTTCCGGGCATCGGGCCCTACGCATCGAACTCGCTTGTGAGCTTCATTTACAATCTGCCCAACGTGGTGTTGGATGTGAATGTGCGCCGCGTATACTCCAGAATTGCATCTCCGCAAACCGAAACTCAAGGCAAGCTATCAGATTCCACGCTGCACGAAATTGGAGTTACCATTATTCCGCAGCTCAATGGCGCTATTTGGCACCACGCAATAATGGACCTCGGAGCCAGCGTATGTACAGCCCGCAATCCGCGTTGCGCAAGTTGTCCGTTGATAAAGAAATGTCCGTCGGCCCTCAACATGCGCACTAAGTTGCCGAACACGCAAACCACCAAACGTCCCGAGCCCTCCTTTAACGGCACTCCAAACAGGCTGTGGCGCGGCAAGGTTGTAGAAGTGCTACGTTACTCAAATCCCACCGGAATAACCACCACGGCGCTCTACAAAAAGGCAATAACCACAAAGCCCCCTACAAAAACGGACAAAGAGTGGTTTCAAAATTTGCTGTTAAAACTGGAGCGCGACCGACTGATCACGGTCCGCAAAAATCTGATAACGCTGTGAAGTCTAATACACGATAAATTCAGGTGATGCATTGGAGAAAATGAAGGGTTTTCGAAAACCGTTGGCCTGAGCAAGAGCTCGTATTACTATGTTC
>JABMNI010000002.1 GCA_013204605.1 Ignavibacteria bacterium
GCTTGGATCAAATGTCACCGATAGTGTTTTCCTTCCTTGGGGAGTAATCGGCGACATGGATGACTTACCTAGCGAAACCAGACTAATAGTAACCGATGCAACATGGAGTATCCCTTTTAATCATGGGCATGGAATAGGAACGCGGATCGACCCGGAATTGTATGTTCACCCCGCAACCCTTGAAGTTGACAAGGAAACAGGCTTAAACACGGGAGCCTTACACGGGTTTTCACATGCACCCATCGGCACTGTGGGGGCTGGCGGAAAATATATTGAACTCCGAGATACAGCAGCAGCCGATACACTGTATGGAAATACCAACACTAGGGTGATGTTTAGATCTGGTAACATCAACCAAGAATACATCCAAAAAATATTTGTCTCTGATACAGAAACGATCGAACGAAAGTACATAGATCCATGTGAAACTGGTGAATTTTTGTGGGTAGGCGCCACGCTTCGTAGACCAGGATCTCAATCAATTGGCAATAGTACTGACACTGTAATGAGAATATTCGTTCGGAGGCAGCGGCAAAGGAAAAAACTGTCTGAAATTTGGACTGAACCGTTCAAGGTATGCCCAGATTCGATAGAGTATGTTGATGTTGAAAATACACTATCACATCCATACGAACTCGGGTTCAGCTACATTCCGGAGCAACCCACGGGCAGCGGTGATATAGCGCGCATTGGAATAGATTCATTGCCCAAGATGACCCCACAGCTAGATACTGTTCTCTTTCATCCGACGAACATTTTCAACAGGCTAGAAACTGAACTTCGCACAACGCAAGTTATTCCAACCTTTGTTGATTCTACACGCGAGCATGTATGGAAACGCTACGTTGACGTCCGTAATGATTCCGGTAGATATAAATCCATTGTGATCACGCGTGGCATCCTGAACGCCTTGTTGCCGGCTAGTACTGGACCGGGTAGCGCATGGACCGAATTTGATGCCTTGCTTGTTCTTCCGGCTGATAGTACCGATAAATTTACACCTAGTCACTTCTCAAAGAAATACGTTGCTAACCAAACCCTCCTCACTCTAGCCAACCGCCACACAGGAGTGCTAAATCTTGCCATGCCCGAACGTAGAAATAGTGAGCATAATGGGTGAGACGTTGTATTCATGGACAGGAGCCTACACATCAGGAATACAAATTCAGGTGTCACGGTTTCTACCCGGCACTTACTTTGTAAGAACAAAGTGGGGTAACACCGAGTTCAGACACACGCCATTTACCGTGCAGAACTAAGGAAAGTAAATGTGGAAATGTGCCCTTCGCTACGCTCAGGATGACAGTGAGAATGCGAGAATCGCAATTCGCAATTTCTAATTCTCTTGAAAGATCACGTTCGGAAAAACCCACGCAGCAATCTGATAGTCTTGTGTCTGCATGAATTTGACAATAGGATGGGCCTGCATGTCGGAGAAGGTTGTGGAGTAAACTTCGACGATTACGAGGTGCGGACGGTACCGCGACCAGTTGTTGGATTGTAGGACTTCGATGTCGTGCGATTCTGCATCGACGCTCAGGAAATCGATTTTCTGGTTGGGTGGAAGGTGTTCGTCTAGGATCGATTCCAACGTGCGTGAAGTAACACGAACAATTTCCGGCTCCTTGCCGAGGTGTTTGGCAAATTCTTTGGCGTGGGTGGCAGATAGCGTATTGACAACCATGGGCGTGCCCCATGTGTAAAAGTCGAGATGCGTTTCTACGTTGCTGACGGCGTGCTCGAGGTTTACATCGTGCGGACGTGCCCGCTTGAACAACTTCATGCTTCCTGGTGCGGCGTCGATGTTTATTCCGCGCCAACCGTAACGGTAAAACATATACGTGTTGGAAAATTGCTTGGGGGCAAACGCTCCGACGTCGACAAAATATCCTGTCCGCGAGAGTTCTGGTAAGCCCCTTGCCTGATCCCTCCGCCATAACAACGATCGCAGAACTAGGTCTTCACCGGCCGAAGAAAATCCCTTGCTCATCCAAAAAGTATTTAGGCGCACCTCCAATATTGAACGGAAATATTGGATGGTCCTTTTTGGTAGAAATTTGCGGGCTAGGTTGTGCAGTTGCCAGATCATGAATTGCAGGAGTGAGAAGGACAAACCGCAATTTAACATCTCCATATCTTTGCAAGATGTTTTCCAAGGTTTTAATCGCAAACAGGGGCGAAATAGCGCTCCGTGTTATAGGTACGTGTAAACGGATGGGTATTGCCACCGTGGCTGTGTATTCGGATGCTGATGTGCGTGCGTTGCACGTGCAAGAGGCCGATGAGGCAGTGTCGATAGGCGGCTACACACCGCGCGATTCGTACTTGGTTATCGAAAAAATCATACGTGCTGCAAAAGATACCGGTGCAGATGCCATTCACCCGGGCTATGGGTTCTTGAGTGAGAACGCCGAGTTTGCCAGAGCAGTGGCCGAAGCGGGCATGACGTTTATTGGTCCGACGCCGGAAGCAATTGGAATGCTGGGTGATAAAACAGCGGCCCGTGAACTTGCAATTGCCTCGAAGGTTCCGGTTTCACCTGGGAGCGATGGGGCTGTAGAATCGTTCGAGGATGCTATAAAGGTTGTGAATGAGATTGGATATCCCGTTATAATTAAAGCTGCCGCCGGCGGTGGTGGTAAGGGAATGCGCATCGTAGAGCACGAAGATGAAATTGAACGGGCGTTCATGGCGGCAACGGGCGAAGCACTGGCGGCGTTTAACGACGGACGTGTTTTTATTGAACGCTACATTGTGCAGCCACGACATATTGAAATTCAAGTGCTTGCTGATGAGCATGGAAATGTTTTGTATTTCCCGGAACGCGAGTGCTCGGTGCAACGACGCCATCAAAAAGTAATTGAAGAATCGCCAAGCACGGCGGTAACTCCCGCAATTCGAAAAGCGATGGGCGAGGCAGCCGCGCGATTGGTGCAGGCAGCAAACTATACGAATGCCGGGACGCTGGAATTTTTGCTAGATGCTTCGGGCGAATTCTATTTTATGGAAGTGAATACGCGTCTGCAAGTTGAACATCCCGTTACGGAAATGATATCGGGTGTAGACTTTGTAGAACAACAGCTCCGCATTGCATCTGGTGAGCCCCTTTCAATACAACATGCCGACATTGCCGAACCAAAGGGTCATGCAATTGAGTGCCGTGTGTGCGCCGAAGATGTGTTCAACGAATTTCTGCCCGATACAGGAACGATAAAGTTTATGCAATTGCCAACGGGCGAGGGTGTGCGTAACGATAGCGCGTTGTACGTGGGCTATGAAGTGTCGGTACATTACGATCCGATGGTGGCAAAGCTGGTTGTGTGGGCGCCAACGCGGGCCGAGTGTATTGAGCGCACAAAACAGGCGCTTGATAATTATCATTTGGCCGGTTGTAAAACTACGCTGCCGTTTTGCAGAATTGTTTTGGAACACGATGCATTTGTGAGTGGCAACTACAGCACATTTTTCGTGCAGGAAAATTGGCCACTTCCGCATTTGCCCGAGACGTTGAAAATTGTGACCGCAGCGGCCGTAGGTGGCGCCGTGCTAGAAGAACAAAGAAGAACTCCGATTAGTAATTAAGAAAGCATTGTGGTGACACCGTATTCTGAAATCGAAGTAACCGAACTGACCGCAACTGAGCTGGGGTTAACCGCCGCCGAGTATGCGAAAATTGTTGAAGTGCTGGGCCGGACGCCATCGTACACCGAGCTTGGTGTGTACAGCGTTATGTGGAGCGAGCACTGCTCGTACAAGAACAGTATTTTGCAGTTGAAAACGTTGCCGCGATCTGGTGGACGCTTGCTGGTGGAAGCCGGCGAGGAAAATGCTGGTGTTGTTGATATGGGAGGGGGCTATGGGGTTGCGTTCAAAATTGAATCGCATAATCATCCAAGTGCCGTTGAACCTTTTCAAGGTGCAGCCACCGGAGTTGGTGGAATTCTACGCGATATTTTTACCATGGGAGCGCGTCCAATTGCGGCTCTGAATTCGCTGCGTTTTGGTGAGCCCGATACCGAGCGAACGAAATATTTAGTACGCGGAGTAGTAAGTGGAATTGGACACTACGGAAATTGTTTTGGGGTTCCAACTGTTGCCGGTGAAGTATATTTTGATCGGTGCTACACGGATAATCCGTTGGTAAATGCAATGGCGGTTGGAGTTCTTCGCACTGATGCTATGGCATCGGCAACGGCCGAAGGGGTGGGCAATCCGGTGTTCATCATGGGTTCAAGCACGGGCAGAGACGGCATTCATGGCGCCTCGTTATTAGCGTCGCGCGAGTTTGACAGTATGACGGAGAATATGCGTCCAACGGTTCAGGTGGGCGATCCATTTGCAGAAAAACTTTTACTCGAAGCCTCGTTAGAATTGATTGCCGCAAAGGTTGTTGTGGGGATGCAAGACATGGGTGCGGCGGGCATTTGTTGTTCTTCATCCGAGATGAGTGCTAAGGGCAATGTGGGAATGAAGCTCAACCTAGATGTGGTTCCATTGCGCGAAGCCGACATGTCGGCATACGAAATAATGCTTTCCGAAAGTCAGGAACGCATGTTGGTGGTAATTGAAAAAGGTAAAGAAAGTATTGCGAAAACTATTTGTGATAAATGGGATGTTCCGTTTGTTGAAATTGGAACGGTGACCGACACTTTGCACGTTGAAGTTTACCGAAACGAAAAGTTAGTATCGAGTATTCCTGCAAAAAGTTTGGTGCTTGGTGGCGATGCTCCCGTGTATGTGCGCGAGCAAACAGAGCCTGACTATTTGAAGTTGACGCGTAAACCCATAGACAAAGGTGCGACGCTAAATCAAGATGAGTTCGAAAAAGTTCTGCGCAAACTTCTCAGCGCCCCAACCATTGCAAGTAAGCGCTGGATATATGAGCAATACGATTCGCAGGTTGGCGCCAACACCATAGCGCGCTGGCAGGGCGACGCCGCCGTTGTCCGCTTAAAGGAACTCCCAGGCAAGGCTGTAGCCGTAACTACAGATTGTAACAGCAGGTACGCCTACCTCAACCCATACCGCGGTGGAATGCTAGCTGTAGCCGAAGCTGCACGCAATTGCGTATGCGTTGGTGCGCATCCAGTGGCCATTACCAATTGCTTGAATTTTGGAAATCCGTACGATCCCGAAGTGTATTGGCAGTTTGCCGAAGTAATTCGTGGAATGGGCGATATGTGCCGAGCGTTAGATACACCAGTAACGGGAGGCAACGTAAGTTTTCATAATGAATCGCAATCGCATGCAATTTTTCCGACGCCAACCATTGGTATGTTGGGGGTGATAGATGATATGAGCTACGTTACCGGCAACACCTTCACTGCCGAAGGTAATTCCGTTGCATTGATTGGCTGGCAACAAGTTGAACTTGGTGGCAGCGAGTACATGAAAACTGTTAAAGGTAGAATAACCGGCGACGCACCAGAAATAATTATCGAGAACGAAGTTGCGTTGCAGAAAGCAGCACTATTGGCAATTCGTGGTGGCTACGTAAGTGCAGCGCATGATTGTGCCGAAGGGGGCTTAATAGTTGCCTTAGCCGAAATGTGTTTTGGAAGTACCGTTGGATGCGAAATTGATATTCCATTTGCACATAATGTTGGCGAACTTTTTGGTGAAGCACAAAGTAGAATAGTTCTTGAGTTGTCGAATAAGAACATTGATTCCGTAAAACAGATCTGCGCCGATCACGGTGTTCCGTTTACGTTGCTTGGAAAAACATCCGGTAACACATTCATAATTACAGAGCTATGCAACATTGAAGTACAGGAGTTGGCTAGCGAATATTACAACGCATTGCCAGATATTTTAGAGACCGTGCACGCCTAGTGCTACAAGAATTACGTTTAGAAAATCATGAATAACCTAATGCTAAAGTTTTTTACGCTTCCAATACTTCCTAACGCAGGGCAGGCAATGTTGCGAATACTTACCGGTGCATTGTTGGTGTATCATGGTACTTCGAAGGTGTTTGGTGGATTAGGAAATATGGCTAGCTCATTAGCTGAAAGGGGCTGGCCGGCTCCGGAGTTACAGGCGTTTATGGCTTCGTACGTTGAGTTTGCCGGGGGAGTGCTGTTAATTGTTGGACTCTTCACACGTCCAACGGCTCTGATGGTTGTGGGAATGTTTGCGATTATTGTTTTTGTTTTTCACGGTGCCGACCCATTTGCAAAACAAGAAAAAGCACTCATATTTATGGCACTTGGTGTTTTCGTTTTTCTAACGGGTCCGGGGAAATTCAGCGTAGACAACTTTTTGTTTACGCAAACCGCAACGCCTGTGAGGGCTGAACCCGAAGCGCAATTACCATCGGAGCAGTCGACGCCACAAGACAAAGCATAATACTGAAAAGTGGCACCACGATGAACGGCCAGAGGTCTAACGATACGGGTAGGGCATCTACATAATACACAGCACCATCGAGTTTGATGATTTTGTAATTGTGCTGCACAAAACAAAATGCGTAGCTAAGTGCCGAACCTATTACGCCACCTATTACACCAATGCGTAAGCCCCTTACCATGATTACCATAACAATGCGAAATGCCGACATTCCAAGCACGCGAAGAATGGCAATGGAGCGGATTTTTTCGACAACGGTGATTAGTACCGCCGACATTACAGTGAACACCGCAACCAAGGTAATCAGGCCCAGTACAATTGGAATGGGCTTGCGTTGTAAATCGATCCATTGCCAAATAGCTGCATATCGTTCTTGATATGTTATGGTGTACCCGAATGGGCGGACTTTATCATTGATTTGTTGAACGGCGCGGGGCACCATTTCTACGTAATCCATCATTATTCGAATCATCGAAAAGTCTGCGCGATCAATTCGCAACTTGTCGCGAAGTGTGTTGATATTGCAAATAATGTTCGTAGCATCCACCGTCATCATTCCGCTTTGAAAAATATCGCGCACAACCAACGTAAATATTAGCGGAAGCGGATTTGACTGCGAAGTAGCGTAGGACTGTTCCGATGCGAATATTACAACCGTATCGCCAACCTTGAGCGCCAAGAGTCGGGCAAGTTCATGTCCAACGGCGCACCCATCACCCTGCACCGATGCCACGCTGGCCTTCACCGAAGCGGGTACGGCGTTCACACCATTAATCACCGCTCCCTCAACACCACGCTTTGTGCGTGCTAACGCCTCGCGAATCACCATGGTGTCGATACTCTTTATACCGCCCACATTCCACGATGATGCATCGATTCGTTTTGGAGCACCCGGTATGGGATGTACTTCAATATGCGAGGTAAACGCAGCCGCAGTGGTTTCGATTTGTTCCTCGTAGCCATGCAGAATGGCAAACGAAAGAATAAGTGCAGTGCATCCGAGTGCTACACTTCCCGTGCCCACGTACGACGTAAATCTTGCAAAGCCACTGCTCCGCAACGACCGTGAAAAACGCGACGCTATAAACGCAATTAACACTACTGATTGCTACTCAACACTAGTTTATTCAACGCTAGTTTACACATTGCCGTTTTACTCATTACCCGTAAAACCGCCACCGGTTTTCTTGCCGTGTAAGCCTGCATCAACATACGACTGTTGCAACATTGAAGGCGCAAAACGAGGTTCGTAAAAAAACTGTTCCCACTGTGATTTGGTGACGTCCAAATTCACATCCACACCTATCAAATCCATCAGCTCAAACGGCCCCATCTTAAATCCAAGCGCTCGGATAAGCCTATCTACTTGCGGGATCTGCGCAGCCCCCTCCATAACTATCCGCTGGGGTTCGTTGTAAAAATTTCGGGCAACGCGGTTTACTATGAAGCCCGGGACATCTTTTGCGACAACCGGGGTCTTGCCCAGGTGTTTTGCAAAGTCTACGCAAAAAGTAATTACCTGCGCAGCTGACTTCGGACCCTTCACAACTTCCACAAGCTTCATGATGTGTGCAGGGTTAAAAAAGTGGAGTCCACAAAAACGCTCAGGGTGTTGTAAGGGGCTTGCCAGACTTGCAATAGAAATTGAAGATGTGTTGGTTGCAATTATCGCATCGGTTGCGACAACTTTTTCAATTTCGGCGAACAACCGATGTTTGATTTCTGCAATTTCGGCGATTGCCTCGATTACTAAATGGCAAGGCGCAAGTATGCCAAATGATGTTCCGGACGAAATTCTTGTCTTTGCTTTTTCGAGCTCTTCGGCAGAAAGTTTTTTCTTTTCGACTGCTTTTTCAAGTTGTGCAGCAATGTATTTTTCTGCTGCGCTACAAGCATCGGCAGAAATATCAAACAACACCACGGTGTTACCAGCTAACAACGCAGCAACGGCAATGCCCCTACCCATGGTGCCCGCGCCACAAATACCTATTGTCATGAAATAACTCCTAATTCTTTTCCAACCTTACCAAAGGCCGCAATTGCTGTATCTAAATGTTCACGGGTGTGCGCAGCTGAAACTTGAACTCGAATACGAGCCTTGCCTTTTGGAACAACGGGAAAGAAAAAGCCAACTACATAGATGCCTTCGGCTAATAATTTTTCGGCCATTTGTTGCGCTAGGGGAGCCTCGTATAACATGATGGGAGTAATGGGATGCGTACCGGGCACAATATCGAATCCAAGACTGGTAAGCCCCTTACGGAAATATTCAGTGTTCTGCTCGAGCGTATCACGGAGTTCGGTGGTGGAGCTTAGCAAATCCATTACGGCAATACCGGCGCCCACAATTGCGGGAGGGAGGGAGTTGGAAAACAGGTATGGACGGGACCGCTGACGCAGCATGTCGATGATTTCTTGGCGTCCGGTGGTAAAGCCACCAATACCGCCACCCATAGCCTTGCCCAACGTTCCGGTAATAATGTCCACCCTGCCCGTAACTCCGCAGTGTTCCACAACGCCGCGTCCGTTTTTGCCCATGAAGCCCATGGAGTGGCATTCGTCCACCATTACTAACGCTTCGAATTCATCGGCCAGATCGCAAATTTTGTCAAGGGGCGCTATGGTTCCGTCCATCGAGAACACCGCATCGGTCACGATCAAAATATTCTTGGCGCCATCTGCACGGGCCTGAACCAGTTGCGCTTTAAGATCGGCCATGTTGCATGATTCGTAGCGGAAACGCATTGCCTTGCACAAACGGACGCCATCGATAATTGAGGCGTGGTTTAGTGAGTCGCTAATAATTGCATCGGCATCGGTAAGGAGCGGTTCAAACACACCGCCGTTGGCATCGAAGCAGGCCGCGTACAGAATTGTATCGTCGGTTTGACAAAATTTTGCAATCTTTTTTTCAAGTTCAAGGTGGATGTCTTGGGTTCCACAAATAAAACGAACGCTCGACATTCCAAAGCCATGAGTGTCCATGTACTTCTTAGCAGCATCAATAACCTTAGGGTGCGAGGAGAGTCCCAAATAATTATTCGCACAAAAATTGAGTACTTCCTGCTGAGCCCCCTGCACTGAAATACGTGCACCTTGCGCCGAGGTAATTACACGTTCGCGCTTGTACAATCCGGCGTCTTTAATTGCTTGTAATTCAGTTTGAAGTGTCTGTTGAATCGTTCCGTACATATGTTTTTCAGTATTAATGACTTATTCCGCGAAGTATCAAATATCGGGAAAACTAGCCACGTGTTGAGTGGGAGAGTCACAGAAAATGTAATTTTGGCGTCAATGCACCAACCAACTACAAATACTCTACCCAGAGTGAGCGTGATTATGGCCACGTATAATCGCGCGGACGTGCTGCAGAAGTGTCTGTCGTATTACGCCGGCCAAACCTACCCCAACATAGAAATACTCGTTGCCATTAACGGCAGCACAGATAACACAGTAGAAATGCTCCGACTGAATTACCCCGATGTAAAGATTGCGGAATTCAAAAAGGGGATTGGCCCCTTAGCGCTAAATACGTTGGCCGACTTGGCAACAGGCGAGTATTTGTGGCGCACGGATGATGATGCGTATCCCGAGAAGCCCGATACGTTAGAGATGGCGGTGAAGTTCATGCAAGAGAATCCTACGGTGGTTGCGTTGAGTGGGGAAATACTCGAGCGAATTATTGGTTATAAAACGGTGAATTACTACCCGTTTCGAAAAGAGTATCCTGTGGATCTTCCGGAGGGTCTACCGTTAAAGGAGTTCTGCGGCGCTGCGGCAATGATTAGGCGAGAACAATTTATACAGTGCGGAGGTTTTTGGGACCAGTTCTATTTTGAGGAGCTCGACCTAAGTATCCGCCTTTTATTACTGCCAAACGTTCCGCGATGGGAAATGCGGTACACCCCGTGGATTAAGATAGTACACGAAAATGCATTTTTCGGCAAGGGTAATCAATCAAAACGTTGGAAACTTCAACTTTCGCAAAGCATTAGGATCCAGTGGAAATATTATCCAGTGATTTTTGCCATAGGTAGAACGGCGGTAGTTAGTGCCTTCATGCTAGTTAGTGGTTTGTCGCACCGCGTTGCATTTAGTGAAATAGCTTCTGGATTTTGGAGCTCATTAAAAACTGCTGCTTACACCTGGAAGTACGAACGCATAAAAGTGAAGTACTCGGATTTGCGCCGCGCAACCAGCACTCGCAGCACAATACGTGTGCACCTTTCGTATTTCCTTCAGCGAATCAAGCAACGCAGGCAGTACGTGTGAAAATCCTGCAGCTCATGCCACAATTCCCATTCCCACCTACTGATGGCGGTAAGGTTGGTTTGGCTAACATCACCAAACATTTTTCAACAAGTGGTAACAACGTAACGGTTATTTGTAATTGGCAAGGGGCTTCTCCAGACGCTATTTTGGAAGCAAGTACGTATGCTACGTGGGTAATTGTTGATCACAGCACTCGAAATACACCGTGGCAGATTATTAAATCGGTTTTTTCTCGACGACCACTATACATTTCTAAACAAGAACATGGTGCATTTGAGCAGGCCATTGCAAATGCTTTTAGCGTTACCAAGTTTGATGTTATTCATGCAGATCACACTAGCATGGCCGGACTAGCAAAATGGGCGTCGGAAAAATATAACGTTCCATGGGGGCTGCGTTTACACAACATCGAACATGTGATATGGCAGCGTTACGCCGAGCGTCTGTCGTTGCTGAATCCGAAACGTTGGTATCTGGCCCGTGAAGCCAGTAAGTTGATGAGGGAGGAGCATGATTTAATGTCGAAAGCTGACATCCTGTTTCCCATTACCTATGCCGATGCTACCCTGCTACCATTCAATGCAGCACCCTTCGTGATTGCTCCTGCGGGAGTGGATGTTGCAGATTGGAACTCTAAGCCGCAGTTTGAAAACCAACGCGTGGTAATGGCTTCGTCGTTTAGTTGGATTCACAATGCCGAAGCATTGATGTGGTTCATCAAGAATGTCTGGCCGATTGTGTTGGCTCGGGTTCCAAATGCTGAATTCCATGTATGTGGAAAAGATGTTCCGCAATGGGTATGGGAATACCAAGGTGAAAAAATAGTGGTGCGCGATTTTGTGCCCGACCTTGCAGCATTTTATTCAGAATGCTCCGTAAGCGTATCACCGTTATTTGTGGGATCGGGAATGCGATTGAAAATTATCGAAGCCATGGCTGCGGGTCTTCCCGTTGTGGCTACCTCGATAGGTGCCGAAGGTATTGATGCAACAGAACATCATGGACTCTTCGTTGCCGACGCGGTTGAAGCGCAGGCCGAACTTGTAATATCACTACTAACCAACATAGTTACATGGCGTCAAGCCTCGGCAGAAGCTCGCGATTTTGCAGCAGAACGCTATACTTGGCATAGAGCGGTTGCACTTATGATTGACGCGTACAAACGCATAATGCCTTAATTTGGGAAACAAAGTGAGCTTCATTGTGTCAAGCTCATTATTAGCATCTACTGTATACATTATCGGGACATAGAAAATTTGAGACCTCGCATTTCATTTGCGTCGCTACAGCGACAACGTATTTTTATGCCATTTATAGTGGTAGCACTCATTTCGGTATGTCTTGTAAGTGCCTCTGCACAAAACAGTATTACTCAAAGCAAGAGCGCACAATTTGAACGCGTAAAAGCTGAAATGCAAGCCCGCTTAGAGCCGCTGCAAAAGGATGGCACTCGTAAACTTAGCAAGCAGTACCGCCGCTGGGAGTGGTTCTGGGAGTCACGTCTTATGGAAGATGGATCGTTTCCTACTACACAACTCTATTTGCAGGAAATTCAGCGCGTAGAAAACCGCAAGAAAGATGCCGACGTTCAGGCAACTCCTACGTGGAAAGAATTGGGTCCTACAGCCCCAAACATGCCAAACGAACTCCCGGGTTGGAATGGCATTGGACGTGTGAGTGTGGTGGAAACGTTTGCAACCGATCCGAACTTGGTACTCCTTGGTTCGGCTCAAGGTGGAATTTGGAAGTCATCGAATGGCGGAGTCAACTGGACGGCCGTGAACATTCCCGGCTACCCAATTTTTAGTGTTTCCGACCTTACTGTGGCGCCATCAAATGAGAATATTGTGTACGTTGCCACCGGCGATGTAGATGCCACCGTGCCAAGTGAAGTAAGTGGATTTCCAAGCTTTTCCTACGGTGTGTTAAAGTCTACTGATAGGGGGCTTACCTGGAAATCAACTGGATTAACCATTGCTCCTGAATCAAACAATCTGATTTCAGCACTTTGGGTTGATCCTTCCAATCCTGACGTTGTAATTGCAGCAACGTACATTGGCATAATGAAGAGCACCGATGGTGGAGCTACGTGGCAGGTGAAATCAACGGCATTACAGTTCCGCGATATCATACAAAATCCGAGCAATAAGTCGATTATGTACTCCTCAACGTTTTCGATTTCTGGAAGTGCACGGTTTTACAAAAGCGAAGATGCGGGTGAAACGTGGGAACCAGTAATGACGCTGTCAAACGTCAGCAGAATTAAGATTGCGGTTTCGCCAGCAAAACCAAACCTTGTGATGTTTGCTGCTGCAAGTTCATCAGATGGCAGTTTAGATGGAGTGTATAAGTCGTTAAATAACGGCAGCAGTTTTTTGAAGATGGGCATAACAACAAACGTGTCTGGTACAACAAACTTGCTTGGTTGGTCATCCCCAATAAATGGCTCAAACACCGGAGGGCAAGGATGGTATGATCTTGCTTTCGAAATTTCACCAACAAACAGTAGTCAGATTTTTATTGGTGGTATTAATATTTGGCGGAGCAGCAACGAGGGTACTAACTGGGTGTTAAGTGCGCACTGGACCGGTGCTGGTGGAGCACCCTGGGTACATGCCGATATTCATTGGTTGAAATATCAGAAGTCACAGAATAAATTATTTGCATGCAGTGACGGTGGAATTGCCAGATCGACAGACAATGGCGTAAGCTGGCGTGACGTAAGCGAGGGACTAAAAATCCAACAGTATTATGGACTTGCTTCTTCGAATGTTAACACTAGTCTTACCATGGCCGGCGCACAGGATAACGGCACCGCACTAACGCGTAATGGTTCTAACTATAGCCACGTTTTGGATGGTGATGGCATGGCCTGCGCAATTGACAAAATCAACCCACAGGTTGTATATGCAAGTCAGTATAACGGCAGATTTTATCGTTCTTTGAACCAAGGAAGTTCATTTTCACAAATGTCGAACGAGGGGCAACGTGGTGACCGCGCGGCATGGGTGGCACCAATCGCATGCGATCCGAAAAATACCAGCACAGTGTACATTGGATACACAGGTTTGTACAAGAGTACAAATGCCGGCAGCAGTTGGGTAAAGTTGGGCACTCTACCGGCCACAACAATGCGCTGTATTGCAGTAGCCCCCTCCAATCCCAACTACATTTACGTGGGCTACAACGGTGCAATGTATGTTTCTACAAATGGTGGCTCAACCTTTACTATGCAAAATGGCATAGGGGGCTTTGTTATGGATATCGAGGTGCATCCTTCAAATCCTGAAAGAGTTTGGGTTACGTTTGGTGCGTTTTCGCCATCGCAAAAAATTATTGAAATAAACAAAGGTGTAATTACTAACATCACAGGTTTTGGATTGCCTAATGTTCCTTGTAATACCGTAGCGTTTCAGCCAGGCGTGTTAAACAGGCTTTTTGTTGGCACTGATGTTGGAGTGTTTTTCAAGGATGATGCTTCAACAACGTGGGCCCCGTACGGAAAAGGAATGCCATCGACGGTGGTTTCGGATATGAACTTCATTTCTACCACCAACGTTTTACGGGTAGCTACGTACGGCCGCGGAATTTGGGAGATTGATGCTGTACAATGCCAGGCAACTAAACCAACGGTGAGCGTTATTGGACAATCGAAAGTTTGCTATGGAGACTCAATTACTATCGAAGCACAGGATGGTTTTGACACCTATTCGTGGAATAATGGCGCAAGCACCCGTAGCATTGTATTGAAGGATGTTTCGCAGAGCGGTGAATATACTGTGAGCGTTCAAGACAACAACGGATGTCATGCCTCAAGTAATTCTGTTACTGTTAGCGTTTTGCGAATTCCGGTTAAGCCAAACATCACCGTAAAATCAGATACGTTACGTTCGAGTGCGCTTGGCGGAATTACGATTTTTCAGTGGTTCAAGAAAAATGGAGCCTTGGTTGAAATTCCGGGTGCAACAGATAGGGAATACAAGGTTTTGCAGAACGGCGAATATGTTGTCCGCATAGGTAATGACGACGGCTGCTTTACGTTCTCTGACCCTGTTGCTATCACCGATATTAATGTTGGAGTAGATGAAGATTTGAATGCAGGATATCAAATGCTTGCTTCGCCAAATCCATTCGATGCAGAGTTAACTGTTAATCTGCCAAGAGTATCTGGCGGCCGTATTGAAGTGATAAACTTGCGTGGCGAGGTTGTGTACAGCATGACAATTGAGGGCGGTGTTAGGTTGGCTAGAATACCTACGTCGCAGTTATCGGCGGCTACATATTTGGTTCGGTTATGTGTGGATGGTGCCGTTTATACGGCGATTGCAATCAAGCAATAATTCCGCCGCCAACTACATCGTTGTCTTCATAAAGAACAACGCTCTGGCCACGCGATACAGCACGCTGTGGTTCATGAAATTTTACATGCAGGATTCCATCGCTCGTAGTCCAACACTCGGCAAGGGATCCTGCATCTTTGTATCCTTTTTTCACACGGAACTCGCGTGGGACGTTTATATCAGAATACTTCGAAAAAACTGTCGAGTGTGCTGTAAGCGAATCAACAAGTAACTCTGAATCTTCGCCAAGTATCAAGGTGTTTGTTTCAGGCAATACGTTTAGCACATAGAGAGGTGTTGAGTGAGAAACACCTAGCCCCTTACGCTGACCAATGGTATAAAATGGATATCCTTCATGCGTTCCAATAACCTTACCATCCAAAACAATTTCACCTTCGCCAATTTCTTGGTCGATGTTGGGCCTGTTGGAACGCAAGAACCGACGGTAATCATCATCGGGGATGAAGCAGATTTCGTACGAGTCACCCTTGTTGGCAATATCCAGACCCAACCGCACGGCTTCGGCGCGCGATTGATCCTTGGTAAATCCGGCTAGCGGGAATAATGTTCGTGCAAGATCGGCCTGACGAACGCTCCACAACATATACGACTGATCTTTTTTAGGATCGTCACTTTTCCTGATCCAACGGTTTCCCGTTTCGGGATCTTCGGCAATCTGAGCGTAGTGTCCAGTTGAAATGTACTGTGCACCCAACGCATCAGCCTTCTTCAGCATTTCCTCCCACTTAATCGTGCGGTTACATTTTACACATGGATTTGGCGTATTTCCGGCTAGATAGTCCTCGATGAAATAGTCGATAACTTTTTCACGAAATACTTGCGAAAAATCTACCGTGTAATGTGGGATTCCAAGTTTCATTGCAATGCGACGCGCATCATTTATTCCATCAAGCGAGCAACAGCTTGAATCATTCCCAACGTTTCCACCAATGTCTTCGTACCGATACGTTTTGATAGTAATTCCAACAACATCGTACCCTTGCTCTACAAGTAATGCGGCGGCCACGGATGAATCAACTCCACCCGACATTCCTACCAATACTTTTTTTCCATGTTGCTTCATAACCTTAATTTCGTATTCATAATAATGCAAATTACCATATTCACGGAGACAAGGCATGCCCGTAACGGCAACCACCGACGATGACTTTCAGACAATCTTACATGAAAACGAAAACGTAATTGTTAAATATTATGCCGACTGGTGCGGATCATGCCGTCTTTTCTCACCGAAATTCCGACGCTTGAGTGACGACGAACGTTTTTCTGAAATCAAATTTTTGGAGATAGATACAGAGAGTAATCCCCAAGCTCGCGAGATGGGCAACGTAGATAACCTTCCATTCTTTGCCATTTTCAAAAACGGCGTGCTACTGCATGGCAGTGCCACAGCAAAAGAAGAAACCGTGGTAGCCATGCTTTCAGAAGTTCAACCGTGAACCTCACAGCAATCATAGAATTGGTTGAACGGTACAACAATCACGAACTTCAACAGGCCGAGGCCGACCTTGTAGAGGACAGACCAACAACCATTTTAATTCAAGGTGCCGACCAAGGCGAACAACTCACACACGTTCTTGCCGCCCTGTGGGTGGTTCAGTACATTAAGGAATCTGATTGTTCAGTTCCTGATGCCGTACGCGCGTACGCGTATCGCGTCCGCAATTCCATTGGCTAAAGAATGCAATGATAGTTTTGCATTCTATGCAAACAACTTCAAATCCTTTTTTCGCGATCCAAGCCACATGCGATAATGCCCGGGCTGGGCTTTTGATGACCGACCACGGTGAAATTGAAACTCCAATTTTTATGCCCGTTGGTACGCAGGGAGCTGTGAAAGCAATGGAGCACCGTTCGTTGCTCGAGGTTGGTGCTCAAATTATTCTTGGCAACACGTATCACCTGTACTTGCGTCCGGGTACCCAGGTACTGCGCGCAATGGGAGGTCTGCACGGGCTTAGCGGCTGGACCAAGCCGATACTAACCGACAGTGGCGGCTACCAAGTTTTTTCGCTCCGAGATTTGCGGAAAATTAGTGAGGAGGGGGCTTCATTTAAATCTCATTTGGACGGATCGAAACACGAGTTTACGCCCGAGAGTGTGGTTGACATTCAAAGGGTAATTGGTAGCGATATTTTTATGGTGTTGGATGAATGCACCCCACATCCCGCCACCTATTCGTACGCTAAAGAGTCGATGGAACGAACCGTACGCTGGGCAGCTAGAGCCAAACAACACGACACAGAAAGCCCCCTCATATATAACAAAAAACAATTTCAGTTTGCCATTGGGCAGGGAAGTGTGTTTACAGATTTGCGTGTTGAGTGCATGAAGATTTTGGTTGAAATGGATTTTCCGGGCTATGCGATTGGTGGGTTGAGCGTGGGCGAAAGTGCCGACGAAATGTATGCCATGACGGAGGTTAGCACGGCGCTTATGCCGGTTGAAAAGCCTCGATATTTAATGGGGGTTGGTACTCCGGAAAATATTCTTCGCAGTATTGCACTGGGAATAGACATGTTTGATTGCGTAATGCCAACGCGCAATGCCCGAAACGGGACGCTGTTTACTACCACTGGAAGAGTGAACATTAAAAATGCGAAGTGGAAGGAAGCCGACGAGCCCGTGGATGCGAATTTGGACTGTTATGCGAGCAACAACACCTCGATGGCATACCTGCGCCACCTATTTGTTGCCAATGAGATTTTAGGACTGATGCTGGCTACAATGCAGAACGTTGCGTTGTACATGTGGCTGGTTAAAACGGCTCGTAAAAAAATTATTGAGGGCACATTTCATGCATGGTCCGCAGAAATGATAACCGTTCTCAACCAAGTTCGGTAATTTTGCACGGCTCACATTTAATAACACAACTTTTCGGATTTATAAATGTTCATGTTAATGTTTCTCTTTTCACCTCCTGCAGCGGGTGCCGATGGCACGGGTCAGATGATTCAGACCTTTGCAATGATGGGCGCAGTAATAGCCATTTTTTACTTTATGATGATCCGTCCGCAACAAAAACGCGCTAAGGAACATCAAAAATTGCTTTCGTCGGTTTCGAAAGGCGATAAAGTGGTTACCTCTAGCGGAATGCACGGTTCGGTGTATGAAGTTGATGGCAACACCGTGGTTGTTACCATTGGCTCAAACTGTCATGTGAAGTTTGATAAATCTGCGATTGCAAGTGTCAACCCCGACAACTAATTCACCAACCCGCTTGGACATAAACAAGTTGCATAGCGTTCAAGAAGCCGTAGCCGATGTTAAAAACGGCAAGTGCATCATTGTAGTTGATGATGAAGATCGCGAGAACGAAGGTGACCTTGTCTGCTCGGCCGAGCTCTGTACCGAACAAATAATCAATTTCATGGCCGCCGAAGCACGTGGATTGATTTGTGTGAGTGTTACTGAAGACCGTGCAAAGCAACTCGACCTGGCACTAATGGTGAATGATAACACCGCGCTGCACGGCACGCGGTTCACCATTAGCGTGGACTACATTCACGGCACTACCTCGGGCATCTCCGTGTCAGACCGCACAGCCACTGTACGCGCAATGGCCGAACCAACATCCAAACCTGCGGATTTTGGCCGACCCGGTCACATCTTCCCTCTAGTTGCCATGGAAGGGGGCGTTCTGCGGCGTGCTGGGCACACAGAGGCCGTGGTGGACATTATGATGTTGGGCGGCTTACGACCCGTAGGAGCGCTTTGTGAGATACTTAAAAGCGACGGCAGCATGGCGAGAATGCCTGATTTATTAGAATTCGCTGCAAAGCACGACCTTAAGATTATATCAGTACAAGACTTAATTGCCTACCGTAGACGAAACGAAATACTCGTTCAACGGGTTGCCGAAGCTCAGTTACCCTCGGAGTTTGGTTCGTTTCGAATGGTAGTATACGCTAATTCTATCGACGACAAGGAGCACGTCGCCATTATCAAGGGCGACATCGACTCAGAAACTCCCGTTCTAGTACGCGTGCACAGTGAATGCCTTACTGGGGATATTTTCGGCTCGATGCGCTGTGACTGTGGCCCTCAGCTGCAGGCGGCGCTGCGAAAAATTGAAGAAGAAGGATCTGGAATCGTGCTGTATATGCGCCAGGAGGGACGGGGAATTGGCTTGGTTAACAAAATCAAGGCTTACGCCCTTCAGGAGCAAGGATTCGACACTGTTGAAGCCAACATGAAGCTTGGCTTTCAGCCGGATCCGCGCGATTACGGCATTGGGGCGCAAATCCTGTTCGACCTTGGCGTTCGTCAGATGCGGCTCATGACAAACAACCCCAAAAAGCGGGTTGGTCTCCAATCGTACGGCCTGGAAGTAGTTGATTTAGTTCCTTTGGAAATAGAGGCTACTACCGACAGTCAAGCCTACCTGGAAACGAAACGCGATAAAATGGGTCATTTGTTGCGTCACTTGTAATTTTACCTGTACATTTGTACAAGAACAAAGCTGTCCGCGCGGCTTTGTTTTTTTTATCATTAGCCCCCTTTGAAAAGGGGCTCTGCAGAGATGACTATGCCAGCAGACACCGTATACCTAACCAAAGAACGCTACCTGCAAATGCAGGCTGAGTTGCATGAACTGAAGTCGAAGGGTCGTAAAGACATTGCGCAAAAAATTGCCGATGCAAGAGCGCACGGTGATCTATCCGAGAATGCAGATTACGATGCCGCGAAACACGCCCAAGAATTAATGGAAATGAGAATTTCGAGATTGGAAACCAATCTCTCTCGCGCACAGATTATTGAGGCTGCAGATTTTCCTGACGATAAAATTTATATTCTTTCAAAAGTTTCGCTTTTGAATAAGAAGACTAAGCGCAAGATCGACTACTTGTTGGTTTCACCTGAAGAGGCTGACTTTGAGCAAAATAAGTTATCAGTCACAAGTCCGCTGGGTAAGGTACTTATGGGTAGGGTAAAAGGAGACATGGTTGAAATGACCGTACCTGCTGGTGTAATTGCGTATGAGATTTTGTCGATCGGTAAGTAGGAGCATCTAGCAACTAAAACTACAAGGTACCTCATGATAAGCCGCGAACAACTAGTAGCCTCCATTCAAAATGAAATTCGCGTGTGCCGTCACGTGGCCACCAAACTCAACCCTGCCGATTCCGAGTACCGTCCAACCGATGAACAGCGAACTACCATCGAACTCATGCGCTACCTTGCCGTATGCGGCATAGGTACATTGGAAGCCCTTGTGAATGGGAATTGGGACTCTTACGATGCTCGAGAAGAACGAGCAAAAGCTATGCAGTTTGCTGATTTTGATGCTGCTATGGAAACCCAAGACGCGGAGATCGTTAGCGCGTTTTCTAACATCACGGATGTAGACCTCGTTTCCAAGTTAGTTAAAGCGCCTGGTGTAGGTGAAGTTCCGCTTGGACTAGCCCTTATGCGTACGGTGTATGCTTGGTTTGTTGCATACAGACACGAGTTATTTGTTCGTGCAAAAATTTGCGGGAACTCCGAAATCAACACCTCCAACAACTGGGGTGGAAAAGATCGCAAAAAAGTATCTTAGAGTCGGAGAATACTGAGCTAGTTGTCGTTATTTCCCCTTGTTTTTAGTCCGAAATCTTTTGGAAAAGGATACTGACTCAATTTCATGAGTCGATGTTTCACTCAATATTAGGATGTACGTATGCGCAACATTTTACGCTTGACAACATGGGTGTTGTTTGCCGCAACGGTTGTATTTGCAACTGGATGTTCCACGGATAATATAACAGCAACCTCTCCTGATGCACAACTATATCAATCAGGTGATTTGGTTCCCAACCAATACATTGTTGTCTACAAATCACTGTCGTTGGGTAGTAAGTTGGAAGACTTACAAAGTATGACCCACCAAGGCAGA
This sequence comes from Ignavibacteria bacterium, assembly GCA_013204605.1. Lineage (GTDB taxonomy): Bacteria > Bacteroidota > Ignavibacteria > Kapaibacteriales > Kapaibacteriaceae > JABMNI01. The sequence continues at coordinate 20,857 of JABMNI010000002.1, forward strand.
TTAGACCGAGTGGTCGAGCAAAACGGTCTAGTGTTAGACAGACACGGCATTTCCCGCGAAGCTGTGATTAATACATTTGGTTCGGTTATTCTAGGTAGTGTAATGACGCTTTCTAAACAACAGTTAGGTGAGCTTAGAAAAGATCCGAGCATACGTTATATCGAGCAAGACCGTTACGTATCACTACCTCCGATAAGTGTTTTAGGTAAAGGTGGTAAGGGCGGCGGTGGCGGAACTGCTCCTGCGCAGGAAACTCCATGGGGAATTACATGTGTTGGTGGATTTGTTGATAAAACAGGTACAACCACCGGTGTTTGGATTGTGGATACTGGCGTTGATTTTGATCATCCAGATTTGAATGTCGACATTATTCGTAGTAGAACCTTTGTTCCACGCACTGGTTCGGCCGATGACGAACATGGCCACGGAACGCACGTATCCGGAACAATTGCAGCAATCAACAATGATTTTGGCGTTGTTGGCGTTGCTGCTGGCGCCACTGTAATTTCCATGCGAGTGTTGGACCGCCGAGGTTCCGGACAGTTCTCGTGGTCTGTAAGCGCGTTCGGTCATGTTTGGGCAAATGGTACGGCTGGTGACGTTGTAAATTATTCGGTAGGCCCAGGCAACAGGTACGAAAGCGCAGTATTAGATGCTGCCGTCAAAAATCTATCCGATAAGGGAATTAGAGTGTGCATAGCGGCAGGCAATGCTACCGATGACTGTGCTTTTTATTCACCAGCTCGTGTTGATGCCGCAAACGTTTATACGATCTCGGCGATGGATGCTGCTGGCGTTTTTGCCTATTTCTCAAACTACGGCGCTCCGGTAGATTATTGCGAGCCCGGTGTTGGAGTTCTTTCTTGCTACAAAGGCGGCGGATATGCAACTATGAGCGGAACCTCAATGGCATCGCCACATGCTGCTGGAATACTTACCGCTGCTGGTGCCATTACTGCCAATGGAATTGTAGCGGCCGACCCCGACGGAAATGCCGACCCAATTGGCGTTAGGTAGGAATTAGCCAATTTTCGACAGTAGATTTTTCGAAGTGCTCATTTGTGACAAGTATGTTCAATACTTTCCGTGGATGAGCACTTCTGTATTTTTGCAGACCCCATTCACTATTATCGGATTGTATGGCTTGGTTTTTACGAAAGAGTAAAAACATCTCGGAAACTCAGATCAAGGAAATGCCCGACGGGCTTTGGTCGAAGTGTCCAGAATGTGCTACTGTTATTTATCGCAAGGAGTTAGTCGAGAACTCTTTCACATGTGAGAAATGCGATCATCACTTTCGAATAAGTGCGCAGAAGTATATAGAGGTGTTGGTAGACAAAGGAACGTGGGAGGAAACAGACAATAAAATTCGCAGTGCCGATCCGCTGGAGTTCGTGGATACACGCCCCTACAAAGCCCGTTTAAAAGAAGCGTATACCCGCACTGACCTACCGGATGCCGTTACCACCGGAATTGGCAAGATTAACAATATGAACATTGCTTTGGGCTGCATGAATTTTGGATTCATTGGCGGCAGCATGGGGAGTGTAGTTGGTGAGAAGTTTTTGCGTGCCGGCAGACGCGCCCTGGAGGCTCAGATGCCATTTGTTTTCATCAGTGCATCGGGCGGCGCAAGAATGCAAGAGGCTGCGTTGTCGCTCATGCAAATGGCCAAAACCAGCGCGTTTTTATCTGAATTCGCAGAGGCGAGACTTCCGTACATCTCAATACTCACAGATCCTACAACGGGCGGTGTGAGTGCCTCGTATGCCATGCTGGGCGATATTATTATTGCCGAGCCGAAAGCGCTCATTGGATTTGCCGGACCTAGAATTATCGAACAAACCATTCGCAAAAAACTTCCCGAAGGATTTCAGCGCTCAGAATTTTTGTTGGAAAGGGGCTTTGTGGATATGGTAGTTCATCGCAAAGAGTTGAAGTCTACAGTTCACACAATGTTGTCACACCTTATGGGAAACAGAAATGCATAAATCAACAAGGGTGCGGGTAATTGGATTCCCAATCGACCTTGGTGCAGAGCGCCGAGGTGTTGATATGGGACCCAGCGCACTTCGCATTGCCGATGTGGATTTGAAACTTAGAAAACTTGGATACAACGTAGTAGACGAAGGCGACATTCCCATTCGGAATATCGAAGTTCAAGAACTGCAGGATGTAAAACTAAAGTACCTCCCTGAGGTTGCTGAGATGAGCACGGTTTTGTGCGCACATGTAAAAAAAGTTCTCGACGAAGGCGATTTTCCACTCATTCTTGGAGGCGACCATTCTATGAGCGTTGGATCGCTTGCCGGAATTGGAGCGCATTGTAAAGAGCAGGGGAAAACGTTGGGAGTAATTTGGATTGATGCTCATGCCGATATGAATACCGCCGAGAGCACTCCATCAGGCAACATCCACGGTATGCCCCTTGCCGTAGCCATGGGCTATGGCCATCCGTCGCTCACTTCAATTGGTGGCGACTTTGCAAAACTCGACCCGCGAAATCTTGCCATTGTTGGACTTCGCTCCATCGATCCAGGTGAACGAGTTCTTATAAAAGAGTTGGGCGTTGCGGCCTACACAATGTTCGATATCGACCGCCTTGGTATGTATGAAATTGCCACACGCGTGCTGGATGATATGTCGCGCAGTGTTGACCACCTACATATTTCGTTCGATGTGGATGGAGTCGACCCACGAGTAGCTCCCGGCGTAGGTACACCTATTCCCGGCGGTCTCACGTATCGCGAAACGCATCTCTTCATGGAAATGATTTCTCAAATCGAAGCCTATTCTTCACTCGAAATCGCCGAAGTAAACCCAATCCTAGATGATAGAAACCAAACAGCCTTGTTCGCCTCAGACGTTGTTGCTTCGTCCATGGGCAAAAGAATTTTGTAAGGGGCTTTCCCTTTGCGTGTTACTCTGTTCTTTAACTATCCAACTGCAAGCAATTGCCTTAGATAGCGTCAGGGCCGGGCTGCCCGTTATCGAGGAAACCCGTGTGATAGGTCAGAAAAAGGTTGTGCGAATAAACGCCGATCTGAATTGGACCTTAGGTATTTCGGCCGCAGGCTTTTTTAAAGACTATCAGTCACTGCTGCGAGGTCCTTCTTCCGGGTTCGACGCTCCTATAGGATTTTCAGTTGGCATGTCTTCGTACCAAGTAAAGAATGCCCCTATTGGCCTCAGCGTTTCCTACTACAGGGCCGTAGCCCGCGAAACCTATCAGTACAAGTCATCAATATTAGATACGGTAGGGCTGCCTTCTCAAACATACTCTCAAGACATTACGCTAACCGTGATTCCCATAATGCTAACCTGGGACTATTATCCAATTGACCGACAATTTACCGGCTACATTGGGGGCGGTATTGGAGCTGCACCGGTTCATGCATTTTGGAGAGAAGACATTTCCGAATCGACGTTGCCGGGATCGCGACTGAGCGGCACCAGGTACGACGCGTGGCACGTTGCGCCGTCCTTTATGGGTAGGGTAGGCGTTTCGTTGGGCTTCGATGAACCATTGGGTTCGAAAACTAAAGCAGGTGTGTATTTCGAAGCTTCGTATTTGTTTGTTCCTTATTCAGCTCCGTTGTTTACTGAAGCTGCGAAGACAATTCCAAACGCACCCCCTAGTACGAAAGGTAACTACACCACACAATCGGGTGGGTTCGTTGTTCGGTTAGGAATGAATATTTTTTTCATGGGCAACAAATAAAAATATAGTTGCAATTTTTCCTTGAAGAATTCGACGGCATTGCATACATTGAAACAGTTCGAGGGAACAGTTTGTACTCACTAATACGAGACGGTTATGGAAATCCATGTAACGGCACGGCACATTCACCTCACAGACGAAGAAAACCAAGCAGCCATTGATTCTGCCCAACATTTTACGAAATATTTTGAACCCATTATACGCGTTGATGCCGTATTAACAGAAACAGCCGGTGTGAAAGAATGCGAATATCATGTAAAGGTGCAGGGGCAAACCCTGATTGCTAAAGATTCTGGGTCTGACTTTACCAAGAGTGTCCATAACAGTTCAGTAAAAATTCATCGACAACTTGAAAAATTAAAGACAAAACGCGACGACGTGCGTTCTACTTTGTCCACTTAACTTTTATACCCAATATGCCTCTTTCACGTGCCACCGTTTCGGTGGTAAAAGAGTTTGTTACGGTGGAAGAATTGCTACAATGTCCCATTCCATTCAATGTGTTAACGGGCGACATTGGACTGCAAAATAAAATCGTCGACAAAAGTCTGCATCGTCCGCAATTAGCCTTAGCCGGCTACACAGAATTGTTCACGCACCACCGTGTTCAAATGTTCGGCAATACAGAATTCTTCTATCTCGAGAGTTTACCTGAAGAACAACGCAAAAAGGCATTTGCTAAGATTTGCGAGTTTAAAGTTCCATGCATGGTGTGGGCGAATGGGCGTGTATTGCCCGACAATCTTGCACAACTAGCAGCCGATAACGGTGTTGCTATTCTTGCCACAACTGTAGATACCACCAAAGCTATTCAGCAGCTCGGCGAATTCTTGGATGACCAGTTCGCCGAGCAAGTAAGCATGCATGGTTCATTTGTGGATGTGTATGGTGTTGGGATGTTTCTCGTAGGAAAGAGCGGTATTGGAAAGAGCGAAATTTCTCTGGACCTATTAGAACGTGGCCATAGATTAGTAGCTGATGACGTGACTGTGTTCACAAAAAAACGAGAAAGTATTTTGATGGGTACGGGAACCTCATTGGTGCGCCACTTTATGGAGATACGAGGCGTGGGGGTTATTGATGTGCAACAAATGTTTGGTATCCGCTCGATACGATTTCAAAAAAGACTTGAAATGATTGTTGAGCTTGAGGTGTATGCCAGCAATCAAGAATACAATCGCACGGGTCTCGACGAAAAGTCGTCTTCCATTATGGGTATAGATATTCAGACAGTTATGCTTCCAATTTTTCCTGGCAAAAATGTGACGGTTATTTGCGAGGCGATTGCTTTGAATTATCTGCTAAAAACGTACGGGTACAATGCATCGAAAATATTTTCAGACCGGCTTCAAGATCAAATAGACAAACGCTCTTCAAAATCTCATTCAATAGATCAACGACATGTTTCATATTTCCAAAGTGACGATGAATAAGTCAATTACTACGAGTTTAATTTTTGCAATCGCTTTTGCATCCCTGCTGGTTAGCGGTTGCGGCGGGGATAACGCAGATGCCAATTATGGTACGAATCTTGGCAATCCCGTATTTGGTGAATGGGTGGTGGTGCACGAGCTCTCCGATCCCGAAGGTATCAACCCGATTGTGGTAAATGATGCATCCGCAAGTGCAATTTTTAGTCGTGTTTACGAGAAGTTGTTAGAACAAGATTTCGAAACCACAGAACTGACTCCAAATCTAGTCGAGGCCCTACCGACTTTATCGGACGATCACATGACGTATACGTTTACATTGAAAAAGGGGATCAAATTCAGTGATGGAAAGCCCCTTACCACTAAAGATGTGCTGTTTTCATTTAAGACTGTGAAGAATCCGTTGATTATTGATGGCGCTGCCTTGCGCAATTACTTTGTCGATATCAAGGATGTGGTTGCAGTTGATGATTATACCTTTACGGTAAATATGATTCGACCATATTTCATGGCGGAGTATCAGTTTGGGTTGTTTTGGATTATGCCAAAGCATGTGTTAGATCCGAAGGGATATACGGATCGCTATACGTTCGACGAAACGAATGATTTAGACAAAGCACTAAAGAGCTCGGCTATGAAGGGGTTGGCCGATTGGTTTAACACGGCCGAAGTGAAACGCGAGGGACGTAATAACATTGGGTCGGGGCCGTACATTATGGATGAGTGGCGTACCGGCGAAGCCGTTATACTTAAGAAGAACCAAAAATGGTGGCAGGCTGGAAAGGATAAATGGAATACGGCATACGCAGACAAGATTGTGTACAAGATTGTGAACGATAGAAATACAGCGGTGGTAGCCTTAAAAAATCAGGAACTTGATTTTATGGAGTATGTACCACCACCAAAGTTTGTTGAAGAAGTAGATACAAACTCAGTAAAACACCTTGCCAAGTTTGCATACGAAGGACAGGTTTATACCTACATTGGTTGGAATACTCAGCATCAGGTGTTGGCTGACAAACGAGTCCGCTTGGCGTTGTCGCATTTGGTTGATCGCGATGCCTTGATTAAGCAGGTGTTGCGCGGCATCGGGAAAAAGGTTGATTCTCCTATCTATCCGCAACGTCCGGAGTACGATAAAACCATTAAGCCCATCGATTACAACCCTGAAACTAGCCGTCGGTTACTTACGGAGGCTGGATGGATTGATAGCGATGCGAATGGTGTGGTAGACAGAATGATCGACGGTAAAAAAGTTGAATTGAGTTTTAAATTTTTACTTAACGCCGGTAACGAGGCGCGCGAACAAATTGCTCTGATTCTTGTAGACGAGTTCAAAAAGGTTGGTATAAAGGCGGAGATTAAAAAGTTGGAGTGGACAGTATTCCTCGACAATTTGCGCACCCGGAACTACGATGCGTACATTGGCAGTTGGGTGAACGATCCAATTCCATCTGATCCATATCAGTTATGGCACTCATCTCAGGCTGACAACAAAGGTTCTAACTATGTTGGATTCCGAAACAAACGCGCCGATGAATTAATGGAAATGAATCGGACGGAATTCGATCCTGTTAAGCGTCTTGAGTACATGCGAGAATTTCAACAAATTGTAGTTGACGAACAGCCGTACACATTTTTGTGGATGCCTCTTTATCCCGCGGTCTACAACAAGCGTTTGCAGAACGTTGGATTTTCTTTTGTGCGCCCTGGGTATAACCCAACTCAGTGGTGGGTGTCAAAAGCTAACTGGCGTTACGCTCAAGTGCAGTAACTGAGAAATTAGAAATTAGAGCTGAGAGCTGAGAGCTGAGAAAAGTAAACGTATAAAGTAGGAAGAATTAAGCACTTGCTAAACGACAGACAACGTCAAATGAGTCGCCACACGCTACGAGAAATCATAGCTGGTGGCGAGTCGTCAACCGTTGAATTCAAGCGCAAGTTCACCACAGCGGATAAGTTTGCCCGAGAGATAATAGCATTCGCTAACACGGCAGGGGGCTATCTGTTAGTTGGAGTTGATGATGATGGATCGATTGTTGGGGTGGAGAGCGAAAAAGAGACCGAGGCGCTCTTGTTACAGTCGATGGTTCAAATTGTACCAGAAATTGATTACGAGATTGAGATTGTAGAAATTCAATTTCGCGATGTAGTAGTTATTCAAATTCCGCCTAGCGTAAACAAGCCACACCGATTAATTTCTGACGACCCCAACGAGAAGCCCCACCAACGCCAGGCCTTTATTAGGCAAGGCGAAAACAGCGTTGCCGCCTCTCGTGAAATGTCGAAAATTTTGGCTGCCCAGAACCCTGGATCAGCCCCCTTACAAATCTCCTTAGGCGAACGCGAACGGCGTCTGTTCACCTACCTAGAGCATTATAAAAAAGCCACAGTTGCAGATTTTGCCAGGCTTGTGAATATCTCACGCAGAAGAGCCTCACAAATTCTTGTGAAGCTCGTACGCGCTGGAGTGTTACACATTAACACCGATAACGGTCATGACTGGTATACCTTGGTGTAAAGGTTGGTTGAACCTAAAACTTTACCTGAGAACCAATTCCTTAGTGGCTAACTACGAACATCTGTCGGACTAAATCATACTTGCTAGAGATAACCAAACTGTAAGCACCCGACGGGAGTTTGGTAACGTCAGGTAATGAAATAGTGCTAACACCCGCCGGTAACTCATAATCGAACGAGAACATTTTAGTTCCCGACATTGAATATGCCGACAGAACAATGGTCTGCTTTTCCGGACTGGTAATCTTAACGGAACCTTCACTTGCCATGGGGTTTGGCAAAATGGTTGCTTTTAGGGCAGTGTCGGTTGGTTCGTCAACTTCTACATCAGTTACCGTCAAAATGGCTTCTGATGATGAACTGAAGCCACTCCAGCCACATTCGTTGGCCGAGCGTACCATCCAGTAAAAAGTTTTGTTTGTTATGTCACTTACTGCCACGCTGAATTCAGTAGTGGTAAGTGTAGAATCTTGCGCAATAATGTTCACCATGTTGGGCTGATCTGCAAGGCGGACGTGATAGGCGGTTGCACCTGCAACTGGAGTATATGTAAACTTGACTGTTTTATCGAAGTCAGCAGATACGGCACCCTTCGGTGAAACCATGTTTGGCGCGATTGGTTTAGTGCCCGAAGTTGTAAATGCGAACGGTACGCTCCAAGTTCCATTTCCAACTGTGTTAACTCCACGAACCCTCCAAAAATATTTGGTGTTGCAATCAGTAACCGGAGCAGTGTATTCTATACCATAGATTTTCTTGAGGAAAACTCGTTGTGCTGTTGCAAAGGTTTGCGAAGTTGAAACTTCTATTTCATATTCATCGGCAAAGCTAGAAGCGTTCCAGCTAAACGTAATAGAACTACGGTCAATCTTGGTAGTGTTGTTCGCAGGGAGCTTTAATGTTAACACGCCCGGACTCAATGATGCCGGTATAAAGTCGACCTTCACGTTATCGGTTGAAAAGTTCACTGTCTTAGTAATAGGAGCCGATAAGCCCCCTCCCGAAGCAGTGATAGTAACCGAACCGGAAGTCATGGGGACAGAATATCCGCCCGACGTACTTGTAATAGCAAACGCCGCGCTTTTAGAATTACGGATTTCAACTCCGGGCATGCCTTCGCCGATGTCGTAAAAGCCATTGTTATTTTTATCGTTGTAAACAACTCCCAAAACGTATCGAACGGTGCGAATTCCGAAGTCTTGCGTGATAACCCAAGGGCCAACCGTACCAGATTGAAGTCCACCGCCGCTATTAGTAATACCTAGGCCGATTTCGGTGTACACGCCACCGCTGAAGTTCATGATGTTACTGCGGTGACCTAGGACCACTTGGTTGTCTCCTCCCCAATCAACGTTCAGACCGCAATGACCGTACCACACGGAATTCGAATACGCACTAACATTCTCGCCATACTGTCCAAGACTCGAATATCCTACATCGGCATATCGGTTTTCCAATTGCTTTCCATTTGAACTCGTGTGGCCTTGGAAATTTTTAGCAATCATGTCGGCAGTGTGTCCACGAGCTGCTTGGATAAGGTCTACATGGAATGAAAGTGGGGGACGCACCGGATACTTCGTAAACGCGAGCTTGGTTGCCGGCCTATCAATTTGAAAGTAGTTGTAAGCTGATTGCACATCGGCATCATCTGTGTCCATCAAACGAATACCTTCCTCGGTTGGATTTGCGCGCGCACGGTTAATCATTTCAAGCATTAATTGCTCTTCAACCGTAGGATCGCCGTGACTAAACTGTTGGGCGTTCATCGTTGAAGCACCAATCATCAAAAAGGCTGTAAGTAGTAATCGAATGTTCATATCTGTCTGTTGTAAATGTATATGATGGTTATGAACTCGTATATCCGTTCAAGAATGACACCGAGTTCAAAAATATGACTTTAGTTACAGGTCGCCCAAGAGTGGACGTAACAAAATTTCTTCAGTTAACAAACGCGGATGATGGTACTGTGAGATTATGTTCATTACACTTTCCGCAATATCCGAAGGATTCATCATTTGGTCGGCGTGCGTGGTAAGGTGTTCGGCCGACCATATATCGGTAGCCGTAGCACCGACAATCATATCTACCACCCTTACGCCATCGGCACGAACCTCTTCTCGCAAGCTTCTGGTTAAGGCCAACACTCCGGCTTTCGAGGCCGCATAGCCCGTGCATCCACTAAATGCCTTTGTTGTGGCAATTGAGTTCAAGGTTATAATCATCCCATCTTTATGTGCCAGCATTGCTGGCAGCACATTTTTCACGCAAAGAAAAACTCCACGCAGGTTTGTAGCTATTTGTGAATCGAAATCAGCTACAGAAAGATCCGTCAGATTTTCAAAAACACCAATTCCGGCATTATTAATCAGCACATTTACTGCACCATATTTTGCGACCGCCGCGGTATGCGCATCTGCCACACTTTTTTCATCACGCACGTCGCACATCGTAGTAAAAACATTCGATGCCCCAGCCAGGCTTTCCGGCACCTTGCCGCTTCTGTTTGAAATGGTTACGTAGAATTCCGGTGCAGCCAGCTCGGCCACTGCCAACCCAATACCCTTACTTGCGCCTGTTATCCAAATATGTAGGGGGCTATGCATTTGCGTGCTCGGATACCTCTCGTAACAACGCCTCGGCATGTTCGCCCAGCTTTACGTTGCGTCTACCCATCATAGTGCGATTATGCTCGATGGCCTTTTCCAAATCATATCGTACTATTCCATTGCTATCTATCCACGAAAACGAAGTAACGGATTTGTTAACAGATGCAACAACGGCAATACTTACGTTAACGCCAAGCACAGAACCGGTAGACAATAACGTTCCAATCCCTGTCCTACAATAATCGCCAAAGCAAGTTCCTAAGAATTGCAGCCCTGTAGGTACCGCGCCCTCGGGCATCTGCACAACAATGTTTCCATACGTGTTTTTCAAATCAGAGGAGACCGTTCCAGCCCCTAGGTTGCACCATTCGCCCAGTATTGAATACCCAATGTACCCATCGTGCGCTTTGTTGGAATACCCGAAAAAAATGCTCGCTGATATTTCTCCGGCTACCTTGCACACAGGTCCAATTACGGTCTTAGAAATCTTGGAGTGCTCAAAAACTGTACTCCCAGCACCAATGCTCAAGGGGCCGATTAAAACTGCAAACGGATGCACCACCGAATTTTCTCCGACTATCACCTGACCGTCCGTCTCATCAATCACAACCGTCGGGTGGACGCTGGCAGAGGCGTCAATATTTTTTCCGAGTAACTCCGCATCCCAACCAACTGCTTCGGCAACCAATCCCAGAGTCTGCCAAATTCTATCCACCAACGTACCGTGTACTTCTACAATTTGTGGCGGCCCAACTGTTTCCGTCTCGAAAACCGTCAGCGAATCCCAAGGTGTTGAAAGGGGCTTGGGGGAATACGCACCGATTGGCCTGCTATTCAATGTGAACAATAGCGGTTTGTCAGATTTCTTGCAAAGTTCAGAGAGACGTCTCATTTCGGATGGAGAAATGACAACGTTACCTAAAATCAACAACGTCGGAAGCACTTGAAACGGAGCAGATTCAGGGACACGTTCCACAAAGCCCCTTACATGAATATCTCGGTGCGAACTAAAAGTAACAGTATTCTCTGTCAACGTTTTAAGCCATCTCTCATAAACCGTATAATAGCCGAATCGAAGCTCCCATGTGCAATGCAACTCGGTGAACGGGTAGAGTTTCGAGGTGTCGTCGGACTCAATGAGAAGTACTTGTAGCAATGCGGTTACTCTTTTGTTGAATGTTTCAATGAGGCTTTAACAAAGTCGATAAACAACGGATGACCGGTTACGGCGCGCGATTTTAATTCGGGGTGGAATTGAACTCCAACAAACCACGGATGATCTTTGAGTTCGATAATTTCTACCAAGCGACCATCGGGCGATGTGCCACTGAAAACCATTCCTCCTTGCGCCAATTGATCTCGGAAATCATTGTTCAATTCGTAGCGGTGACGGTGACGTTCCTTGATTTTTTCCGTTCCGTAGGCAGCGTACGCTTTCGATTTTGGTAGCACTACACAAGGATAGGTTCCCAACCGCATGGTTCCACCTTTTTGTGTCACTCCACGTTGGTCGGGCATAAGGTCGATCACGTTCTCGCTGTTCTTTTTGAACTCCGAAGAATTTGCCGACTTCAATCCCACAACGTTTCTAGCAAATTCAATAACGGCGCACTGCATGCCAAGGCAGATTCCAAAAAATGGAATTTTATTTTCACGAATGTATTTCATGGCGGATATCTTGCCTTCGATGCCTCTCGAACCGAAACCCGGTGCTACCAAAACTCCGTGAACGCCATCAAGTTGTTCCTTCACATTCTCATCTGTCAAGCTTTCAGAATCGATCCACTTCACGTTTACGCGAGTGTTGTTGATAGCTGCAGCGTGAATAATGCCCTCGCTGATGCTCTTGTATGAATCCTGAAGCTTTACGTATTTGCCAACTAGGGCAATGGTAATTTCTTTTTTGGGCGACTTGATACGGTGCACGAACTTCGACCACGTATCCATGTCGAGCTTCGACTTTTTCATGTGAAGTTTTTCACAAATGATAGAGTCGAGTTCACGCTTAGCGAAAAGCAACGGTACTTCGTAAATCGTATCGGCATCCAGGGCCTCTATAACGGAACGTTCTTCAACGTTGCAGAATAGGGCAATTTTGGCGCGGATTTCTTTGTCGAGTTTGTGTTCGGCGCGACACAGTAAAATGTCGGGCATAATTCCATGTTCCATCAACACCTTCACCGAGTGTTGTGTGGGTTTGGTTTTCAGCTCCCCGGCGCTTCGAATGTAGGGGACGTACGTGAGGTGGATATTTAAGGCGTTTTGGCGTCCGATTTCCAGACACAACTGACGCGTTGCCTCCATGAACGGCAACGACTCAATATCACCAACAGTACCGCCTATCTCAATCAGGATAACGTCTACCTTGCCGTCGAAAACCCTCATGCGTCGCTTAATCTCGTCGGTAATGTGCGGCACCACCTGAACGGTCTTACCCAGGTATTCGCCCCGACGTTCGCGCATAATCACATCGTAATACACCTGACCCGCCGTGGCGTTGTTTTGGCGCGACATGTTAACATCAAGAAAGCGTTCGTAGTGTCCGAGATCTAGGTCCGTCTCGGCCCCGTCTTCCGTTACATAAACCTCCCCATGCTGATACGGATTCATCGTCCCTGGATCGACGTTGATATAGGGATCAAACTTCATAACCGTAACCGAATAGCCCCTTTGCTTAAGCAGCAAACCAATCGATGACGATGCGATACCCTTACCCAGAGATGAAAGCACTCCGCCCGTAATAAAAATGTACTTCGACGATTTTGGCACGTATGCCTCCATTGTGATGAGAAAGTTCGAGTGTACCGAAAGTGCGGACGCACAATCATTAGGACGGATTCGAAATTACGGATGATAAATGGAATGGGCAACGTGAACCGTAACTTTGTCCGCTGTAAAAAGGAACTATTCATGAAAAACCGCTCAACTGTCACATTTTTCCATCTCATTTTCTGCTGTACCTGCATGGTGCTGGCTGGCTGTAGCTCTGATGATTCCGGCGGGGGAAGTGATATTCCCACCATTCGGTTCTGGCATTTCTGGAGCGAACCATCGCAAAAAGAAGCCCTAGCCGCAGTGATTTTACAATACCAGCAGAAGTACCAAGTAAAGGTGGAGCTTACTGAGCTCTCATGGAACGACGGTAAAGCAAAACTCCAAGCCGCATTCAATTCCGGTAACCCGCCCGATGTAGTAGAACTTGGTTCCGATTGGATAGCCCAGTTCTCCAGCGCCGGCGTGCTCACGCAACTGTCGTCCAACCCCACCGAAGTTGGCCGCTTTATCAATTTCAGCATGGCCCCCGGTATGTGGGGTAACAAAGCCTACGCCTACCCCTGGATAGTAGATACCCGCGTGTTATACGTGAACAACGACCTTTTGAAGGGGGCTGGGTGGAACTCAGAAATTAGAACGCTCGATGATCTATTGAACGCTTCGAAAAAAGTGCACGAAGTAGGGGGCTTTGGGTACGGTGCAAATGGAGCAGATGCGCACCGACTGTACAAAAAAGTTCTACCGCTAATGTGGACGATGGGCGGCAGCGTGTTTGATGCCCAGGGCAGACCAGCCATCAACTCACCCGAAAACGTGAAGGCTTTTACCATGATGTTGGATTTAGCACGGACGGGTTTCATAGAAACCCAGCGTCAACTCGATGCATCATTCTTGCAAGGCAAACTTGCGTTCTGGATTTCAGGTTCGTGGATTCTTGACAAACTAAATGCAAATAAAAAGCTTGACTATTCTGTACTGGAAATACCAGGCTCCGATGGCAAGCCTGGCATTTCCTTTATGGGCGGAGAATATTTGGCCGTTAGTGCAGCCTCAAAAAATCAACACAGGGCCACACAGTTTGTACAGTTTATGACGTCGGGCGAACAAGCATTGTCGTTCTGTAAAAAAGTCAGCGAAGCCGGTTTCCCGGCTGACACATCGCAATACATGAACGCTGAGTTAATCCGTACGCCGGCAAAAAAAGTATTTGCACAGCAATTGAAAAACGCAAAAATGACACCGGTTCATCCACGATGGTTGGACATCGAAGAGGTAATCGAAGATGCCGCTGTTCGCGTACTGCTTGGTGATAAATCACCACAAGATGCCTTGAACGATGCGCAACACGAGGTACTGGAAATAGTCGACGCAAAGTAAACAGTGTGATAAGCAACTAGCTGACTAGTTAACAATCAATCGTTGCACTACCTGTTCGCCAGACTGCGTGGTGAGTACTACCATGTACATGCCTGGCTGCACATCAGTAAGAACGAATGGTAGTTGATGATTTCCTGCCGGTCTAGGAGAAGATTGAATGATTGATTGCACAACCTTGCCATCAAGTGAAAAAACATTAACGGTGATCACGTTGGGTTGCGCCAGTGTATAATCCAACGTTGCACCTTTTTCCCAAGTGGGATTAGGAAACACCTTCGAATCCGTAACCGACGCCGATTTAGTTCGCGTCTCCTGTAACGATGGTACTGAGTTTATCGGTATGGTCTGCTTGGTACCTCTTCTATTCTTCGGAGAAAGAATAATTATTCTGGTTTGTGCAACAACACATTTACGAGCTGTTGAACCTTCGATATCAGAGAATTCCTGACTATTTATCCGTAAAGATTTACTCCATGGCATTGATTTCAATATCGAGTCTACCTTTGCCGAAAAATTTACTTCCTTAATCTTTAGCTCCTTAGCTTTGACATCAATATCTCTTATCGTCTCTATATTCACATAGTCAACTAGGTCACTATCCGGCGATTCTATTCTCTTACGAATCAGAACCTTATTGACTCGCTTGATATTCGCACTTGTGTCATCATCGGCTTGGTTGTCAGATTCAATCACAATCTGATCTGAGTCATCATCTATCACAAACATTTGCGAGTGTACTTGCATACGCGAAGAGTCTAAACACAGTGCCTTGGTATTCATAGAATTCAACCGGATAAACGAAGGGTTAGCTAGATCTTCAGCATCAGAAAACATCACAGCGTGTTTTTCTACGTTCACCATTTTGATGTTCAACGAATTTTCGATTTCCGATTGAAGCGAATCTGGAAAGCCCCTTACCACATTCATGGTGGCAGGATACCAAAGCAGCACATCGGTGTTGTTCAGGTTTGCAGCAACGGGAAGCATTTGGTTTGGGTCTAGTCCGGCAGCGGCGTTGTTCGAAACTCTGCACCCGCGTCC
The DNA here is from genome assembly GCA_013204605.1 of Ignavibacteria bacterium. Classification (GTDB taxonomy): domain Bacteria; phylum Bacteroidota; class Ignavibacteria; order Kapaibacteriales; family Kapaibacteriaceae; genus JABMNI01. Next base: position 36,327 of record JABMNI010000002.1, read on the forward strand.
CGACGTTGTGGTAATCATGTAGGGAATCTGCGAGGCATCCTTCGTAAAATCAAACGTCTTCATTTTCCCATTAGTAAAAACTGTCACCTGCGTGTTCTCGTTTGAGTTCACGCTCTTTACAATAACTACAATGCTATCCGTATTACTGCCATTTGCCAGAGCGGCCTTTACAAAATCATCGTCGACGCCGGGTAGATTATTCAACTCGATCCCCGGACTGTACACGGTAACAAATGGAGCCGGAATTTGCGGATGGTTGGGTGCCTCGGAATTCATTTTATGTGTGGAAGTTTTTGGCAAAGAGTTAGGCGCGCTGTTCGGCGTTGTGTTAGTTGTTGAGTTAGTTGTTGTGTGAGTTGTTGAGTTAGTTGCTGCTTTAGTTGTTGAGTACTCTGGAGCTGATGCTAGGGGGCTAGGTGTTACGTCGACGGTTTGTGTGGGCGGCGTATTGGGAGTCTGGTTGGGAGAATCTGTAGGAGTAAAAACAGCTCGAACTCCAAACAGCATGGCCGTGGCCATGACAACTGAGCTGAGGGCAAAGGCTAGTATCATAATAGGTTTCCTTCTGTGCGAGCGCACATCAGCACCGTGAACAATTGTCTGTGCCTCATCTGCCGTGAAACCAACGGGTTCATTCTTGGCAGAATTAAAGAGGTCTTCGAAATTTTGCTTTGAGTTTTTCATCACAGAACAGTTTGGTGTTGAATAGTTTTTGAAATGGGGGATTTAGGGGGCTCAGACAATGCAGGGGCCTCATTCAATCCAAGGTGTGCTGAAAGCATGGCGCGTCCGCGATGCAACCGAGTTTTTACACCACCGGTGGTGCCACCTTGAATTTTTTGAATTTCTGCAAGACTCAAATCCAGCACGTAGAACAGGACAATGGATTCGCGAATTTTGCGCGGGAGTATTTCCAACGATTCACGCAAGATTGCAGCGTCGGTCTCCGAATCGGGTAACGGACGCGTATCGTGAAGTTCTTCGGCTGCTTGTTCATCGAACCAACCGAATAGTTTTTTCCGGAAGCGCTGACGCTTTACTATTCTACTGGCTATGGTGAACAATACTGATTTGAGCGAATCCGCATCCTTCAGTCGGTGCATTCCTTCAAGCGCTTGAAGAATGGTTTCCTGCATCACATCCTCGGCCACGTGATTGTTGCCCACCATCTGCTTTACAAATCGCCATAACGACTCTCTGTGCGGCTCGAATGCCTCGATAAATTTTGCGGAACGTTGTTCCTTCGTCATGATACTCCGGTTTATCACTGTTGTTGTTGAATCCAACACGGCATAAGTGACACCACACTCAAAAAGGTTTCAGGGCTATTCAAATTTTGTTCACTAATACTCAATAGTGATTTTTTCTGCGGCTTGTTTTGCGGTTTCGCGCAACTCCTCAATGCCTTCATCACCTCCAGCATACGCAAGCGCTACTCCCATTCTGCGATGTTTGCGCGTAGATGGCTTTCCAAATATATTTATCTCAACATTTTCAATTTGAAGGGCTTCTTGAATACCGAGATAACTCGGCGTTGAAGAGTACTCTTGGTCTGCAAGTATGACAGCAGAAACTGCATTTCTCAATAGTGTGATTTCTGGTATGGGGTATCCAAGTACGGCCCGTGCATGTAGGTCGAATTCGGATAGCTCGGTGCTATGTGCTAGGGTGACGAGGCCGGTATCGTGCGGACGCGGCGACAGCTCACTGAAAAACACTTCGTTCTTACCAAGAAAAAACTCTACTCCCCAAATTCCATATCCTCCCAAAGCTTCGGTGACCAACGCGGCCATTTTCTGTGCTTCGGCTAATTGCGTTGGCAACATTGCGTGCGGCATCCAAGATTCTTGGTAGTCGCCGCGTTCCTGCCGGTGTCCGATTGGTGGACAAAACCTTGTCGGTCCATTCCGCTGCGTTACCGTCAACAACGTTATCTCACTTTCAAACTCAATAAACTCTTCTACTATCAACTCACGAATATCGCCGCGCGAACCTTCCATTCCATAGTCGAACGCATGTTGTATATCTGCGGCGGTGCGAATAACACTTTGCCCCTTTCCACTCGATGACATAAGGGGCTTTACCACGCACGGAATACCAATGTCTTGAACGGCTTCCACAAATTCCTCGTTTGTGGTGGCGTAGGCATAACGAGCGGTTCGTAGGCTAAGAGTTTGTGAGGCTAAATCTCGGATGGCCTTTCTATTCATCGTCATGTTTGCAGCATTGGCACTTGGAACTACTTGAATGCCTTGTTGTTCGTATGCGAATAATCGCTCGGTTCTGATTGCTTCGATTTCGGGCACGATAATGTCGGGACGCACCTCTGCAACAATGGCATCAAGCACCGCTGCATCTAACATATTGCCCACACGGAACTCATCGGCCACCTGCATGGCGGGGGCGTTGGCGTACGAATCGACGGCTACAACCCGGTGACCGTATCGCTTAACGGAAATGGTGAATTCTTTTCCGAGTTCGCCCGAACCTAGTAGTAAAATGGTTTTCATGATGTGTGCTCAGTTTTGTTTGGAATAAACTACGAAACCCTGAATGGCTAGATAGAACCATTAGCATCAACATCAACTATTACGCGGACGGCCGAACTGGCATACGTTGCATAGTAGTCATTGAGTGCGGCTGTAAGAACTGCGCGGCATCCAGCTCCGCTGGGATCCGTGTGACGAAAATTCTTGATTACAATGATCTTCCTGTAACGGTTGCGCACTCGCGGAATGGCCGGAGCTGCCGCTGGAAATCTTTCGTAATAATCGCTGTGTTGTGGGATGAGTGCCGTTAATACTTGTGCTGTATGGTCTACAGCAACTTCGTCGGCAGAGCTAATTGTAATAACTATGAATCGAGAATATGGCGGATACGAGGTCTGTCTTCGTACGCTCAACTCCTCAGTGCGCCACTGCTCCAACGAGTTATCCTTGGCCGTTGTTATAGTGTGATCTTCAGGTTGAGTGGTTTGAATTACCACCTTCCCGGGCTTACCAGCGTGGCGTCCGGCGCGACCCGACACCTGAACCAACAACTGCAACGTTCTCTCCGATGCGCGAAAATCTGAATGAAACAACGACTGATCCGCATTCATCACGGCTACCAATGTTACTCGCGAAATGTCAAGCCCCTTAGCAATCATTTGAGTACCAACAAGAATATCAATGTCGCCGCTGGAGAAACGTTGCAGCATTTTTCTGTGCGCACCTTTCCGGCTTGTGGTATCGGCATCCATGCGTTCAACAACTATTTCACGATCGACGTGCGGAGTAGCAGTGAAAAATTCTTTGAGTTCCTCTTCAACGCGCTGGGTTCCGGCGCCAACGTCCTTGATGTCGACACTTCCACAAACCGTACACGCGGAATACGCAGGTATATGGTAGGAGCAGTAGTGGCAGCGCAATGAACGCGAGGCCTTGTGATACGTGAGTTTAACATCGCAGTTCACGCACTCAGGAACATGCCCACAATCGATACATTGCAGTTGCGATGAAAATCCACGTCGGTTCAGAAATAGTAGCGCACCTTCGTTGCGCTTTGTAGTGTTTACCAATTCGCGCAACAACTCCGTTGAAAACGAACCCTGTACGGTACCAGATTTTCTACCCTTTAGCATGTCTACGATTTCTATCTGGGGCAGCACCGCACCATCGGCGCGATGAAGAAGCTTGATGTGTTTGTAGCGATTTGTGTGAACGTTGTGAATTGATTCGAGCGATGGCGTGGCACTGCCAAGAACTACAGGACAGTTTTCTATCTGACCTCGCATAATGGCAACATCGCGTCCGTTGTAGCGCGGCGCCGGATCCGTCTGCTTGTACGACGGATCATGCTCTTCATCAACAATTATCAAACCCAAATTCGACGTAGGTGTAAGAATTGCGCTACGCGGTCCGATTATCACGGCGGCTTCACCCGATCGTGCACGCCTCCATGCATCAATCCGTTCACCCAATCCAACCTTTGAATGAATCAACACAACTTGGTTTTCAAAAATCGATGCAAACCGATCGAACAATTGTGGCGTGAGCGAAATTTCCGGCACCAGAAGAATTACTTGTTTGCCTTGCTTCACCACCTCCAACATTGCGCGTTGATACACGATGGTCTTGCCTGACCCAGTGATACCCTCTAATAACGTTGTCGAGAAATTTCCCGACGCAACATCCGATGTCAATGCTTCGATTGCTATTTTTTGCTCTGCCGTTGGACTCAATTCCAACTCATTGCGCTGCGAAAGCGAGGTAAGTGAATCGAACGATTCCAATTTATACGCCGAAATATTCTCAGAATCGGCAAGCCCCTTATCAATCAAACTTTCCACCACCGATACCGAACACTGCAGTTCCTTAACAATGCTTTTTATGGATACCCACGGCTCGCCACGTTCATGCGCAAGGTAGAGTAAGCCCAGTGCTAGGCTTTGTTTGGGGGCTTTCTGGTCAAGCAAATTGAATGTTTGCTGCAGACGCTCTTCATTACCCGCCAGACCCGCATCGATGCTTACTGCGCGGACGGATTTTCCGGCTTTGTCTGACTCCATTTCGCGTGTGATTTCAATTATTCCGTTCCGCTGCAACGAATCCAACTGGTCGGCAATAGTTGTGCTTTTTAGCGTGCGTTGCAGGAATGAAATAGTCAGGTCGGCATCGTGGGCTTGGAGCACCTCCATCAACGCGGCACGCTTCGGTGCCTTGCGTTTCATTGTCGACAATTCATCGGCTGTAGGTACTGCGATTACTTTTACACGAATAATTTCACTGGGTGCTAGGCCGGCAGGTAACGATGCTGCAAGAACCTCGCCGTGCGAACACATATAATACTGCGCAATTCTTTTTGCGAACTCAACAAATTGCGGAGTGAACGAAGGCGCATCATCTAGCACCTCAATTACATCCTTCACGGCATCAACTTCTCCTACCTCGATTTCAACAATGGTGCCGGTCATAACTCGGCGTCCGAGCGGCACTAAAACCCTACTACCAACAGCAATTGTTGGATAATCTTCTAACCGATATGTGTACGGTGGAATACGGGGGATAGGGAGTGCTACGCTGACATACATCGTTCTAAATTACGGCATGCTGGAAAGCCCCTTCACAATAAAATCGGAAATTGGTCGACAAAGCGGGCCATGAAAGCACAACAATTATTGAAGTTAGTGTATGCCACAGTGGCTGCAGTGTTGGCGGCCCATCCTATGTCGGCATTTGCGCCCAGTTTTGCGCCCGGTAATGATGACATCTCAACATCGCGCTCGAACGCCATTACACGTGCCGTACAAATGTGTTCGCCGGCAATTGTGGGGATAAGCGTTACGGAAATTCGCGAGCAGACGTTTGTGGATCCGTATGGACCTTGGAACGACCCATATTTCGGACGGTACTTTCCGCAGGAGTATTACACGAAGCGGTACAATGTGCACGGAGTGGGTTCGGGTTTTATTATTTCGCCAGACGGATACATTGTGACAAATGATCACGTTGCCGGCAATGCATCGAAAATTGTGGTGACACTTACGGGTGGGAAAAAGTACGACGCAAAAATTATTGGATCTGATGCGGTTACTGATGTAGCGTTGTTGAAAATTGAAGGAAACGATTTTCCATATTTGAAGTTCGCTCCTGAAAATGATTTGCAAGTTGGAGAGTGGGCAATTGCATTTGGAAATCCGTTTGGACTTTTCGATAACAACTCGAAACCAACCGTCACGGTGGGTGTGATAAGTAACATCGATATCAATTTCACTCAGGCCGATGGGAACTCGAAGGAACGCGTGTACAAAGGGATGATACAAACCGATGCGGCAATTTCATCGGGCAATAGTGGTGGACCGCTGGTGAATGCCACCGGCGATGTGGTAGGCATTAACACCGTGATTTATTCTACGTCACAAAATTCACGCGGCGCAGGATCAATAGGAATTGGATTTTCCATTCCCATTCATCGTGCGAAGATCATTATTGACAAGCTGAAACGAGGCAAACCGATTGACCGTGAGTTTTGGACCGGGATTAGGCTACAGGATGTGAATGAAGATGTGGCGGCCTACTTCCGGCTTTCAACCAGCGAGGGTATGTTGATAACGCAGGTGGCAGGGGGCTCACCAGGCGATGAAGCCGGACTGGAACCTGGAGACGTGATTATTGAAATAGACGGACAAAAAACTCGGACGCTACAAGACATTAATTTGGCAATCTTGGATGGGGAAGTTGGAACGGTATTAAAAATGACGGTGCAGCGGGGAGCTGGGCAAAAAGTGATAGCTTTGACGCTCAAGAAACCAATGAAAAGTCGTGGTGGAAGAAACTAAAGTATTTAAGAGCTCTTTACGAGCTACCGATTTAAAAAAGGTGTACAAAAAGAGAGTTGTTGTAAAAAGCAGCTCTCTTCTTGTTAATCAGGGTGAAGTAGTTGGCTTGTTGGGTCCGAACGGTGCCGGCAAAACCACCACATTCTGCATGATCGTGGGCATGGTGAAGCCCGAATATGGAAGCGTATTTATCGATGACGATGATATCACGCGGATTCCGATGTATAGGCGGGCAAAGGCAGGCATAGCGTACTTGCCACAAGAGCCCTCAATTTTTCGCAAGTTGAGCGTTGAGCAAAACATCCTGGCGATTCTTCAAATTAAACGGATGCCCCACTCGGCTAGAAAAGAAAAAATGGAACAGCTCCTCGAGGAGTTCGGACTTGAAAAGATTCGGAAAAGTAAGGGCTATCAACTTTCCGGTGGTGAACGAAGACGTTGCGAAATTGCACGTGCATTGGCAACCGACCCGAAGTTTGTGTTGCTCGACGAGCCTTTTGCGGGCATCGATCCGCTTGCCGTTGAAGACATTATGAATATTGTAACGTCATTGAAAAACAAGGGGATTGGCGTATTGATCACAGATCATAATGTTCACGAAACGTTGAACATCACCGATCGAGCGTACATCATTATCGACGGAACAATGTTTGTAAATGGCACGGCACATGAAATTGCCGAAAACGAAGAAGTGCGCCGTCTGTATTTAGGTGAGCACTTCAAACTTGACAGGTACGATGGGGAGTAATAGGGGAGTAAGCTCGAACCTATTTTCTGTATTCAAGTTGTAGCATAAAATTTCTGCTGGGTCCGAGGTTTGCCACGTATTCTGTGTACGCATAATTCATCACATTGCGTCCAATAATCGAAAACCTCATTGGAACATTCAAGAACGATGCAAAATCGAATATCAACCTCGCATCCACAATGTGCGCCGGTACACGTTGATCTGCATCCGGTATAAACAGCTGAAGTTGCGCATCGGTGGTTGTAATCTTGCTCACGTACCTGTAATCTGCCTGCACGTCCACTCCGTCAAACACTTGCCACGAGGCACGATTATACCACAACACAGCATTCCGATATTTGAGTTCTCTGTCTAAGCCAATATCTTTCGGAGCCATAAGAGTCAGTCCGGTTTCAAAACGAATATTCTTTGCAACCAACGTTCTAATAGTTAACTCGGCGCCGATAATCCTAGCCTGAGTAACGTTTTTGAACACGATGGGAACGCTTGCCTGATCCACTGCAAATTCCGGCTCGATTAAATTGCGGAGCTCGTTGTCGAACACCGCTACGTCAACGTCGATGGGCAACAACCAGTTGGTGACGGTGATGTGGGCGCCTATCTCGGCCGACCATGAACTCTCGGGCAAAATGTTCGGATTGGGAATTACATTAAACGGACCGTACCGAATATTCGCATAGCGCTCCGCAACTGTAGCGGCGCGAAAGCCGCGTCCAAGTGATGCACGAAAGTTTAAGAAATCTGAAAACTTATACGACGCTCCAAATTTTGGCGAAAGCTCTAACTGCGGTTTCAGTGTATACGTTTCTTCACGGTCAACACGAAGCCCCGCCGTAAAAACCCAATACTTCAACTCTGTTACTTCGGCCTGCGCAAAGGCACTGATAATCGACTGCAACTGAAAACCGTACAAATCTGAACGCACATGATTTAGTTTTCCCGTAATGCCCGACGTAAGGGTGATGGTAGGAACTATCACCGAGGTAACTTGTACATCCACGTTATGCGAATAGGCGGTGGATTTATTCGACTCAAGAGCTACACCGTTCACGCGATTTTCGAACGTTGTTCTATATGTAGCCGGACGAACTGTCAAACTTGTCTTGTCGGAAAACAAATACAGCCACTCGCCCGACAATGCAAAACGCGTGGTATAGAGTCTTTCATCAAGGTTCTGCTCCAGCGGCGGCAAGGTTGCATTAGTTAGGTTTCGCCAGTAAATAAAATTTTGTGAATTCTCCACGGCAACCAACGTTGCCACGGTAAACGAGTTTTGATACGTAGGTTGCCACACGGCTTTCCCGTATCCAAATCCGCGCAGGTGCTTGTCGAACTCCCTCGATCCCTCGTCATACCGCACACCCCCACTCGCACTAAACGAAAAATCTCCAACAGATTGCGCCACCCGCAAGTCTGCACCCGACTGTGTAGGAACGGTATTGCGGTATTTCCACGAATCATACTTCGGGAACTCGTACACACCCATGTAGCTCCGGGCACTCAATTCTAGTTTTTTGGCAGGGGGCTTTGTGAACATGCTCACCACGCCACCCAGGGCGCCGGTTCCGTACAAGGCACTGCCAGCCCCCTTAATAATTTCAATTCTATCCACGTCGGCTACCGGCAGAACATCGAATTTTATATCGCCGTTATCGCCTGAGAGTAATGGCATTCCATCTAAGAGCACGGCCGTTCTCGATCCAATTCCAAGTGCAAAGCCCGATGCTCCTCGAATATTTACCTGATCGCCCTGCACGGTTACGCCACTCACATACTTTAGCGCATCATCTAACTTGGTAATCGCTCGGCTATCCAAATCAGCACTTGTAAGCGTGCTCACGCTTATAGGAACGTCTTGGGCAGCTTGCACACGTCGGTTGGCCGAAACCACCACCTGGTCCGTTTCTAGGGGCGACTGCAATAATGTCACCACAATGTCCTTTGGTTCCGTTGTTCTGAAAACCACCATTGTTGAAGATTTCTCATACCCAATGCTCGAAAACCGCAGTATGAGTGTGCCCGCAGAAAGCCCCTTTAACCGAAATCTTCCATCCGTACCCGAAACCGCACCAATCTGGGTGCCATCAACACGCACCATAACGCCGGCCACGGGTGTGCCTAATTCGCGGTCGGAAATGAAGCCGTTTATGATGCCGGTTTGCGACCACGCATTAACCACACTGATTAAAAGCAACACGCAGAATATGAGCACGGACTTCATCATGCAATTGTACTCGATGAATTCTTCATTTGAACGGCTGTGGTGGAAGTTGGTCGAAATCGACGGTGAAATTGATAGTAGCTGTTTCGCCGGTCAGGATTGACACCGTACCGGGCTGGTTTACGTTGCCGGTTGGCGCATACACCGATAGCATCAGCCAATCAGTAAGCGGGCTGGGTCCGTTGCGTAGGGCCACAACCACATACCGAAACGTGCGCGGTGCGGGGTTGATTTGTATAGCATACTGCGTTGAAATGGCGGGCGATGGAAGGGTATTCGAAAAAGCAGCACTTCCGCTAAGAATAGCACCTAAAACTGCTGTTGTGGATGTTGGAATGGAATCGAACATCACCACGCGGAGGTCGTACACGCTATCGGCCGGCCACGATGCCTCACCGCCCACATACGTTACCGTACCCCGAAATTCGGTTATCGGTGGAACGTTGGCAGGATTGAGTCCTTCGCAACCCCACACCGTACCCAGTACAAGGCACCAGACTATCACGAAGATTTTTGACGAGTTGTAGCTTTGCTGCATGATCCCGTTGTACAACAGTAATGCCATTTCGAAAATTGATGCGCTTTACATTAGCGATGCAAAAGTACCTGCTTTGCATTTAATGGAAACAGCCGCCACAAATGCGTGGAATGCAATTGCATTGTTGCTGCCAAAATCTGACAGTTGTAACATACTCGTGGCGTGTGGTGGCGGTAACAATGGCGGCGATGGTTTAGTAATTGCCCGACTGTTGAGCGCCAAGCACAACGTAACCGTGTTGTTTGATTCTGAGGCTGATAAGATTTCAGAATCAACGCGCACAAATTATTCTCGACTCCCCGATGGCGTTCTAGTTTTCAAGCCGACAATTTTACTCGACGACATCAACCGTCGGTTACTCGATAATCTTAACACAGAGTTCCTCGATAATATTTACACACAATTCGATGTGGTTATTGATGCCTTAATTGGCGTGGGCGGTTCGCATTTGTTACGTGGCCCGGCTTCCGAGATATGTAACGCGTTGAACAACCTTCACTCCATAAAGATTGCAATTGATGTTCCCACCGGCGTGAACGCAAATACGGGTCAGGCGCATGCGAACGCATTTCATGCAGACCACACCGTCACCATGGTGGGTGCAAAGCCCGGACTCTATCTAAGCGCGGGCAAAAATGTAGCGGGAAAAATACACCCGGTGTCAATTGGTGAAAGGGGCGATCTGGAAACGTCAAACAGTTCCGGCGCCATTCTTACCATGGACGATGTACGAACATTTCTACCATCGCGTACCGGAAACACTTCGAAATTTTCATTCGGCAGGGTTTGCGTTATAGCTGGTTCGCAGGCCATGCGTGGCGCGCCTGCGCTCACGGCACACGCGGCAATGTTAGCAGGCGCGGGTTTGGTTGAGCTGCATGCACCTGCAATACATCCGCTAACACCACGAGAGGTGATTTGCTATGAATGCGCCCCTACAAATGATGGAACAATTAGCAAGCGCGCAACAGAGAGTTTGAACGAAGCGATTGGTAGATGTACAACGTTGGCAATTGGCCCAGGCCTGGGAAGAAATTCAGAAACCATACAACTAATCGGCAGCTTAATCAACTCCTGCATGCACGATGTCAAATTGAAGGTTAGCAATCGAAAAAAATACGTGGTGTTGGATGCAGATGGACTCCAATCTTTTTCACATTTGGAAAAGCCCCTTTCACAAGTAATTATTACGCCGCATGTTGGAGAGTTTGCGCGGATTAGTGGAATTGGTGTCGACGATATTATTGACGATCCGCTGACGCATTCGATGAATTTTGCGGAAGTGAATGGGTGCATAGTTCATCTGAAAGGTGCAACATCGGTGACCACAAATGGTGTTGATTATTTTTTGACGGTAAATGGAAATGCAGGGTTAAGCAAGGCGGGGAGTGGCGATGTGTTAACGGGCATTATAGCTGCAATGTTGGCGCAGAATTTAGAACCGCTCGTTGCGGCGGCGGTGGCATCGTACTTACATGCTGCGTGTGCAGATGTTTGCGCGCAATCGCAGGCAATGGAAACCATTATGCCGTCGGACATTATACAAACATTACCAAAAATATTTCCGTTATGAACAAACCTCAAGTACGTGTTGCGTTGCCGGTCGCTATTGCATCGGCGGCAATTTTTGTGGCGTCAGGGCTGCCAGCACCGTATACGCCCGACCTTGGCTTCGACCTACAAGACAAACTTTACCATGCCGTTGCCTATCACTTGTATGGCATAACCGTATTGATTTTCATTCTGGGTTCGTGGCGAAATATTGAACGCAGACAGGCTATAATTTGGTTGTTATTGTTTGGCGGACTCTACGCGGTATCGGATGAATTGCATCAGGCGTTTGTGCCAACGAGGCATGCCGACACTACAGATTTGGTTGCCGATTGGGTAGGCGTTGCATCATCTATTTTCTGGTTTTCTAGAATTCGTTGGCTTGTTGGCCGGAAGTTCTTCAGCTGATTCTTCGTCCGACTCGTCATTCGTGCCACTATCTATCGTAGCAGGAATTGGTGTGCCATAGCTAAAGTTTGCAAGCAGCACTGCCGCTTGATTTTCCGAGCCCTTAAAGCCCCTTACATTGGGTCCGTTACTGATAAATGAGAATGCAAGAGGCTCTCCGTCGGCCGTAACCACATAGCCCGAAAGCGCGCTGGTGTTGCGCAACGTTCCCGTTTTTGCCTTCACATTATTTTCCGCCAACGTACCCTTCATTCTACCACGAACTGTGCCGTCGAACCCTGCTATAGAAAGTGTCGATGCAAACTCTGGTCCCCACGGAAGCTTTGATATTTCTGCTAACAGTCCGGCAAGACTAGCAGCGCAAATTTTATTGCGTCTACTAAGCCCGCTTCCATCATTAAAACTACATTCCATACGCGGTACGCCGAGTGAATCGAATACTTCCACCATCAATCGCTTTGACGTTTGGGCAGTGTTAGTTTTTGCATGGTGTAGTCCACCTAGCATTTTAAAAACATGTTCGGCCAAATAATTATCGCTACGTTTATTTACTACCGATGCGAAATCAACAAACGGTCGGCGGAACGAAGTGATGAGCTTTGAATTTGACGGCGCAATTTTTTCACCAACGGTGCCATCGATAAACACACCCGCGGTTCGCAGACGCGTACTCAACGTACCGGCGCATGCGACCGTTGGATTGCTCATGTTAACGTAGGTGGTATAGGACCGGTTAGCGCCTGGCGATCCGTGAATTGTAATTTGTTGGATGCCGTTTGATAGCATGGCCGATGTTACCCGTACTCGGCTTCGAGCTGCTTTTCGGCGGCGACGGTTTTTCTGCCGTGGCACATCGCCGTATCGGTCTATCTGCATAGAAAGAACTTCTGCATGCCTACGTTTCTTTTTTGATACAATCGGCTTGCGCTTAGTAGGAACACGAGATTTTGTTTTAGACCGTACGGCCCGTTTGCTCTTAGCCGGAGCAATTTTCTTGCGTTTGATTGGAGCAACTATTTTTGGTGTAACCACTTGCGCCGGAGCCGATGTGTTGCCAACTATTTCAACGCCATCTGATGACGGCAACGTCTGCACCGTTGTCCGGCCATTCGAAGCCGCAGTAACAATTACCGCCAGCGTGCTCTTATTCAGTGTGAGCGGAACAATGGGCGCCACGGCTTGAACTTGTTCGCCATCGCCGCTATAAATTTCCCTACTCGACACGTTATCGAAAAAGGAATCATCGCCGTAAACATTTCCCGTAATTCTCTTCACACCGGCAGCGCGAACCTTGTCTGCAATAAACTCAAGATCGGGCGCCGAAAGCAACGCATCTCCACAACCAACTATATACAGATTGCCCCGCAGTGTTCCGTTTACATCAATCGGCCCATCAGCGCGAATCTCCGTGTTAATAGTTCCGCCCTTACCCAGCGTATTAAACACCGCCGCCGTTGAAACAATTTTAGTGTTCGATGCAGGAGTTAACGCCGTAAACGGATTGTATTCGTAAAGGGGCTTTCCAGATCGTAACGACCAGACAGCCACACTTACGTGAGAGCCGCGGTAGATTCTTGACGTGAAAACATTGTTGAGGCGAGTACGAAGTTCTTTAACTGCATTTGCAGAGTCGAACTGCGACACTAAGGCCGGACGGGGGCGGGGATAGGGGACGCTTACGGAGTCTTGTGCACGCAAGCCCACGGCAATCGTAAAAATTGCGCATAGAATTACTGCATGTACAAGGCTTCTGCGAAGCACTACTTCCTCCGTTTTACTGCTGCGCTACAAATCTACGAACGAAGCAACAGACGGCACACTTTTCAAGTGCGTAAGCACGGCATCCACGATCATTTTATCGCTCCCCTCAAACCATGTGTACCGTTCGTCCCTGTAAAACCAAGTACGTTGTCGCTTTGCATACTGTCGGGTAGTAGTTTTCATATTCATCAGCGCCGATGTTGCATCAATCTCGTCGTGGATAAACTGCAATGCCTCTCTGTATCCCACGGTACGTAGTGATTGGGCATCGCGGTCTACACCCATTTCCAGAACAGATTGGGTCTCCGCAATCAACCCACCATTCCACATCTGCTGGCAGCGTTCGTTGATCTTGAGATTCAGTTTTTCTTTTTCCTGAAATCTCACGCCAATAAAAACAGGATCGAACTCGGCGTGATTTTTTTCTGCCGTCCATGTTTCAGAAAACTTTTTGTTTGTTACGCCTATATATTCTAGTGCTCGTAAAATGCGTCGTGGATTTCTATCTGAATATTTTTCGGCCGCAATTGGATCGGCTACTTCCAATTCAGAAAACAATGCTTCAATTCCGTTCCTATCTAATTTTTGACGCAACGCTTCTCGTAGTTCTTCATTTGGCTCAATTCCCGCAGTCGAAAAACCATCTGTGGCAGCACTGATATACATCCCTGAGCCCCCTACCAAGACCGGCAAATGAGTTTCCGATACTATGTTCACGGCATTTCGAGCATCGGTTAAAAAACGTGCCGCGTTGTAGTCTTCAGACGGATGACAGATATCTATGCAATGGTGTTTTACTTCCAGTTGCTCCTGTTGGGTTGGCTTTGCTGTGCCGATGTTGAGGTACGTAAAAACTTGTCGAGCATCGGCCGACACAATTTCCAGCGGGAAAATTTTTGCAAGCTGCAGCGCAAGCGAGGATTTACCAGCGGCGGTGGGACCACCAATTACCAGAACCGGCCTACGTTTAGCGTCCATCCTCCCACCCCTCGATTCCTATCAGCGGTACAAACTTGTACGGACCCAAATCGAGCACGTCCCATTTTTCATCGGCGGTTCTTGTAACAACGTAAAGTTGTTGCGAACTTTTATCGCCAACGGGTACGGCAAGGCGTCCACCAATCTTGAGTTGTTTTGCCAACGTTTCTGGCACGTCTGGCGCACCCGCTGTAACAATTATTGCATCATAGGGGGCTTGTGCAGAATATCCAATTGTACCGTCGCCAATTCTGCAATTCACATTATAGCCTTCGCGCGCTAAAACTTCTCGAGCCTTCTGTGAAAGAATTGGGTGACGCTCAATGGTGAAAACATGCATTCCCATTTCTGCGAGTATGGCGGCCTGATAGCCACTACCCGTTCCTATTTCAAGAACCTTCATCTGCGGTTCTAAGCGCAATGCCTGCGTCATACTGGCAACGGTGTACGGTTGAGAAATCGTCTGTTTGTTGTCGATAGGCAAGGCGGTATCTTCATACGCTCTACTTACCATAGCTGCCGGCAAAAATGCTTCTCTATGCACGGTTTCAATTGCGCGTAACACATTAGTATCAGAAATGCCCTTCGAACGAAGTTCCTTAACTAATACCGTGCGTTGCACACCAAGAGGTGAGGTAATTTTATTGTTTTGTTTGCTCATTCTTAAATAGCTTGCCTGATTCCCTAACCTCGTTCAATAACATGAATTACTAGCTTGCAATAGCAGTAATTTTTTCTAATAACCTGTCTTTGAGATCACTCTCATGAACGTCCAGTTCTAGCTCGCCTTGATATGCCAAACTAATACTGCCGGATTCTTCGGAGACAATTAGAACCACCGCATCGGCTTGCTCGGTTATGCCTAAACCGGCGCGATGGCGCGTACCCAGGTTACGGGTGCCTTCGCGTTGCTTGTTGCTTAACGGTAATACGCAACGGGCGGCAATTATGGTGCGTCCGTCAATTACCACTGCACCGTCATGGAGAGGCGAGCGGGGATTGAATATTGATAATAGCAGTTCTGTAGATGCCGACGCCTGCAATTCTATTCCTGTATCGACCGTAACCTTGATATGCTGAGCCCTGCTAAATACCACCAAGGCACCGGTGTGTTTTGAGGCCATGGTTAACGCAGCTTCTACAACTTCATCGACGGTCTGAGTATTACTGGTGCGCACAAACAGTCTAAAGAGTCTAGACTGTGTAAGCATTAACAACACCCTTCGAAGTTCGGGTTGAAATAACACCACAAAGGCAATGAGTCCAACATCCGCAATTCTGCGCAACACCCAATTCACCGTTTTAAGGTTGGCGGCTTCGGTAGCAAAACCTGCTGCTAAAAGAAACAACAACAGAATTAAAACTTGCACCGCAACGGTATCGCGAAGAGTACGATACACAACAAAAAAGAAAAATGCAATGAGAAGCACATCGATCAGGTCGACCAATGTGATGTTTAAAAAACCAATATTGAAAAGAGAGATCACGGTATTTATTCGCTACGTTCAGCCGATAGGTCGTCTGCAACAAAACCTTTTCGTGGAGGATTTTCTCTTCGAATTTCATCACGCTCGTAAGCGGCAACAATCTCCATTACTAATCGGTGACGCACAACATCTGATTTATCAAATTCTACAAATTCGATTCCTCGGATATTTTGGAATAACTGAAACACGTTAACCAAACCACTGTCGTGCTTCTTTACCAAATCCACCTGCGTAACATCACCAGTCACAATTGCTTTTGAATTTTGACCCAGCCTAGTCAAGAACATTTTCATTTGAATCTTGGTAGAGTTTTGCGCTTCATCTAAAATGATAAACGAGTTGTTCAAGGTTCTACCACGCATGTATGCCAACGGAACTATTTCCACCACACGTCGGTCAATCATACTCTTTAATTTTTCTGGGGTTACCATATCCGATAAAGCATCCAATAGGGGACGCAAATATGGATCAACTTTTTCTGCAATATCACCGGGTAGAAAACCAAGTGATTCACCGGCTTCGACGGCCGGCCTGGAAAGAATAATTCGACTAATCTCGTTTGCTCTCAGTGCCGACAGTGCCATTGCCACAGCAAGGAATGTCTTTCCTGTGCCAGCCGGTCCTATGCAGAACACTATATCGTTGGCTTGAGCTTTCTTGTAATATTCTAACTGTTTTGGAGTACGAGCGCGAATAACTTCTTTTTTACCCCACAGGATAACCGAATCAAGATCATCGCCGTTACCACTTGCGGCAGTGCCGGCACGGCCGCCGTGAACTAAGTCGATAATTGTAGACACATCAGTCAACGATAGCTTATGATTACGCCGAACCGTATTAACCAATTCAGACACAATCATTTCGATCGTTTTAACTTCTGCCGATTCACCACGCAGGATAATGGTGTCGCCCCTTACCGTGATTGCAGTGTCGAACTTGTTTTCTATCAACTGTAAATGTGACTCTTGCAAACCAAACAGTTCAACTAGGTCAACATCTACAAGTCTAATTTTCTTTTCTACTATGTGCATCAATTATTGTTGCTGATGTTCAAAAAAAAAATCGACCGTACTGGTAGAATCCAATACGGTCGATTGTATAAATCATGATACTTCAATCGAAGCCATTAACGACCAGCTTCTGACTTCTTGGTTTCTGTTTCGGGTGTTACAGGTGCGGCCTCGGCAGCAGCATTCATAACAGCACGTTTGTTTCTCCAATACTTGCGTTCAGCCTTCATTTCATCAGAAGTATTTGGACCCGGAGGTGGCACTGTCAAAACCCATCCTGGTTGAATGATGTCTGGATTCTTAATCTGATCGGTGTTAGCCTGCCAGATTTTTGGCCACTGGAATGGATCGCCGTAAATCTCAGAACGTCCAGCAATATTCCAAAGACAGTCCTTGTTCTCGGCCCAGGTACCAACGGTGTATCCTTTGATTTTCTTCTCACGATACAATCCCTTGATGTCACGAGCCAAAGCGATAATTCTATCGTAGAATTCAGGGAGTGCCGCAACACGCATAACACGCAATTGGTTCAGTTCAGCTTCAAGTGCCCTCACTTCGTCCTGTCTGTCGGCCAATTGATCGTCGTTAAGCCGTTGCATTTCACGAACCTTACCTTCAAGCACACCTAGGCGCTGACGGAATGCATTAATGTCGGCTTCGGTAGCACCAATCATTGCGTAAATGTCATCGTTACATTTTTTCAGATTCAACACAGACGTAGCTAGGTCGTTTTCTGATTTTGTGATGTCAGCTTTCAAACCATTTAGTTTGATCTGAAGCGCGGCTGTTTTTTCTTTATACAATGCAATACGTGCATCGGCTTCTTCGCAGGTTAGTTCCAAATCCGGTTTTGATTCCGGCGGTGGAGGTATGCGATCTTGTGCATTTGCGGTCATTAGAAGGCCACCACATAACGCAGCAATCATAAAGAACATCTTCATGGTTGTAATTCCTTTCATGGTTTACCTCTTCATTTTAGTAGGTGGAGGAGGAACTGGAACAGGATCGGGGGTAACTTTCCAATCAGGCCACATGTCTGGGAACTTGTTCAATTTGTCCTGCACAAAATTCTTACGTTCTGTACACTTGCGAACTTCTCCCTCGCGCGAAGCCAACTCGTTATTAATCCGGGTCTTGTCTTTTTCTGCTTTCTCGATGTCTGCCGTTAACTGTTTTTCATCGGCGCGCAGCTGGTTTATCATAGCCTTCTGCTCGTCTTTGATTTTACAGGTACACGACGAAAGCACTATCACGGCGCCAATAGCAGCAAAAGCTACTAGTCCGGCACGCGATTTAAGTAATGTCATGCGTCCTCCATTTATTTCGTAATGCTGATAAATTATCGTCTCCCTCGTACGCAGCTCAAAATGTCCTGAGCCTGTACAGATACTGCAAATATACAAGCCATAACCTTAACAGCCATATTACAATCGCTTTATGATCGGATGGTATCTTTGTGGCTAACCCTATGTAACTACTTGGAATCTCTACGCAAAGATGAATAATCTCGAAAAAATCTACTCTCCAAACAGCGTACAGGACAAATGGTACGAGTCCTGGAACTCGAATGGCCTGTTTTCCTCTTCACCGAGCCAGAAAGCCCCCTACTCAATATTAATGCCACCGCCGAATGTGACGGGAATCCTGCATTTCGGGCACATTCTGAATAATACGTTGCAGGACATATATATACGGTGGAATAGGCTGAAGGGTAATGAGGCTTGTTGGTTTCCGGGAATCGATCATGCGGGAATTGCAACGCAAACCAAGGTGGAGCAGGAGCTGAAAAAAGAGGGGATTAGTCGTCGGGATATTGGACGGGAAGCCTTTGTTGATAGGGTTTGGGAGTGGAAAGAGAAGTATGGTGGAATAATTTTCCAGCAGCAGCGGACCCTGGGCGTGAGCGCTGATTGGGAGCGAACGCTGTTCACTATGGACAACTCGGCAGTAGCAGCGGTTCGTGAGGTGTTTATTCAGCTTTTCGATGAAGGCCTGATTTATAAGGGGAAGGGCATCATTAATTGGTCGCCGGTGGCACAATCGGCGCTGAGCGACGAAGAGGTGATTTTCAAGGAGGTGAAGGAGCATTTTTACACAATGCGGTACCATCTTGAGGATGGTAGTGGCACGTTGATGGTGGGAACGGTGCGTCCGGAGACCATTTTTGCCGACGTAGCAGTAGCCGTAAACCCCGCCGATGAACGCTACAAACACCTCATTGGCACCAACGTTATTGTTCCTTTAGGGGGCCAAGTGGTTCCTATAATTGCTGATGATTATGCCGATCCTACGTTTGGAACGGGCTGTGTGAAGGTTACACCCGCGCACGACCCCAATGACTATCAAATTGGAATTCGGCATGGTTTGGCTATGCCCCAGTGTATTAATGCCGATGCGACTCTGAATGAGATTTGTGGCGTTTTTGCTGGTTTAGACCGATTTGTTGCCCGCCGTAAGATTGTGGCAGCTCTGGAAGCCGCCGAATTGTTGGAGAAAACCGAAGATTACGTGCATAACGTGGGTTTTAGCGAGCGTGGCGAAGAGGCTATTGAGCCGTATTTGAGCGATCAATGGTTTGTAAAAATGAAGCCGCTCACCGGACCGGCGTTGGACGTGGTTCGGAGTGGTGAGGTGAAATTTTACCCTGAGCATTGGACAAAGACATACGAGCATTGGATGGGGAACATCCGCGATTGGTGTATTTCACGTCAGTTGTGGTGGGGACACCGCATTCCGGTGTTTTACGCTGAAAACGGACAATTCACTGCCGCTCGAAACGAGGCCGAAGCGAGAGTAAAATTGGGTCTGCCGGATGGCGAGAATTTGGTGCAAGACCCCGACGTTTTAGACACGTGGTTTTCTTCATGGCTATGGCCACTAACCACCATGGGGTGGAGTGGTGAAAAACCAGGCGAGGCTTCGGCAGAGTCGGAAGCACTGATGAATTACTATTTGCCGACCGATCTTTTAGTAACCGGACCCGACATTATTTTCTTTTGGGTTGCACGAATGATCATGGCAACAAAGAAATTTCGAGATACGGTTCCGTTCAAAGCTGTGTATTTCACTTCGATTATTCGCGACGGTCGTGGAAGGAAACTTTCAAAAAGTTTGGGCAACTCGCCCGATCCGTTGGATGTTATTGAAAAGTATGGGGCTGATGCGGTTCGTTTTACAATGATCCACATGGCGCCTATGGGTTCGGATGTTCGGCTAGACATCAACGTTGAAACGCAAGACATTGCCTCGATGGAATTAGGTAGAAACTTCGCGAACAAGATTTGGAATGCCTGCAGATTTCTTCAAATGAAGCAAGACGAAATCGGCGACGTAACCGAAGGTGTTTCTGAATTTCAGCACACCACCGCCGACAAATGGATTCGCAGTAGGTATGAGTCGACAGTAGCGCAGGCATCAGAAGCCCTCAACAATTTCCGCATCACCGAGTACGCACGCGCGTTATACGATTTTGTGTGGCGCGACTTCTGCGATTGGTACGTTGAAATTGTAAAGGTTCAATTCGCAGCAAATCAAAACGCCCAGTACCGCAAACAACTCCTCGATAATGCCTTTGGAATAATCAAGGGGATGCTTACGCTTATTCATCCTGTAATGCCATTTCTCACCGAAGAACTTTGGCACGAATTGTATGATAAGTCTAGCGCCGAAAGCATCGGTACAACAGCCGCTCCCGTTTCTAACTCAGCACTCATAGATTCCGACATCGAAAGCAAATTCGAACTCACCCAGTTGTTAGTCGAGGCCGTACGGCGTCAGCGCAATGAAATGAACATCCCGCCCAGCGAAAAACTTCCCATCACCGTTTCGGCACCCGAACCGTTGGTTGAATTTTTTCAAGAACAAAAAAACGTTTTACAGTCACTCGGCCGTAGCAATTCGGTAACCATTGGTAGCAACGTAGCGCGTCCACAAGGCTCCGTAGCCGACGTGGTCCGCGGCATCGAATTCTACCTCGAAGTTTCGTCAGCCGTTGACATGAATAAAGAACGCGAACGTCTACAAAAAGAATACGTCCGTCTTCAAGGTGCCATAAAAGGCATCGAGAAAAAACTCAGCAACGAAGGATTTGTGAAAGGGGCTAACCCAGACGTAGTAGAACAGGAACGCAAAAAGCTGGCCGATTGGACGGAGACGATGGAGAAGATCGACAAAAACCTAGAATCAATTAACAATTAGTAATTAGCAGTTAACAATTGGTATTTCCGCGATTCTAATTTTCCGCATATAGACTGTCACCCTGAACGTAGCGAAGGGCACTGTCACCCTGAGTGTAGCGAAGGGCACATTAGTGCTGCACCATAAACTGAGTATGTCTGAACTCAGCATTACCCCACTTTGTTCGAACAAAGTAAGTGCCGGGTTGAAACCGTGAGACCTGAATTTGTATTCCTGATGTGTAGGCTCCTGTCCATGAATACAACGTCTCACCCATTATGCTCACAATTTCAACGGTCAGTGTGGTTGCCTGCGTATCGTTCTGATGCGGTACAATATAGATTTCTGTCGACGAAGGGTTTGGGTATACCAGTGGTCCGTTACCTTGCCCTTGCAGGTGTACTTTCTTGGATTTCAGATCGTGTTTAAGCCTGTTTCCTTGTCAACTTCAAGCGTTGCGGGGTGAACATACAGTTCCGGGTCTATGCGAGTTCCTATTCCATGCCCATGATTAAAAGGGATACTCCATGTTGCATCGGTTACTATTAGTCTGGTTTCGCTAGGTAAGTCATCCATGTCGCCGATTACTCCCCAAGGAAGGAAAACACTATCGGTGACATTTGATCCAAGC
>JABMNI010000019.1 GCA_013204605.1 Ignavibacteria bacterium
CAAGGCAACAAAAACTTGACGACGCACGCAAAAATCGTATACTTGTAAACAACAATATTTTAAACTCAGGTCACACCGAAAATTTGATTAATTCCAATTCCGTTTTGTCCTATTTGACCTGAAGCACTACAAGAAGAGATTCGAGTTATGTAATGCGATACGACCTTGCGGTAGGTACAAGTTATTTGTATGACGTAATGTCAGACCAACACGTTGTGAAAAACTCTGCAGTACGCCTGCAAACAAATCTAGCGATTGATGTTGTGGGATTGGATGCACGTGATAATTTCAAAATTAAACTTCGCGTCCGTGGCGACACCGTAAAGGACGAAGAAGGCAAGAACGTATACAAGCCCGCTGGTACAATGGATTTTAGTGGGCACAGACTCTTTTCGGATGCCGGTAGATATAACGCAGCGCTTGATGCGCTTGGAAGAGTAATTTTGGGACAGAGTGTAATTGATGGTCCTGAAGCGCAACTTGAAATCCAAACTCAGTTCGAACGGACTACCGATATCTCCGTTGCTGAGGCTGAAGGAACTAATAGTTCAACAATGTTGAATTTTACTGTTCCATCTTTGCCATTCCACACTTCACTTGAAATAGGGAAACAGTATTTCGATACTACGTTTGTACCTTCTAGAGTGATTGACCTTCCAATATCATATGGTCCAGAAGCTAAGACCAAGCGAAACGAATTTGTAGACAGTATTTTTAGAGCTTTTGTACTCGACTCAGTTGTTACTAGCGGTGCAAGCTCTGTTGGATACATGACAATTCATAGCAATAGGCATAATAGGTTTGGAGCACGATTCACAAGCAGTTCTAAGATCAAACGCAATCTGCGCACGGGCATGGTAATAAACCTGTCGGAAACGTGCTATCGAGTTACCTCCATGGGTCCTGAGTTGGAATATAGCGCCTCTGCCACGTTAACAGGAACTTCTCAACTCGCACCAACAAAAAGAAAACAGTAGCGTTGTTATTTCAAAGCATCTACAAGCAAGGCGTTCTGTTCCATTTCATGCAGTTTACCTGATCCTGTAGCGGGACTGGCCGCAGCTGAACGTCCGGCATAGCGAAGTGTTTGACCAGGCATCAGTATATTTTGAATGTTAGGTTGAACTGTGTACCAAGCTCCCATGTTGTGAGGCTCTTCTTGACACCAAACAACCTCCTTGCAATTCACAAAAACAGACAAAATCTCTTCCATCAATTTTGAATGGAACGGGTAGATTTGCTCCAATCGTATCAACGCAGTATCCGTCAATCCTAACTCCTGCCGCATCTTCTGCAATTCGAAGTATACCTTTCCGGTCGAGATAACAATTCGCTTTACGTCTTTCACAGATGTGATAGAATCGTCCTGCAGTACCTCCTGATATTTACCAGTTGTCAAATCTTCAACAGTCGACGACAAAATCCTCAGATATCCTTTCGGCGTCATTATAACTAATGGTTTACGCCATTCCGCTTTAACCTGTCTTCGAATTGCATGAAAATAATTCGCCGGCGAAGTAAAGTTGCAAACAATCATATTGTCCTGCGCACACATTTGTAAGAACCGCTCTAAACGAGCGCTGGAGTGTTCCGGACCCTGTCCGTCATATCCATGCGGCAGCAACAAAGTAATATTAGACCGCTGACCCCATTTTTCTTCAGCACTTGATACAAACTGGTCAAGAACGATTTGCGCCCCGTTCACAAAGTCACCAAATTGCGCCTCCCAAATCGTCAGACCACCTTTTGCAATTGTGCTATACCCGTACTCAAATCCTAGTACAGCATATTCACTTAACGGCGAATCGTATATATGGAAAGCCCCTTTACCATCAGCCATTCTACTAATAGGAATCATTCGTCGCTCATTTACAATGTCATTCTGTACAGCTTGCCGGTGATTGAACGTGCCGCGTCCAGTGTCTTGACCCGTAATTCTAACAACGTGACCATCGTTTATCAAGGAAGAAAACGCCAATGCTTCGGCAATACCCCATTGTGCCAAGCCTTCGGCAAACTGAGCCTGACGCTTTGTAACTTCCGAGTGGACTTTGGGATGAATTGAGAAACCTTCGGGCACGTAGCTGAGCTGCTCAACATATTTCGAAAGTTTCGAGAGTGACACCTTTGTCTCGTACTGTTCAAACATGTCATACTCTAGCCGACTAACATTTGTAACATGCTCACCACCGCCGCGATTATCGTACGCGTTTTGTAGTACCAGTTGTTCTTGATCTATTATCGAGTTTACCCCTTCGGTAGTCAAAACTTTTTCGGCTACTAACCTTTGTCCATACAGTTTTCTGACCGGCTTCATTTGCTTGATTCGCTTATACAACAGTGGTTGCGTAGCCGTTGGATCGTCTTGTTCGTTGTGACCGTATTTACGGTAACAATACATATCGATCACCACATCGTCTTTAAACGCCTCTCTATACGCAAACGCGAATTCTGTGGCAGCTCTACAGGCTTCTGGATCGTCTCCGTTCACGTGCAAAATTGGTACTTGGAGCATTTTTGCAATGCCAGTGGAATAATGCGTGGATCTTGAATCCTCAGGCGAGGTAGTAAAACCAATTTGATTATTAATTACAATGTGGATAGTGCCGCCAGTAGAATACCCGCGCAAACGAGCCAAGTTTAGCGTCTCCATTACTACACCCTGGCCGGCAAAAGCCGCGTCACCATGTATCAAAATCGGCAGCACTTGCGAATGCGTTGCGTCTTCAATCTCATCTTGCAACGCCCTAGCAATTCCCTCAACCACGGGGTTTACCGCTTCAAGATGACTCGGATTTGGCGCGAGAAACATTGCAATTCGATTGTTAGATCTTGAAACATACGTTCCGCGAGCACCAAGATGATATTTCACATCGCCCGATCCCTGATAACTTTCCGGATCAAACACTCCTTCAAATTCCTTGAATAATTTTTCAAGGGGCTTTCCAATCATGTTAACTAGAACGTTTAGTCTGCCGCGATGGGCCATGCCTAAAACCACTCCTTGCAAGCCCGTTTCCGCAGCTTGTTCAAGTACGTGGTCCAAAATAATCAGGGCCGACTCTCCGCCCTCTATCGAAAATCTTTTTGCGCCTAAAAATCTGGTTTGCAAAAAGTTCTCTAATAAATCTGCACGAGTTAATTTCTTAAACGTGTCAATCTTGACTTCTTCACTTGTGTTGACTTTTAGGTGAGTTTTTTCAGCGTACTTTCTTACCCATTCTTTTTTATCCGGGTCTTGTATATGCATGAATTCAAGACCGATCTGATCGCAATACGTATCTCTTAGCATGTCAACAATGTCACGTAATGTGGCTCGAGTAACTCCCCCTAAGCCCCCTGTATCGAATTCCCTGTCTAGGTCCCAAATTGTAAAGCCGTAATGAGCCGGTTCTAGTTCAGGATAGTGATACGCTTCTAGTCCGAGTGGATTAACGTCGGCAAGTAAATGACCCCGCACTCGATAGGCGTGGATCATTTGAATGAGACGAACTTCCTTGTCTATTTCGTTGTGAACATTTTGAGGGTTGAACGGGTTCTTGCCCTTCTCAACCGTCCACCGAACTGGGTTGTACGGAATTTCAAATGCAGCGTAAATAATGTCGTAAAACCTATGCTCACCCAAAAGGTATTGCGCCAGAGTTTGTAAGAACTCTCCCGATTCGGCACCCTGGATAATACGGTGATCATAGGTCGACGTTAGCGTAACAACCTTTGATACCGAAAGCATTGAAAGCACATCGGGCATCATTGCCTGAAACTCCGCCGGATAGTCTATGGAGCCTGCAGCGATTATAGTTCCCTGACCTTCCATTAGGCGCGGGACAGACATTACGGTACCAATCATTCCGGGGTTCGTAAGCGTTACTGTGGCGCCGGACAAATCATCGGGCGTTAGTTTATTCTTGCGAGCTTTGTCAATAAGATTGTCGTACGCTGTTACAAATTCAGCGAAGTTTAACGTGTTGGCGTTCTTGATTGAAGGAACTAGAAGTATTCGACTTCCATCCTTGCGAATAGTGTCTACCGCAAGTCCTAAGTTCACCCTACCGCGTTGTACCTTTACATGAACACCGTCATGGAAACCGTATGTGTTATTCAAGTTTGGAAACTTGTCAAGCGCCTTAACTATAGACCACGCCAGGATATGCGTAAAGCTCAATTTCTTTTGGCGTCTTCGGGCCATAACAGAATTTAAGATTCGACGATTTTCCTCGAGGGCTTTTACAGGAACCACTCGCGCCGAAGTTGCCGTAGGAACATTCAACGAATGTTGCATATTCTCGGCTATCAAACTACCAATCGACGACAACGGAATCAACTCATCGCCATCTAAGACCGAGGGCATGCGTGTGGATTCAGAAACAGACTCACGTTGCGGAGCCGCGGTAATACTATTGCTGGCAAGAACGTTTCCAACAGTTGCAGAAGCTGGCTTGCTTTCCTTGCCTATTCCCGTGGGATTTTCAGGAGTGTAGGTTTTGAAAAACGAATGCCATTCGGTCGAAACAGAATCAGGGTCGCGCAGATACTCGAAATACAATTCATCAATATATGCGCTGTTCATCGACATCATAGGGAGGTACTTTTTCTAGTTGTAGACATAGCTGACAAAATTACGGATAATTCAGGTGATCAATGGCGAAGACCAATGTACGCCAATCCCCTACCCGCTTGCCCTGAATCTCGCCGGTGCGAGTGAAAATCCAAATCGCAAATAGTACACGATTCACTGACCACAATCGAAGTTTTTGACAGCCCTATTTCAGTCAGCTGCTGGTGGATTGCCTGATTATTGCTAAACATCCATTTATCCGTTTTCCCATTTACAGGCACGCAATGTTCTACAAAATGTTGCGCAACGTCGAGGCCCACTTCATAGCAGCATGAATGCGCAGAGGGGCCAATAAACGCCAACAGTTGACCTACGTTACATCCAAACTCAACCTTCATTATGCCAACTGCTCTACTGCAAATATTCAGTAGCGATCCCCTCCAACCACTATGCACCGCAGCAACTACGTTTCTCACCGGATCATAAAGTAACACCGGTGCACAATCTGCAACTCGCACTCCAATAATAATTCCCGGTACGGCGGTAACCATTGCATCTGCCTCGGTAGCCACAAAGCCCCTTTCAACAATTGCTACCTCGGTACCGTGCACCTGACGTACAACGTGAATTGAATTTCGGCCGACATTTAAGAATTCTGAAAGTCGGTCGAAGCTTTCTTCCACCTGCGCTGGAGTAGATGCCGCAGAATTTGCGAACGTCATTCCGGGTGCGGAAAAAGTATGTAGATTTCTGCAAGTAACGCCACTAATAATTTCCTTTCGATTAAATGCACTAACTACCTTTATCATCGATGATTCGGACATTGAGAAATCCTTTTTTGTTTACAAGAATTACTGTGATGTTCTTCTTGCTGCCATGTACCTTCATTTTGATTCCGTTTTGAATATAGCCACTTTGAATTGAAGGAACCGTTGCTGGTAGCAAAACTGCTGTCCAGGCTATATACGTAATACATAGTAGCAGCCGAAACATCAGTTGCGTCCAAGTTTTCGATATCAACGGCCACAAGCCCAATAGCGTCATTCCGAATGCCATTAAGAGCGTGTAGTTTCCTAGTTCAACAGGATTAACGCCGGCAGATACATTGGCTACATCGTTGGCACAGCGCAAACAGGTTTGAGCGGCAAAGCCAATTCCACCTGCTATGTATGGAACTAGGGGTGCGAAAAAAACGGTGCTGAGGCTGAGAATCATTCCAAGCGATAACAGCGGTACAACCACTAAATTGGCCGCCGGGCTCACCACGCTCACAATCCCAAACAAGTAAGCAATAGGTACTACGGTTCCTACTGTAGCGGCAATATTTACTGACAGCGCGTCGTGGAAGTATCGGGCTGATGTAGATTTTTTAAAAGCACATCGGTCAAATAGTGCGGACCACTGCGGAGTAAGAATGAGTATCGCAGCCGTAGCACTTACTGACAATACAAATCCTGGCGTCAGCAACGTATCTGTCTGAAAAACTAGGACCACCACAACAACTGCTGCCAAAATATTCAGCAGATCAACCGATCGTTCCCTTCGAAGTCCAAACACCGCAGCCGATGCCATAAGTGCCGCCCGCACCGATGCTGCCGGCATGTTTGATATCCACACGTATATCCAAAGTGCTACAAGAAATATCATAATTTTTATCCAGCTCCTTGGAGGACCTCCCAGTAAAACAACCACCACCAAGGCCACAAGCGCAACGTGCGATCCACTCACCGAGAACATGTGCGCTGTACCACTCAAACTATACCAATGGTTTTGTTGCGCAGTGAGACGCGCTTTGTCGCCAATCAAAACCGCCATAGCAATAGGTGAGTATTCTGTACCAACAAATCGGTCCAGTTGTGCCTCAATCCAACCGCAAATTTGTTTCCTCGTGCGCGAAACCAGTCCTGGTAACTCTTGAATCGCAATGTCCCTACCAAAACATCTTCCAACCAAGGTTGCACCCACGGCCGACGCATATTTTTCCTCATTGAATTCTCCGGCAATTGGCGGCGGATCAGGTTTTCTTGCTAAAATATTGGCAACAACTCTGCATCCGGTCATATCCACTTCTAGGTGTTTTGTGCTATCGCGCTTGCCAAACGTGGTTTCGGAAACCCGCAGTAATACCGTCGTTTCATCCGCGGGAAGCCCCTTTACATGAATTTCTCCGTCAACAACTAACACCATTCCAGCTTTGTTCAGTGTCTGTTTGACTACTCTGCCGCATAGGCGCGCTGAACGCTCCCTGTGGATTGATAGGGGGCTTTGGGCTAGCTCAGGGGATGCAGTGTGGTTTTGCGTTATCCAATGGATGCTAAGGAGTAGGGCTGCTATAATTACGAAGGGGCGACGTTTCATTTAGCCCCAGTGGGAGTTGAACGGCAAAGTGTGACAAGTTGGTGTTGATAACTTGATTCGGGTCAATGCCCATAGAGTCGGTAATTTTCGGGTTGTGTCACGTTTTCATCGTCAACCAGCACGAGTGACATATACCCCAAAAACTTAAGGAATTCGAGATGAGTACAGAAGCAAAAACTTCAAAAGCGGAAAGCAAAAATAGCAGCGCTGGAGAACCGAAAATTGATGCAGCGAAAATGAAAGCTGCTCAATTGGCGATTGAGCAAATTGAAAAGGCACATGGTAAGGGATCGATAATGCGTTTGAGTGACGAGAACGTTGCAAACGTTGAAGCGATTTCGACCGGATGTTTATCACTTGATGCCGCTATTGGCATAGGCGGAGTGCCGCGAGGTCGAATTGTGGAAATTTATGGTCCGGAGTCTTCAGGAAAGACAACAGTTTGTTTGCAAGTCATAGCCGAAGCACAACGTTCAGGTGGACTTGCCGCCTTTGTTGATACTGAGCATGCACTTGACATTCAGTATGCACAGCGTTTGGGTGTTGACCTAAATAATTTGCTTTTGTCTCAGCCCGAATTTGGTGAGCAAGCGTTGGAAATTGTTGAGACGCTGGTGCGATCTGGAGCAATTGACGTAGTTATTATTGACTCGGTGGCAGCTCTTACTCCGCGTGCGGAAATCGAGGGTGATATGGGCGACGCACAAATGGGCTCGCAGGCGCGTTTGATGAGTCAGGGTATGCGGAAATTGAATGCAGCAATTGGAAGGTCTAACACTACAGTAATCTTTACCAATCAACTGCGGTCGAAGATTGGTGTTGTGTATGGAAATCCCGAAACCACTACCGGTGGTAATGCACTGAAGTACTACGCATCAGTGAGAATCGACGTTCGGCGTAAAGATGTAATTAAAGACGGAACGGAAATTATCGGAAACCGCGTTCGAGCAAAAATTGTTAAAAACAAGGTTGCTCCCCCATTCCGCGAAGCCGAGTTTGACATTTTGTATAACGAAGGCATTTCTCGACTTGGAGACATGATTGATATCGCCGTAGAGCATTCAGTTATTGCTAAGTCTGGGTCTTGGTTTACGTTCAAAGAGGAACGAGTTCAAGGTAGAGATGGAATGCGTAAGCTAATTTCTGAGAGTCCAGCACTAATGGCAGAGCTTGAAGCCGAAGTGAAAAATATTCTTCACATTCCGTCAAAGAGCTCGGGCTCCAAAAACGGCAAGGCTTAATTCTTTAGCCTCACGATCATGGCGAACGTAATTACGTCGATTAAGCAGAACGTTAAAAACAAAAACCGCTGCTCAGTTTATGTGGATGGAGAGTTTTTTCTAGCGTGCCATTTTGATGTTATGAATGCGTTCGGGTTGAAAACTGGGGTGGAGATTTCATCCGATGTTGAACGGGAGCTTCGGGCTGCCGATTACGCTATTAAACTCAAGCAAAGATTGTACGGCTTCGTGACGTATAAGCCTCGCACTGAAAAACAAGTTCGAGATTATTTGTTAAAACACGAAGCCGCACCCGAAGAGTGTGAACGGCTAATTGCATGGTCGATAGAATTCAAGTTGCTCGATGATGTGGCCTACGCCACGAATTTTATCGACGCCACAAAAAGCCAAAAGCCAATGTCAGCCGCTGCCATCCGTCAAAGGCTGCGCGGTAAAGGAATCCCCTCCGACATAATAGATGCAGCAATAGAAAATCAACTTACAAACGATGATGTATTTCATGCTGCACTGGCCGTTGCTGAACGAAAAATGAAGATTCTGAAGAAAATGGAGAATAAGGATGTACAGATTAAGTTGAATCAATTTTTACGTTACCGTGGATTTGATTGGTCTACAATCAAACAAGTTGTTTCGCAGTTGTTTGTTTTTCTGTTTGTTTGTGTAGCACTGTTTTTTGGCGCGGCGCAAATTCTAGGGGCTCAGGTTCAGTCTCAATCCGCTTGCTTTAAAGTGCGACTCGACGAGTCCATTAACCGATATCAACCCACAACCATTCCAGTACTTTCTGCAGACGGAGTTTTGTATTTGGACAGAAAACTGCACCCGCAAAACCGAGATGGTACACAAGATGTTGATGAAATATGGTCATCAAGTTTGACTTCGAATGGTCGTCATTCCGAAGCTGCTATTGCGAATGTTTCATCTTTTCGACAACCGGACGTGCTGTTCAATTTTTCCTCCGACGGCTTGGAGGCTTTGGTTGTTGGTGACTATTCATACAATGGTAGCGATAGCGTGGCATGCTTTGCTATTATAAAAAGAACATCATCGCAAGGAAAATTCGACAAGGTTGAACCGATCGTAATTCCTGGTATGTCGAGACTCTCATCGAACTACTACGGCAATTACAACAAGGAATTGAACGTAATTATATTGGCGTTGGAAACCAAGAATGGACTTGGCGACTTGGATCTCTATTTCACCACGTTGTGCAATGGCAGATGGACCCCGCTATTGTCACTCGGCCCAAGCATCAACACGTCATTCTCGGATGCCTCACCGTGGTTGGCTCCCGATGGCAGGTCATTGTTCTTCGCGTCAAACGGGCGCAGTGATAAACGCGGCAAACTTGACCTATATGTTTCCAAACGAATCGGCGAGGGTTTTCAGAGCTGGACAGCACCCGTTAATCTTGGGGCGTGCATTAATACTGTGGAAGACGACTCTTTCTTGTCCCTCTTTGGGAAGTCTGATTCGGCAATGATTACATCCTGGGACGCCGTATCAGGCCGACCCGGCGTGTACAAAATCTTAGTGCCATACGAGGTTCAACCGTTACCCACATGCAAATTCACCGCAAAAATCATTGATGCGCAAACCGGGAATCTCATTCCTCATGCCTATGTAACCTTGTCGGAAAAGAGAGAAAACAAGTCACCAATTCAATGTGAGTTGCCCAGATTTTCTATCGACGAAGCCACGACCTTTGCGTACTCCGTGCTACGTGAAAACAACACGTACTACATTGTCACACACGCCGACGGCTACGCTTCGCATAAGCAAACGGTAGGCGTGCGAAATCTAGATTCAACCACCGGAGTACATTTAACCATTAGACTGTTTAAAACTGATGCACCACTTGGCTCAGTTTTTTTTGAAATGGGCTCGGCAGTCCCCTCTTCAGAACAAATAGAATTGCTTCGGAAATTGGTGGATAGTTATAAAATTCGATCTGTGAAATTCAAAGTAACTGGTTACACAGATCAAATTGGAACCGTTCCGTTAAACTCAACTCTGTCATTTAAAAGGGCAGAAGCAATAAAACAGTTGCTGATAGCCTTTGGATTACCGTCGTCAAGTATAACAGCAGTTGGAAAAGGAATTGAGAATCCGGGCGTGTTTACAGGGCTGAAAGAAAACCCACAAAGCAGACGCGTAGACATTTTCCCCAGTTCCGCGTCGATCGAAGAATAGTCCGAGAAATAGATTCTGAGAGTTCAATATCAGAGCTACGAAATCTCTATACTGGCAACGGCCTTAAAGCCCCCACTGCGTTGCTCTTCCACTTTTATCTGCCACCATTCGGCTGCATGGACGTAAATAGATGCCTGCAATCTACTTCGCCACTCAAACCCTTCGTTGTGGAACGTTGAGTTAATCATTCCGGCATCTGAAGTAATCATCACGTTTCGTTGCACGTTGCTATTATCTACTAGCAACAATAAAATTTTCTCGTCATCCTTTAATTCCCTACGTAACCAAATTGTTATTCTTTGCCAATCATCCTGGGTTTCAATCTGAGCCTGGTTGCACGCCGCATTGGCATCGTGCATTGAACCCGTTGC
This sequence comes from Ignavibacteria bacterium, assembly GCA_013204605.1. Classification (GTDB taxonomy): domain Bacteria; phylum Bacteroidota; class Ignavibacteria; order Kapaibacteriales; family Kapaibacteriaceae; genus JABMNI01. The sequence goes on from JABMNI010000019.1 coordinate 10,719, forward strand.
AAAGACAATCGGAACAACATTGGCCGTGCTAACGTTGTTGTTTTCAGAAAGTGGATACTGAAGTGCTACACCAGGCATTATGCGAGTATTTTCGAAAATGAACCGCAAGTGGAGTCGGAACATTTCATCGAACTTGGTTTTATGTGGTGCTATATGTTGGTCATGATACCACCAAAACCAATCCGAAGCTTCTAGAATCATTAGTCTGGTATGTAGTTCATCTAACAACGGACTCTTCGTGGATGAAACGGCAAGACCTGCCACTGCATCATGGGCTTCCTTCAATAAACTCCAGGCAACATTCTTTACCTCCGTACCTATCCATACTCCAAAGTCGCCATTAATCCACGAGCCAGGGACTATCTTACGCAGCTGACGTTTTGCGTTCGAGTTCACAGCTTCAGAACAAGTAACTGTCTGAAATCGTGCGTTGTTGGACAAGCGTTCAAACAACGAGCGCAAGAATGGTTCACCATTCCCTTCATAAAATTCCCAGCAATTTTCACCGTCCAGAAAAATCGGAACCACTGCATCAGAAAGCACACTCTCGCCGTAATTCATAACCAGAATTCTACGCCGCTCTTCTAACCTTCGTATAAAATCGTCCGCCGCTACCTCCGAATCCCAACCCGAATATTCAAATCCAATTGCATCGCTCAAAGAATGATCCCTGAATAACAATGCAATATCTCCGTGTTCAGTTGAATGCACATATGGAAAGTAGGTGCTGGTTTCATCCCATTCATCACCTAGTGACTTTCGCAAAACAGCTTCATCGCTCGCCGTCCACTTTATACCGTGCTCCGCAAGTAAACCAACCGACGCAGAACTAATAGCACCTTCGGCGCTCCACATGCCAGCAGCCGGTTTCGGGGAATGCTCGTTCCAAAACTCTATGGCCTTACCAACTTGCCTACGCGCGGCCTTGGGATTGCGGAGCGGCGGCTGAGGAGCTGTTGACAATGGATTCGACTCAATTGCAGCATCAGTATCAATCAACAACGGAAGTATAGGATGGTTATACGGCGTTATACTCACTTCCACATTTTCAGTTTTCTGAACATCATTCAGCGCCGGCATAAAACTCTTGCACAAACGCAGATGTTCGTCAAGAATCAACGCCACATCGCTTGCAGTAAAGTCTTTCGTTTGCAAAAGCATTTTTGAAAGGGGCTTACTTGCACGCCTAGCAATCGGGCCAATCCAAGCAAGGTTGAACATTGCCTTAAGGTTAGTGACATCCTGGGTTGTTAACGTTACGCTAGGCGCTTCCAAACAGTCCGACCAAATAGATCGCAGTTTTGGAAAGGGGCTCACCATGGTTTTGAATTGCAATGTCCGGCACCACTCCAACAACTCATCTTGCAAATCCAAGGTGAAGTGCTCGGAAGGAATTGCACACAATTCTTGTACCCGATCCATAAAGCCCCTTTCATAACTTTCAAGTTGTGAAATGAGGGTTGGAACTACATTGATTGTGTGTTTGAGCGGGTAACTCTGGATTATGTGAAGGAGATCAGTGTAATCCTTGGCGGCATGCAACCGCACCCAGGGAAGAAAGAACTCTCCATCTACGCGATAGTCGGGCTGGTGCTGATGCCACAAGAAACAAATTCGCAGAGGTTGCATCGATTCGATCTCAATGATTAGGGCTGGTGGAATGGAAAATTACAGATAGAAAGGAAAATCTGGGTATAAACAACTCAAGCGACACAAAAGCGCCGCTTGAGAAAAGTTTGTGGAGATGCCGGGAGTCGAACCCGGGTTCGAAGCAGAATCACCGAAGCTTACCACGTGTGTCTTCGATTTATAGGGTCTCGCCGAGGTGGTCACCAATCGATAGGTCATCCTCAGCCAGCGTCAGTGTTTTCTCGCGGTTAGTCCTGATGCACAACATCCCGCCAGCCTGTCAGAGAGCGTCACCGGGTAGAAGAACGACAGACAATTCTACGTCCGATGGCATGGTGCCTTAAGTTAGGCAGCCATGCGATAACCGAAGTTATCGCCAGTTGTTTTTTCGCCAGTTGTATTAACGAGCTCCACCAGCGTAGCTCGACACGCACCTTCGTGATCATCGTGCCCCGTCGAGACCGGTACATCCCCGAATCTGACTTGTTGGACGAGTCACTTATCTACAAATATACGGGAATTTTAGATAGGAATTTGCATGGTTTCAGGCGTCAAACCCTCCATGTACTCTTGCACCTGCATCATGTACCAGTGCGGTGTAGAAGTAGCGCCGCTTATCCCCGCGGTGTTTGCCCCGTTAAACCATTCAGGATTTATTTCGGTAATATCTTCAACAAAGTGCGTATTTGGATTTGCTTTTTTTGCAATGTCAAACAACACCTTGCCATTGCTCGACGCCCTACCTGCCACGAACACTATTACATCATTCGATTTTGCATACGTGATCAGTTGGTTTTCTCGTCCACTTACCTGTCCACAAATCGTATCCTTAGCATGAAATTCCGAAGCGATGTTTTCCATCGAGTCGACAACTAAATCAGCAATTTTCTTTTTCAAAGCGTCGCGCACTTCATAAAATGTCGGACGGTCCATAGTGGTCTGCGAAAACAATACGGTCGGTTTATCTAGCTGTACTAATTCCATTGCCTCGGCCACTGTTTGCACTACCACACATGAATCATGAACCACACCACGAACGCCTAATACCTCAGCATGATCCTTCTTTCCAAAAATCACAATTTGAAATCCTTGGTCGTAAAATTTTCTTACTCGTTCTTGAAGTTTAGTTACCACTGGGCAGGTTGCATCTATAATTTCAATCTTGTTATCCCACGCCGCTCGATACGTATCTGGCGGCTCTCCGTGTGCCCTAATAATAACCTTAGCACCGGAATTAGAAATAGATGGAAAGTCTTCAACCTGAATAGTGCGAAGCCCCTTTTCAGCCAGTCTTTCAATCTCTTTCGGATTGTGAATGATATTTCCCAGCACATACACATTGCGTTCGGTTTTATCATTCAGCTGCTGCTCCGCAATCTGCACAGTTCTCACTACGCCCCAACAAAATCCGCTTTGTTTATCTATTGTTACCTTCATTTTGTTTGGCCTCCTTGGTAAGTCATATATCACCAAAGGCGGTAATCATATCATAGGTCTGTTGGTATTTACGTACGATTTCGAGTATAGCCTCCACTTGCTCATCGATGGTCAAGTTTGTAGTGTCTATTTCAATTGAACCCTCAGGTTTTATTAGGGGGCTTTCCTCACGCTCCGAATCGTATTTGTCACGCTTATCCAGTGCTTCAATCATTTCTGATGTTTCTACAGAGTTGCCGCCAGCCGCTAATTCGGCTGCACGACGTTGCGCTCGAACTTCAAGATCAGCAGAAAGAAACATTTTTATCTGCGCGAATGGAAATACCACGCTGCCTATATCGCGTCCGTCCATCACAACACCACCATTCAATCCGTACTCTCTCTGAAGCTGCACCATAGCATTGCGGACGTTGTGAAATGAGCTCACTTCACTAACGTTCGCAGTAACCTGGGCTGATCGAATTTGTTCGGTCACATCAACAGTATCCAACAACACCCGTTGTCCACCAAACGAAGGTTCAAACCTAATACGAATTTTGCCGGCCAGTTGGCCTAATGCCTCGTTCGTGTACGGGACAAGATTTTGAATGGCTGCCAAAGTTACAACCCTGTACATGGCGCCGGAATCAACGTGCTGATATCCAAGTCGTTCAGCAACCTTGCGTGCGGTAGTTGACTTACCAGCTCCCGCTGGACCGTCTAAAGTTATTATGAGAGGTTGAGCCACCGTTAGATCGAATTAGTTTCAAATAGAATCACTCAATTTACAACTGTTCTAGGAAACCTATTTATGCTAACGGCGGCCAACCAAACCAATTTCAAGACCTCTTATTTGTCTTTTTCAATTTTACGAACTATAATGTGGTACATGGCCAGACCAACACCACCCAAGGAAAGTGAACATCCTAGTGTAATGAAGAACTGCTGGCTCTCCTCTACTTGCGTTGCCCAAGCTATGTACCAGCCTATAAGTAAGCCCAAACCAATCCCGGCAATTAGTAGTCCAAGTCTCAGCGCCGAGAATTTTTTGGAGGACTCGTCATGCGGCTGCTTTAGTAAACTTGGATCCATCCCCTTTTCTACCATAGCTAGTTTCACCTTTCTTGAAGATACCACAAGCTGCACCAGAACAATAGCCATTCCTATAAACAGAACGATGGGAACAAATACTCCCATTACTTGGACCGTATTATCGCCCCCGCCTATACCTTCGCGAACTATTCGTAGGTGAGCGTCATTCTCTTGCTTCATCGAATCCAACTTGAATTGATAGTAACCCGAATCTTGCACAACCGCAATTCCCGAATCCAATGTGGCTGTTTTGGCGGGCGTATCCGCATTTAGAATTCCAATACTTAGCAATAACGCTAGAACTACTAAAACTGTTGTATTAAATAATTGCATACTTTCTCCGAATGAAAAATGGAAGTGATTTTGTTGTCATTCCCCAATACGCCCGTTTAGACAACACACAGTTTGTTTGGGTTTCATGAAACCCAAACTTTTTTTATGTTGTCTAAACTGCTAGACACAGATTAACAAGAATGCAACAAGAAGACCAGCTTTTAATAGATCGACTTAAGAACGGCGACGGAACAGCGTTAACGTTCCTCGTTGGTAAGTATCGTACAAAAGCTATTTCAACGGCACTTAGAATGGTAAAAGACAAGATGTTAGCCGAGGAAGTTGTTCAAGATTCGTTCAGTAAGGTGTATCGAAACATAAAATCGTTCAACGGTGAATCAAGTTTTTCAACTTGGTTTTTTCGAATTGTTTACACCACCTCGTTGAATTATTTACAACGGCAACGAAGAATGCCATTGATCGAAACCTTCTCTGAAGACGAGACTGGCGAGTTCACAGAACCATCGGTGTTTACAAAACTCACGTCCGAAGAAATAGAAACAGCCATACAATCGGAATTGAAATTAATGTCACCATTATATGCCGTCGTTATCGATCTCTTTTACGTTCAAGAATGCACCTACGACGAAATTGTGGCTATTACCGGAATGCCGTTGGGTACGGTGAAAACAAGACTGAACCGCGGGCGGAGTATTTTGAAAAACGCACTGTTACAGCAACATTCGGAACTTGTGAGTGAACACACCGATATGAAATTGCTAGGAAGTATATCATGAAACTGACTCTACCTCAACTCTCGGATATTTTGCAAGCTGTGCAACTGGGAAAGCCCCTTACCGAATTCAATGCGCTATACGGATCCGATCTAGTACGGCAGGTTATTGAGGGTGATCAGGCTCTTAAAAAAGAAATCGTAGCTGCAACAATAGCAGAATTGGAGCTACAGGAAACATCAGAAAAAATTGCCGGATTGGTTTTGCAACGGAGTAAATCAGTGGAAACAAAAATACTTCGACTATCTCCCTGGATACTCTCATTCGGAGCTTTGATCTTTATCAGTGCCCTCGTGATAATTTTACCAACAGTTTCGTTCGAAGGCGTCGATGTGATTCGAAACGCACCGAACTCACTTTCCTTGGGCAGCATTCTTTCAGGTCAACAAAACCTAAGCCACCTTGCAATTCTCGTAGCCGTCGTGTTCACCATTTCATTAGCCATGTTAGCACTCGAAAAACGAAGCAACGCATGAGGGATGTACCCGCCTCCCCTATCTTTGCCAGATGGCATCCTTGATTGAAGTTAAAAATCTGTCGCACACGTATCCGAATGGCTTTACTGCCTTGAAAAACGTTTCCTTTTCTGTTGAAGAAGGCGAGTTTTTGGTAGTAATTGGCCTTAGTGGTAGTGGAAAGAGCACCCTGTTACGTATTCTTAACAGACTGATTGAACCCACATCTGGCAACGTATTTTTTAAGGGGCTAGATGTAACCCGCATTGAGGGTGATGAGTTGCGTACACATCGAGGGCAAATTGGTATGATTTTTCAACACTTCAATTTGATTGGTCGGCACTCCGTGATAAGTAATGTTTTGTACGGATCACTTGGTCGCACAGGCACGCTGCAAAGTATTAGTGGTGGGTTCAGTAAACCAGACGTGCAGTTGGCGAAGGAGAGTTTGTTGCGAGTTGGGATTGCCGATAAGGCGGAAAACCGTGCCGACTCACTTTCCGGTGGACAGCAGCAACGCGTAGCCATAGCACGTGCGTTAATGCAACGTCCACGGATGTTACTAGCCGACGAGCCCGTTGCATCACTCGATCCGGCAACGTCTCATTCCGTAATGAACTATCTGGAACAGATTAATAAGGAGCAAGGAACTACCGTCATCTGCAATCTGCACTTCCTCTCGTTGGTGCGTAAATACGCTACGCGCGTGGTTGCACTAAAAGCCGGCGAGCTTGTGTTTGAAGGTAAGCCTGATGCAATTACGGAGGAGTGGTTCAAAGCGATTTATGGTGAAGATGCAATTGAAGTGGAGATCCGATGAGATCTGCCGATATGGTTGCAACTCCGAACTCCCTCTCAACTAAAGCTTTTGGATTTGTTGGCGATCTATTTATTGGCGCATACATCTTGAGTGTATTGGACCGCGTTGTTGTTCCAACCTTGGCCGACTACGTTGCATTTCCCCTGTCACCCGCTCACGCTATAGCTTACATTGTTTTCGCAATTCTATTCGCTTCCACAAGTTTGCTTATGGGGGTTTCTCTAAGCGCTGCCTTTGTTAGAAAGACTCTTCCCGACGGCATTTCGCGAAAAATCCTGACCCACATTGGATACTTTTTGTTGAGCATTAGCATCATTGCCGGTTGGATTATTACAGATGTTTCGCCTATTGAATTCTTTTCCGGTAAGGGGCTTGCTGGTGCAGGTAGAATATTTGGAGCATTGGTTACTCCTGAGTTCGACATTATTGGACAAGCCCTGGCTACCATGGTCGAGACCATTTACACGGCGTTAATGGCTACGTTGATTGCTGTACCAATTTCATTCCTGCTTAGTTTTCCTGCAGCCCGAAATTTAATGGACGGATCGCGTCCGAAGCGTTTGATTTACTCATCGCTAAGAGTTGTGCTAAATGTTTCAAGATCAATGGAACCAATTATTTGGGCTATTGTGTTTTCTGTTTGGGTAGGCATTGGTCCTTTTGCTGGAATGTTAGCACTGGTAGTGCATACCATAGCATCGCTCACAAAACAATACTCTGAGCAGATTGAAGATGTAGATAGTGGTCCTATCGAAGCAATTTCCGCTACTGGCGCAAATTCGATTCAAACAATTTGGTTTGCCATTGTGCCGCAGTGCGTGATACCGTTTCTGAGTTTCACAATTTATCGTTGGGACATTAACGTACGCATGGCAACCATAATAGGGTTTGTTGGTGGTGGCGGAATAGGAACGTTATTAATTCAGTATCAGGGTCTAGCTAAATTTCACGAGGTTGGCACGTTAATAATAGTAATAACCTTTGTGGTTTGGATACTTGATGTCTTTTCAGCAAGAATTAGAGAGGCATTGAAATGAGTGAAGTTGTGTCGAAACATATTTCTCTTGAGCTACCAATTCCTGCTTCGGCAGTTGAAGCCAAGAAAATTATTACAAGTTCCGTTCTAACAAATCCAAGAAATACTTCTTTGTTTTCGAAGGCAGAATGGAATAATGATTTACTTGAAGTTGAGTCGGTTTTTGGCAAGGGAACACTTCAAGTAGCCGATGGTAAGCTGTTGCTAGAGATAACGTTAAGTGTAATGGGGTTGGCAGTTAAATCTACCATGATTTCTGAACTGAAAAAGCGAATGACCGAGCCATTCGTCAAATAGCGGGCAACCCCAAGCCCCTTTCAAAACGTATGTGGAAACCTTGTTCTTGATTGAGAACTTAGTTGTTCTGAACTTGTAAAATGTCTGAGTTCGTTCACCTCCACAACCACACCTCATTTTCGCTGCTCGATGCGGCTTGCACTCCAAAACAACTCATCAATGCGGCTGTTGCCGATGGTCAGAAAGCGTTGGCATTAACTGATCATGGAGTAATGTTTGGGTGTTTTGAATTTTACAAATACGCAAAAAAGGTTGGGGTAAAACCTATAATTGGCTGTGAAGTGTATTTGGCCGTGGGCAAAATGACAGATAAAGAGCGCGTAATGGCGTCGGGGAAAAAGCGCAATTACTACCACTTAGTTTTGCTCGCTAAAAACGAGGCCGGGTATAAAAATCTGATAAAGCTAACCTCAATTGGACACACTGCTGGGTACTACTACAAGCCGAGAATTGATTTCGATTTACTGCGGAAGCATCACGAAGGACTCATTGCAACTTCGGCTTGCCTAAGTGGGCCGATCAATGCGCCGTTACTTAATAACGATTACGATAAAGCACGCGAGAATGCCCTTACGCTGAAGGAAATATTTGGCGATGATTTTTACGTTGAACTTCAAGATCATGGTCTTCCCGAGGACAAAGTGGTACTGGAGCAAGCGCCGAGGCTTGCCAAAGAGCTGGGCATTAAAATCGTGGTGTCGAACGATGCGCATTATATCAAGCAGGAAAATGCAGCTGCTCACAATGTGTTGTTACACATCACTAGAGATGCTTCGTTTGTAAAAGAAACCCACTTTGACGTTCGAAAGGATTTGCGTTACAGGGTGCCGGAAATGTACCTGAAGTCTCAAAACCAAATGGTGAAGCTCTTCAAAAAGTTTCCTGAGGGGATAGACTCTACGCTGGAGATCGCCGAGAAAATCGACCTTACTATTCCTACTACGCTGCAAATGCCCCAATTCCCTATTCCTGAGGATAGCGGCGCGGCAACGTTGGAAGACTATCTGGAGGAACTTACTCGTAAGGGGCTTGAGGCACGTTATCCGAACGTCACGCAAGATATTTTGGACCGAGCATCGTTCGAGCTTTCTGTGATAAACAAAATGGGTTATGCCGGATACTTCTTAATTGTTGAAGACTTTATTCGCGCAGCTCGCGATATGAGCATTCGAGTGGGTCCGGGAAGGGGCTCAGCGGCTGGTTCGATAGTAGCATACGCACTTCGGATTACCGACATCGATCCAATAAAATTTGATCTACTCTTTGAGCGGTTTTTAAATCCTGAACGTGTGTCGATGCCCGATATCGACGTTGACTTCTCTGATGATAAACGGGATAAAGTAATTGATTACGTAAAGCGTAAGTATGGATCGGATTCTGTAGCTCAGATAATTACGTTCGGTACGCTGTCATCAAGAGCAGTACTGAAGGATGTTGGTAGAGTGTTGGGAATAGAACTATCAGTGATTAATTCTATTACCGACAAGATTCCAGTTGTGCTTGGCAAGGTTCCGGCATTAGCAGATGCGTTGGAATTGCCCGAGCTTAAGTGGGTGAAGGAAAGTCAGGATAAACGAATTAAGGATCTGATTGAATTTTCGTTGACGTTGGAAGGACTCTCAAGAAACTCATCACTTCACGCCGCAGGTGTGGTTATTGCCCCTGGTCCGGTTTCGGATTTTGTGCCGGTGTATCAGACTCCAACTACCGAACCGGCTACCCAGTACGACATGAAAAATCTGGAGGAAGCCGGTCTGTTAAAGATGGACTTTCTCGGGCTGCGTACGCTTTCGATTATCGACAATACACTCTTGCAGATTAAGAATAACTACGGAGTGGATGTTGATCTTGACACCATCGACCAAGACCTGCCAGCAGTGTATGCAATGTTTTCGAAGGGCCAAACTACCGGTATATTTCAGTTCGAGTCCGACGGAATGCAGTCGGCACTAAGACGTTTGAAACCAACGTGTTTAGACGATTTAATTGCCATGAATGCGCTCTACCGGCCGGGTCCAATGGCCAATATAGATCTGTTTATCGACCGCAAGCACGGTATCTCAAAACCTGAGTACGCTCATCCGGCTATGGAGCCCATTTTAAACAAGACGTACGGCGTAATTGTGTACCAGGAACAGGTAATGCAACTAGTGCAAACGCTGGCCGGATTTTCACTCTCGCAGGCAGACATTATGCGCAGAGCTATGGGTAAAAAAGACACTAAAATTATGCAGCAGCAACAAGACCTATTTGTCGTTGGTGCCAAGAAAACGTTGGATATCTCTGAAGAACTGGCGGCAGAAATTTTTGCCATGGTTGCAAAATTTGCCGACTACGGATTCAATAAATCTCACTCGGCCGCTTATGCATATCTAGCATTTCAAACAGCTTGGCTAAAGGTGCAATACCCGGCGGAGTTTTTAGCTGCCAACATGAGCGCGGAATTGAACGATCAGAAGAAAATAGTTTCGCTAATGGATGAGGCACGCCGATACGGAATATCAATACTTCCGCCCGACGTTAACAGGTCCATGGCTACGTTCGTTGCAGATAAGACTCAAATATACTTCGGAATGGCCGGAATAAAGGGTGTTGGTGTGAATGCTGTTGAAGGAATTATTACAGCGCGCAACCAAGCCCCTTTCAATTCAATCTTTGATTTCACTTTACGAATTGATTCTAAGATCAGCAACAAAAGAGTGCTCGAAGCCTTAGTGTGCTCAGGTGCTTTCGATTCAATACAGAACGGCAATCGGGCACAGCTATTTGCCGCTATCGAGCCTGCAATGGAGTATTCTAGAAGAGTGCACAGTGGCGGGATGGCGCACATGGACTCTCTTTTTGGCGGCGGCGAGGAGTTAAAACCCGTCGAGCCTGAGCTGCCAAACATCCCGCAGTGGCCGGAAAACGAACGTCTTTCAAAGGAGCGCGAAGTATTAAATTTCTACGTGTCTGGACATCCACTTCAACAGTATACAATGTCCGTCCGTTCTTTTTCATCGTTCAGCATTGGTAACGCGCCCGAGTTTCAATCCGGCAAACACGTAAAACTATGTGGGATGATTGTTGACGTTCGCACCAGGTTGGACAAGCGCGACAACACCATTGCCTTTGTAAAAGCCGAGCAGTTTAACGGTTCGTTTGAGTGCGTTTTTTGGAACGACAAATACAAATTATTCGGACACTTGCTTCGCCCAGAAGCCGTACTGGTGTTTTGCGGCAAGGTTGAAATTGCCGGCGATTCAACCAAAATGATAGTCGACGAAGTGTTCACTATCGACGATGCCCGCAAGAGATTAGCAAGGGGCTATGTGGTTGAGTTGGATGTCGAGACTGCCACCGAAGAGTCGTTGGTGTTGCTTAAAAACTCTATCCCGCAATCAAGCGGACAAACCAGCATAACTTTCCACGTGAAAAAGCCAGGTGGTGACGTGGATTATATAGCTACGGTAAATGGTGAAGTCTCAGATCAAACCACAGTGGTGCTTTGTAAAATTTTCAGCGAAGGCAACGTTCACCTGCAAACTTGACCATCATCTAGTCTTGTTGTGGTCGAACTCGCTGCAAAATCTTCTTCTGCAACTCTTCTTGGAAGTTTGTTTCGAATACTACGTATTTAGCGAGTTGTTGAACGTTCAAGATCGACCGGATGTTGGTAATTCTAGAGTGAACCGCATCCTCGAAGGCTTTAGTTTTTTCCAATACCTCTGTTGTCAAGACTTGCAATTCCGAATCGGAAACTTTTTGCTCAATCGCGACTTTTAAACGGGTCGTAGCTTCCATTAAATTTTCTTTACTGGTCAGTACTTTTTCTTGAGCCTTCGCATACACGGCAAAAAAGGTTTGCACCTGATCGCCCTGCAGGTTTAGCACATCTAAAATCAGCACCCTTCGCAAGTCTTCTATTCGTTGGCGGAAAGCATTGGTATTGTGCTGCGCAGAAGTAATGGCAAACGATGTCAAAAGAATGACAACGGTGCCGACAAATTTAATAACTGTATTCATCGTACTCGCCTGTCAATAGAAACGTAATATCCGCCTCAGAAACCAGCTCCGATTCGTAATCAGTTGTAACACTAGCCAAGTATTCAACTCCGTCCTTCACATTGGACAAACGAATGTCTCCGTTTTTACCATTAACATTCTTTGCCCGACTGCCCGCCGCCCGACTACTTACTGTTCCACTACCTACCGCTTGACTACCTACTGTTCCATTGCTAACTGCTCGACTATCCATAGCACGATTATCCTTGTCGGGGTCTACCGTGATAGTGCGTCCATTAGGTTGGTCCGATACGATAGTTGAATTTGCTACATCAACTACCCGGGTTGACGGCGAAAAAATATCAGTGGTGAAATACGTAACCCCAACAAGCAGCAAGAATATGGCAGCAACGGTTGTGACTATTCTATTGCCAAACAATCCACGCAACCAATCCGATGATTTTGCAGCGTTATCTAATGCTCCAAGCACGTTTACACTAATGTTTCGTGAATCCACATCCAATTGGTTTCTGTAGCCATCAATATCAAAACGTCTAAACAATGCTTTATCAGCTGCAACTCGGTTTTGCATTTCAGGATGTTGGTGCAGGTATAGTTCCACCGTCTCAATTTTTTCATTTGGTAACGTTCCTACGCAATATTCGGAGATCCAAACATCCATTTCCGTGACTAAATTTTTATCGTTCATTTTCGCGCTCCTGAATCTGCCATTTTTCGTAATACTGAGTTTCCTTCAATGCGACCGCAATTTTCTTTACGGCCCAATGATAGTTCGCCTTCAAAGCACCAACCGATGTATTTACCATTTCACTTATCTCTTCGTACGATAGTTCATCGAAGTACCGCAAGCAAAAAGTTTCACGTTGTTTTGCTGGCAACGTTAAAAGAATTGACTGAAAGATCGAGTTGAAATCTGCATTCACAACATCTTGTAATGGAGAAGCCCCCTGCCAAGGAATATTCATTTCAGATTCACCCTCGCCGACTGGAACAAAAAAGCGTCCCTTGCCTTTGCGGACCATAGAATTGCAAACATTCATCGTGATTCTGTACAACCAAGTTTGAAGCGTGCTTTCACCTTTAAATCCGCGGATGGCCTTGATGGCTCGTAAAAAAACCTCCTGCGAAGCGTCTTGAGCATTTTCTTTCTGTTGTAGGTATCGATAGGCAACACTATATACAAATCTCTGATGCGTTCGCACAAACTCATTCAGGGCACGCTCTTCCTCTCCATTTCGGAATGTATCTAAAATGTTGGCGTCAGATTGATTCACTGTGTTTATGGTTGTTGCTGAGGTCATTACTGATTTATCGGGACTTCGATTCAGAGCTTAACCGGTTGGTTTAATTTCTAACCGACTGGTTTAATTTCAACCTAAATCTTGGCGTGCTGCCATTTCCCCATTCTGTATGCAGTGTGAGATATTACGGCAAAAATGATGTAGCCGGTTACCAGCGCAGTCCAAACGCCGGTTGGACCCCATCCGACAATGTGCGAAAGGAAGTAAGCAAGCGGTAATTGAATTCCCAGAATTGAACCGGAGGTAATACCCATACTAAGAAATGCTGCTCCTGCCCCGCTAATCACGCGGATCGAAACTACGCCAATACCGAAAAATATGTAACCTATAATTGAAATATGAAGATACTGCAGGGCCTCTTTAATTGTATCGGGATCCGTCGTAAATATTCTCACAAAACTCTCACCCCCCAAATACACTACCAATGCAAAAGCCAGCATGAGCGTGCCTAGTTGCACAATGGCTGATTTGTAGTACCCGTGAATTCTATCAATTAGTCCTGCGCCCAAATTTTGACCCGTAGCTACTTCCACAGCCATCCCCATTGCAAACACAAACATGAATACAATCATGTCGGCATACAGTCCAAGCGTGTATCCGGCCACTACTGCTGTGCCGTACGTTCCCACTATCTTGAAAAGGAAAACTCTGTTGAGGGAAACGCTGACCATTTGCAAAGATGCCGGCAGACCCTGTTTGGCAATGCGTCGGATAATGTCGAAGTCTACTTTGAATCCCTTAAATGAAGGAACGATGTTGGCCTTCCCTGTTATCAATGCCCATAGTGATATTCCCGCACCCGATATTTGAGCCGTTGCGGTAGCCAGGCCCGCACCCATCATTCCCATCTCAGGAAACGGGCCCATTCCAAAAATTAATAGCGGTGCCAAAACCGCATTCACAATGGTAGTCATGATCAAGATGACCATTGGAAATACTGAGTTGCCCGTCGAACGAATAATGGCGCTTATTTGAAACGTCAACAAATTTCCCACTACACCCAAAAACAACATCCCCATATAGTCTTTGGAATATTGTGCAACTTGAGGCTCTAAATTGAACAGTGCTGGGATATACGGAACTGCTACGTAAAGCATACCGGTAAAGATTAATCCAATCACTATCATGGCCGCAATAGCTTGGGTTGCTACCAAACCCGCATCTTCATAATTCCCCTCGCCAACTCTTCTGGCCACCAATATGCCCGTGCCTACGCCAAAACCACTTGCAAGCGTGAATACCAGAAAGGCGATCTGATCGCTAGCGCCAATAGCCGCAATAGCCTCAACACCCAATCTACTCACGTAAAAACGGTCGATTAGAGAATAAATGAACTGAACCAAAAAACTAAATGTTAATGGTATGGCGAACATCCGAAGCGAGGTATCTATGGGATCTGCGAGTAGGTTTACTCGGAGTTTGTTACTCGTTAACGTTCTTTTAATCATTTCCTGTTGCTCTGGCAGTTATTTTGCGGTGTAAAACTACGGTGAATGTTCTTGACTCCAGATATTTTTCTCATTTTCAGCTCTCTACTCTATCTTTCAAGAGTAGCATTTTTTGTGACCGGCTTTCTAAAACAGCAGGCTCGCAAATTCAATACCATCCCCACTCCCTTTGTGTCTGTAATTGTTCCCGCACGAAATGAAGAAGGTTCAATTGAAAACTGCGTACGAGCCTTGGCTAATAGTGATTACCCTGCAGACAAGTTTGAGATAATTGTAGTGAATGATCGTAGCACCGATGCTACGCTTAAAGTTTTACAAAAACTACAATCAGTGGTATCGCAGCTTAGGATCATTAATAAAGAATCAGTTTCTTCACTTGCAAACTTGCAGGGGAAACCGGGTGCTATTCAGGAGGGGGCTGATGTATCGCTCGGAGAAATACTACTAATGACAGATGCTGACTGCGTTGTACCTGAAGCATGGATTCGGATGCATGTAGCTGCTATCGAAACAGACAATTGTGGGCTGGTGGCCGGTTTTACTGCCGTAGCCGGAAGCAAATTAACAGATAGGTTGCAAGATGTGGAATGGCTGTTCACCCAGGCTATGGCGGCAGGTGGAGTGGGCCACAACCTGCCACTAGGTTGCTTTGGGAACAACCTTTCTGTCAAGTCATCCGTTTTTAAAGAATTAGGTGGGTATCGGTCAATTCCGTTTAGTATCACCGAAGACATGGCACTTCAAAAGGCCGTGTTTGAGCGCGGATATTCTGTGCGTCATATATGCCAGCCGGGGTCGACCGTTGTTACGCAACCATGCGCAACTGTCGCCGAATACATAAATCAACATCATCGTTGGGCGCGGGGCGGCATGGGACTTGGTGGAAAGGCTATCGGATTTGTGATTACAAGCTTGATGCTTTGGACTTCACTCTTATACTCACTCCTATCTTCTCAGTACGAGTGGTTGGCAGTTTTGCTCGCGATAAAAATGCTTGGCGATGGAACGTTAACGGCTATGACTATTGTGTCGATGAAAAGAAAGGGAGTCCTTCTGTACGTCCTACCTTCATTATTCTTCTTGTTGCTTACAGAACTTTCGCTTCCAATGTTAATACTCAGACGCAGCGTAACGTGGAAGAATCAAATTTTCAAGAACTAGTTGTTACCTTCAGAACCATGTCGGACAACGACATGAAAGGCTTACCAACAGCGTAGGAAAGGCCCGCTTGACACGTTGTGTTGCAGGTCACAAAATTTTCTTCGTCGACTATTTCTAACTCGAAGTTCTGGATAGCCCCCTTCAATATTTCAGGGTATCGAATTCCGTGATCGCCAGCCATCCCGCAACACGTTGCAGGCAGCACACGTACGTTCGTGCAACACGCATCTGCTAACGCGTACACGAGAGATTCCTCGTGACTCTTATTTACACCGCAACCCGTGTGTACCGTAATGCTAGGAAGTCTGTTTGCAACGTGTAGCTTCGGAAGTATGGAGTTTAGTAAAAACTCTGCCTCACTGATAAGCTTCAATTGGTATTCGTTGCTGAAGTGTTGCATGAGGTTTGAACACGTTGAAGTATCAACAACAATTACAGCGTTTGAGTTTTTAACAACTTTTTGGATGTGACGCAGCGTGTTTTTCATAACCGTTTTGGCAGTCTCAGGGAAGCCCTTGCTGTCGAATGGTTGACCACAGCATAAACTTGGATCGGAAATGCGTGACATTCTCAGTCCGGCTTTTTCAGCAAGTAGCATTAGTTTGTTGCTCTCGGAAGTTCCGTTTTTCAAAGTAGAGTACCAGCGCGATGGACATCCACTGAACAAATAGGCCTTAGGAGAATTTGTGTTAAATCTACTTGTCGATCTCGAAGATGGAGTGCCAATGAATTTTATGACCGGCGACGCCAGATTCGCCAGCAACGGAAGCTTATGCGCTAGCACAGCCGAGAACCTGCTTACTGCGTCGACAACACCATAATTATTGCCAAGCACGGATGCTATATTGTTACTAACAATACCACGTTTTTCAGCACGGATACTCTTTACGTGCGCTCCTGTATCGATACCCACCGGACACACTAAGCTGCAAACAGAGTCGGCCGCGCATGAATCAACAACCGAATCATCGTAGTCTCGTAAAAATTCTTCTATTGGAGCGCCGGCATCATACATCATTTTCATCTCGCGTCGCAAAACAATTCGCTGACGTGGAGTAGTGTGTGTATTACGAGTTGGACATACATGTTCACAAAATCCGCACTCAATGCAGGCATCCACTTCAGCATCGATGGTTGGAAGGGGCTTAATGTTTTTCAAATGAATCTCAGAATCAGTCGAGAAAATCACATCAGGATTCAACACACAGTTGGGATCGACAAGTTGTTTTATTCTTTTCATCAGCGCATAGGCTTCACTTCCCCACTCCATCTCCACAAACGGCGCCATGTTTCTGCCCGTGCCGTGTTCGGCTTTCAACGAGCCATTGTATTTCCCCACAACAATATCCGCAATGGCATGCATGAAACCATCGTACGTTTTCAACGCAGCAGGACTGTCTAATTTCTGATTGAGTACATAATGGATGTTGCCATCTTTTGCATGGCCAAATATTATGGCTCCATGATACCCGAAATTTTCGAACTCTTTTTGTACGTCCTTAATCAACTCTGCTAAGTGCTGCGGCGGGACTGCTATGTCTTCGTTAATCATAGTGTCGCCGGGACTCCGCATAGCGCCAATCGTTGGCATCAATCCTTTTCGCAATTTCCAAAGTGACTGTTGCTCAATAAGATCCGTAGTCCACTCAACGTTGTTAAGTAATTCCAATTCGGCACAAATGCGCGTAGCTTGTTCATGCTTTTCCACACACTGGTCGCCAGTGGCACAATGAAACTCAACTAATAATGCAGCTATACCTTTTTGCGTGAATCTAAATTTGTCAGGTGTCGTTATTAGAGTACTGAACGATGACAAACTGGCGTCGTCCATGAGCTCCACTGCAGCCGCTCCAGCCGACTTAAACGTGTCTACGACGGAACATGCTAAGTCTATACTTCCAAATACCATAAGTGCCGTCAGCTTATACAACGCATCGGGTATAGTATTATACGTAACAGAGTTAACAAACCCCAACGTACCCTCGCTGCCAATCATTAATCTTCCAAGAATTTCACTTGGTAAATCTTGATCAAGAAATGCATTCAAGGAGTATCCAATTGTATTCTTAATTGAATACTTTCTACGAATTTTCTCAACCAGCATTTCACTACCTCGAACTTCGTTACGCAGTTGCAACAGTCCTTTGTACAATTCAATTCTATCCGACCTGAGCTTGTCATCTGAATTTTTGTCTGAAGTATCAACTGTGGTTCCATCCACTAACGTATATGTTAGTGCACTAACGGTATGATATGAATTTTGCAAAGTACCGCAACACATTCCGCTAGCATTATTTGCAACAATTCCACCTATCATGGCAGCATTAATCGATGCGGGATCGGGTCCAAGTTTCCGTCCGTATTTCCGGAGTAACGCATTAACGCGTCCGCCGGTAACGCCCGGCTGCACCGTTACCTGCAATCCATCTTCGTTGATGTTTACGTTGGACCAGTTTCTTGAAATATCTATCAACACGCCATCTGTTACCGCTTGACCCGACAAACTTGTGCCCGCGGCTCGAAATGTAGCGTGATTATTATGTTGGTTGCACCAGCGGAGAGTTTCAATAACATCATGTGTGGTTTTAGGACGCACAACAACGGCGGGTACTAATCTGTACAGACTGGCATCGCGGCACAGAGCTAAACGGTCAATCTGTTTTGTTGACACATTTTCAGCGCCTATCAAAGCGATTAACTCACTGATTGCTGCTGAAGAGTACGAACCCACAAGCCCCTTTCAAGAAATCAAACTTGAAAAACACCATTCCTCATTGGAGGAATTTCTAAGTTGTGCGAAGCCGCTAGAATACCCATCGAAATGGTTGCTCTTGTTTGAAGGGGGCTAATTATTCCGTCGACCCAAAGTTTCGAAGCAGCGTATAATGGCGTGGTGGTTTCAAAATATTTTGCTTGAATTTCCGCCAACATTTTCTGCTGAACTTCATCACTAATCACCTCGCCCTGCCGTTTCAAACTAGCAACCTTAATTGATAGCAACGTATTAGCTGCCTGACTTCCACCCATCACGGCTATCTGCGCTGTGGGCCACGCGAAAATGAATCGCGGATCGTATGCTTTACCACACATTGCATAGTTGCCAGCGCCGTATGAGTTGCCAATTATTATTGTGAACTTTGGAACTACGCTGTTGGCCACAGCGTTTACCATCTTGGCACCGTCTTTAATTATTCCACCTTGCTCTGCCCGAGTTCCAACCATAAAGCCGGTTACATCCTGCAGAAAAACTAGCGGTACTCCACGTTGATTACAGTTCAAAATAAATCGAGCGGCTTTGTCGGCACTGTCACTATAAATCACGCCGCCAACCTGCATTTCGCCATTGCCGGATTTTACTACCTCACGATTGTTTGCAACTATGCCAACAGCCCAACCATCAATGCGACCATATCCACAAATAATGGTACCGCCGTATCCGGCCTTGTATTCATTGAATTGACTTCCATCTAGTAATCGTGCTAAAATTTGCCTCGTATCGTACGGTTTTGATCGCTCGGCTGGTAGAATGCCATAGATTTCTTCTTGATCAAACGCAGGCGGTTCGGCTTCAACGCGTGAGAATAGATTGTTAGGTCCCTTGGTAGGACTAAACTTATCAACCAAACTTCGAATAGTGGTAAGCGCCTCTTCGTCCGTTTCCACCTTATAATCAATAACGCCGCTCACTGTGCTGTGCATGGTTGCGCCACCCAGCGGCTCAATGCTCGTTCGTTCTCCAATTGCCGCTTCAACTAAAGCCGGACCGGCAAGGAAGACACTGCCAGTTTTGTTAACAATTATGGCCTCATCGCTCATGAGTGGCAGGTAAGCGCCCCCGGCCACGCACGGACCCATTATGGCGGCAATTTGGGGTACTCCCATGGCACTTAGCAATGCATTGTTCCTAAACTGCCTGCCAAAATGCTCTTTGTCTGGAAATATCTCATCTTGCAACGGAAGGAACACCCCAGCCGAGTCGACCAAGTAAATAATCGGCAACCTGTTCTCGATTGCAATTTCCTGAGCACGCATATTCTTTTTTGCCGTCATAGGAAACCATGCGCCGGCCTTCACTGTAGCATCGTTAGCCACAATCATGCATAGTCTGCCGCTTATTTTCCCAACGCCGCAAACAACTCCCGCGGAAGGGGCTCCACCAACATCCTCATACATCCCATGCGCGGTATGCAGTCCGATTTCGTGAAAGGGGCTTTCTGGATCAACAAGAAGTTCGATGCGTTCGCGGGCCGTTAACTTACCCTTCGCCTTATGCCTATCGGTGGATTTTTTACCACCGCCCAATTTTGTGACTTCACCTTTGGCATCGAGAATTCGCTCAACCTGTGTATTAGCGTCGGCATTCGACTCATAATACAAGTCATGCTGAATTTCAGATCCGATGTTTTGCGTAGTCATGTCGTCAAATATATTCCTGTTTGAAACAAAAAAGGCGTTCAAAGTGAACGCCTAATATCAAATCAAATGATCTTCAAAATTACTTACCTTGCGATGGCGCAGAAGCCGGTGCTTGTGCAGGGGTAGCTGTAGGCACTGACTGAGTTGGAGGTGCGGATGGAGTTGTTGGAATGGCTGCACCCTGAGTTACCGGAGCTCGCTCACTCGATTCGCCGGTAGGCAGGAACACCTTATTTACCAGGATCGAGATAAGCATTATTGCCGCCGTTAGACCGATAGTTAAATTCTGTAAAAAGTTCCTGGATTGGCGCACTCCGAACATGTTCGAAAATTGACCACCAATGCCACCCATACCAGAAATCATCTCGGCCTTACCCGGTTGGACAAGAACTACTAAGATGAGAAGTATTGATGCGAAGACTGCTAATAATACGAGTATTGTTTCCATAGACGACAAATATACGGCGATTGCTTTTATTTACAATCGTTTGTTACACACCACTTTTTTGAAATCGGCCTGCTGTTGCTTCCAAACCAAGCTAAAAACGTATCATACTTCTGTTCGTTGGCCTTGAAATAATCATTCATTTCCTTCACATCACCGTAACTGTACAACCACCACAGATACTCCTGAAATCGTCCTTCATCATTCAGATGAACATTCCACGCTAACAAATCGTTGGCGTATACCGTGTCTAGACCAGCCCCCTTCCACCCTTTAATAAACATCGTTCGGATATCCACCAGATCGCTAACAGTCACATTTGTGTATGTGCCACTTGCCGGTGCCAAATGAAATGCCGCTAAGGCTATGTTGTATTCAAAAGCAGTGTAAAAGTTCATTGCAGATGGACCTTCAGGACTTATTTCACTAAGTAGCTCGTCGCTGCAAAAGTTAATGGGGTCATCAGGGTGGCCGGGCCTGATGGCTTGCTTCCATACTTTAAAACAAAGACTACTTATTTCTCGGGTCCTCACAGAAGCAGACTCTAGATTTAGGAAGGCTTCGGCATAAAAAGCGCTGAATATTTTATTTGACGTTTCGGCATAGGTTTTTGCAAGCCAATAGTAGTTGGTTGCGAACGATGGTTCTACCAAGGTTCCTTTCTTCCACCAATCTAAAGCCTCGACCACTCTTTTGTCAATAAAGGCTGCAGCCCCTTTTTCATAGTGGAGTCTGCCTGAGTTAGGGAAAGCCCCCAAACCCATATCATAGAAAATCATTGCGCTATCATTCATCTGTAGGTAGTCGTAGCAATTTCCAATTAGCTGGTATCCCCTGTCGAACAGCGAAGTATCGCGATAAATAGGTTTTAAAAGCTCAATTGCATTGGCATATCGTTTGGCCATTACGTTGCAAATGATGCGTTCATACTGGTACGGGATGTACTTCGGAGCCATAGCGATAACTTTGTCCCAGGCGTCGATGGCGGCATCGGGTAGGTTTCTGTCCATGAAATCGATGGCTTCACGCACTTGAACTGAAAGCGGATCGTTTTTACGTTGCGCCACGAGATTAACAGATCCCGCGACGAATGAAAAACAAACAACTAACAGAAAAAGATGTCTACTACTGATGTATCTTCTCACTTCTACCCATACTCAATTAATAAAACCAAAGGACCTGTGACGAATTCACAAATCAACGAGTGCAGTGCAAATTATCGAATGATTCGAAAGTACATGCATGGTGCCACCGTTTTTACTTGTCTGTTGGTCATGCTATTGTGTTTAAACCTGCCGGTTTATGCTCAAAAAAGTAAGAAGAGTTTGCCCACTG
Source organism: Ignavibacteria bacterium (assembly GCA_013204605.1). Taxonomy (GTDB): domain Bacteria; phylum Bacteroidota; class Ignavibacteria; order Kapaibacteriales; family Kapaibacteriaceae; genus JABMNI01. The sequence continues at coordinate 32,642 of JABMNI010000019.1, forward strand.
TTAAGAAGAATTCTAACAGTTTGATATGGGAAATTCGTACGCCAGAGGGTAAGGTTAATCACGTATTTGGTACGATCCATTTACGCGATACAGCAGTTTTTTTTCAGCGCGACACTGTGCTGGTAATACTAAGCAAGGCGCATCAGTTCTTTGCGGAATTGAATTTCGACTCAACTTCAGCCGGCGGCATGGATCCAAGTGTGATGATGATGCCGCCAGGCAAATCACTTGCAGATTACTTTACACCGGAACAACTGGTCGTTGTGAGAAAAGTACTTCGCGAAAAATTGGGTCCAATGTCTACAATGGCTGAGCGGCTAAAACCCGCCGCAATTGTACCCTTGTTAATGATTGATTCTTTTGAAGCCACGGCCACAGTAGCCGTTGATGAATTTCTGTGGAACTATGCCAAAGAATCGGGTCTGCTGGTAGATGGTGTAGAAACCATACTGGAGCAACTTGAAGTAATGGACAAGATTCCTGCTTCTGCTTTGTATGACATGGTGACAGATCCGGAGTCACAGGATTCAATGGCTAGTGTTTTGGTTCAAGCATATGCAGATGAGAATCTCGGCTTGGTCTCGATACTGATTGAAGAAGCCGGTTCAATGGAGGGATTTATGGCAGCTCTTAATGATGACCGTAATGAGAAAATAGTGGAACGCATGGTTCCATTTTTCAAAACTGGAAAGACCTTCATTGCAGTGGGAGCTGCACATTTACCGGGCAAAAATGGATTACTGCAAAGATTTAGGAATCTGGGATACGAAGTAATTCCTGTCATGGGCGGACGAAGGACTAAATGGCTGCAGATGCAGCAATAGTCTGAATATCCAAAATCAACCTAAACGATTATTCTAATCGACGTATGGACAGGCCGCCAGTGAACCATTTTTCTTTGTTTCCAAGAACGGAACTTGGTCGGCACATTCTTTTCTTGCAATCGGGCATCGAGTCCTAAATGCACATCCTGAAGGTTTATTAAGCGGTGTTGGAATGTCACCCTTAAGCACTGTTCTGTGTACACGTGTTTTATCCGGATCAGGCTCGGGTACGGCTGAAATTAAGGCCTTAGTGTATGGATGCGTGGGAGCGAAATACACCTGATCGGCAGTGCCAATCTCCACAATGTTACCTAGGTACATCACAGCAATTTTATCTGAGATATGGTAGACTACTGAAAGGTCGTGCGCAATAAATAAATACGACATTCCAAACTCAGCCTTGAGGTCCATCATCAGATTTATCACTTGCGCTTGTACCGAAACATCCAACGCCGACACGGGCTCATCGCATACAATGAGATCTGGGTTTGTAGCTAGTGCACGGGCTATTCCAATCCTCTGACGCTGTCCACCAGAAAATTCATGGGGATATCTTGAAGCATACTCTGGTTGAAGTCCTACCTTTTCAAGCAACCAAAAAACTTTATCCGAAACCTCAGATTTGGACATTCCCAACTGATGTATCTCAAGCGGTTCAGATACGATCTGTTTTACGGTCAAACGCTGGTTTAGAGAAGAATATGGGTCCTGAAAGATCATTTGAATCTTCTGGCGGTGCGGCCGCATATCAGACTGCGACAACGAAATCAAATCCGTTTCTTTGCCATTCTCGTCAACGTATTCAATAGAACCATCAATGTGAACATCAGAAGAAACGTGCCGCAGCACATTCACTATAGCCCTGCCCACCGTGGTCTTTCCGCATCCCGACTCGCCTACCAAGCCCAACGTTTCACTTCTATTCATGGAGAACGTAATGCCATCAACAGCCTTTACCTCAGCAACCTTTCTTTGAAATACACCTCCAAAAACCGGAAAGTGAACTTCCAAATCTGTAACATCTAACAACAACTTGCTCATGCCGCCACCCCTTTCGCTTCCACAAGATGACATCTCACTAAATGTCCATCAGCTATTTCTATCAAAGGGGGCTCTTCCGTTTCACACTTATCAATCTTCAAGGAACATCTGGTGCAAAATTTGCATCCAATCGGAAGATTCATAATTCCCGGAACATTACCTGGAATTGCTACCAGACGCTTACCTTTCGAAACCCCTGTTTCAGGTCGAGGTATTGAAGAAAGTAAACCACGCGTGTATGGGTGCAATGGAGAGTTAAACAAATCTTTTATGTTCGCCACCTCTTGAATTTTTCCGCCGTACATAACTATTACTCTTGTGCAAGTCTCGGCTACAACAGCAAGATCGTGCGTAATTAAAATGATCGCTGAATCGCCGCGACGTTCCTGTAACGAAATCATCAGCTCAAGAATCTGCGCTTGTATAGTGACGTCCAAGGCCGTAGTAGGCTCATCGGCAATCAAGACTGCGGGATTACATGCCAACGCAATAGCGATCATCACCCGCTGACGCATTCCACCGGAGAACTGATGTGGGTATTCGTTTACACGTCTTTCCGGATCGGGAATTCCGACCTGTCGCAGCATTTCAACTGCCCGCTTCATCGCCTCTTTCTCGTCAACCTTATCATGCGTTTGTATTACCTCTGCTATTTGCATCCCAATCTTAAACACGGGATTCAATGACGTCATCGGCTCCTGAAAAATCATGGCGATTTCTTTGCCCCGAATTTCATACATATCATCGTAACTGAGCTTAACAATGTCACGACCTTTGAACAAAATCTCACCACCAACGATTTTTCCTGGCGGGTCGGGAATCAATTTCATCAAACTCAATGCTGTTACCGATTTTCCAGAGCCAGACTCGCCTACTATTCCAAGCACTTCACCGGCACTCAATTCAAATGAAACGTCATCGACAGCCTTAGCCCACCTTCCTTCGACCTGAAAATGCGTTCTAAGACTTTTAACAACTAATAATTTTTCTGAATTCACTTGATGCTTGAATTGTGATTGTAAATATTTTTAACGCAAACGAGAAAAAGTCTTTGGATCAAACGCTTCCCGCACAGCCTCGCCAATAAAAACCGCTACGGACAATGTGAGGAACATTGCAAGCATCGGCGACATAACTAGCCACCACTTGTTTTGACTTATGTATTCGATACCTAATCGAAACATTTCACCCCAACTAGGTGTGCCTGGGGGTAACCCGAATCCCAAAAAGTCTAGACTAACAAGCGAAATAATTCCCGCTACAATAGCAAATGGGAAATAGGTAATTATTGGAACAAGTGAATTTGGTAAGATGTGTTTCAATATAACCTTATGCGTAGGCACTCCAATCGATATCGCCGCCGCCACGTAATCCTTCGATCGTTCTCGTAGAAATTCCGCACGCATGTATAGTGCAATGCCTATCCAACTCACAAAGACTAACAACCCAAGTAATAAAAAGAAATTTGGAGCCGTTAGTGAAACCACAATAATGATCAGAAACAAAACAGGAAGCGTGCTCCACATTTCCACAAAGCGTTGCAATATCAAATCGAACTTTCCACCAAAGTACCCCGATAATGCTCCTATGGGAACGCCAATAATGTATTCCATTAAAGCTAGCAACAACGCAAACGAAAGCGACACGTTAAAGCCGTACGCCATTCGTACAAACACATCTCGGCCTCGGTCATCCGTTCCAAGAAGCCTACCTTCTATTCCGCTCATAGCAGTCATGGGAGGCATGAACTTTAGGTTTCCAGCTACATTAATATCTTCGCTCGGTCCGTACGGATATAACGGCATAATTACATAACTACCGGATGCATCGTTAGAAAGCTTCTCGTTCAGTTTTCGATAGTTACACTCACTGGTTTCACCCACCACACCAAACTGTTCCCCGCTGTGAAACGACGGGATTCCGAACAAATCAGCAAAAGCAGGGAAATACGTTTCTCCCTTGTAGTTGACGACTAACGCCTTATTGTTTACCAATATTGGCAACAAAAAAGAAAGTGCATACGCAACAACTAGGATGATAAATGAATAGTATCCACGCTTAAGTGTTTTAAATTTCCTCCACCGCCTTTGATTCACGCTAAGTGGGGCTGCAATTTCTGTTGATGATTTCTTCTTGCTAAACATGCTCCGCCCTACTATTTAAACTTGATTCTAGGATCAACAAGTGCCAGTATAAAGTCGCTCAAAATTGAGCCGACCAAAATAATAGCTACGTTGATTACAGTGAACGAAAACACAACAGGATAGTCTCTTTGTAAAATGGCATTAAAGCTCAATTTTCCCAAACCTTCAATGCTAAACACAATCTCTATCAAATACGATGCTGCCAGGAAAACTGAAATAATGTATCCGAATCTTGAAGCTATCGGGATAATTGAATTTCGCATTGCATGTAGCCAAATCACTCGCTTTTCTTTAAGCCCCTTTGCAAATGCCGTCCTAACATAATCTTGACTCAAATTATCCAAAAGTGAATTTTTCATCAGCATTGTCAGCGTTGCAAATCCACCAATGGTGTACGCAATTGTAGGAAGGATAAAGTGGACGGCTCTATCCATAATCTTCGATCCCATTTCCAGATCGGCATAATCCAAACTTTGAAATCCTCTTAACGGAAGCAAGTTGAATCCAGATTCGGTAGCAAATAGTACTAACAGAACAGCACCTAACGCCCAACCAGGGACAGAATACGCAACGAAAATTGCGGCCGAGGATACTACATCAAACTTCGATCCATGCCGCAATGCCTTTTGGATACCCAGATACACACAAATCACATAGGTGAGAATCAAGCTGATCAAACCAAACTGCATTGAAATAGGTAACCTGGCCGCGACTAAATCCATAACGGGTTCTTGATACCTATTAGACATGCCAAAATATCCCGTAAGAATCCCGGCAAATTCAGTTTTAAATGCGCGCAATTGCGATTTACCGTCCTTCATGTCCTGAGATTCTACTTTCCAATCCGTTAGCAACTCATGGTTTCCATTAGCATTTCTGACCTCGTAATTGGATCCCGTTTGAGCAACTATAATCTCCAAACCTCCACCGGCTTTGCGTGCAGTGTTTAGCGTTACAGGCACATCAGCCGACGGCATTGGTCGTTCCCACAGCCCCAACCAAATCAGATACCGCTGCCACAGTGGTTTATCAAACTGATAATACCGTTCTAATTCCGCCATAGCAGTGGGTGGTATAAGTGCGTCGCCGGTGCCATTACCACCACCGCCGCCTTCACCCATTGCACCTGCGGCTTTTAGTTGCTGAATTTGTTGTTCTAAAGGTCCACCTGGTGCAAGTTGGACAATCGAGAAAACAATTACCGTGCAACCAAAAAAAGTCGGTATCGCCAATAAAATTCGTCGAATGAAATATTGAAGCATATACTCTTAGAATTTTTTCTGTTTCCAATACAACACATCGTGTACCTTGCCATCGCCCGGTAACGCAGAACCTGACTTTTTAGCCTTGCTTAGTGCTTCTGCTTTTTCGGCGTCAAACCACCACAGACTAATTATTGATAAATCATGATCGCCTGGTTGCGTTGTTCTAGTAAACACGTATTCTGGAACACCAAACTTATTCCAATAACCAATCTTAATTCCCTTTGGATTCCAAATCAAAGCGGCAATCACAGTTTGACTCACAATTCCGTCAATCTCCTGAACAATTTTTGCGCGTTCAGCTTGTGTAAAAGTCGTTTTGTAAATTTCAATTAGCTCATCAACTCTAGCATTTTTGAAACCGGTAATGTTATTGTTGTCCGTTTTATCTGCAAGCTCTGAGCTTAATGAAGACTCAGGGTTCGGAAACGTTAGTCCTCCGTAATTGGCCCACGATAAAAAGTAATTTCGTTCAGCAATATTCTTTGTGATTGAATTACCATCTTCGAATTTCAACTTCAAATCAATGCCGGCCTGTTTCAATGTTTGTTGATATGGTGTTACAAACTTCTCTATAGGCTTTTGAATACTCATATCAACCACAAATGGACGGCCATTCTTTGTAAGAATTCCATTTGAATTCTTTTTAGACCAGCCCGCTTCGGCTAATAATTCAGCAGCTTTTTTAGGGTTGTAATCATACTTATTGTTACGAAGATTCTCATACATTCCATTTGAATAGAATGAATTGAATGGCTCGTACTCGTCATACAACAGCTTATCTACAATACTTTTTCGATCGAACAAATAGAAGAAAGCTTTTCTTATATTGATATCATCAAAAGGGGCTTTCCGGGAGTTAAAATAAATTCCTGCAGAACCCATAGCTCCATCAGTTTTAACCCGAATCTTTTTAACCCAATTCTTTTGAATGGCCTCGTCCTTTGTATCGTTCACCCAATTCTCTATCGAGATTGAAGTATAGTAGAAAATATCTGATTCGCCACGTTTGAAAGTCTCATATTCAACAGTGTTATTATCGACAATTGATGTAAATACAATATGATCGAAGTTTCCTGAATACTTACCCATCGAATCATCTTTAGCCCAAAAATCATCTCGCCGTGTAAACTTGTACGACTGTTCTTTCTTAATGTCGGAACTCAAAATAATGTACTCGCCCGAGCCAATGGGTTGCTCAAACTGGAACTTATCTACAAATTCTCTTCCTGTAAGCTTTTCAATTTGATCGGCCTGTAAAATGTTTAACGAGGCGCCGAAGCTCATGAATGATCGCCAGTTTTGTTCTTTAGCTTTCACCATAACTATGTATGGTGAAATTGCAACCGGTTCCTCATACTTGTTAAAGGTCTGCTGCATCGATGGCGACAGGATCGTTGGGTCCATAACTAGTTTCCAAGTAGCAACAACATCCCTAGCCGTGAGTCTTTTCCCATCCCAAAATCTGGCTCTGGGGTCGATTCGGAAGTAGAACGTTTGCTTGTCCTCACTAATTTTCCAGTGAGTTGCTAGGGAGGGTATATACTCCGATGTCACCGGGTGAAGCGAGATCAATGCTTGGTAGCTCATGCTCGACATAATCGAATTTTCTGTAAAGTTTGCATTTGGACCGAAGAAAAATGGTCGAAAACTCAATGGGTATCTTGAGCTCGTGAGTCTAATCTCACCACCGGTTTTCGCGTTCGGATCGCCAAAATAAACTTCGTGTTCAGGCTTCATTATTTCTGTGGAATACCCCATTTGTTCCGCAATTGCTTCAAACCCATTTCCACCCAATGAATCAGGAACGCTAGGGTCAGCCCCCTCAGGCGTTTCGACAGTTTTCCATGTATTTACAATGCCGGATGACTCGCCTGCCCCATCTGATTTCCGACCGCATCCGCTGAATAATAACGCCGCTACCGTGCAAGCGCACAAAAGACCTGTCAAGCTCATTCGCATCATAAGAAACTGTTCTCCATTGGAAATTGGTTTTTACATATCACAGCAAATATACATTCTAGGCACAACCTCAACATAATTTGGATGTCACTAGCATTACGTCCGAACTTTGCTGCATGCAAAAAATACTCCCGTCAGACTTATCTCATCGCGATCGTCATCAACTGTTGTTGAGTGGTGTTGCCCCGCGTCCGATAGCATTGGTATCCACTGTAGACGAAGCAGGCGTGGGTAACATCAGTCCGTTTTCGTTTTTTAACGCCTATGGCTCAAAACCACCTATTCTGGCTATCGGACCCGCAATTAGCGCTAAAACCGGAGCCACCAAGGATACCTGGCGGAACATAATGGCAACAAAGCAGTGTACGGTTAATGTTTGCACGTACTCGATGGTTGAAGCCATTAACTTGGCGAGCGCTGAATATCCACCTGATGTGGACGAGTTTGAGAAATGTGGACTCTCGCGTGTTAATGCATCGATTGTTACGCCGCCATTGGTCCGTGAGTCTCCGTATTCCATGGAATGTGTGCTTATGGAAAATATTGAACTTCGTCGGGACATCGGTGGCAACGGAAACATTATGTTACTTGAGGTAGTTTGTTTTCACGTGTCCGACTCCATTATGCACGATGGTCAAATTGATCCTCGTAGAATGGATCTCATTGCAAGAATGGGACACGACTATTACTGTAGAATTTCACCGCATTCAATTTTTGAGGTTCATAAACCCGGTGTTCCTGGCATTGGTGTGGACGCACTTCCGGAACATATTCGCACCAGCGTTGTCCTTACTGGCAACCATTTAGCAAAACTAGCTGGTGTCCAATACCTGCCCATGCTAGACGGATCTTTCCCACAGTTCGCCAAAGACTTCCGGGCGGATTCAGTACAAATTGAATTGGAAGGGGGCCGACCAGACGCTGCGCTGTTTGTGTTGTTGAGTCAAGGTAAACAACGAGATCGTGGAATACGGCACAAAATCGCCGCTGCATTTTTAGACCAAAACAAAATATCAGAGGCTTGGCAAACCTTGCTTTTGGAATAATCCCTAGGCGGGACTTATCTCACACAACACAGCCCCTTTTTCATAGGCTTCACCTTCGCGAACGGAAAGGTGTTCAATCACTCCTGTTATCGGTGATTTAATTGCGTTCTCCATTTTCATAGCCTCTAAAACAAAAAGTGTTTCGCTTTTTTTCACACTGTTTCCTTTGGCTGTATTAATGGATTTCAACAACCCAGGCATTGGAGAAGTCACCTTAACTATTCGATTAGAAGCGAGTGGTGAGGATGCTAATACATTCAACAACGATTGCAAATGATCCGTTTGCACCTTGCACTCGTATGAATAACCACGCAGTGAAACCTTGACTTCACTAATACCATCGAACTCGATAAACACGGGAATATTTTTGCTGTTCAACGAAGTTGTGTATACGTTGGGAACATCAGTTGCGTAAAATTCCATTCCACTTATCGACAGTGAGCCGTCTGCCGTGACTGTTAAATCTGCCTTCAAAGGCTGTTCAATATCCAGTACTTTTACCGTGTACTTCTGTGGTGAATCATTTTTCATAAGGGGCAAATTTACACTATCGCGGGATAGCCGTTAGTAGGTAAAGTCGGTTCGACACTTTGCCGAGTGCCATGAATGTATTTGAGGGTCGATGATAAACGGCATCGGTTACATCATCGCACATTTTTCCCATTTGTATGAAGTTGAATTCTAGGTCAGCCAGAACAATTGTACTCTGGCTACTCCAGCAAGCTACCTCTCCGTTAGGCGTAACCGCAAATCCTCGACTTTTGGGAGCACTGCTCTTAATTCGAATTTTCTTGCCGTTAATTGCAACGAACTGATCGCCGTCGAATCCTGAATACACCATAAACTCGCCATTGTTTGTGAAAAATGGATAGCCCGTTTCCCTACCAGCCGGATAAGCCGCACTGTTAAAGTATACTGAGAGTTGCGATCCAAACAAGCCCATGTAAGCGACCAAACCATCGGTTGGGCTTAACACAAGTTTGGATACCGAGTTTAGTACCGGGCCCTCCCAAGGCTCGGCAAAATCGTCTTTGTACATAAATGCTTTGGTGCCAACGTTACCAAGGTCACTTATCCACGCGCAAACATCCGCGGATGTATTCATCTGAAACTCTCGAACACTATTTAGCCCGTTATAAATCTCGCGGCTACCAATTAGTACTGACCATCGAGTACCATTCAGCCTGGCATACAATGGTTCGCCATTGTACCAAACGCCTACAAGTTGAATAGAATCGGCCGACCCAACAATGCTACCGTTGCTGTAAAGAATAGTTCCGCGCTGCGCTGCCTCCGTCCAGCAAACAACTCCACCCGTGAGGTCAGTATGCTTAGCTAGAACTTCAGTTTGAATAAAGTACGTTTTCGATCGACTTACAATTCTTTTATCTGATCCATTTTGTTCTTGCCAGAACAACTGGTTGGACCGGAACTTATATGCTAGATTTTGAATCGCACTTTGCGAAACAATGGAGTCGGACTCTGTGACAATCCTGTACTGCCTATTTCGCTCCGCTGCAAATGCCCAACTAGTACCATCAACAGAAAATATTGGCGGATCAATGGCATCGTAGGGTCCGTACAAATCTCCGTCTACCATGATGTTGATTCCTGTTTCGAAGGGCTTTATAATTGCCCACCAATGACCTGTGCTATCTATCCCGACTGATTTGAAAACAGGTGCAATAATCGGTAGCAATTCATCTTTGAATGATTGCGATTTCACCTGACCCGAAGTTGCAACCAGTAATACGACGAGTGACATTAGTGCAAACGTTATTGGTAGTACCGACGTAGTTCGAATGACATTCGAAATCGGAAACAATCTCGCAGTTTGCGACGAAGATACAGTTCGCGATGCCGAAGCATTTCGTAACGCGGGCGATGTTCGCAACGCTAACATGGCAGCTGCAGGAATTGACATTAAGGCTGTTTTTGTGGGAACTACGACCATTGTGGGTATGTGATGATAAAAGCTCATGAGGAGCTTTTACTGAACGTACAAGTGTCTCTCCGTTGCAATTACAGACATAGGTCTGTCATGCGGCTCTGACTGGATACTTGGTACCTTCTGACACTCAAAGGCCAAACCTATTGTCACTCCCGTAAAATTTTCGAGCAGTCTGTCGTAGAAACCCATCCCATACCCTACTCGAAAAAGGTTCGAGGAAAATGCAACGATAGGTACAATCACAACAGTGTCATTAGGAAGACCCCAAACCACCTCGTAGCTAGAACTCACTTTAGGTTCTTTTATACCGAATTTTCCAGCTGACCATTGAGTATTTCTGTTAACTATAACGGAGCCAGGCTGATTATTTTGCAACTGCGTAAATGGTGCATAAACGGTTTTGTTCAAAGCCCAGGCATATTCAAAAAAAGAATCAGTATCTACTTCCTCATTCTTTGATTTGTAAATGTGAACGTTTTTGGCCAACAAAAAGGACTTCAATTTATGCGCACGCTCGAACACCAGTCGATCAAAAAGCGACTTGTCTGCATTGGAGATTTCGTTTCTGCGCTTCAGCGCTTCAGTTCTAATTTCCGATTTTAACATTCTTACTCGTGCTGATAGTAATTATTTCTGGAATCACTACTACACCAATTAGGATTAGTGCTCCAAAAAACTGACGTTGGTTCCAGATTTCTCCAATCGTTAAAAAAGCGACTACCGATGCCACCAAGGGTTCCACTGAAAAGATAACGGCAGCTCGAACCGGGTGTGTGTATTGTTGAAATCTGGTTTGGAGCCAGGTTGTTAGAACTGCAGCAAATACACTGCAGTATATCAGACCATACACTACTCCCGAAGTTATGTTGTATCCGTAAAACGGTTCCTGATTGAACGTCAATACTATTAGAGCTAACAATACTGTAACTGCAAACTGCATCACAACCAAGAAGTTCATTGCATGTTTGTTTTCTTTCTCGCTCTTTGTCCAGATGTCCACGTACGTTAAGTATACAGACCATACAATCGCTCCGAGCAACGTAAGTACGTCTCCCAATTTGAAGCCATTCACTTCGGCTTCAGTGAATACCCATAGGCCAATTAGAACTACAACAACGCTAATTAAATGAAGAGTTCGAATTCTAGTTCGTACTACTAACCAATAAACGAAGGGGGCAAATACAACCATGGTGCCTGTTATGAAGGCAGACGACGACACCGAAGTATAAACCAAACCTATAGTCTGTAAAACAAATCCGGTACCAAACACAGCTCCAAGTACAAAGCCTCTCCACACCAAGGTTTTGGTTGCGTATCGTAGTGACTTTCGCCAGACAAACAATCCAACAACTAGAGCAATAAGAAATCTATACAACACAAAAACTGACGGTGGAAGTTCAACTAATGCTGACTTCACAATAACAAATGTGCCCCCCCACAGAATAGTGGTTAGAAGCATCAACGCATCGGCGTTTACCTGTTTCACTTAGGAGTACTTCTAGCAAAATACGTGTAGAAACGCACAGCAGCTTGGCTACCAAAATGGAAATTTTGAAGATCAAAATGTTCGTCTGGTGAATGCGCGTTTTCGTTATTTAATCCGAAACCCATAAGTACAGTTGGTGCATTCAGTATTTTTTCAAAAAGCAAAACAACGGGAATAGATCCACCTTCACGTTGAAACACCACATCTGTATCGAAAGTATCACGCAATGCTTTTACGGCAGCGTTCATTGCCTCGGTGTCGGTTGGCACCAGTACCGGATCGGCTCCATGAAGGTTGGTAACCGTAACCTTAACGCCAGGAATCTTCATCGATCCTATAAATTCTTCAACCTTCTTTGCAATATCAACGTGGCTCTGATTTGGCACCAGCCTCATGCTAATCTTTGCCATAGCCTTCGCGGGAAGTACTGTCTTAGCCCCCTCACCAGTAAATCCGCCAAGTATTCCATTTACATCCAGCGTTGGTCGAGTCCAGAGTTTTTCCACGCTGGTAAATCCTTTTTCACCACCGAGACCAGTTACGCCAGCATCAACTTTTAGTCTCTCGTCAGACATTCCGAGCGCTAACAACTGGTCGAGTTCCTTCTTACTTATTTCCAAAACATCGTCGTAAAATCCGGGTACCATGACATTCCCCGACTGATCTTTCAGTGCTGCCAATATCCACGCTAACGCATTGATTGGATTTTGAACAGGACCACCAAACGAACCACTGTGTAAATCTCTGTTGGGTCCTTGAACATCTAACTGCAGGTAGGCCATGCCACGCAGACCATACACCAACGAAGGCTTACCTGGGGCAAACATGGACGAATCAGAAACAACCACGGCATCGCACTTCAACAAGGTTGTGTTCTCCTTTACGAATGAATCCAAGTGCTTGCTACCAACTTCTTCTTCACCCTCAATCAAGAATTTAATATTTAGGGGAAGGGGCTTTCCAGACTTGTACATGGCTTCGATTGCCTTTATGTGTGCAAACACTTGACCCTTATCATCAGTTGCTCCCCTTGCATAAATCTTACCGTTTCTGATTGACGGCGTAAACGGGTCAGATGTCCAGAGTTCAATTGGGTCTGCGGGCTGTACGTCGTAGTGTCCATAAAACAGTATAGTAGGAGCGCCATTCCCAGCAGCCAGATCCTCAGCATACACTATGGGATGACCCTTGGTTGGAAACACCGTCACTTTAGGAAAGCCAATTTCCTCCAAGTGGTCAAACAACCACGTAGCGCAGTTGTCGACCTGTTGTTTTTGAGCAGGATCCGTGCTAACGCTCGGAATGGAAAGAAATGCTGAAAGCTGGTCGACAGCCTTTGCCTTATTATCTGCCAAATATTCTAGTGCTGAATTCATTTTTTTTAGTTTTCCGTATCTGAAAAGGGTAGTGTCCAAATCTTAGTTGAAATATCACGAGGTTTTACTACGCTTCGATTTACGA
>JABMNI010000020.1 GCA_013204605.1 Ignavibacteria bacterium
CGCGTTGGAGAAGTTCTCATGATTGTGTCAGTAATTGGCGAACCAGTGTTGGAAACTATGGTTACGGATGAGGAGATTTCTTTGGATGTTTCTGGCCTTGCTATAGGCGCGTACATTGTTAGCGCAGGGCAAGGACGCAAGGTCGGTCGGCTTCTTATTCTTCGGTAATTGCATTACAAAGGAAGGTACGCTTCTAAGGCTTCGGAGTGAGGACGAAGTGATTGTGTTGTTCCCAATTGTGGTTATTGCAGAGGCATGCGCCATCTTTTTCACGATATCGTGCTTATTGGTAGGGGAGGACGCAATCGTGCATCTCGTTGAACCGAACACCTATTGTTAGGACTATAATTCCTGAAATTATGTACCAAAGAACTCAGGTAAGTGAAGGTGCAATTTTTCGGAAATTCAATGTGTATGTGTGGGTCACGGAGCATCTCAGCAGGTGTTCCATCGTTAACGCCTGTATGCAACCGTTCGAGGTTATAACAACGCCTGAAGCTATTTAGTTTCACTTGTGCGTTCTCAAGTGAGCTGAAGGTTATCCAGTCGCAAACTGCACGCTGTAAAATGCTGTCGTACGACTCTATGTGGGCATTCTGCTCTGGTGCTGCGGGATTTGTAAATTCCTGTGTTACACCTAAAGCGAAGAAGTATCCTCCGTTCTAGACCCCTAAATAACTGGACTAATAATTCTACTTTTGAATAACCATTCAAGTAGAGGTAAAGGATGGATCATCAACGCTATACGGAAGATGAGAAACGTATCATCCTAAATGAGGTGGAAGTACACGGCTTGGGAGTCACAGTATGTAATCATGGAGTAACAGCCAAAACAGTATATCGCTGGAGAATTCGAATGCAAGGAATGGTTCAGCAACTAAAGGAGATTGTTGCCGATTGGATGAACTTTTAACTCTGTGTTAGTTGCAAAGTGAGGGATATTCAACTGTCTCACAAATGGAAATTTGCCAGTGAAAGATTTCCATAACACAATTTGTTGCGATATTGCGCGATGCGAATACTTGTAATTGAAGATGAGAGAAAAGTTGCCAGTTTTATTAAGCGCGGTCTCGAAGAAGAACGGTACATTGTAGAATCGGCTGCCGATGGAGCAGAGGGTCTTGCGTTGGCTTCGGCAAATCAGTTCGATGCCATTGTTTTAGACGTTATGCTACCCAAGCTGGATGGCTACAGTGTGCTTCAGGCTCTCCGAGCAGCGGGCAATGCAACGCCCGTTTTAATGCTCACTGCTAGGGCTTCAATGGAGGACCGTGTGCAGGGGCTGAACTATGGCGCCGATGATTACCTAGCAAAACCTTTTCACTTTGAAGAGTTGGCCGCACGGCTGCGGTCAATCCTTCGACGCTCCACGACTGAGAAAACCACGATTCTTGCCTGCGGAGATTTGCAATTGGATCTCGTATCGCATTTCGCATATAGGTCCGAAAAAGAGATCGAACTCACAACCAAGGAATATGCACTTCTTGAATATTTGATGCGAAACCGCGACCGCATTTTATCGCGCAGCATGATTATGCAACACGTCTGGAAACACAACTTCGATCCCGAATCAAATATTATTGACGTCTACATAAAACGTCTGCGCCAAAAAATTGACAAGCCCGGACAGCCCCCTCTCATTCACAGTATCCGTGGTGTGGGCTACCGAATGCGCGACAAACCAGTTGCCGGCGACGACGTTGAAGTATAAGGTAGTTTAGTGGATAGTTGGGGTAGAATAGTTGAAGTATGAAGCAAAACAATTGCACCGAAATTTTACAGGGGTTGCGCGCTGAAGTTGAGAAAAGCGTGCCCGATGTTCAAGAACAATTCCGCGTTTACCAAGAACATTGTTTCGTGGCGCGTCCTCCGGAATTTTTTGCTTTGGAGTTATGCGGCGAAGCAGGCGAGTTAGCCAACCTTGAAAAGAAACGGTGGAAGGGGGCTCTCCCAGACGAACAAGCCACCGCATTCGAAGCCGCCGACGTGTTTATTGCGTTGGTAAACTTTTGCAACGCTCGGGGAATAAATCTGGCGCAAGCTGTGAGTGAAAAACTGTTGTTGATTCCAACCAGTAAGACAAAACCTCTTGAATTCTGACGGGCAAAAAAAAGCCATCAATTGCTTGACGGCTTAAAAACTACAGATGGCAAAACTTATCGTACTTCTTTGTGTACGGTGTGTCTGCGTAAAAACGGATTATACTTTTTAAGTTCTAAACGTTCAGTTGTGTTTTGTTTGTTCTTCATTGTAGAGTAGCGAGAAGCTGGACGGCCTTCTTTTTTCGCCTCTGTACATTCGACCGTGATAATTACACGGGCACCTTTTTTTGCCATTATTGCTCTCCTGCTTTATACTTTTCGCGTTTTAGAACCACTAAAATAGGGAAGAATAGGGTAAAAACCAATGTGTAAATGCGTAAATGTGAGAATGCCAATGCTCAAACTCTCAAATCCTCAAGAGTTAGTTTAATTTTTGACCTTGCTCTTTTTTGGAGTGGCAAAGGCAATTGGAATTGCTTCCATAATTGTTTCGACAGGAATAATCGTCAGACCCTCCACGTTGGCTGGAGTTAGGTCTGCAATGTCGCGCTCGTTTTGCTTAGGAACAATCACGGTTGTGATACCAATCCGCCGAGCAGCAAGAAGTTTCTCATTCAAACCACCAATTGGCAGTACGTTTCCGCGAAGGGTTACTTCGCCCGTCATGGCAACTTTTCCGTTAAGGGGCTTTCCACTTGCCGCACTCAGCATGGCCATGGTCATGGTTATACCGGCCGATGGACCGTCCTTGGGGATAGCTCCTTCGGGGACGTGGACGTGAATTTCCTTTCCTTTTGAGAAGTCGGCATCCAGACCCAATATCTCGTAATTGGAGCGGATGTACGAAAGCGCTGCCATTGCTGACTCCTTCATTACATCTCCCAATTTTCCAGTTAGGGTGAGTTTCTCGGCTCCGGGCATTATGGTCACCTCAACTGGTAACGTCTCGCCGCCCATTTGGGTCCACGCCAATCCCATGGCCACACCAACCTTATTGCTCAACTCTTTCTCTTTGGCTTTAAATCTCGGTGCTTTTAGAAACCCTTCAATTATGGAATCTGTAACCGTAATTTTTTTCTTAGTGAGCTTTTTATACGCTGGCGTCAGTTTTACGCTTTTCTTAGCCCCTTTACCACTTTTTTCAACTATGCTTACTGCGAGCTTGCGAAGTACAGATGCTATTTCGCGCTCTAGATTTCTAACGCCGGCTTCGCGCGTGTATTCGCGGACAATTTTGCGCAACGAGGCAACGGGGAATTCGATTTGAAAGTCTTGTAGACCGTGGCGTTCGAGCAATTTTGGAAGGATGTGGCGTTTTGCAATTTCTACTTTATCGTGTTCCATGTAACTGCTCAATTCGATGACCTCTAGACGGTCGAGCAGGGGAGCGGGGATCTCGTATTTAACGTTTGCCGTTGCTATAAAGAGTACGTTTGATAGATCGTAGTCGACCTCTAAATAATGGTCGTTAAAAGCGTTGTTTTGTTCGGGGTCGAGCACTTCCAACAGGGCCGCTGAAGGGTCGCCGCGGAAATCCATCGACATCTTATCGATTTCATCAAGCAGGATAACCGGGTTAACACTTCCGGCGCGTTTCATTGATTGCGCTATTTTTCCGGGCATGGCACCAATGTACGTGCGACGGTGTCCGCGGATCTCCGCTTCATCTCGTACTCCGCCCAGCGACATCCGCACAAAATTGCGTCCAAGCGCCCGCGCGATCGACTTCGCTAACGAGGTCTTTCCAACCCCCGGAGGTCCCACGAAACACAGGATTTGTCCGCGAATCGAACCCACTAAATTCAGTACACTTATGTACTCAAGTACACGATCTTTCGGCTTCTCTAAATCGTAGTGGTCCTCATCGAGTATTCCGCGCACGTGCCCAATGTCGAGGTCATCTTCGGTGCGTGATGACCACGGCATGCTGGCCAAAACTTCAAGCCAGGTACGGTTTACGCTGAATTCGGGCGACATGGAAGGGGTCTTTTTCAGTCTGTCAAATTCTTCAAACGCCTTCGTCTTCACTTGCTCCGGCATGTCTGCTTTTTCAAGCGCATCTCGCAACGGAGACAGTTCAATGTCGCCATCATCATCATCGCCCAACTCTTTTTGTAGTGCTCTGATCTGCTCTTGAATTATGTACTTACGTTGTGATTTCTGAATTTGATCTTGAACTTTTGAATCTATATCCACTTCAAGCTTCAGCAGTTCAATTTCACTGCTCAGCATTTGGATCAATTCCACATACTGTTCATTAATCGAAGGGGCCATCAAGATCTTCTGCTTCGCGTCAACTTTTTGCTCAACATTTGCTGCGGCGTAAAAAAGCTTACGAACCGGCTCATCAATATTCTCAAATGCGCCCAACACTTCCGGCGGAAGACCGCGGTTTTCTTTAACGTACTGGTGGAATAACTCCGACGCATGACGCACGAGGGCCTTTAAATGTCGATCTTTTTCATTCGCAAATATCGAAACGGGCGTTACTTTCGCCTCCATATACGGTTCGGCCTGAGTAAACTCCGTTACCGTTCCCGGCATCATCCCCTCAACTAGCACCTTCAGCAGGTTGTTCGGCAAGCGCATAACCTGCAGCACCTTGGCAATAGTACCGTGTGTGTACAGGTCTTCGAACGTAGGATCATCAGTTTGAGCATTTTTTTGGCTCAACAGCATAATGTACTTTTCACGCTCTAACGCCTGAGCCACAGACTTCAGGGAGGATGCCCTGCCTATAAGGACAGGGAATATCATGTGAGGATAGATTACAATGTCACGAAGCGGCAAAACCGGAAGGTTGCTCGGTACTGTGGCGCTGCGTTTTTCGGCTTCTTCTATCGAAGAAAGCACTTCTTCTTGAGTTGTCATGGGGCCCGTTAACGTTTTACGAACTTCAAAATTACAATTATGCGGAACTTTACCATTACTTAACCCCCAATATTGTTTTGCACATACGACTTTTTGCCGTATCTTAGTGGTCTTTGAAACAATCCATTCACATACAAAGCACAATCATTTGAGGCGTCCGTTCACGAGAGGTCCGATTCCGAGACCTGAGTTACTGAGAAAACACAAAATTAATGACGAAATCAACGGCCCAGATCTCAGGGTAATAGATTCGAACGGCGAAGCATTAGGTGTTTTGTCAAAGCGTGATGCATTAAAGCTGGCTTTGGATAGAGAGTTGGATTTAGTAGAGATAGCTCCGCAAGCTAAACCGCCGGTTTGTAAAATAATCGACTACGGAAAGTTTGTATACGAGCAGACTAAAAAAGAAAAAGAACATAAGAAGGCTCAGGTACAGCAGCAATTGAAGGAACTTCGGTTTAAACCAGGTACTGATACGCATGACTTTGATTTTAAGACCCGACATGCAAGAGAGTTTTTGGGTGAAGGTCATAAAGTAAAAGCTACGGTGCTTTTCCGCGGACGAGAAATTGTCCACCAGGAAATCGGACGAAATTTATTGCAGCGATTTGTTGACGCTTTGGCAGACGTATCGAAGGTTGACCAAGACATGCGCACAGAAGGACGAATTCTGGGCGTTACATTGGCACCTGAATCCGTTAAAAAACCAAAGGTTAAAAAATCAGGGCCGGGCGAAACCCAATCAGAAGAAAAAACAAACTCAGGAGCAGACGATGCCAAAGATGAAAACAAATAGTGGAGCGAAGAAGCGCTTCAAGATTACAGCTAGTGGCGGCATTAAAAGACAAAAAGCCGGCCGTAGCCACATTTTGACCAGCAAAAGCAGAAAGCGTAAACGTCATTTGCGTCAGGACGCCATGGTGCATCCTGCCGACATGAACAACGTTTTGCATTGCCTAGCTCTTAGATAATTCGGAATCAATTTTTACAAGGTATCCCGGGGAAGCCGTTCTCCTGATTACCACAATGTTAAGGAACAGACATGCCTAGATCAGTCAATAAAGTAGCGGCGCACCAACGAAAGAAAAAATATTTCAAGTTAGCCAAAGGCTACTGGGGTGCGCGCAGCAAGGTTTGGACAATTGTTAAACACCACGTTGAAAAAGGTCTTCAACATGCGTACCGCGACCGTCGCAACAAAAAACGCACGTTTCGTGCTTTGTGGATTGTACGTATTAACGCAGCCGCTCGCTTGAATGGTACAACGTATTCAAGATTGATGTCGGCGCTTCGTACAAATAACATCGAGATAAACCGCAAGGTGTTGGCTGATGTAGCCATGAATCACCCGGCTGTGTTTACGGCGATCGTTAAACAAGTAGCGTAGACCTTCAGCAGAGTGTAAAAAAGAATAGCGATGATGGTTTTTATGCCGTCATCGCTTTTTTATTAGTCGTAGATTAGTAACTATGAACCTTATTGAACGCATAGTAAGCACCAGAAAAGAGATTGAGACGGATCTTGAGCTGGTGATGAACGAAGAGCAACTTGAGTTGTTCAGGTTAAAACATCTGGTTAAAAAGGGGACGGTGCAGGCGCTGACCGATGACCTACGTAATGTTGCAAAAGAGGATAAGCCCCTTGTAGGAAAAACACTCAACGAATTGAAAAAATTCGTTCAAGATGAATTCGATTCCAAAAAATTGGCCTTCCATTCCGAAGCCGGAATTGAAAACATTGATGTTACGCTTCCAGGTAGAGGTGTTACCCGAGGTTCCATCCACCCTATAACGCAAACCCAGAATCGAATCATCGAGATATTTCAAGAAATGGGATTTGATGTTGCTGAGGGTCCGGAGGTGGAAGATGACGCCCACAACTTTGGTCTACTAAATTTTACAGACGATCATCCCGCGCGCGATATGCAGGACACGTTTTTTGTTGACGTTCCAGGTAGATCTGATGTGCTATTGCGTACGCATACATCGAATGTGCAAATCCGTGTTATGCAAAACATGAAGCCCCCTATACGATGCATTATGCCGGGCAAGGTGTATCGAAATGAGGCGGTAAGTGCGCGATCGTTGGCGGAGTTTCATCAAGTTGAAGGACTGTACATTGATAAGGGTGTGAGCATGGCCGACCTGAAAGGGACGGTTATGGCGTTTGCGCGAAAATTTTATCATGCAGACGCGAAATTTCGTTTTCGGACATCGTTTTTCCCGTTTACTGAGCCTAGTGCCGAAGTTGACATGTCGTGCTTCCTTTGCAAAGGTGACGGCTGCCGAGTGTGCAAACATACCGGCTGGCTTGAGCTGGGTGGATGCGGAATGGTGCATCCGAATGTGCTTGAGTCGTGCGGAATCGATCCGGAAGTGTATTCGGGATTTGCGTTTGGCTTTGGTATTGAGCGCGTAGTAATGATGCTCACCGGAATAGATGATGCGCGATTGTTGTATGAAAACGATGTTCGCATCCTCCGACAATTTCCGGGTTGAAACAGCAAATGATTTCAGCAACCGATATTCACAAGTCGTACAGTATTCCTGGGAGCTCCGCACCAACGGAGGTGCTTAGGGGTGCGAGTATTGTGTGTGAAAAAGGTGAGTTTGTAGCCATCGTAGGACCCAGCGGCGCTGGAAAAAGCACGCTGCTGCACATTATGGCATCGGTTGATATTGCCGATAGCGGCACCGTGGTTTTGCAAACACCAAACGGACCAATAAAATATTCCGATCTCTCTTCGAACGCACTCGCAAAATTTAGAAACAGCACTATTGGAATGGTGTTTCAATACCACCACTTGTTGCCGGAGTTCACAGCCGTAGAAAATGTAATGATGCCCGCTTTAATTGCCGGAGTGAGTAAATCCGATGCAAAAATCAAGGCAATGAAATTACTCGAACGCATTGGACTCAGCAACCGTGCCGATCATGCCACGCAGGAACTATCCGGTGGCGAGCAGCAACGCGTTGCCATTGCACGAGCCGTGATTAACAAACCGCTCCTTTTATTCGCCGATGAGCCAACGGGAAACCTCGACACCGAGAACGCCAACATCATTCTCACGCTCATTTCTGAACTGCAACGCGAGTACAATCTTACCTGCGTAATTGCAACACACAGCGCCGATCTAGTAGGCTCAGCCCATCGAGTAGTTACCATGATAGATGGTCAGTGTAGGTAACAATGCAACACAGAGTGGGTAAATTCTTGATCGCCTACGGAATTTTTCTTCTGGTAGGGGGCTTTGTGGGATACGCTATAGCTGAAGAAACGTCAACTGCTGCATTGTTTAATGGCGCATTTTTTGGAGTAGTAATGAGTGTAATGGGAATATTATTGACGTATGACCGTCAATGGGCGTTCCCCGCATCACTCAGCGCTACAGGTCTGTTTAGTCTAACGTTTTTTTGGCGTATGACCGTACGAATTATCGAGTTTGATTTGCATACGTCGAATAATATGTACGTGGTACTTTTACTCGCGTTGATGGGAATTGTAAGCACTGCATTGTTTATACTGATGATAAAACATTACCGACACTAAACCTGAATTGGTGATTACATGAAAAATGAAAACGAAAGAATCATTCGATCCACTACAATCCTCGGTGTTATACGAAACGGTAAAGCCGTGTTGGGTTCTGATGGTCAAGTGTCGTTAGGGAACACGATAGTAAAGCACACGGCTAAAAAGGTGCGGCGTCTGTACAAGGATTCCGTGTTAGCCGGTTTTGCCGGCAGTGCGGCCGATGCCTTTACGCTGTTACAGCGGTTCGAAGAGAAGCTTGAGTCGCAACGCGGTAACCTAGAACGTTCGGTAGTGGAACTTGCAAAAGACTGGCGCTCAGATAGATATCTGCGCCGGTTAGAAGCCATGCTAATCGTAATGGACAGTCAGCACGCACTCATTCTATCGGGAACGGGTGATATTATCGAGCCGGAAGATGGCATAGTTAGCATAGGTTCCGGTGGACCGTACGCACTGTCGGCAGCACGCGCTCTTGCCCAGAACACCAAGCTCGATTCCCGCACGATAGTGGAAAAGTCTCTCACCTTAGCGGGGGAGATTTGTATTTATACCAACACAAATCTGACGATTGAAGAACTATGAATTTGACGCCTAGACAAATTGTTGCAGAGTTAGACAAATATGTAATTGGCCAAGATGCGGCTAAAAAAGCCGTGGCTATTGCACTGCGAAATAGGTGGCGTAGGCAGAATGTCGATGCCGATATGCAACGCGAAATAATGCCGAATAACATCATTCTCATCGGTCCAACGGGCGTTGGTAAAACTGAAATTGCCCGACGTTTAGCTCGACTAGCCGGCGCACCATTCGTGAAAGTAGAGGCCACAAAGTTTACTGAAGTGGGCTATGTGGGACGCGATGTTGAAATGATGGTCCGCGATTTAATTGAAACCTCTGTCGGCATTGTGCGCAAGGAACATCTCGAAACGGTTAACCACACTGCGGCTACAATTGCCGAAGACCGACTTGTCGACATTCTATGTCCACCGCCAGAACTACGAATGTCGTTCGATATGGCATCAATGAATGATTCCGACGATTATAACGCAAGAAGAGAGCTCACAAGATCTCAACTACTTAGCGGAGAAATAGAAGACACGATGGTTGACATCGACGTTAGGGAAGATGTGATGTCGGGACTTAATGTATTCGGCCCGATCGGTCCCGACGGCATGGATATGAACTTTGGAGAGATGTTGCAGAACGTACTTCCAAAGAGAACAAAAAGGAAATCTGTTACGGTCAGCGAGGCCAGAAAAATTCTGCATCAGCAAGAGGCAGACAAGTTGGTCGACATGGATAAGGTTACGCAGGAAGCTATTTTTCGAGCCGAGAACATGGGCATAATATTTATCGACGAAATAGATAAGGTAGCCTCTAGGGCCGGTGGCACAGGCTCTTCCGCCGATGTATCGCGTGAAGGCGTGCAACGTGATCTGCTTCCAATAGTAGAGGGAAGTATTGTAAACACGAAGTACGGATCGGTTTCTACAAACCACGTTTTATTCATCGCTTCGGGTGCATTCCACATATCAAAACCCTCAGATCTTATTCCGGAATTACAAGGTCGGTTTCCAATTAGAGTTGAATTGAATTCACTAACCCAGGAAGACTTTGTTCGAATTCTCACGCTGCCCGAGCACGCACTTATCAAACAAGTTCAAGCGTTGTTGCTAGCTGATGGAATTGCAATTGAATTCGACAAAGAAGCCATTGATGAAATTGCTGCAATTGCGTTTCGAGTTAACGAGGAAGTAGCCAACATTGGCGCCCGCCGCCTGCACACTATTCTAACAACGCTGTTAGAAGATACCTTGTTCGATGCGCCCGATCACATCAAGAAACGCAAGGTGAAACTTACAAGAAAGAATGTGATAGACAAATTAAAGGGTATTGTTGAGGACAAGGATCTGTCTAAGTATATGTTGTAACTCCACACGTTGATAGGTCACTACGTTGATAGGTCACCACGCTACTCAACAACGTTCGCGAACAGGTCGAACTCAGAGGCATCGTACACTACGGCATCAACAAAACTTCCTATGGTAAGGGGCTTTGTGGTGCGCACAAATATTTCGTTATCAACTTCTGGCGCATCGAATTCTGTTCTGCCTTGATACTCACCGTTGTGATTTTCTTCAATCAAAACGCGAACAGTTGAACCAACCTTGGCCATGTTTTTTTCATGCGAAATGATCTTTTGCAAATCCATTAATCTGTGAAGACGTTCCTGCTTTAATTCAGCACTAATAGGATCGCCTAGAATGTCGGCGTACGTGTTGTCTTCCTGACTGTACGTGAACACACCAATTCTATCCAACCGTTGTTGCTCGACAAATTCCATGAGCTCTTCAAAATCCGCTTCGGTCTCGTTTGGATATCCAACAATAAAGGTACTTCGTAATGCAATGTTGGGAACTTCCGAACGGATAGCATCTAGTAACTCCTCTGTGCGGCGTCTGGTAATGCCCCTTCTCATACCCTTTAACACTTCGGTAGATGCGTGTTGGAGTGGCATATCGATGTACGTGCAAATATTTTTACGGTCGCGAATGACAGGTAAAATATCCATGGGGAATTTGGAAGGATAGGCGTACATACAGCGTATCCATTCGGCGCCAGATTCATCAGATAGGGTAGTGAGTAAGTCTGCTAGTGTTCGTTCGCCGTTAACGTCTATGCCATAGTACGTGAGGTCTTGCGCAACAAGGACGATTTCTTTTACACCTTGGCGGACCAAACTTTGCGCTTCGGAAATTATTCGTGCCTTATCGATTGATCTGTGTTTGCCGCGCATAATGGGAATAGCGCAGAACGAACAGGGTCGGTCGCAGCCCTCTGATATTTTTAAGTACGCATAGTGCGATGGGGTTGATAGTGTGCGTTCGCCGAGTAGTGCATACTTGAGGTCGGGAGACAATGCCTTGATGATCGACTCGTAGGCTTCGGTACCAAAAAAATGATCCACTTCAGGGATTTCATTTCGTAGTTCATCGGCATATCGTTCAGACAAGCAACCGGCCACAACCAAGGTTGTGAGTGAGCCCGATTTTTTTAGTTCGGCAGCTTCGAGAATAGTGTTGATGCTTTCTTCTTTAGCAGCATCGATAAAACCACACGTATTGATTATTAACGTGTCGGCTTCTTCGATTGAAGGAGCAACTACCATGCTGTTTGCAAGCAGATGACCGGCCATGGTTTCACTGTCGACAGTGTTCTTGCTACACCCCAACGTAATAATGTGTACGCGAGGATTCAAGATTGGCCACCCATTTTGTTCTTCATCACGCCCATTTTGTTAGTCATCAATGTAGCTACACCGGGTGGGACAAATTCTGAAATGTCCTGACCGTACCGTCCTAATTCTCGAATGATACTCGAATTGAGGTAGGTATATTTTTCGTGGGGCATCATAAACAATGTTGTAATAGACTCTTCCAATTTGCGGTTCATCAGAGCGATTTGAAATTCGTATTCGAAATCTGTAACAGCCCGTAAGCCCCTTATAATAACATTCACGCCATTATTGCGAGCGAAATCAATAACCAGCCCGGCATGAAGTGTTACGTACACGTTTGGTAGGTGAATTAGTGCTTCGCGAACCATGGTTAATCGTTCGGTTTCATCGAACATTGGCGTTTTTTTGCTGTTTTTAGCAATCACAACGGTGAGTTTGCCAAAAATATGGGAGGCTCGTTCAATTACATCTACGTGGCCATTTGTAACGGGGTCGAATGTGCCCGGATACATGGCATGTTTACTGGTTTCGGCTTGCGTCATTGCTGCAAGTTATGGCTAAGGCTTGGAATAGGAAAGAATCTCCACCGTGGTAGTCAGCGTTTCCTTGCGCCAAACCGTGGAAAAATTGTCGTGAGGAAGTAAAAATTCTGCCGTACCGAACTCCAACACAACCACCGCATTATTGGCTAAGGTGCCGGTTTTATCCAACATTTCACAAATCGCATTGCAAATGTGTAGTTCGTATGGGGGATCGGCAAACACCACATCGTACTCATGTTTTGTGCGCGTAATGAATTTCGAAGCCAGGTCCTGAACTACATCAATCTCACTGGCGGCATCGAGCATTTTTATGGAGCGCTGAATTTCGCTCACTACGTTTCTGCTTGAGTCGACCAACGTTGCATGACTGGCGCCACGGCTAACGGACTCTATTCCAAACGCTCCCGATCCGCAAAAAAGATCCAGCACTCGTGCGTTGGTTAACTCCTTATGATTACACAGAGCAGAGAATATCGAGCCACGCATCGACTCGGTAGTAGGACGCGTTGCAATTCCAGCCAAGGTGTGCAATATCCGGTTCTTGTACTTTCCAGCAGTAATTCTAACGCTCATTACTCTTGATGCGCTTTGCTAGAAGTAGGAATGTTCGCAGAAGTAGGCTGCGTGCCCATAAAAATCGCACCCACAAGCGGTCCTATCAAATGCGCTCGCTTAATTACCTCCGATGCCTTTTCTGCACTCAGATTACTTTTCACGCTCGAAAATGGATTGTGTCGGGAAACGGAAACGTTATGCGACGCCAGCAAAACCTGAACCCCCGTCAAAATATTTTTGTTCAGCTCATCGCCGAACAATGCAACACTCGAAATAAGTTGGTTGCTAATAGACCGACAGTTTTTAACCAACACCACAAGTTCTTGTGCGATTAACTCTTTAGGCGCATCAATATCACCAACTCCACTTACACCAACTCCACTTACACCAACTCCACTTACACCAACTCCAAATACACCAACTCCGACTACAACTCCAAATCCAA
>JABMNI010000021.1 GCA_013204605.1 Ignavibacteria bacterium
ATTATTGGCTTACTTTCCGTTAATCTACGACGTAGCTCGAACCTCGTTTTTATTTCAACTAGCTTTTGGACATTCCCCTGAAAAGTGAACGAATTTACAGAAGCATTTGAAAAACAGCGTACTTAGTGCGATGTTTGTTAAGTTAATGGGTCAGACTTCATAATTATTGGGATGGTTGTTGAGCTCTACAGACATTTTTCTACATGTTTCATACATCTTGCTGGTTGGCGCCAGCTTAGTTCGAAACATATTACCGTTAAGAGTGCTAGCCATCGCATCAGGCTGCTTTTCTATTGTGTACGATGTTTTGATGGGGTTGGAGGGTGCAATCCTGTGGGAGGCAACATTTACCTTAGTTAACGTTGTTCAGGTTGGAATTATCATTAACGAAAAGCGTAAAGCTCAGATTACAGGTGAAGAAGAGTCACTTCGGCAGAGAATGTTCGGTCAGTTGAGCGTTGTGGATTTTCACCGAATGATACGAACCGGAACTTGGTTATCCACAGTTACAGGCGAAACGCTTACAACACAGGGTCAACCAGTTTCCAGAATAGTGTTAATTACTGATGGCGCTGCGCGGGTTGAGATTGATGCAACTGTAGCAGCCTATTGCAGGTAGGGAGATTTTGTAGGAGAAATGGCATTTGCATCGGGTAATCCGGCCTCCGCGACGGTCATAACCATCGCTCCTACAAGGTACTTAATGTGGCGATCGTCCGATTTAAAACACCTTCTTGAAAAACATCCTGACATTAGAACAGCGCTACAATCAGTTTTTAACCGTAATTTTATTGAAAAGTTAGGGCGAGAAGGATCGACGAAGGATAATAGAGCATAAAGACAGTGTTATTCATCAACTACCATGAAAATGATAGAAGAACGTATTGAAAATCCGCTTTCGTTGAAAAACGATGGTAAATTGGAAGTTGTGTTTCTAGGAACAGGTACTGCTTTTGCAAAAGATCTGTATCAAACAAACCTACTTTTAATAAAAGGTGACACCCATATTCTTGTCGATTTTGGGATGACTGGCCATTTGCGTTAGACGCAATTGGCGTAAAATCAGAAGAAATAGCCGTGTTTTTACCTACACACAGTCATGCCGATCACATAGGCGGAGTTGAGTATCTCACGCTTAGAAATAGATATTATGGCATTCCTCATGGCAACCCAAAACTCACTCTCATGATTACTGATGAGTACAAGGATGTGTTGTGGGATCAGTCGCTTCGTGGTGGACTTGAATACAATGAACTTAATTCAGAAGGTGCTAGACTTTCATACCATGACTTTTACAATTTTCATAGTATAGAGAGAGTTGAATTTGGGGCAAGGGGCTTATTACAAGGCTGAATATGGCGGAATTAAAATCGAATTGTTTCACACCAATCATATTCCCGGCGAAGCAGAAACACCCATGGATGCGTTTATTACGTACGGTCTTTTTGTAGACGATACAGTTTTCATATCGGGTGATACAAAATTCGATCTGGAGTTGATTGAACGTTACCAAGATAAAGCGTCGATAATGTTTCATGATGCCAGCTTGAATAGAAATGCTGTGCACGCTTCATTCGAGGAGTTGCGTACTCTTCGAAAAGAGACTAAGGAAAAAATGTACCTAGTACATTACCAAGACAATACCACGGATCCCGATGCCGACGGGTTTGCCGGACTGGGTAGACAAAATACTCGATACATTTTCGGTTAGACGGAAGAGTTTCGGTTGTTCATATGATTTTTCAGCTTCTTCCAGCAATTACATCATTGTATAGTTTTTCGTACATCGGAACAACTTGATGGATATTAAATTTCTCGACCGCCCGCAATCGTGCACGTTCACGGAATGCGGCGAGTTTTTTTGGCGAACTAAGTAACTCTGTGCAATACCTTGCCATCCTGTCTATATCCCCAAGTTCGGCTACATAACCACTTTCGCCGTGCTCTACTACTTCTGGTAAGCCCCCTATATTGGTTCCGATAACTGGGACGCCACAACTCATTGCCTCTAACGCGGAGAGTCCGAAACTTTCCTGCTGCGAAGGAAGGAGAAAAATGTCGGCCGAAGACAGCAATTCCGGCAACGCAGATTGTTTGCCTAAAAACGTTACATATTCAATTACACCCAGTTCTCGGCATAGTCTTTCTGTATCACTACGTTCTGGACCGTCGCCGATCAACACCAATCTGGCAGGCATTTTCTTACGAACTTCATATAAAATTCTAACGCAATCTTGGACACGCTTTACCGCTCTGAAGTTGGATGTGTGCATCAGCACGGCTTCACCATGCGACTTTAGTCGTTTAACTAATGGCAAACACTCTTCCCGTTTGTAATAGTCCGTATCAACAAAATTCGGAATCACATCAATGCGAAGATCTTGTCCGAAACTCTGATTTGTTTTTTCTTGAAGGAACCCCGACACTGCTGTAATAGCGTCGGAGCGCTCCAACGAAAATTTAACTAGTGGGAAAAAAGTTGGCTCCAGCCCAACTAAGGTAATATCGGTACCGTGCAACGTAGTTACAAGTTTGAGAGGGTTGTTGTGATTTAACATCTCCTTCGCTAAATATCCGCTTACTGCATGCGGGATGGCATAATGGACATGTAAAATATCTAACGTTTCGTACCGGGCCACATCAACTATTTTACCGGCAAGCGCTAGTGGATACAAATCAAATTCTAATAATGGGTATCTTGGGGTCTCAACTTCATGATAGTAGATGTTATCTTGAAAACGATCAAGACGCATCGGCAGATCATACGTGATAAAATGTACGCTGTGCCCTTTTTGAGCGAGGGCGTGCCCAAGTTCAGTTGCAACAACTCCGCTACCACCATATGTTGGGTAACAAACCATTCCTATATTCATAATTGACTTCGAATTTCAGAATTTTGTACTGCGTGAAAAAAACTACTTCTACTCAAAACGGCTATTGGACTATTGAAAAAGGATCAGACATTGAACACATCGTTCGAAAGTCAAGGTTCATTTGTTACATTCGCCATGTGACCTCTCGGGAGGGGGCTCAGATATTTTTGAATGAGACTCGACAGGCACATAGAGATGCTGTTCATCATTGCTTTGCATATCGAGTTGGCGAATTGGGGCTTGAATCTCGGATGTCGGATGACGGTGAACCCTCGGGAACCGCCGGAAAACCTATACTATTTTGTCTGCTGAAATCTAATGTTACAAATGTCATTTGTGTAATTGTGCGATACTTCGGTGGAACAAAATTAGGAGTAGGTCCATTGGCACGAGCGTACTCAGACGCATGCTCAATGGGGTTGCAAGCCTGTCAAATCGAATTTAAAAAGGAAATGACAGCCGTAAACATTTACTGTGAGTTCGACGACGTATCAAGAATCATTACATTACTTGACGAAATTGGAGCAGAGTACACGCAAGAGTTCACAGAGGTTGTTACCTTCACAGTTTCAGTTCCCACGCTAGAATTTGAAGTGCTTGCGAGTTCTGTTACCGAACGGACATCAGCCCGCGCGGGAATCTCAAAAATCGCCACCTAGAGAGAACAGGTACACGGGTGAAGAAAATCCAGGTCCAGGTTCCTTTCGCCATGCAACGTCAAACCGCAACGGCATGCCTAGAGCTATCGATCTAATACCAAATCCTAGACTATAGATAACTGGATTTGGCGCGGCTATTCTTCTGCTGTAATCAGACCATGCGTCGCCGTTAATATCGAACGCGCCCCCTGCATCCAAGAAAAACTGACCTTGCAATCCTTGAAATAACGAAGGCAGCGGACCCGCTTGAAAGGCAAACAACAACGGAAACCTAAGTTCGGCATTGGCTACAAAGTACCTCGAACCATTTCGTTCATTCAAAGAAAAACCACGTAGCGGCCAGCCAGGCCTTGTAAATGCAAAATCCTCGGGTTCAACAAACGGCCACCCTGCAGCGCTAAACGAACGGTTCAACCAATTATCAACTCCACCAATGAAGAATTTTTGAGGATTCGCCCCCATGCTAATCCCACCACTTCCTCTCAATGCTAAAGTGTATGCGCCGCCGAATCCTATATACTTTCTAGCGTCTGTCCTGAATGTAGCGAACGACAATCCATTGGTAACAACCTTGGGTGAACCCTCTAACGTAAGGTTTAGACGATTTCCATTAACTGGTGCCCACATTCCCATCACCGCATCGTCATGTACATACGAGATAGAAGGTACTGTAACGAATCGGTCTACCGAGGGCATAGTGGGTATATCTATGTTCTCTCGTGCCATTGCTTGAGCCGTAAGACCAATATCTATTCTATCATATCTACTGAACGGTACCGTTAACCAACCCGTGGCTCCATAGTTTCTCAACCTATTAAGAGTACTTTGATTTCCTACAGTAATATAGGTGTAGCCTGCGTTATGGAACCCAGCAAAATGATAGTCCACAACATCGCGTAGATACCCGTAGGATAGATAAAAATTGCTATTTACAATGTCCAAATACAAGTTAGTTTGAAAATAGATTTCGTGGTCACCCAGCATATCACTAAACAACATTTGAATTGTGCCCTGGGCACCAAACCAATTGCTATATCCTGCCTGGCCGGTTATAATATCTGGTGTAAAGGCAATCTTGTAATCCCTTGCCGTAGTGTCCATCTTGGGCTGCGCACTTGCTGCACTAACTGTTGAAACGCCGTTTATAGCCTCGTCATTCTTAGATACAGAATTCTCTGTCGATGGGGACAAATCGAATGAGCCGTAGGACATCGACACCGTATCTGCGGGAGCTGAGAGTTTGTCCATAATCCCGGCCAATGAGTTATTCTCATCAATCACCCGCTGGCGAAATCTAGTCATGGGCAGTGAGTCTTTTGTTTTAACTTCAAGTGGATACTTGATTAAGAACAAATCGTACCCCACTCTATTCTGTGAAGAAAACAACAACTTAGTTCCATCAACCGAAAGTGAAATCTGACTAACTTCTTGCAACGAATTCGTTCTAGCTCTTTTCGCCCCAGTAGCCAAGTCAAGTTCCCAAAGATTGCTGATTCCATTATAATCCGCAACAAACAATATGCTTTTATGGTCCGGCACCACGGCAATAGTGTACTTACCAATTGACGGGTCGGTTGTTATGCGTTCTATAACTGGATTATCTACATCAATTCTGTATATATCCCTTTGGCTTACATCGTAATTCCACATTTCAAAATTTGATGAATTCTGTGAACCATCAAGGTGGTTGGATCTGTCTGAGATGAAGTACAAGTATTTGCTGTCAGGAGACCATACAGGTTCTAAATCGCTGAATATGTCGTTTGTAACTGCACGTAATTTCTTAGTAGCAATTTCGTAAACATATATATCACTTTGGTCGCCGTTCGGCGCCGCATCGAATGCTATTGATTTACCATCGGGTGACCAAGCAACACCGCCTACAGTTTGAATGTCAAAAGTCAGCACGTTAAATTTACCCGTGGCTACATCAATTACATACACGCCATCCTGTCCACCGGCTTTTGCCCCAACTGCCAACTTCTTTCCTGTAGGATCCCAAGAAATACCAGGCGTCAGAAAATTCAATTCTTCAAAATCTGTTGACCTTGCACTTGAAGCCAACTTGTCTACCTTCTTCGTTGCTAGGTCCATCACGTACAATCCAAACGAACCCTCGCCTCTGTCCGAAATGAAGGCTACTTTTTCACCATCAGGTGAAATGGCTGGTGAGGTATTGTAGAAATAATTCTCCTTTTGGTGATTTGTCAACCTATTTGAGTAGTCTTCAACGTATTCGTATCTATCTACATCGGGAAAGTAAAATTTCTTTGTGTCCTTAGCCCATTGATCTGACATCTCCTCGTATGTCATACCAAACGACGACTTAAAAGTGGCATTAACATTACCGGTCGACTTAAATCTGTTTAGCACCTCTCCTACTTTTTCTTTGCCATACTTTTCAGCAACGTATGACCAAAACGCTTGTCCGCCTCGATATGCGAAATATCCATTTAGCTGGTTAAGCCCCCGTAAATATTCGCTCACAGCAACATCGCGCATAAACATATCGGTCTTCACATCCAAACCACCGGTACTTGAATACTCTGCAAATCCCTCGTTCATCCAAAGCGGTAGCATAGCACCAGCACTATTGCTTATCAAGGACTGTATCGACCCACCATAAAACATGTCATTAATCACGGCGTGGACTAACTCGTGATGAATAACATGGGCGAATTTTTGATAGTCGCCTTCGAATGGAATAACAACACGATTCTTGAACAACTCCGTAACGCCACCAATTCCCTCGCTCATATACTCATCAATTACATTCGTCTGTTGAAATTGATTGTGCGAGTTATAAACGATAATTACAATCCGCTTAGTAATCTCAAACGAAAGTGTTGCTTGAATTTCTTGTAAGGCTTTTTCAGCCTTCATCGCTGTGAACTTAGCGATGTAGTTACCACCCTGATGGAAATACACGTCGAAATTATCCGATTGAATGTACTTCCACTCGAACTTTTGGTACTGGACTTTGTTTTTTCCAAATGGTAATTGACCATTAAACTGCGCCGACGCAATCGAGGCGCAAAAAATTAACAAGACATAAAGTATGATCCGCAAGCTTAGCTCCGATATTGCGATTGTATCGACATTGAAGGGGGCTTTTAAGTTACGTTTCACTCTGTGGGTTGCCTTTTGTACGTCGCTTCGTAGTTGACACTTTTAATGCTTTTTCGGCGGCCTGTTGTTCGGCTTCTTTTTTATTCTTACCAGTACCGACGCCCAAACTCTTATCGTCCACGAAGACTTCAACCGTAAATTGTTTTTCGTGATCGGGACCTTCCTCATTAACCACGATGTATTTAGGTGATCCTAGCCCCCTACCTTGAACTTCTTCAAGCAGCAGGCTTTTGTAATTAGTGTCGTGGACTAAGCTCTCCTTTACCATTATCGGGAGTAACTTTTCAACAATAAATCTTCGAACCTCATCAAATCCCCTATCCAAATACACTGCAGCTATTACCGCTTCCAGTGCATCGGCTAACATTCCATCATTGCCTTTTTCTAAGCTCTGTTTTGCACTATAACTCAGAAACAAAACTTCTTCCAATTTGAGCGCTTTTGCACAAATGGCTAAGGAATTCTTGTTTACTATCCAAGATCTCATCTTGGTTAGCTCGCCCTCTAGTACATCACGGTTGTTGTAAAACAGATACTCGGCAGTAACCATACCAAGTATGGAATCACCCAAGAATTCTAATCGTTCGTTACTCCGGTTGTGTGGAGTGTTTGCAACTTGAAGGTACGACCTGTGGATAAGAGCCTGCTCATAGAGGCTGGTGGTGTGGATTTCGACACCGAATCGTTCTTCCAATACGGCAATTTGTACCTGGTCCAAAATATCCATTGGTGGGAACAACTCTCTGAATACCGCATTACTAGCCGTTCCCTTACTTGAAGCAAAGCGGATAAGGTTGTCGTATAGACTCTTAACTACGTCTTTCACGAACTTTTCACTAAAGTTTTGCCAAACGCATCAATCCGCAATAAACTTTGCGAAGCACAGTGTTGCATTGTGACCACCAAACCCAAACGTATTACTTAGCGCCGCACGAATCTCCGTAGGGACAGCTTTGTTCGGTGCGTAATTCAACGTACAATCCGGATCGACTTCGAACTGGTTAATAGTTGGTGGTGCCATTTGATTATAAATGGCAAGAGTTGTGGCAATTGCCTCAACTGCGCCAGCAGCCCCCAGTAAGTGACCCGTCATTGACTTCGTTGAGCTAACCACAATGTCGTTTGCCCGATCGCCAAAAACAGTTCTTATAGCAGCACTTTCTGATCGGTCATTAAATGAAGTTGAGGTTCCGTGTGCATTTATATAGCCAATATCGTCTGTGGTAAGGCCCGCATCCTCAATCGCCAATTTCATAGAACGAACTGCACCTTCTCCACCAGGGGCAGGCTGAGTAATATGAAACGCATCATCTGTCAACCCAATTCCAACCACTTCCGCGTATATTCTTGCACCTCGATTTTGCGCATGCTCAAAGGTTTCCAATACTAAGATTCCCCCGCCTTCACCCATTACAAATCCGTCTCGACCCAAATCAAAAGGTCTGCTAGCCGTTGATGGATCATCATTCCGCGTAGAGAGTGCTTTCATTGCATTGAAGCCTCCAATGCCCATTGGGCACACAACGGCCTCTGAGCCCCCTGCAAGCATCACATCGGCCATACCACGTTGCATTAGCATAAATGCATCAGCAATCGAATGTGAACTCGTTGCGCAGGCCGATACTGTTCCGTAATTAGGGCCTTTTAGTCCATAACGAATAGCTATATGGCCAGCCGCTATGTCTGATATCAGCATAGGAACGAAAAACGGGCTGATCCGGTCAGGTTTTCCACCACGCTCAAACAAATTCGTTTGTTGGTTATGATAGGTCCACATGCCGCCAATACCCGAACCAAATACAACGCCGGCTCGTTCTCTGTTACTTGCCTCGAAATCTATACCAGAATCCTCAACTGCCATTACGGCTGCCGACATTGCGAACTGTGTAAAAAGATCCATTCTTTGAACCTCTTTACGAGTAATGTGCACTAATGGATCGTATTCTTTGACTTCGCAAGCGAATCGCGTATCAAATTCCGATGCATCAAATCTAGTTATGTCAGCCGCTCCGCTCTTGCACGCCATCATACCATTCCAAAAATCGGTAACGGAATTACCAATTGGTGTTATAGCGCCTAAGCCAGTGATGACGATGCGAGGAATTTCATTCCGAGGCATAAAGACCTATGTTATTGATTAGCTTGCTTAGGCAGCGTTTGATTCGAGGTAAGTAATTGCGTCTCCAACGGTTTGGATTTTTTCCGCGTCAGCGTCATCAATTGTGGTGTTGAACTCGCGTTCGAATTCCATAATCAACTCAACGGTATCCAACGAATCCGCACCGAGGTCATTCATGAATGAAGCCTCAACCGAAACTTTAGATTCTTCGACGCCCAATTTGTCAACAATAATCTTGGTCACTCTCTCTGCGACTGATGACATACAAATTCCTTAGTGAATGATAATAGTGATTCTTGATTCGACTTTTACTTACATAGCCAGCCCACCGTCTACATTTAACACCTGACCTGTTATGTACGAAGCATCTTCGGATAACAGAAACGAGACCACGGTGGCAATCTCGTTTGGTGTTGCTGCTCGTTTCAATGGAATACCTCCAAAAAACGAAGCTTTCTGCTCTTCAGTCAATTTGTGCGTCATATCTGTTTCCACAAAGCCCGGAGCAACGCAATTTACTAAAACGTTTCGACTAGCTAGTTCTTTAGCCAAAGACTTTGTCAGACCTATTATCCCAGCTTTTGCTGAGCTATAGTTTACCTGACCGGCATTCCCACTAAGGCCCACTATACTCCCAATATTGACTATTCGTCCTTGTCTAGCCGACATCATAGGCCGACACACAGCTTTACACATGTGGAAAACGCCAGTAAGGTTAGTGTTGATTACTGAATTCCAGTCATCGGCCGACATTCGCATTATTAACCCGTCCTTGGTCATTCCTGCATTGTTAACCAATCCATCAATTTTACCCGACGATTCAAGTACGGCCTTAACAAGAGACTGTACATCAGATTCATTTCCAATGTCGGTCTTGTGGAACACCACAGTTTCACCTAGCAAGGCCAGTTCATTTGTAATTGCATCTGCTTTTTCACTCTGAGAATTGTAAGTAGCATATACAATGGCTCCCTTTGAACACAACTCTCGTACAACAGCTTCACCAATTCCCCGACTTCCGCCGGTAACAAGAAAAACCTTACCATCAAATTTTTTACTCATTTCAGCACTCAAGAGTTTTGTGATTTGAGAAATTCTACAACACTTCCGGCCGTATCGAGTCCGGAAATTTCCGCACCCTCTACTGTTCTTTTCACTAATCCTTGCAAAACTTTTCCCGGACCAATCTCGATAAAGTTTGTAAAGCCAGCATCCTTCATATTTAACAACGTTTTTGTAAACTGCACCGGCTTGGTCAATTGCTCCCCAACTGCATGTTTCAAGTCACCGGCTAGGCGAATTGGTAAGCCCGTTACATTAACAAATACATCAACAGATGAGTTTTGAAATTGCGTATTTGAAATTGCATCCAAAAGTTGCTGCTTTGCGCTTTCCATCAGGTCGGAATGAAACGCTCCGCTAACCTGAAGTTCTTTCACAATCTTTGCGCCGCGCTCCTTGAATATAGGTAAGCATTGGCGCACATAATCTGCCGAACCTGAAATCACAACTTGGCCGTGAGAATTAAAATTCGCAGCGCGTAAAACGTTTCCGTCAACTCCATGAAGTTCATCACAAAGGGCTGTTACGGTTTCGTCATCTAGGCCCACAATGGCGGCCATAGTACCAGGTATTTCATTGCCTGCATCGAACATCAAATTTGCGCGCAACTGTACCAAGGTCAGAGCATCATCAAATTGCAAGGCGCCACTAGCATACAACGCCGAATACTCGCCAAGCGAGTGACCAGCAACACCTGTACATGTGCGATAAGCATTTGTAAGTTCCAACAATGCAGCTTCATGAACAAGTAGCGCAGGCTGAGTGTACCTAGTTTCTTTTAACTGGGTATCAGGACCATCGAACATTAAATCTGTTAATGAATAGCCTACAACTTCGTTGGCTCTGTCCATGAGCTTCGCAGCGGCTGGAAACTGCTCGTACAAATCTTTTGCCATGCCAACGCACTGCGAGCCTTGTCCGGAAAATAACAACGCAGTGCTCATGCAGTTGGCTCCAACCACCATTTATACAAGATCGCACCCCAGGTGTAACCCGCGCCAAAACTGGCGATTACCACGTAGTCGCCTCTTTTCAGTTTTCCTTGTTCGTATAATTCCGACAAACAAATTGGGATGGTTCCGGCAGTGGTGTTGCCGAACTTTTGAATGTTAATCATCACCTTGTCTTTCGAAAGACCCATTCTGTTGGCTGTAGCATCAATAATTCTAAGGTTTGCTTGATGCGGAACTAGCCACGCAATATCATCGGCAGTGAGATTGTTGCGCACCATAATTTCGTACGACACATCGGCCATTCCCTTAACCGCGGCCTTAAAAACCGGTTGACCCTCTTGGAACACATAGTGCTCTTTGTTTGTCACAGTTTCTAATGTTGGTGGGTGTAAACTTCCGCCAGCTTTTTGGTACAAATTTGGCTCGCCATTTCCGTCCATTTTTAGAATGAAATCCATCACTCCGTGATCATCATCGGTTCCGGGTTCAAGTAGCACACAGCCCCCTCCATCGCCAAAAAGGACGCAGGTAGCTCTATCTTCGAAATTTAAAATCGAGCTCATTTTGTCGGCTCCAACTAGCAACACATTTCGAACCGCGCCCGACTCGACCAATTTCGAAGCCGTGACCAATGCAAAAACAAAACCAGAGCATGCCGCTGAAAGGTCAAAACCCCACGCGTTTTTTGCACCTAGTTTACGTTGCAATATTGCCGACGAAGAAGGGAAAACTCTGTCGGGAGTGACCGTTGCAATTATTATGCAATCGATATCTTCGGCGGTAATTCCCCTTTGAGCTAAAACCTTTTGCGCCGCAGGTAATGCGATATCCGTCATGGCACCTTCGAACGCAAAATGCCGTTCGGTAATACCGGTACGAGTTTTAATCCATTCATCTGTGGTCTCGATACGCTGTTCGAACCAATGGTTGTCATACACATCCGGTGGTACATTAAACGCTAGCGCCGAAATAACTGCTTTCATTTTCATTCTATCGTATTTGCGGCCGGTTTACCCAGCGCTTGTTGAATATTTCCATTTACATCTGCTCTCACTACTTCCACTGCTCTAACAATCATGTTAGAAATGGCTAAGGGGCTAGATGATCCGTGTCCGATTATTATTACTCCATTAACACCTAAAAGTGGAACCCCGCCATACTCTTGATAGTCCATGTCTTTCAACACAGTTTTCAGTACGGGCTTAAAAGCACCAACGATTAACTTATTTAACAAGCTGCGGTTAGCAAAAGTGGTGAACCTAGACTTTAAGAATCCCAATACACTTTCGGCAAACTTCAACACAATGTTTCCTTCAAACCCATCACAAACAACCACGTCAACACCTCCAGAAAGTATGTCGCGTCCCTCAACATTCCCTACAAAATTCAACGGAGCATGCGTTAACAACTGAAATGCTTCTCGCGCTACTTCAGTGCCCTTGCTTGATTCTTCTCCAACGTTTAATAGTCCAACCGAGGGTTCAGGAATTCCTAGTATAAGACGGGAGTAAATTTCTCCCATTACAGCGTAGTCGTACAAGAACTTTGGTTTGCTGTCAACATTAGCGCCAACGTCAACCACTAACGTCTGCCTACCAGTTTGCGTTGGAAAGAATGAGCCAATTGTCGGACGTCCCACGCCCGGGATTCTACCCAGCATTAATGTAGCAGTTGCCATAACAGCACCGGTATTTCCTGCTGAAACAAAGGCATCAGCCTTTCCATCTCGTAATAGGGCTAGCCCCTTATACAATGAGGATTCAGTTCGCGTTTTAACAATAGATGCTGGTTCATCGCCCATGGCTATTACATCTGGCGCGTGCAACAGCTCAACCTTATCTGCAATATTTTCTTGTCGCAAGATCGGCAACAACAAATTCTCCTGTCCAACAACAATTAGTTGCACAGAGGATCCTAATAAACCCATGGCGAGAATTGCCCCTGCCACTTCGTTTGTGGGAGCGATATCGCCCCCCATAGCATCGAGAACCACCCTTACAGGGTTTCCCGCGCTGTTACCCTTGTTCACGGATTTAGTCTACGTTTAGAATCTTACGACCGTTATAGTAACCGCATGAATGGCATACAATGTGAGGTTGTTTGGCTGATCCACAATTTGGACAGCTCATAATTGAAGGCACCGAGGCTTTGTAGTGAGTACGTCTTTTAGCACCACGTTGCTTGGAATGTCTACGTTTTGGGTTTGGCACGGCTTTACTCCGATTGTATTATAAATTTCTTAATGCTTTCAACACTGCCCATTGATCTTGGGCAGTATCATCTATAGAATCATTCAGTGTTCGTCCTGAATAACTTGGATTGATTTCACTTAGATCAACATCTCTGTATTTCGGCGAAACACGTCTCATAGGAATCAGCAATGCTAATTCCTGCCGAACATCATCAGTAATGTCAATAGTCGATTCGTCTTCGCGTATCCCACGTACTTCATCCGTATCGGGTGGGATTGACGCTTGCCTTTGCTCAGCGGCTAAATGATTATCAATCCGATACTCTAAATCGAGATGTGCAGTAAGGGGCTCTACGAACTCCTCCAACGATCTGTCGCAAATCAGCTCTGCCGAAGCTTCAACGGTCAGCCGAAGTCTGACATTGCTCCTGCTCGAAGTAGCCTTGCCGTACACACGAATATCACCAGAAATTTCAGGTGCTAAAAATGGTATTTGCTTAGCCTTAACTACAATATCAATCTTGATCTTGTCATCAGTTGACCTGCTGACAGGAATCAGAATTGATGTATCTCTCGAATTAGAAGTATCCACAAGAAAGCAAAATTACGGCGTAAACTCTTTATTTCAAAGACAATTACTTAAATCAGCAATTAATTGCTTTGAGATTTTGTTTGGCTGGTTCGTTGGACGGATCGAGTTTTAGCACCTCTTTGTACCACCTGCACGCCGCTGGCGTGTCTTGTAAGCCCTGATATCCTATTCCCATGTATAACATAAGCCACTTGTTTGTGGGGTCGAATTCCAGTCCCATCTTAGACCGCTCTATAATTGACGACCATGATTTCAGTCCAATATCGGCCGCGTTAAGCTTCATTATGGCAGAACTAGCCATGCGTTTGTCCTCATCTGACCCTTTTTTGCCGGCCAAAATAATTGTCTCATAAAGGGAGTTACTCTTTGCTTGGTCGCCCTTTACTAGGTACGTTTCAGCAAGTCTAGACTGGATGTAGGTATTGTTCGGCTCTAAACCATCTGCTATCATGTATTCTGTTAGTGCACTATCAACCAAACTATCGGCGTAGAAATTATTACCGATAAAGGCATGTAAACGGGCGGTCAACGAATCGTTGCAATGCGAAATGCGAGCCCGAAATATTTTTGTTGAAAACGAAGCTCTGTTAACGGATTGTAACAACAGACCGAATCGTAACATGAAAGTACATTGCGTAGGATCCTTGAATGATGCCATCCGCATTATCTCGATTGCCTGTGTTGTGTCACCAGCCAACAGCGTTGCCGCTCCAAAATACCACTCGTCGTACCCCTCCCAATCCTTCTTAGAATTTTCAGCAACTTTATAAAGAGTTGCTGCCTTTTTCCAATCTTTTTGAAAGAATGAACAGCGCGCTAGCAGCACCGAAGCCGTGCCTTTTAACGTGTCGATCTGACGTGCCGCATCATCTAAATGTTTGCGTGCTGAATCACATTGATTCATTTTGAAATACGAATTGCCTAGGTACCATGAGCTCATAGGATTGCCTGTACCAATTGGACGCAATTCTCTATACCGTGTCAGATTCTGGATAGCATCGGGATATTTTTTGGAAAGAAAAAATATCTTACCCTGTTCAAACCAGGCTCGTGCATTCTTAGGATCAAGTTTTGTAACAGCGTTCCACTCCAGTAAACACCGCTTAAACAATTCGTTTCCAAGCTCGATGTCAGATTCTGCGTTAGCTTGTTTCCAATAACATTGCGCCAGTGCCGCATGTGAATTAATATCGTCTGGTTGCAGCTTCACCGCCTCCTCGTAATTCATTATAGCTAAATCATACACGGGTTGGGGCTTGTAGTTGAAATAAATATCGCCGAGTGCA
Organism: Ignavibacteria bacterium; assembly: GCA_013204605.1. Classification (GTDB taxonomy): domain Bacteria; phylum Bacteroidota; class Ignavibacteria; order Kapaibacteriales; family Kapaibacteriaceae; genus JABMNI01. The sequence goes on from JABMNI010000021.1 coordinate 14,865, forward strand.
GCGTATGTTTCGGTACTCTTCGGATTCTTGGCTTTCGCCGTGTTCGCAACTAACGAAGCTTCTTGAATTGAATCAGCAGCAATCAGAGATTTCACAAGGTATAAGGAGGACTGCACATCCGAATTCTTCTTACTATACTTTCTCATAATTGCAACAGCTGCCACAGCTGCATTACCGCGTATCAGTGCCTCTGTGCATAGAAAAACATTCGCTTGGTCGTTGTCATCGTCGGCATAGATTCGTTTGCCATACAACACCGCAGTATCAACTAACTCCATATCCAGATATATCCTAGTTGCTAGTCGCAAATATTCCATATCGTTAGGCTTTTCCAATATGGCTGCGCGAATAAACGGAAGTGCTGCATTATAATCCAGTTCAGCAACTGCAGTTTTTGCAAGCCCAAAGTTGTCATTCGCAACCAGATTGCCCCCTATCAACAAGAGAGAAACTGTGGTAATTACAAGACAAAACTTTTTCAGGGTCGCGCTATAGTTGTATGTATATTTCATTTTCATTCTGGTAAGACCAATTCAATTTTTGCATATCCCGGTTCAATTCCAGCATCCAAAAACGCCTTTTGAGCTTTTCCATCTCGAGCTAAATACTGCATGAAACCCGACGGTAACGAAAATGGCTGAGCTTTGTCACGAAGTATGAAGTAAATGTTTACGGGGAACGGATACTTTCCCATAATGAGGTACGATGCATGCACCGGCTTGGGGCTAACGTATTCGCCCAAACTATCGGCATAGCTCAGTCTTATCATCTTCACGGAAGTATCGTTGATATATTGCGACATGTACCCAAACCCAATCCGATTTGCCGAGTTTCTAATGAGCTTTACCAATGAGTCCTTACTGCCGGCAGAGTACAGAGCGTTTTTTGCAGGAGTAATACCCTTGGTGACCACACTCACAACGTTGCCATATACCGACGACGAAGATCCCGGTACTAAAAACGTAATTCCCTTTGTCAGTTTTGTGTATCTATCCAACAGTTTTACGTCGCCGCGTAGTAAAGCGGCAACATCTGGTGCGTGCATAGTATCATACGGAAATTTTTTCGACGCAATCAAAACCAGCGCATCTCGTGCCAGCAGCGTTTTTGGAAAACCATCTATTCCTTCTCGCGCCGTGATTGTGGTATCTTCTTCCATCGTATAATCTCTCGCCACAACCGCTCCGCGAATATCGTGACGCACTAACAGGTTTACAATGCTCACTGCTGAAAGGGGCTCGATGGTTATGTGCGCGTTTGGATAGGCAAGGTCGTAGTGCTTTTTTGCTGCTTGAATAACAGACAGAATTTCCTCGTCCACCTGCACTATAACAGCACCGCTAATCGCAGTTTCGGCGTTTGCATCCATGTGCACTTCGTTCTTACCACATCCAAATGTTGCGGTAAGAAGTATTACTAATAGTGCAGCGGTGGTAGTTTTCATCCAGATTTCTTTCCAGCCACGATGAATGTGAAAATTCTGTACGTGCCGAACAGCATGACGACAATACCGAAGATCTCGTGGAGTGGCGAATCTAAACCAACAAATGGCTCAACCGAAAAGAGGACTAGAAATCCTACTAGGATAACCAGTCCTCTAAAAGCTACATTAAGCCAGAACATGAATAATTATCGCAACCTGAACTTGACGGGAATTGCCATCCACACGGCAACGCCGTGACCATTCTGAAGGGCTGGCGTAAACACGGTCGCTTTCACCGCATCCTCGGCGGCTTGATTTAAGATTCTATTATCAGACTCGATTATCATCGTTTTCAGAACTTTACCATCCTTACCAACCAGCACTCGAACTCTCACCGTACCCTGAATACCATTCACTCGTGCCATGTTAGGATAAACAACTCTCCGTTGCAAATCTTCCAAATCAAAAACTGGGTCTCTCTCAACAGATATAAAGTCATCAGGGTCAGGAAGTTCATCGCGTTGCTGGATGTTGATCCCAGGATCGACTCCCGTTCCGTCGCTCCATCCACCTAAATCTTTTCCGTCGCCACCAACTGACGTTGCGCGGTTAATTTCATCAATGTTAGCGAAGTCCTTGGCATCGGGAGCAATTAGTGCGTCGGGCACCGCCACAGGTGTTCCAGCTCTCGCCGCTGGACCCGAAGCTGCAGGTGGAACTGCTTGTGGCGGCGGTGGCGGCGGTGGTTCGTTAGCGTTTTCAGAGGGTGGCGGTGCCAAGGCATCGATACTTATACGCGTAAGCAATACCTTAACTACGTTGGGAGGCGGAAACAGAAATGACTCAACTACCTTGTACGTAAACGTAAATAGCGCCAGCAATAACAACAGGAGCATTGTGTAAACGAACGCCCTCTTCGTATTACGAGCTATAATTTCTTTTAGCTCGGAAGCACCATACTTAACAATTAAGGGTGATTTAGCAGCGATTGTTGTCATAATCCACCTATGTCTTCCGCATCTTTCTTTTCGAAAGGTGCAACAGTGAACTTTCTGTTTCTTTCGTTAATGCCGGCATCTTTCAATCCTCGGATAATACTTTGCTCGGCACTATTTAGTTTATCCAATATCTGTACAACGGCACCATACGGTGCTTCTCCACTTGATTTAAGTACCACAATACATTTGTTCTTAAGCGCCACGTTCTGAGCCACGACGAGCTTTTTCAACTCTTCCAACGTCACCTTTGAAGGCTCGTCTGTTCCCATATTGAAGAACAACTTTCCATCAAATCGAACTCTTATTGTTAACAACTCAGACTGCTTAACTTCAATTGGAACGTCCAAATCGGGTGGAACACTTAGTTCCATTGTTTGAGGTGTAATCATGGACGTAGTTAACATGAAGAACGTAAGCAATAGGAAGGTGATATCCACTAGTGGAGTCATATCAAGTCGGAACCCGACCCGATGCTTCTTCTTCCGTTTGCCTTCCTTACCGCGGCGTTGTTTTTCGCCGCTTCCTAATGATCCGCCACCAGCCATTTTTTTACCTTTTGATAATCTAAGACTAAAGGTGCTCTATAATGTTATAGACCGCCGGTCTTCTTCTCGGTTACAAAATTGAAAGTCGTAGCGCGCTTTTTGCGCATTTCGTTGATAGCCACTTCTATATAACGGTACTTGACTCTACGATCGGCATCTAAAGCAAATCGTGCTTTAGGATTTACAATCCTCGCACGTTCAATAATCTTTCCCAGCCACAATGAATCTGATATTTTATAAACTACAGATTCAGGATTGGCACCAGGAAAATTTATCCGCTGCATAGCATCAGCTAGCGAAGCCACGTCTTGCTCATTCAACATCGACAAGTAGTAGGCTGTGTCCTTGCTCACAGTGTCGATTCCAATCTTAATAGTTACCAAGTCCTTTTCAGGCAACTTGGCAGTATCGGCCTGCGTTTGGGGACGTTTGATAACAAACTTCTGCTGATTGTCCGCTTCGTTCTTGAACTTCGCGGTAAACATAAAGAACGTGAGCAACAAGAACGTAATGTCCACCAGCGGTGTCATGTCCAGTACGAAACCAACTCGTTTCTTTTTAATCTTCGACATGTTTATCCAAACTGGTTGTTATTATTGCTTTGATCCGAGCTTAATCGACAGTGTTTCCATTAGGTCGAGAATTATCTCGTCCATGGTATACACGAAGTTGTCAACCTTGGTTGTAAAGAAGTTAAAAGCTGCAATGGCCAACACAGCGGCGATTAGTCCACCAGCAGTATTATATAAGGCCTCAGAGATACCAATTGAGAGCTGCTGTGCAGACACTGTGCCACCGGCACCAAGCGCCTGGAAGGCTCTGATCATACCAACCGTAGTTCCCAACAATCCAATCATGGTTGACAACGAAGCCACCGATGAAATGATTACTAGATTTTTCTCCAGAAGAGGTGTTTCAAGATTCATATTTTCGTCGATAGCTCGCTGAACGTCACCAATCTTTTGTTCAACGTTTAAAGAACCATCATTTTCGGCCGACTTGAACCTTTCAGCAGCTGAACGTAGAACATTTGCAAGACTCCCCTTCTGCGCGTCACATTGCTGAATAGCGGCTGTATAGTCGCCCTTCGAAACTAGTCCAACAACGTTCTTACCAAACGCGTGCATGTCACCACTTCCCGATGCTTTTCCAATAGAAAGCATTCTCTCCACGGTGTACGTAATTGCCAACAAAATGCAGGCAATTAGTAGCCCTACCAACGGTCCACCTGTGAAAATCATACCCAATGCATTTTGAGGGATATGCATATCTACCTGTCCGCTTTTGGGGTCGGTAAAATTGCCTTCAGCACCTAACACCATGTAAAACACGAGATACGCAGCTACCACGCACGCCGTGATTATTAGCGCGTTAGTAAGATTTTTCATCTTCATATAAGTTGCCCTTGATAATACAGTTTATTCTCTCGAAAATATTTTAGTGTCAAATTAAGAATCGATTCGAAGCTGTTCGATAGCTTCTTCCTTGGTTTTGCAAATCATTAATACCTTGTCCATCGATGTTACTCGAATCACTTCGAGAACAATCCCGTTCAATCCAACTACACAAAATTTCCCAGCGTGACGAGTAGTTGCAGTATGCGCAGCCAATAATACGCTCAGAAAAGATGAATTCGCATACTCCACGCCAGTAGCATCTAATACCATTAACGTTTGAGGCTTGGCAGCAAATTGACCAATCACCTGCCTTAAGGCCTCAGTTTCGTCTCCACCAATGAATTGACCTTGAAGTTTTACAACCACAATGTCATCTATCTGCTCAATCGCTATCTGTTCGTGTTGCATAGTAATGTCCGATAACTACGAACGCGTCGCAATTTCAAGCGGACGAAACTACGAAAAATCAAACTTTGGATAGGGATTGTTTCTGTTTGATAATGCATTATTTCAATTTTTATGGGTAACAACCACTACTCTGGGAATATCCTGTAGGTCCGTCACTAATTCCACATTGTACGAAACCGCCGCAAACATCCCTTTTACGCTCTCAAACTGCCCAAATCCGATTTCCATCAATAATATGCCGTTTTTCTCAAGTATGTCTGGTAAAACTTCCGACATCCTTCTATAAAACTGCAGCCCGTCACCATCGTCCGTCAGGGCGCTATGCGGCTCGTAGTCGCGAACCTCGTGCTGTAAATCTACGAGGTCATGCTGCGGAATGTATGGTGGGTTCATCGTGATAATGTTGTACTTGCTACCAAGAGTTTCGGTTAAAAAATCAAAATGCATCGTGGATATTCTGTAGGCTAACTCATGCAGATTAATGTTGTTTTCAGCTATTTTCAAAGCCTTTGGTTCCTTATCCAAGGCCGTCCAAACAGTTTGATGACATCTCTTGGCAATAGCCACCGGGATGCATCCGCTTCCCGTACCCACGTCGAGACACCTAAAGGGTCCTACTTGGCTACCAATCATTCGAATTACTCTTTCCACTATAAATTCGGTTTCAGGCCGTGGAATCAACACATCGGGTGTGACCTCAATACGAACGGAATAAAAATCTGTGTACCCTAAAATATATTGAAGGGGCTCTCCAGTAGTCCGTCGGCGCACCATTAATCGCAAATCCGCAAGCTCTTCAAGCGAAAGTGGACGCTCAAAATCCGTGTACAACTTCAATCGACCGATATTTAACACGGCGCAAACCATCATTTCAATTGTCAATCGTGGAGAATCCACATTCTTTGCAGCAAAGAATTCGGTACCCCACCGGACGATATCAATCACCGTCCACTGTTTATCAGGCAATGGTATGGTCTTGCGCATAATGCTCTTGCAACGAGATCGACGTGAATTGCTCGCCCTTGAGCGCCTTTATACCATACAGTGAGGCTTCGGCGGCGGCCAGCGTGGTGAAAAACGGTACTTTGAATTTCATGGCAGTTCTGCCCATAACCGCTTCGTCAAATCGAGCATTTTCGCCCAATGGAGTATTTATTACTAACTGAACTTCACCATTCGCAATTTGATCTACAATGCTGGGGCGTCCTTCGTAATGTTTTAAAACACGTTCTGCTGTTACCCCATGATTCATCAGGAAATCAGCCGTGCCCCCTGTGGCCATTATGGTAAATCCAATTTCTGCATAGCCCCTTGCAATCTCAATAGCGCGTGGGCTTTTATCGTGGGGGCTGAGCGAGATGAACACATTACCAGATTGAGGCAGGGCGTTGCCAGACGAGATGTGCGATTTAACGATGGCTCTACCAAAATTGGAATCCATACCCATTACTTCGCCAGTGGAGCGCATTTCGGGTCCGAGGAATACATTGACTTTGGGGAATTTCGTAAACGGAAAAACGCTTTCTTTGATCGCTATCCTACCAATATTTAGATCAAAGTCTTTTACGTCCATGTCCGCGAGTTTCTCACCTATCATAACTCGGGTTGCAATTTTTGCGACTTGAACTCCGGTGGCTTTCGATACGAACGGGACGGTACGTGAGGCGCGGGGATTTACCTCCAACACATACACGTTACCGCGCTGCACAGCGAACTGGATATTGATTAGCCCTATTACGTTTAGTGCTTTTGCTAGAGCTTTCGTGTGAGCCACCATGGTTGCAATGATACTTGGCTCTGTGTTATACGGCGGTAAAACACAGGAAGAATCTCCAGAGTGAACCCCGGCTTCTTCGATGTGTTGCATGATTCCGCCAATAACTGTGTCAGTGCCATCGCAAACCGCATCCACATCAAACTCAGATGCATCTTCGAGAAACTGGTCAATCAACACTTGCCGTGTGGGATCTTGAGCAATAGCCATTTGCATGTACTTTCTCAAGCTCTCCTCACGATAGCAAATCTGCATTGCTTGGCCACCTAGAACATACGATGGTCGGACCAATACAGGGTAGCCTATGCGACTAGCTATTTCGACGGCCTCATCTTCGTTAACCGTAGTTCCCCATGGCGGGCATGGGATCTGCAAGCGCGTAAGTAAATCGCCAAACCGTTTGCGGTCTTCAGCTAAATCTATACCCTCTGGGAGCGTACCAATCAGAGGTACACCGGCATCGGACAACTGCTGCGCTAACTTCAACGGCGTTTGTCCACCAAACGTGATAATTACACCGTCTGGTTTTTCTAGTTCAATTACGTTTAAAACGTCTTCGAATGTTAAGGGCTCGAAGTAAAGTCGGTTGGTTGTGTCGTAATCAGTTGAAACAGTTTCGGGATTACAGTTAATCATGATCGCCTCGTACCCGGCTTCGCGAAGTGCAAACACGGCCTGCACACAACAGTAGTCGAACTCAATACCTTGTCCAATTCGGTTAGGTCCGCTGCCCAACACGATTACTTTCTTTCGATCCGAGGGAATCGCTTCGTTCTCAGTTTCGTAGGTGGAATAATGATACGGCGTTTCCGATTCAAATTCGGCAGCGCAGGTATCGACAGTTTTATACACTGGTAATACCTGTAAATTTTTTCGGTGGACGCGAATTGCAAGCTCGTTAGCACTGCAACAAACACTAAGTTGAATGTCACTGAATCCAAAACGCTTTAAGCGGCGCAGTCGCTCCGCAGTAAGTACGTCAACCCAATTGGAAGTCGTACAATCCGAAATCAAGCTTTGTGCTGCGTCGACAATCTGACGGCATTGTTCAACAAACCACGGATCGTACTTAGTTAGTTGAAAAATTTCTTGTGTGGTCATACCAAATCGCAGCGCATCGCACAGGTCAAAAATTGAATCGCTTTTCCGAAGCCTCAACTGCGCTCGCAAAGGAGCCAGATCAGCCTCCAAAACCTTATTGCCGGTGCGGTACTCTGGTCGGTCAAATCCGAATCCAAACCTATTCTGCTCAAGAGACCTTAGGCCTTTTTGCAAGGCTTCTTTGAACGTCACGCCAAATGCCATGGCCTCACCAACGGACTTCATCTGAACGCCAAGTGAATTATCTGACTCTCTAAACTTTTCAAAATCCCATCTTGGAATCTTCACTACAACGTAGTCTATTGATGGCTCAAAACACGCCGGAGTCTTCTTTGTAATGTCGTTATCAATTTCGTCGAGTGTATATCCAACCGCAAGTTTTGCGGCAATTTTAGCTATAGGGAAACCCGTCGCTTTCGAGGCCAATGCTGAACTTCTCGAAACTCTAGGGTTCATTTCGATTATCACCATTTTGCCCGTCTTAGGATCGATTGCAAATTGAATATTCGAACCGCCGGTTTCCACTCCTATTTCACGAATAATTTTTAGCGCAGCATCACGCAAACGCTGGTACTCACGATCTGTCAGAGTTTGCGCAGGTGCTACTGTAATCGAGTCGCCCGTATGCACTCCCATCGGATCGACGTTTTCAATCGAACAAACAATAACTACGTTATCCTTGGTATCGCGCATTACCTCCAATTCAAACTCTTTCCACCCAATCATGCTCTCTTCTACCAACACTCTCCCAATTGGGCTGGCCACAAGCCCGCTTCGTAGAATCTCACTATACTCGTCCATGTTATAGGCAATACCTCCGCCGGTACCACCCATGGTAAACGACGGCCGAACTATCGCAGGAAAGCCAATGGAGTCTATCATTGCCATCCCACCCTCGAAATCATGCACAAAGCCCCCTTGTGGCATATTCATGCCAATCTTGAGCATTGCGTTGAGGAATAGTTCGCGATCTTCAGCTTTATTTATAGACTCTACATTCGAGCCAATCAGCTCAACGCCATACTTTTCGAGAATGCCTTTTTCATGCAATTGAATTGCTGCATTCAGCGCAACCTGGCCACCCATGGTAGGCAAGATGGCATCGGGTCGTTCCTTCTTAATAATCTCTTCTATGAATTCGGTCGTAATAGGTTCGATGTATGTGGCGTCGGCAATATTCGGATCCGTCATTATAGTTGCAGGGTTCGAATTCACCAACACAACTCTGTAACCCTCTTCTTTCAGCACCTTGCATGCCTGCGTTCCGGAGTAATCGAATTCACAGGCTTGACCAATAATTATTGGGCCGGATCCAATTACTAGGATGGTCTTCAAATCTGTTCTTTTAGGCATACGACTACTTATTCCAATTTCAAGTTGTTAAAAATAATTTTAGTACTGACATGCGAACTGCCACGCCATGGGTTACTTGACGGTGAATTAAACAATTCATCATGTTTAACACCTCACAATCTATCTCAACGCCCTCATTAACGGGTCCCGGATGCACAATGGCCACATCCGAATACTTTAACGCTAACTCTTTTGTCACGGCATATTGTTTGCGGTAGTCCAATACCGAAATGTCAACCTGCTGCTCAATCCGCTCTCGCTGAATTCTAAGCAGATTTATCACTTGACACTGATTCATGGCCTGTTCAACACTTTCAATTCTTTCAGCATCGTTGAAGGGGGCATCACCAGGCGCAAAATCATCAGGTGCACAGTACGAAACCTTGGCTCCAAGTTTCGAGAAAACGTCCACATTGGAACGGGCCACTCTTGAATGTTTAACATCACCAACAATGCAAATCGATAAACCTTCCAACGAACCAAATTTTTCAATGAGTGTTGAGGCATCCAGCAAAGCTTGGGTGGGATGCGACAGTGTACCTTCGCCTCCATTTATAATCGATATGCTGCTCGAGTCCCTTATCCGCTCCATCACACCATTGAGAGGGTGACGTACCACAATGGCATCAAAGTCCATTGCTTGCAACGTAGCGATAGTTTCTTCTAACGACTCTCCCTTTTCTACACTGCTACCCGCAGACTGAAAATAAACCGAAGCTCCACCAGATCGTTCAATGGCAGTTTCGAAAGAGACACGTGTTCTTGTGGAGGGTTCAAAAAAGGCAAGCACAACTCTTCGGTCATGGAGAAAGGTATAACCTTCTTTTTTCAATCCCGAGGCAGACAAAAACATCTTGGCTTCGTCCAGAATCAATTCGATTTCTGAGCGAGATAACTGCAATGTGTTTAAAAGGTGTTTTTGATGCATCATTCAAAACTAAGATTCTATCACCACATCGAGCGTAATCGTTTTTGGTCAAAAAAAAGCCCGTCAAAAATTTGACGGGCTTTCATAAGCGTTAGATGCTTATTTCTTTTTCGCTGCCTTTTTAGGTGCTGCTTTTTTAGCTGCAGTAACTTTCTTTTCACCATTTACAATGGCTTTCAGATCGCTACCGGCCGAAAACTTAGCCACTTTACGTGCGCTAATTTTGATTGGCATATTCGTTGCAGGATTACGGCCCATACGAGCGGCACGCTTACCTACAGTGAAAGAACCAAAACCGATTAAAGAAACTCCGCCGCCTTTGCCCATTTCTCCCTTAATCGCATTGATAGTAGCGTTCAACGCCGAATCAGCTTGCGCTTTAGAAAGACCAGCAGATGTGGCAATAGCCTCGATAAGTTCTGCTTTATTCATAATTCCACCCCACAGAGTAGTTGAGAAACAATTAATTGCACGGCTAAATTATCCAGTGTTGATAGGGGTTAGCAAGCACGACTTATCCACAAGTACCCATTTTAAGGGGTTTTTACACACTTTTATGAAAAAAAGTCAGTTTTCAAAGGCTACTCAGACCTAATTACCCTTCGAAAATCCTATTTATTCAAAAAAAACAGCAATGCTGTCTGTATAACAGCACTGCCTAAATACAGTGCAATCACTGCAAAGAGACCAGCTAAAACGTCATCAACCATCACACTCCAAGCGCCAGTTTTGTTGTTGATGTACGATATTGGCCAAGGCTTCATTACATCAAACACCCTGAATAGGAATAAGCCGCCAAGGGCATATTCCCACCCTGTATATATAATAGGAGCTACCATTACCAAGCTCATACCGGCTGCCTCATCTATTACTACTTCTGTAGGATCGGTCCCCCAAGCCCCCTGCACTTTTTTAGTAGCTAACAACCCCACTACAAAGAATAGTACGGCTAGTACTGCATAAACCACGGGAACAATTTGAAACTCTGCTAAGAAGACTATTCCGGGAATTGCAACAAACAAACTACACCAACTACCAGGCATAATTGGAAGTAGACCAATGCCACCACAAGTTGAAATCCATTCGTAAACGTTTGTGATTTTCTTAGTCATTCTGAAATTCGATTTGTGGAAAACAATTGTCGGTTGACGATTACATATTCGATCGTTGTCCAGACTGTTACGCCGGTTATCAACAGTTCCAACCAATACGTAATCGATGAAAACAGTAGTGTTTGACTACTTTCTCGCAATTCAGCCGAACCTGCACTATACACCAAGACCCAGAGTGTGAGTGCGTAAATGATAAAACTCATTTGGAAAAAGGTTTTTGCTTTTGCCGTTTTTGATGTTGTGAACTCGTGTCCCCTACTATCAGCCAGATTTCTCATTCCTGTTGTCAGGATATCTCTCAATAAAATTATCAACGTCATCCACCACGGCATGAAACCTATCCACGAGAACGAAACAAAAGCAGCCGAGGTCAAGGCTTTATCTGCTAAAGGGTCGATGTACTTTCCGTGTGCCGACTCTTGCTGATACCTGCGCGCCAAATGTCCGTCAAGCCAATCCGTAACGGCACCTATACAAATCAGAATTGTTGCACTCACCACATACCACTTCTCGGCCTGCACTACTAGCACCAAGTACACTGGCGCTATTACAAGTCGTGAATAACTCAAAGTATTTGCTACGGTGAACTTCAACGTTGTGCCGCCGAAATTGCTGATAACACGATGCCCGAAAACTCAGTTGGTTTTAGGGACGCACCACCTACTAACGCTCCATCAACCGACGGACATGCAAAAATTTCTCCCGCATTAGCCGCAGTTACACTGCCTCCATATAAAACCAGCAACTGAAGATTGTGGTTGTCAAACAAATGTTCCTTAATGGCCGAGTGCACCTCCTGCACCTGGTCCGGTGTAGCCGCCAGACCCGTTCCTATCGCCCAAATTGGTTCGTATGCAAGAACGCTGTTGGTAAGGGGCTTTGTGGATGCTTTGATTATCTCGTCGAGCTGCTGCGTTACTATTCGAATGGTGCTATCTGAGTTGCGTTCTGCCAGCGATTCACCTACGCATATTATAGGTGTCAATCCGGCATTCAAAGCGGCCGCTGCTTTCTCTCCAATTCTACTGTCGGAATCGCCTTGATCTCTGCGGATCTCCGAGTGACCCAGTATTACGTGTGTTGCACCAATTTCTATCAGCATGGTTGGTGAGATCTCTCCGGTGAACGCTCCGCTGGACATCCAATGACAATCTTGTGCGCCCACAACTATCGGAGATGCTTTAAAAATTTCCGCGGCATGCTGGACAAAAATGAAAGGTGTAAAAACTCCAGCAGTTACGTTGCTACCTTGCACCGGCAACTCGGAAAGTGCGTTGTGCATTTTATTAAGGAGGTCAACCGACCCATTCATTTTCCAGTTTCCAGCTATAAAATATTTTCTCATTGTTGCTGAATTCCACTAACCTTGAAAATTCGATAAGATTTTAAAAACCTATCACTCACAAAACCCATTCCTTCAATTTTCTCAGAGGGACTTACTATCCTCACAAACTCGGTCGACTTTAAAAGCTGTGAGTGATTCTCCCACAATAACTTCTGTGTGGTAAGTGTGGTTCGAGTAGAATCCGAAAAAACCACCACATTCCCAATTGCCGTCATGTTGCTTGTGCGATCGTCCACCACCGCGCTATCCGCCGTCATACGTGCAAGTCGCTTTCCACTTTCCACCGAAAAAAAGTCCACCACCACGCTCTTGCCAAACGAAGTCTCCCTACTCTCCTCAGACAAATATGCCACCCCCGATTGTAACGTAGCCTTTGTGCGCGATGAGTCGGCAAATTTCACCTTCACATTATACGACATGTGGGAGGGGGCTGTGAGGAACGGGTCATCGGCAGACTTTGCCACGTGAGCTTGTTTTGAACACGACGTTATGCATATGCAAAACATCGAAGCCACTATCAGTTTAACCTTCATTTAATCGGGGAAACTATAATGTTTCAATATGTCTTGCAGGTAAGCCTCAACAGTATGCAGCGGTAATTGCGTCTCAGCGTCGCTCATCGCAACTAATGGATTTGGGTGCGTCTCGGCAAATATTCCTCGTACGCCCACTGCGGCGGCCGCTCGGCTTAATACCGGAATGTACTGAGGACTTCCACCAGATTGCACGCCAATAGAAGGACGCTGCACGGAGTGGGTTGCATCAAATATCACGGGGAAGCCCGACGCCACCATGTCTGCTACGCCACGAAAATCAACAACCAAGTCATGATACCCAAAGCTCGTTCCCCTTTCGGTAAGCCAAATCTTGTCATTGCCGGCGGCAACACATTTGTTTGCTGCCTTAATAACATCCTCGGCTGCCATAAACTGTGCTTTTTTAATATTTACCGTCTTTCCAGTCTCGGCTGCGGCTTCAAGCAGCGCTGTTTGCCGGCTTAGAAAGGCTGGAATCTGCAGGACATCTACAAAATCTGCTGCCCAACTTGCTTCATCGGCAGTATGTACGTCGGTAATTGTTGGCAAACCAAACTCCGCCCCGACACTTTTCAAAATTTGGATGGCCTCTAAATCTCCAATTCCTTGAAACGATCCAGCGCTGGTTCGATTAGCTTTACGGTACGACCCCTTCAACACTAATTGAATAGGATACGTACGCTGAAGTTCGGCAAGTTGCCTGGCCACTTGAAACACAACGTCGTGTGATTCTATGAGGCATGGACCCGCAATAAAGAGTAGTTTACTTGATTCTAGCTGCATGACCATGCAAATTATCCATAATTTTGACTTGTTCGTGTTAAAACACAATATCAGCATGTCTCATTGGCGGAGCGTTTATGAGGAAGAATGTCGAAAAGACTAGATAACATACCAAGTGGTCGACGTTCAAATCGGCCTCGGAATACTGACGAAGGTGACCTCCCATCCCCGGTGCTAGGTGGTACCCAGGAACCGACCGAGGATACACTACGAAAAATTCGAATCGCGGCAATTCTATTAGGGGTGTTTGCGGTTCTGCTTTTTATTGCGCTAGCATCCTACACCGCAAAGGACGAAGCCAACGCACAGCTCACGTTACGTGATATAATAGGGGTTATTCGGGGTGACGACGCACTTCGCGTCCGTTTCGAGACCACGAATAATTGGCTAGGACTTTTAGGTGCCGTTGTTTCGCACTGGATGTTCACCTCCACTGTTGGAGTATGGAGCACTGGGCTTCCAATATTGCTCATGTTTTGGGCCAGAGATATTTATCGTTTTCAAAGAATTACACCAAAGGTTACCCGAATAAGTATAGCATCTATGGCATCCATGGTAGTACTTGCGGCATTGTTTGGAACCTTTCAGTTAATCACGTGGCTCCCTCCCATAGATAGAATTATGGCTGGAGCAGTGGGTCAATTTTTATCCGGTGTTGCAACGCAGCTGGTTGGTTCCGTTGGAAGTGCTGCTATTATGTTGGTTGCCCTCACATTAATTATGATTGTTGGCTTCGAGGTAAATGTTGAACGCTTGGGTCTTTCTACCAGCAAATGGTTAATGCAAGGCCAGACCTTGTACAAGAAATACTTTTCTTCACAGCTGCTTAAAAAACATCCGCAAACGGATGAGCCACAGGATGAGGAAGTTGTTGAAAAAGTTAAACCAACAAGGGCTGAAATTCAAGCTGATGAAAAGGATGACGAACCGGCTGAATTTATACGTCCAACGTTGACGCCCTCAAAAGAGGCTCCAATTCGCCTTTCAGGTGCTGTACAAATTGTGCGTCCCATCCCCCATTCATCCGGCGGTGTGGCTCCCGATCCTGTTAGGGTAATCGACTCACTAAAAAACCCAAAGCCCGTTAACATAAATGAAGTTGAAGAGCGTTTAAAAAATCTACATCCAGGTAAGGATATAAGAGTTTCGCCGGGCAGCGGACCATCCGACCCTGGTGATGCACCCGAACTCCCGCTGTTTATTCCTCCCGATGAAGATGATCAGTTTGAAGATGTTCCTGAACTGCCAGTTTCTCGTAAGGGGCTAACTGTTACAGTTGAGGGAGGTTCAGATGACGATCAGGAGATTTCACTGTCATCGAATACGTTATACGACGAAGATATTGCGTACAAGCCGCCGCCGGCGAGTTTGTTGAATCAGACAAAGGAGGAAGTCTCGGTCGACGATGAAGAACTGCGCAACAATGCTCGGATACTTCAAGAAAAACTTGAGACGTTTAAAGTCAAGATTGAAAATCTTACGGTGCAACCAGGTCCGGTGATTACTCAGTATGAATTTGTTCCTGCTTCAGGTATTAAGGTTGCGCAAATTGAAAACTTGGCCGATGATATTGCACTCGCACTCAAAGCACAGGGCGTGAGAATCATTGCTCCGATTCCGGGCAGAGGCACAGTTGGAATTGAGATTCCAAATAACAAACCCGCTGTTGTTCGGTTCAGTTCAATTATTAAGAGTCCGAAATTTCACAATCCCGATATCAAATTACCTATCGCCATGGGTAAGACGGTGGGTGGCGAAGTGTACTGTGCAGATCTTACAAAAATGCCCCATCTACTAATTGCGGGTGCAACAGGAAAAGGAAAGTCTGTTGGCATAAATACTATAATTGCATCGCTGCTGTATAGAATGCATCCACGTGAATTAAAGTTTGTGATTATCGATCCGAAGCGTGTTGAGATGGCCTTGTACAAATCACTCGAAAATCATTTCTTGGCTATTAGCCCGGACATAAGTGAAACGATTGTTACCGAGCCGCAAAACGCCGTGGTGATGTTGAAGTGCGTTGTAGAAGAAATGCAGCAACGGTACAGCGTGCTTGCTGCTGCCGGACAAAGAAACATTGCAGACTATAACCGAAAAGCAAAAGAAGGAACGTTAAAAGAACGTGGTGGAATAAAGCACCGACCAATGCCGTACATCGTGGTGGTGATAGATGAGTTGGCCGACCTTATGATGACCGCAGGTAAGGACGTTGAAGAACCTATTGTGCGCCTTGCGCAATTGGCTCGAGCCGTGGGCATTCACTGCGTAGTAGCAACGCAACGACCTTCCGTAGATGTTGTAACGGGTCTGATTAAAGCGAACTTCCCTGCTAGAATTGCTTATCAAGTTGCTTCGAGAATCGACTCTCGAACAATTTTAGATGCAAGCGGCGCTGAGCATTTGATTGGAAACGGTGACATGTTATTCTCACCGGGAAATACGCCGAAACCATTGCGAATGCAAAACGCGTTTATCTCTACGGACGAAGTTGAAGCTATTTGCGAACACATCGGAAAGCAGCGCGGATATTCACAACCGTACACGCTTCCAAGTGTGGCTGAAAAACGAAACCTATACGGCGGAGCCGCCGGTGGTGATAGAGATGTGCTATTTGAAGATGCAGCTCGAATTTTTATACAGCTGCAACAAGCTTCGGTATCCACGTTACAACGAAGGTTGAGAGTGGGCTATGCGCGGGCTGCTAGAATTGTTGATGAATTAGAAATGGCCGGAATTGTGGGTCCGCCGGATGGTTCTCGAGGTCGCCCTGTTCTTTTGCAAAGCGATGCCGAGCTGGAAGCGTACCTGTAAAGCCCCTTTCAAAAGATTACATTGTTTGTCCTGTTCATACTGGCAGCCCTTACCTTGAGCCGTATCTTTGTAGGTTTACGCACCACTTTCGTTGGCAAATCCCTTGAATGATGACTACATATTTTTTCCCGATTCCGAGCTAAACTCGATACGAATTCGTGGCGCCAGGGAGCACAACCTTAAGAATATTTCGGTCGAAATTCCGCGCGATAAGATTGTTGTAATTACGGGTTTAAGTGGCTCGGGGAAGTCGTCGTTAGCATTCGATACGATTTATGCCGAGGGGCAGCGCAGGTACGTGGAGTGTATGTCGGCATATGCGCGGCAGTTTTTGGGGATAATGAAAAAGCCAGACGTGGACTCGATTGACGGACTGAGTCCAGCAATTTCGATTGAACAAAAGAGCATCGGACATAATCCCCGATCGACGGTAGGCACGGTCACCGAGATTTATGACTACTTGCGTTTGCTATACGCTAAAGCCGGAATACAGTACTGCGTTAATTGCAATATCGAGGTTAAGCAGCAAACGTTGGATCAGATTGTGGACGCGTTGTTGAAGCATCCGGTCGATACGAAGGTGCAAGTGTTGAGTCCAGTGGTAAAGGGCCGGAAAGGACACTATCGCGAGCTTTTTGAACAACTACGGAAGCAGGGTTTTACGCGAGTTAGAATTGATGGCGAGATGCAAGAGATTACTGAGAGCCTGCAATTACCTCGCTACAAAGTGCACAATATTGAACTGTTGGTTGACCGAATAGTTATCGATGAAGGAATCAGAACTCGGTTGACTGAATCGGTAGATACGGCTTTGCATTTGGGTGATGATGGTGTTAGCGCATTGATAGAGACATCTGAAAATGTTTGGACCGAAGTGTACTTTAGCACCACCTATTCATGTCCGTCTTGTGGTACATCATACGCCACCCCTGCCCCCAACATGTTTTCGTTCAACTCCCCTTTTGGCTCGTGTTCGGAATGCGAAGGCTTGGGTGAGAAAACGGATTTCGATATGGAATTGGTAATGCCTGACCTTAGTGTGAGTATTGATAGCGGTGGAATTGGACCTCTTGGAAAGGCGCGAGATACATGGCTTTGGAAGCAAGTAACATCGTATTGCAAGGACGTAGGAATTGATCGAACAAAACCGATTTCTGAAATTGCCGACCATTCACTTCAGGCCTTGCTGTATGGTACCGATGGCGCCAGAGTTACCGTTGAGTACAAGAACACCGAGGTCCGTCACCAGTTTATTGGCGTGCTGCCCACGCTAAAACATCAACTCGAGCAAACGGCTTCGGCCACCATTCGAAAAGGAATTGAGCAGTATTTCGCTGCCATGCCATGTCCGTCGTGTAACGGCGCACGTTTAAAAGAAGCGCATCTTTTCATTCGAGTAAACGACATGAATATTCACGACGTGAGTATCATGTCTATCGTCGACTGCTTACAATGGTTTAGTACCGTCATGGAAAATCTTTCAGACCGGCAACAAATTATTGCAGACTTGATAGTGAGAGAAATTAGTAAACGGCTCAGTTTTTTGGTCGATGTAGGACTCACCTATTTAACGTTACATCGATCTGCTAGATCGCTAAGTGGCGGTGAGTCGCAACGCATTCGTCTCGCCTCGCAAATAGGCTCGCAGCTAGTTGGCGTGACATATGTATTAGACGAGCCTAGCATTGGACTTCACCAACACGATAATCAAAAGCTGATAAAATCCCTAAAAAATCTGCGTGACATCGGTAACACCGTAGTTGTAGTTGAGCATGATAAAGACATGATTTTACAGGCCGATTACGTAATTGATATTGGTCCCGGCGCCGGAGTCCATGGCGGAAAAATTATCGCTCAATTCGATCCTTCATCTACTGAATTAGCCTCAATTCCAAGCACAGATTCCCTTACACTCCAGTATCTGCGCGGCGAGATAGTGGTAGAGGCCCCATTGGAACGGCGTGTTGGCAACGGTAATAGTATTGTGTTGAAAGGGGCTAAGGGGAACAATCTTTTAGATGTCACTCTCACGCTGCCATTGGGCCAGTTTGTATGTGTTACCGGGATGAGTGGTTCAGGTAAAAGCACGCTCATTAATGACACGCTCTATCCGATAATTGCCCAGCAGTTTTACAGAGCCGAAACAAAGCCCCTTGCCTATGAAGCAATTGAGGGCTTGGAAAACATCGACAAAGTAATTGAGATTGATCAGTCGCCCATTGGAAGAACGCCAAGAAGTAATCCCGCAACATATACAGGTCTGTTCACACAAATCCGGGACTTCTTCACGTTGCTGCCTGAGTCGAAAATCCGTGGTTACAAGTCTGGTAGATTTTCGTTCAACGTTGTTGGAGGAAGATGCGAGGAGTGCGAAGGTGCAGGAATTCGAAAAATTGAAATGAGTTTTCTTCCAGATGTATTTGTTTCGTGCGACAATTGTAATGGGGCTCGATATAACAGTGAGACGCTTGCTGTGAAATTCAAGGGTAAGTCAATTGCAAATGTTCTGGATATGACAGTTGAAGAAGCTTGTGAATTCTTTGTTGACATTCCAAAAATTTACAAGAAATTAAAAACACTGAGTGAAGTTGGCCTAGGTTACATTTCATTGGGTCAGCAAGCGCCCACACTCTCCGGCGGTGAAGCACAGCGCGTGAAGTTGGCTACTGAACTCTCAAAACAAAACACCGGTAAAACATTATACGTTCTGGATGAGCCCACTACTGGATTGCATTTTGAAGACATTAACATACTGCTCAGATTGTTGGACAAACTAGTCGACAAGGGAAATTCCGTTGTTGTAATTGAGCATAATCTCGACGTGATATGTCATGCAGACCACGTGATCGACCTCGGACCCGGTGGCGGTATTGAAGGCGGAAAAATTGTTGCGTGTGGTACACCGGAGCAAGTGGCGGCAAGTGAGCTCAGTATTACTGGTAAGTATATCAAGAATGAACTTTTGGGAAGAATTGTAAATTGAGAAGGAAATCAAAATTTGAATTGAAAACAGAAGTTACTGATTCATTTCAATATTTTTTACGACAAAGCCTCACCCCAAGTTAGCTGGCAAGAATCTATGATTTGATAGACTCCACTATGGAGTTTAGCTTAGACACCCTTCGTGGCTTTGTTATCGATTGTGCTGCTGAGTGTGACATTCCAGCTGTGGAGAAACTTGTAAATAAAGATGAACTTGGATCGTTGACTTCTGCTATTCTAATTACTAAACAGTTTCAAATCATCTATGTCTCACGATTCACTGAAACAGGAAGCGCCGTACTAGGCAATGGCGAACTGATGTTGTTTGAAGATTTTTCGTCGATTGAAGATACTTGCAAAATAGTTTTACTACATACGCCACTAGTTTCATTTATAAACACCCAACAGTCACCAATTGTAGGTCACGCTCCTATGGAGACTAAGAAGACGAGTTTCAAAGACATATGGCCCAACCTTAAATCCATTTTGACTAAAGAAAAGGTCGACATATGGACATTGGTGGCATATGCAGCGTTGGCCAGTGGACTTGGATTAATAATTCCGCTGAGCTCGCAATCCATTATTAACTCAGTTTCGCTCGGCGTGTTTACATCTCAGTTCTACGTGTTGTGTGGTGTTGTGCTTATAGTAATGATTATGCTGGCATTTTTGACAGTCGCTGAGAGTTACATAATCGACATGATACAGCGCCGATTGTTGGTGCATACGTCTTTTGACATTGCAGGCAGGTTACCAAAAGCAACGCATGAATCTGTAAGATTGAATTACACGCCCGACCTTGTAAACCGTTTCTTTGATGTGATGACAATTCAAAAGTCGCTTGCGAAGTTCCTGCTGGATGGGGTAAACGGTGTGTTGATATTGATTTCCGGTTTAGTCTTACTAGCCTTTTATCACCCGTTTTTTATCATATACGACTTGTTGTTTCTGTTTTTTGTACCGGTTCTAGTAATGCTATTCGGGAGGGGCGCAATTGGTTCTGCTGCGAAGTATCAGGCTGCGGCCTCTTTGGAAGACATTGCGCGCGCTCAACTCAGTTTTAAACTAAACTCTGCTTCTGCCTTTGGAATTGATCGAATCAATCGCATATCGTTGTCGTACATAGATGCTAAGCGGGCACATTTTTTTATTGTAGCACGTCAATTGTTTTGTTCCTATATTTTCAAAGCCGTTGCTGTTGTGGGTATTTTGGGTGTTGGTGGCGGATTAGTTCTAGCACAGCAACTTAGTCTTGGTCAGTTAGTTGCTGCTGAGATTGTTATACTGATGATCATCAGCGCGCTTGAAAAGCTATTAGGTCAGTTTGATAGTTATTATGATATGATGGCTGCATTGGACAAGCTTTCATTCGTTATGAATCAACCTCTGGAAACTGTTGGCGGAATATCGATTACTGAAACGGATGTCGATATTGTAGCGAAGTTCACAAATGTCCAATTGTCTTTCAATAATAGAAACGTATTGCAAGGATTGAATCTTGAATAGAGGAGAGGTTCACATATTAGCATAGTGGGGCGCAGCGGTAGTGGTAAATCCACAATGATGCATCTTTTACTAGGATTACTCAAGCCCACCTCTGGCATCGTTGAAGCCTTCCAGGTTAGTTTACAACAGGCCAACTTGAACTCATTACGAATCCACGTTGGATACATGCACCCTGAAAGCCAACTTATTTCAGGTTCAATTTTAGATAACATCACTTTCGGAAGAGAAATTGACAGAAATTCATTGCGATGGGCAATCGAGCTCACGGGATGCACCGAGGAAATTGACAACCTTCCAGGCGGCATTATGTACCGAATTACTGGTAGCGAAGAAGACTTAGCATACGGCTTACGGAAGAAAATTATCATTACGCGCTGTATTGTAAACAAACCGCAGATATTGATTTTAGATGAAGCGTTCGAAGGTATCGAGGATTCTCTTAAACTTTCGATGATTGATCGCATATTTAAGGAGAAAGATTGGACAGTTATAAATGTTTCCCACGATCCTGAACTAGTTGCGAAAACTGAGTTTACCTACGTTCTCGACAGTGGTAAAATCGTAGAGTCTGGAATTCCTTTAGAGTTAAGCCGAAAAGCTGATTCTGTATTCCGGACGTTATTCCCTAATTCAAATTTCTTTGAGACAAATGCCAGATAGAAATTCATTCGATGACGTAGATCAGGCGGAGCACACCAACCGATGTAGTTCTTCCCTTGCAAGTACGAAAACCAAGCGTGTATTCAGGCTGTTAGGATGGACAGTTGGATTTATCATGATATTGATTGTTTTCGGGCTTTGGTTTATTCCTTGGCGACAGACTGTAAGTGCATCCGGGACAGTAACTTCTTTCCATCCGTCGGCGAGAGCACAATCTATTGAGAGCATGGTTTCGGGTAAGATAGTTCGGTGGTTGGTAGTTGAAGGTCAGATGGTTGAGGCTGGTGACACCCTGTGTCTTTTAACCGACATCAATATAGGCTTCTTAGATACTAATCTGTTGACCAAATTGGAAGACTTACGTGAACGCACTTTTCAAGCTCAAGAAAATAGTATTACCATTTCAATACAACGCCGCAGACAGGCGGAACAGAGATATGAGCAGGCTCGTGCTCGAATGGAAAATGCGGCAGTGGAAATTTCCACCGCACGTGTGCGGATGTCTCGTGCAGAGTTACTCTTCTTAGAGAGTCTTGTGTCGCAACGAGAAGTTGAGTCAGCGCAATTGAACCTGCAAAAAAGTCGCGCGGATTCCGTTACCGCTATGGCTGCTTTTAATGCATCGGCGCGTGATGTTGAGGCGCTTCGAGCAGAAGAAGAGCGAGTAGTTAATATGGCATTCGTTGCAATGCAAGAAGCTGATGTACGATTGGGTAATTCTAAATCTCGCATAAATGCCAGTACGATAGTTGCACCATCTAGCGGCCAAGTGGTCAGAATTGCAAAGGTAGGGTCTGGACAAATTGTAAAGGAAGGTGAGATTCTTGCAACGGTGGTTCCAAGTTCCAACGATCAGGCTGTTGAACTTTACGTGAACGGCCGCGATGCGGCTATCGTTCGTAAGGGCGGACTGGTTGCCATACAGTTCGCGGGGTTCCCCGCTTTTCAAATTTCAGGGTGGAATCAGGTGGCTGTTGGAATTTTCCATGGGCGAGTTAAAGTAATTGATGCTGTTGATGACGGAACGGGGAAGTATCGCGTACTAGTCGTCCCCGACTTAACAATGAAAACTTGGCCTAAATCTGATATTCTTCGGCAAGGGTCATCAGCATCTGGTTGGATGATACTCGAAGAAGTACCGCTCGGTGCGGAATTGTGGCGAATGTTCATGGGATTCCCACCCCAATTTCCCGTGAATGAATTGCCAATGAAAACAGAGCCTGGGGAGAAGAAGTAGCGTGAGGATAAGAGCTAAATTTCGTCGGTTACTCTGCAAAGCATTCATAATAGTCCAAATTCTGATTCTGCGGTACGAGTTCGCACCTGCGCAGGAGACAATGTTAATTGATGAGTACCTTAAAAGGGTCGAAGAATCACTGCCTTCTCTCAAGTCAGCCAGCTTTGAACCAGAGTTAGCCGAAGCAGAAATCCGGAATGCACTCGGACGGTTCGACCCAGTGCTAAATGCTGCGTATACCTACAAAAGTTATGGTGATGCAGACAAAATAAACCTGCTTAAAGGATCGGTAGATCAGCCCTTGGATATGTTGTTTGGACCAACCTTAAGTGCAACCTACATGCGTGGAATTGGAACAAACATTGATCCGCAGAACGCAACCTCACTACCCGGAGAAACTGCTTTAGGACTGACCCTACCGTTATTCCAAGGAATTTTCACAGATCCTCGAAGAAATTCACTACGAAAAGCCATGGTTTTACCTGAAATGGCCGACGCACAGTTTCGAATGGAAAGGAATAATGCGTTGCGAGCTGCTGCCGGCAAGTATTTGGATTGGGTAGAAAAGTATGCTATATCGGAGACCACAGACTCAATATTACAATTGGCAGAACGGCGCATCGAAATGATTTCAAAGCGAATCATTGCTGGTGAATCCAAAGCCATTGATTCAATCGAAATTCTACAGGAAGTATTAAAGCGAAGGTCTGATAAACTGAATGCTTTGCGTGGTGCTGAACAAGCAGCTGTAGACGCATCAGTTTTTTTGTGGAATCGAGATGGCACCCCGATGCTCTCAGCATTCAAACCACAAAATCTTATTCTTTTCAACATGTTGTATGAAACTCCAAGCGATCCAGTTACGATTGCTAATTCGTCTAGACCCGAATTGAAACGCATTCAAAGTATCCAGTCAATATCTCGTTTAGATAGCTCCTTAGCCATAGAATTTCTTCGCCCTTTTGTGCAGGCAGACGCGATGTTGATATCTAGCAACTTGGCTTCACTCAGTGCATTAAACTATAAAGTAGGAATTAAGATTTCTCAGCCACTGTTGTTTAGATCTGCATCTGCCCAATCAGAAATTGCAGATGTTGCAGTTAAAAGGGCGGACCTGACCGTTAAAATGGTTGAACGACAAATTGATGCTGACGTGCGGAACGCCACAATTGCTCTATCTCGCGCCAAGCAAAGATTTGACATTTTATTGCAAGAAGTAGCAACCGCGAGAATTATGGTAGCCGCCGAACAACGAAAGTTTTTAATGGGAGATTCCAACCTACTCAACGTGAACCTGAGGGAGAGATTTTTACTTGATGCACAGCTGCGGCAGATAAGTGCAGTGGTGGAAGTACAGCGCGCCATATATACGATGAAATGGGCATTGGGTCAAATTTAACCCTGTATTTAGTGGGTAAATGCAAAGCAAGGGAATTCCAGTACAACCTTTCCCTTATCTTTGTGGCTGTACTCTTAATGAAAATCAATTCAGAACACTAACATGAAAATCCTTGTTTGCATCTCTCAAGTTCCAGACACCGCCGCAAAAATTGTGGTAAGTGATGACGGAAAGTCAATAAATTCAACCGGTGTTAAGTATATCCTCAATCCCTACGATGAGTTTGCGATTGAAGAAGGCTTGCGTTTAAAGACACAGTTTTCCGGTTCTGTTACCACCGTTAATGTTGGTCCAGATTCAGGCAAAGAAATTCTTAGAACGGCGTTAGCAATGGGTTCCGATGCCGCTACCTTGATAAAAGATGACAATCGGACAGATTCATACTCAGTTGCATTTAACATTGCAGAATACGCCAAAGAATTGCAACCTGACATATTGTTGTTTGGCAGACAGTCTATCGACTTCGACTCTTTGCAGTTGCCTTCAATGGTTGCCGAGCTGCTTGGTATGCCTAATATCTCTATGGTTTCGAGTTTGACTATTACTGATTCCACAGTTGCCGCCGAGCGTGATGTTGAGAGTGGCAAAGAGATAGTAACAACTACATTGCCGTGCGTAATTTCAGCGCAAAAAGGATTGAACGATCCGCGTTACCCAAAGCTTCCAGATATTATGAAGGCCAAATCGAAACCAATCGAAGAACGATCGGCCGTTACCACTTCAGCTAGAGTCGAAATTGTAAGTATGGAACAACCTGAGTCTAAGCGTTTGAACAAAATTCTTGGAGATTCCGACGGAGATATTTCTGAACTGGTAAGACTGCTTCATGAGGAAGCTAAGATTATCTGAGCCCCCTTTCACTTTTAAAATTCATTTTGAAATCCTTTTCGAATTAAACTCATGAACATCTTAGTCTACTTAGAACAAAATCAAAGCGGGCTGCGTCGGTCGTCACTAGAAGCCCTGACCGCTGCGCGGTTGTTAAATGCAAATAAAGTAGTTGGTTTATTAATCAACGGATCGGCTGAAAACGTGACGAGTGCCGGCCAACACGGTGCCAATATCGTACTAACAGTTACTAACGATTCTTTAGCAAACTTTCAAAATAGTGTAGTTGCAAATGTTGTTGCACAAGCAGCAAAACATGCTGAATGCACGAATGTCTTTTTCTCTGCTAACGCCACGGGTAAGGATCTTGCTCCACGCGTTGCTGTTTTGCTAGAGGCCGGTTTGTTGGCTGACTGCGTTAAACTAGAGCTCGTTTCGGGGACCATCCAAGCCGTGCGTCCGGTGTATGCAGGTAAGGCCAATGCCAAGGTTCGGTGCACCACTCAGAATACTGTAGCAACACTTCGACCCAATGTTTTCACCGCTCAAAAAGTCGATGGTGGCATAGCTAGTTCGGAATCTTATTCTCCGGAAATTCCAAGTGTTCGCTCAGCCACGGTGAGCAATATTGTTAGAAACGAAGGTTCGATTGATGTGGCCGAAGCCGACATTGTAGTTTCTGGTGGCAGGGGGCTACGTGGTCCTGAAAATTTTCATTTGATTGAAGAGTTGGCAAAGAGTCTAGGTGGAGCTGTAGGCGCCTCTCGAGCCGTAGTTGACGCCGGCTGGCGGCCTCACAGAGAGCAGGTTGGGCAAACTGGTAAGACGGTTTCTCCTAACATGTACGTGGCTTGCGCAATTAGTGGTGCCGTGCAACATTTGGCCGGAATGTCATCGTCAAAAGTAATTGTTGCTATCAACAAGGACAAGGATGCCCCGATTTTTAAAATAGCCGACTATGGAATTGTTGGTGATGTTTTCGAGGTACTTCCTAAATTGACACTTAAAATTTCGGAAGTTGTAGGTAAATAGAATTGTAGAACCCAGATGAATAAAGTGCAAGTAGACATATTCGGACTAACAGTTTCTAGTACAAGCCATGGCGCTTATGCCTTGGTGCTGAAAGAGATTGATGGTCGTAGGAGAATGCCCATTATTATTGGTGGACCCGAAGCGCAGTCTATTGCAAACGAGATAGAAGGAATTAGAGCACAGAGGCCAATGACGCATGACTTGTTGAAGGCAGTAATCGAAGCGTTAGGTGGTCAGTTAAAAGAAGTCGCGATTCTTCAGTTGAAAGAAGGAACTTTTTATGCAACGCTGATTTTCGAATACTCAAATTTGGAAGTCGATGCCAGACCAAGCGATGCCATAGCACTTGCACTCAGGTTTGGGGTTCCAATTTATGTGTTAGATGAGATTTTAGAAGAAGCTTCCGTAAGATTTGACGAAGATGATGATGATGATGATAGCGATTCGGCCGATGGCTCGATTCCCGATGATGATGACGATGATGCCGAATCGACTTCATTGCCAATTGTAGATGCTTCTGATGAGCCAAAACAACCACTGTCTCTAGCCGAACGGTTGCAACAAGCCCTTCAGGATGCTATTAAGCAAGAAGACTATGAGAAGGCTGCAAAACTGCGTGATGAGTTGAAGCAGACCTCGAGTAAAAAGTCAAAATGACAGAATCAACCAACAATCAAATTTATTAGTTACGTTTTGCTGCGTATCTTTGTGGCCGTTTTGCCGGAGTAGCTCAGGTGGTTAGAGCAATGGAATCATAATCCATGTGTCGGGGGTTCAAGTCCCTCCTCCGGTACCAATTAAGTCAGGAATTTCCTGGCTTTTTTTGTATCTACTCCCAGGCACCTCATTTGTACATAGCCTCAATCTGGACTGAATATCGCTCCAGTACTGCCTTTCTGCGAACCTTCAACGTTGGCGTAAGCATGTCATTCTCCACTGTGAACGGTTCCGACAGTAACACAAAACGTCGCACCCGCTCATACTTTGCCAGTTCTCGTTGCAACTGCATCAAATCTAGTTCGACGGCTTTTCGTAATTCGTCCGAGCGAACAGCCAGTGCCAGCGAAGGAGCAGAAAGCCCCTTACCAGAATACCAATCTTTCACGGCATCGGCGTTCACAACTAGGAGTGCAGTGCAAAACTCCCGTCTATCCCCTATTAGCACAGCTTGGTCAACCAGTTGGCTCTTGGTGAGTACCGATTCTATTGGCAAGGGGGCTATGTTTTTCCCGCCCGAGGATATTAGTAGGTGCTTTTTACGATCGGTGATTTTGAGTCGACCTCGGTCGTCAAACTCGCCAATATCACCGGTTAACAACCAGCCATCGGTTGTAACTGCCTCTCTGGTGGAGGCCTCGTCCTTCCAGTAGCCCATCATAATGTTCGGACCGCGTGCAAGGATTTCTCCATCGTCGGCGATCTTTAACTCTACATTCGAAATGGGTTGGCCAACGGTTCCCAGCTTTTCGTCTCCAATTCGATTTACACACAACACCGGCGACGATTCCGTTAAGCCATAACCTTCAAGAATTGTTATGCCGATTATCTTAAAAAACTCCCCTACAGAGACATTAAGTGCGGCACCACCCGATGCAAAAAATCTGAGTCTTCCACCGGTGCGAGCTCTAATTTTCGAAAACACCAATGAATCAGCCAGCTTGTACTGAAAACTTGCCAGCATACCATGTTTTCCATTCACATAGTTACGGCCAACGTTAAAAGCCCAGTTGAAAACTTTTTGTTTTAGAATACTTTCTTTCTTTGCGGCCGATAAAACGCGCATCTGAATTCTTTCAAAAAGTCTCGGCACCGAGGTCATAACTGTTGGTCTTATCTCACGCATATTCTCGGCTACAGTTTCAATAGATTCGGCTATGAAGGTCGAGGCACCTCTACAAAACGCTAGATAATATCCACCCATTCTTTCGTACGAGTGACACGTGGGGAGGTAGGAGAGGAACACATCGGTATCATCGACGGCCAGAATTTCCATAACTCCACTGATGTTTGCCGTGATATTGCTGTGGGAAAGCATCACGCCTTTTGGATTTCCCGTGGTTCCGCTCGTGTAGATTATCGTTAACAGATCATCAGCGTTCACATGGTTTGCCATTGTTTCAAACTTTTCCGATCTCACTATAGGAGAATAGGAATTTTTACCAGCTTGAATTACACTTTCGAAAGTCATAATGTTGCTGTTCAATTCAGAATCTGAATTCATCATGATAATTGTCTTGAGGCTTGGAATTTCATCCCAAACCGAAAGCAATTTTTCTAACTGATTCTTGTTAGATACGATCACACATGTTGCCTGACAGTTGTTAAATATGTAGGCTTCTTGTTTGTTAGTCAGCGTAGGAAATATTGGAACATCTACTGCACCCATGGCCGTGATGGCGAAGTCTGCAATCACCCATTCCAATCTATTCTCACTTACAATACCAACGCGGTCACCAGGCACTATTCCATACTTCAACAACCCAAACGCAAAGCACTCCACCTGCTCGCGCAGTTCATCATGAGAAGTGTTTACCCAAGTGCCATTGAGCTTTTTCGAAAAAGCTACTTTGGATTTCTTGCCTTTGAATCTGTCACAAACGCTGAGAAACATTTTGGGAATAGTGTTTGGCATCATAACTCACTCCAAGTGTGCGATTCAACAATATGCCAAAACTATGGCGTTAGTCAAAGAAAGACCACGTAACTGATAATCTGAGATCTCTAACTATCTCGGGGTTAATCGCCGTTGAATACCAACGCTGAGCAAGGATATTTTCATACGAAATCTTCACACTTGCATTTCCTAGCACTGCTAACAAAAACACATCCATTCCGCTGCTCGCCCAATTTTGCTGCTGTACAGGTTGAATGAACGTCCATGTTAAAGGTACATATTGGGACGAATTCATAGGCGAAACTAGAACGCCGCGAACCCCCAATTTAATTTCACTTGTACCTACCCTATACACATAGGCGGCATATGCATCTGTATACAACAATGGGAATATTTTATCATCCAAATTCTGCGTTCTTGAATATGAAAAGCGAGCGTTCGCCTTAATCTCGAGAAAACTGTTTTGCCAAAGTCCTGAAACATTGACCCCTGAAACAAATGCCGCACCGCCATTTGAAGTGGTTGTTGCGGTAATCAATTGCAATGAATCTCGGTTAGATTGAGTCGATAAAACATTTTGTATGCTTCGCACAAATATCGATCCTTCAAACTTTACGTCCGATGTTTTTGCGTTCACCGTAATCGATCCCAACAAATGATCCTCAGGCAAAAGTTGAATACCCTGCGTAGCCTGTGGTGCATATTGGGCGTAACTAAAGTCGAAAATTACATTTGACTTCGGGGTCCAAGCGTACGTACCGTTTATACCACCTCCAAACAACAATCTGTCCCAGTTCATTTGAACTCTTCCCGCGGCAGACAAAACAAAATCGGAAATTCCTTTATACCCAAAATGGAAAAAAGTCTGCGGTTGACAATTGGTTTGCGCTGATGTATACGGCGTTTCGTTAACGGTACTGTAGTCAAGTCCTCCGCCTAATTTCAAGTTGAAGTTAGAGTTATTCAACTCATAACGGACCAACACTCCACCGTGAATACCCCTAAACGTAACATCATTGCCAGTATCGACAAAGCCTATTCTAATTGTACTATCTCGAATGCGAAGCATATTGTCGATGCTTCCATACGCCAGCATAGATAATACTTTCGACGAATCAGGATTTAAGAGGTGAATGAGATTCAACGTTAAATCATGTCTACGAGATTGGTCTTGCAATTTTAGAAAAACTGGCTGCGCCAGGCTCTCTGATTGAGTTTCTAGCGGCGTAACGGTGCGCAGTCCGCCCCACATGCCCGAGTTAGCCGACGTAAGTTGATATGTCAACAAACCCTGAGTTTGTGCCGTAAATGCAACTCTCACAGCCGATCTGATATTCCAAATATCGAAGTGAGTGTTGAGATATCGTCCGTTTGCACCAGTACGCCTTATCCCCACCGATACGTTGGTCTTCTTTGAAATGTTTTGCGCCAACGCAACATCAGCTGCAATGAAATCACCGCCGCCTTGCGCGTACCAAAAAGCCGTGTACGGAGTGGCGGTGTTAAATCGCATTGACTGCAGATTTATCGACTGTTGTGTAAGTGTAGATGCCAAACCTATTGCGTGCGTGCCCGTAAGCAGCTGCGTTGTCTCCAATCCATCTACTGCTACGTGTTCCAAATTGTACTGTCCGTTCCATGGATCGAACACCGATCTTCCATCCATGCTAACGGATTGATTCGCAACGTTACTCCCGAATATCGAGACCGCGTTGTATTGTCCGAATCCACCTTGCGACATAGGGAGGAACGGTGAGTGCCTAATCATTGCATCCGGCAGCGACCTGTACTGAACACCCCGCCTGTCTTTTTTGGTGAGCTCGTAGGATATCGGAATTTCGGAAAAGCCCGTTCGTCCCAACGACCAAAACGGCACGATAAGCGAGTCTGTAAGGGGCTTACTATGCTTGGGGTCAGCTCCAATTTGCCCCTTCACATTCACTGAAAAGCAGAGCATAAAAAAACAGGCAGATACTATTGTACCTGCCTGTATGGATTTGAAAATATTCATCGTGGAGACTTTAGAAATCTTACGATTCAGTCGGTGGATTCTCAGGAGATTCCGCCGTTGGATTCTCAGGAGATTCCGGTCCGGTTTCACCGTCTACAATCTCTTCATCTTCATCTCTTGTTACAGTTGTAATATCGGCAATCTGGTCGCCCTCTTCCAGTCTGATTAGACGAACACCTTGAGTGTTTCTGCCCAGCACTCGGATATCTTTCACTTGCTGACGGATTAGAATACCATTGGTGGTAATCACAATCAAGTCATTCAAGTCACTTACTTCCAAGATTGCGCAAATGTTACCCGTTTTCTCGGTGGTGTTCATTGCAATAACACCCTTGGCACCACGCTTGGTCATACGGAAGTCTTCAACTACCGTGCGCTTCCCATAGCCCCTTTCACCAACAACAATCACCTGCGCATCAGCGTGGCGGACTGCAGTAAGCGAAATAACTTCATGACCTTTTAGCAACGAGATTCCACGAACACCGGCGGCAGTTCTACCCATGCTTCGAACGTCTGTTTCATGGAAACGGACGGCAATTCCGTTGCTCGCGCCGATCAAAATGTTGTAGTTACCATCGGTCAACCTTGCAGCAATCAATCTGTCATCATCTTTCAAGCCAAGAGCGATGATTCCATTTGCACGCACATTCGCAAAATCTCGAACGGCGGTTTTCTTGACCGTACCCAATTTAGTGGCCATGAAAATGTACGAGTCATCAACATCAAAATCTGTAACAGCTAAATATGCCGTTACTTTTTCATCAGCTTGCTTTTGGATAACGTTGGCTAGTGAACGGCCCTTGGCGTTTCGTGAGCCCTCTGGGATATCGTACACTTTAACCCTGTACACTCTACCGAGATCCGTAAAGAACAACAAGTAGTGGTGGGTTGAGGCTCTGAACACGGTTTCTACATAATCATCATCATACGTTCCAGCTCCACTAACACCACGCCCGCCTTTATGCTGACGGCGATACGTAGTAACAGGGGTGCGTTTGATGTACCCATTGTGTGAAATCGTGACAATTACTTCTTCGTTGGCAATCATGTCTTCAAGAGTGAAGTCACGTGCATCATGCACTACTTGCGTGCGACGCTCATCGCCATACTTTTCAACAAGGGTTCTAAGTTCTTCCAGAATAATTTGCATTTGCAATTCTGGCGAAGCCAAGATTCCACGAAGTCGTTCGATTGTTTCAATCAGTTCACGGTATTCAGCTTGAATTTTCTCGCGCTCAAGTCCGGTAAGACGTTGCAAACGCATGTCAAGAATTGCTTTGGCTTGAATTTCGCTCAAACCAAACTGCTTTTGCAATCTTTCGGAAGCTGTGGCTGCGTCTTTAGAAGCTCGGATTGTCTTGATAACTTCTTCAATGTTATCTAGCGCAATTATGAAACCTTCTAAAATGTGGGCACGCTTTTCAGCGGCATCTAGTTCAAATTTTGTCCGACGGATAATTACGTTATTGCGGTGCTTTACGAATTCCTCGATCATCTCTTTAAGAGTCAAGATTCGAGGGCGTCCGTTAACCAACGAAAGCAAAATGCAACCGAAGGTCACCTGCATTTGAGTGTGCTTATACAGATTATTTAACACAACCATAGGAATTGCATCACGCTTCAATTCGATTACGATGCGCATTCCATCGCGGTCTGACTCATCGCGAATGTCAGAAATATCTTCTAGACTTTTCGCTTTAACAAGGTCGGCAATCTTCTCAATCAGATTTGCCTTACCAACCTGGTATGGCAATTCAGTAATTACAATGCTCTCACGGTTCAGCTTATTCGTCTCAATTGAAGCCTTAGCACGAACCTGAATCTTGCCCCGACCGGCAGTGTAAGCGCTTCTAACACCTTCGTACCCGTAAATAATTCCACCAGTAGGAAAATCTGGTGCAGTTACATACTGTAGCAACTCTTCATTTGTGATATCTGGCTGACGTATCACGGCCTCAATACCGGCACCAATTTCACGCAGGTTATTCGGCGGAATATTTGTTGCCATTCCAACCGCAATTCCATTTGCACCATTCACCAGCAAGGCTGGCAAAACCGTAGGCAGAACAGTAGGCTCTTGCAGTGAATCGTCGAAGTTCGATTTGAAATCGACCGTGTTTTTATCAATGTCACGCAAAACTTCAGTTGCTAGCCAAGACATCCTAGTCTCGGTGTAACGCATCGCCGCGGGAGAATCACCATCGATCGATCCGAAGTTTCCCTGGCCATCTACCAAGGGGTAACGCATAGACCAGGGTTGGGCAAGCCTAACCATGGCGTCGTATACAGCGCTATCGCCGTGCGGGTGAAACTTTCCTAGAACTTCACCAACAATACGAGCACTCTTTTTGTACGGACGATTGGGCGACATCCCAAGCTCGTACATAGCGTAGAGTATACGGCGGTGTACGGGTTTCAGACCATCGCGAACATCCGGCAGAGCGCGTGAAACAATAACTGACATGGAATAATCGAGATACGAATCGCGCATCTCGTCTTCCATCATGACGGGTAAAATCTTTTCGTTTAACAGAGCTATTTCCCTAACTAGGTGAGCTTCAGTGGATGGCGCTATGTTGAAATTGAGCGCTCATTGAAGCTTCAAAAATACGGAAAAAAATCGACACTTTTAAGGGTTTAATGCAGGATAAATATCGTTCCAACTAGGTTGGCAAGGGGCTCCCCGTTTGGGTTAAATGTGGTTACCCGAAATACGTACATCCCTTGCCCTATCGACTGTCCGCGCTCATTTAGTCCGTCCCAAAGCACCGAATTCGAACCTATGTGCGCATCGAACTCCAGTGTTTGAATGTGCCGACCCTGCATGTCATGAATCAGAATGTTTGAGGTTGTTGTTTCAGATAAGCCAATCAGTTCCACATTAAATGTCACAGGACCATTTGAAGGATTAGGATTTACGCTTAAATCCCCAAAACCGTTGTTGACCGAAACATATAGCTCGGGTTCAATGCTGGCGGAATTTTGCGTGGCATCTGTGGCTCTGACCACCAAATTATTCTGACCATCTTCCAGCTTGTATCTAAACACGATGGCCGACCGTACGCTATTATCATTGAATTTGAGTTGGGCAGCTGCGGTACCGAAGAACTCATAATCTGTACTTGTTGATGATTTGATTCGGTCGCCATTGATAAACACAACCAGCCTAGAAGAATCATTTACCGGCAGTTTGGAATTGTCACGTACGATTACTTCGAGCCTAGGTTCTCGGCGCACATAGCCCCCTACCGTAACCAGTATATTATCGGCCTTCACTTGTATGGTCGGCGGAATGGTATCTTCGGTAACCCGAAACACTCCGAATTCCTGATTGTTGTGCCCATACATTTCAGGTTGGTTGGAAGTGTTTGCCTTGACTAATACCTTGGCATTGGTCGACGCTAAGGTTGAGGGTAGACTGGTAGAGATTGGTAGCACTTCTTCCGAGTTTAGTGCTCGCAATG
This sequence comes from Ignavibacteria bacterium, assembly GCA_013204605.1. Lineage (GTDB taxonomy): Bacteria > Bacteroidota > Ignavibacteria > Kapaibacteriales > Kapaibacteriaceae > JABMNI01. The sequence continues at coordinate 49,115 of JABMNI010000021.1, forward strand.
GAATGGCAAACAGGTACGCGCTTTGATCTGGCGTTGGACTACTCACGTTGATTGTTACATCGATGGGCAGTGCAGATTGCAATTTGCGAGCGTTTTTAATTTCGAAATTCAAGCTTGCTGTGTCGGCGCGAAGCACCTCACTTGGATTGATCTGTATCGAACTTTCTTCTACAATCCATTCATCGGCCGGCTCATACTTAATTTTTGCACCCCGAATGAAGGGTAATGGGTCGAACAAATTTTCGATGTTCAATTTCCACTCAAGTTTTAAAAACTTGTATGGGCTCAATTTATCTGCGGCGTTCCAAATCTTCAGTCCAGCTGGCATACTGTCTACGAAATCAACTTGACCATCTTCACGCCTTCCAAAAATTGATGCGTGCAAACCGGTTTCTGAATTGTCGAACTCAACGCTTTCCCATTTTCTAGCCGGGCCAATCCACTCTGTAGCCACGGTGCCCTGAGTCCTAATAAAAGTATGCGGTTCATTTAGCACGACATCCCTATCGGGAGCATTCTTCCAAATTTCGTTTGCTGCACCTATTGCTATACCTTTGCGGCCAACATATAACCATGAAGAGGACTCACGAAGTGAATCAACAAAAGCAGATCCGTATTCGTGCATCACTTCCTGAAACTCGGCAAGCGTTGTATCCTTTATAAATCCGGTAACAGACTCAAGCCATGTGAACATATAAACGTTGTCAGTTGCAAGAACCGAATCACGCAAAAACTTTATCAAAGCCTTACTGGTTCCGTTGTGCCAACCTTCGGTGTTATCCGGATCGAAATAGGTGTCGTATCTACGAATCAACCGAGGCACAGTATCTCTCGAATCAATGAGAACTACGTTGATGCCCCGAAAAAACTGATTTGAAATGTACTGCACATCTCCAATCGTGAACTGCAGTGTTGAATCTGTTCCATCACCGCTGGGACCTATGCCGCTTGCACGCACATAAATATTTCGAACCTTCTTAACTAGCTGTTGAGTTTTCGAGATGGAATCGAATTCCACATTTTCCGGTGTGATTTCCAACATGCGTTCAGCTCGCACATCGGCATTAGAACTATTTGTTTCGCCAATGATAATAGGCACCCAGACCATAGCCGAGGTATCGTTGGTAGCGGGACTGTACACATTCGCAGCAAGCCACGCAGGACCCTTTGGCAGGCCCTGACCAAATGTTGGTATCCACGTTGCGATACTCTGGTCACGAATCACCTCATCGCTACTCGATTGAATAATCAACTGACTCAAATCCTGTTTTTTGGTAAGATAGAACGTGACCTTGGTCTCGTTATTCTCGGCATCCCACAACCCATCTATCATGCGGATGTGCGGAGCCGTATTACTTATCTCGCCGTATGGCATTGGTTCAAGATGCAGCGCACCCTTTGCGAATACACTGAATACGAGTGTTACGGAATTGTTAGAGGAATCATCATTCAGTACTCGCATTGGGTCGGCAACAATCGAAACTAGGTGCTCCCCAACCATGTCGCTGATAGCTAACGTAAACTGAACGTACCCATCCTTACAAATACCACTCACGTTCTCAACCAAGGTATCAGTTTCCCCTTTGTAACGTCTTTGCAGTACAATCGGAAACGCCGACTCGGTGCCAAGACCACGGTTTTGAATTCTCACATTCACTAGTGCAATTGAATCACTTTCAGACAATTGCCGGCTTCCATCTGTAGTCAGTATTTCAACGTCACTGGCACGCAACATAACGTCAACCACAGTGTCGATTTCGATCCTCATCAAAGGATCACCAAGTATGCAATACTGCATCACGGTGTTTACACCATCTTGATCTCCACGCGATGCAAAATTGACTTTTGCTTCGTAAATAATATCACCGATTGATCTCTTTGACGTATTGCGAATGGTTTCGTGAATCCGATAATGTAAAAAGCCGATTGTCTGGATATATGCCCAACCAGTGCCTCCCACGGCTGCCGCAAAACCCTTTCCGGGTTCAATTAAATACTGAGCATTTTTTGAGAGTGTACTGGGATTGCTGAAGGCTCCAGTCTGACAAGCATAGGTTGCCAGCACGCCGTATTTACCTTCGTTATTAAGCTCGTTTGCATCCCACCCGGTAATATCAAAAACATCGGTGGACCCGTGGCCTATGTAGTTCATCCACTGCACACCGGCATTGATAGTTTGTTTAAGCAAATACCCGGCATTCGGAGGTGCCTCTGGTTTGCACAAGGTAACAGAGTCCAAACACAACGGCGGATCAACATAGGTTATCCCCGTATTGAAAGGATCTTTCAATATATCCTTATAAATCGAGCACAGTCCTTCTTGACTACTTCCACCGCCAACAAACAGAAATTTGCGCATCCATGGTTGATACGTTGTAGTGTCATTGCTAATAATTTTGTCTACAACGGCCTTACTCTCAGACCGGGTAATGGCAGGAATTCTGCCAACCACAAGTTCAGGCATTGCGTAATCAGTCGGGTCATCCAATAAGCCAAACCAATAATCACTCGACGGTCTTCCATACGTTGGTACTTGATCTGGTCTGCGGGAATTTGCATTTCCTTTCGGAATTGCAATTCGCGGATCCCACGTTGCGTTGCCCACCAAAAGCAGTGTAGTTGGTTTAGGTTCAGGCGCTGCCACATAATATGCACGTAGGAAATTTCTCAACGCGTCTGGTGATCGGTGACCAGTTCCAAACTCATCGATTATTTGATCCACATCCACAATTCGTGTTGTTACAGAACTCATTTTTGCACGATGTGCCGCTAGGCGTTTCGTCTCATCTATATGCTCACGGTGAGTTACATATATCACATCTGCTTGAGGATTATCTACCTGAAGATTTGACAATGACGAAGGCTCAACTCTCGCATTTTCAATTCCGTTTAGATCTGCAACAAAACCAAAAAATGAATTGTTAGGGGGCAATATGGTAGTAGCGGTAGAACCTCTACTTGTCAGCAAAATGCCCAATGCTCCAAAACTATTATTACCGAAATTCTTTGATAGTTTGTTCTCTAGAACTCCAGCCACCCAGAACTTTGCATCAGGTATTGTAGTCCCACGTTGTTGCAATGCACTTGCCAGACCACTGCTACTGCTACGTCCAACGTTCCCAATTGCGAATGCCACACCTACTGGAAGATTCTGAACTGCTTGTTGAACCTCAGTTGCGTTGGAGTACGTTGCAGAAACCACTCCGCTATTTGTTTGTTCTTTCCAAGCCAAAAAGTAGCCGGCTACGGAATCGAATACAACTTCTGTGTCGTTGATAATTACGGCTGCCCTCATGTACGAGGTTTCCAAAGGAGACGTCAAAGTATGAATATCAGGAGGCGTAAGACTTGCTTGAATAGTTGTTGCGCCGGAGGTCACCGATAGTCTGTAAATACGAGAATTTGTTGTGTCGATAACATATCCCCCGCCACTGCGACTATTCATTACGTCAAGGCGAACGGGTGTAGTAGTTGCTCGAATCGTGCCGGCAATTCTTCCGCTGTCTAAAACAGTCATTGCCTGACCTTCTACAACAAATCCGTCAAGTAAAATATCCGACACGTAATCTTGCTTACCTAAATGCTTCACTATTCCAGGTGCAAAAAACTTTATAGACTGTAGTCCCATTCCGTACTCACCAAAACCCACAGCCTTGGTAAAGCTGTATCTGCCAACGGTATCAGTTTCAAGCGACGCCGTGGTAAGCCCGTTTACACTCAATTCTGCGCGAGAATTCGGCTTATACTTATCTGCATAACTACTGGAAACATAATCAGCCGTGATTTTTAACGTGGAATTCTCCTTCGGACAAAGCCTAAATGAAAACTTTTCGCTTTTGTTAGCATCGGCCTTCATTTGCGACCAATAATATCCTTCGAAGGGGGCTATATCAGAATTAAATTCTGAGTATAAAATATTTCTAGCCGTTCCCAAGTGGTAGTAACCTGAGTCGCGTTCGTATCTGTTAGTAATCAACAAATCACTGATCGAATCCGTTGGAGTTGGTTGACCATCAAATAGAGTTAAACGCTTCCGTTCTCCTACGCTTCGGGTTGTTAAAAAGAACACAGCGGTCGTGTCGTACAAATCAAGCCAGGTTGAGTCACCCGTTGCATGTTTTCCTGCAAAAACGATCACATCGTTCACACCATATTTTCCGTCATTGTCTGCGTCGAAAATTGCAATCGGTTGTTCATGCGCTTTGTAGAAAAGTGCCAACTCATTCAACAGTACTCCGTTCAATCTTGGTTGAGCGGCTATCACTTTCTGCGATTCGATTTTCGCAACCCCATCAATTCGCGTTTTTACTCTTACGTGTGGCTGTTCTGGCTGGTACCACGAATTTTCAACCACTACTGGCTGAGCAAATAGTGATTTGGTCGGGCCAATTTTCCAGGTCACATCAACGGTAAAAGTGTCGGCAACAAAAACACACCCGTTTGTTACTTTAAATGGTACAACTCGAACTGTGGCGTATGGCTTCCAAGCTTTAGAACCAATGTACTTTATCGAGGCAATTTCGCTTTGGTTTGCGACTGACTTACTCAGATTTGCAACTAGCTTCCATGACGTAACATGAAGCGCGCAGGCAAGCCGGTGTGTGTCCTGAACGGCAAGTTTGATGAACAATTCTTGAAACGGGCTTTCGGGATCAGCCGCTGGAAGGGCGTCGGGTAGTTTAATCGCGAGCGTTGGAAGGCCACCAGTGGAACTTGGCTCTATACGTATGTGCTGGGAAAGCCCCTTACAAACAACAGAAGCGCCATATTCGCCAGAGTTGACTCTTACCGTCTGCGAATGCAGCGCAAATGGTAGCATTAGCGAGGAGACAGTTAATAGTATGGCAAATTTCAAGCTGGGGGTTCTCACATAAAAAGAAAGCGTCGTAACACGGTTAGTACTACGACGCTATGACTACGCTTATTGTGTGAAGTTACGTTTACTGACGGGCGGGTGGGAACGCTTGACGCATGGCTATAATTATCTTTTCGGCCACCTTGTCAGAAACAACTTTCTTTATATTCTCATCACTAGCCAAAGCATCCGCAATTGCCAATTCAACCTTTTTCTTGATAATCTCTGAGGTTTCACCAACAAGCGCGTCGGCCATTTTGTGCATGTCTTCGCTTACGTCCTTCATAGTCTCAAGTTGATTTTTATTCGCGTCTTCCATTTTCTTCATCAACTTGTCCATACGTTCCTCTTCTTCAGTATACATAAGTGCGAACGCGAGGAGTGCAAGCATCGTTCCCTCTAGAGAAATTGATGCAAGAATCAACGATGGCTTCGTTGCTGGGATAAATTTCAAACCGCGAATACCAATGATAACGATAAGGATCGCTGCTCCGCCGTATGCCAGACCAGTAACGTTGTTAGAATACTTCTCTGTAAAGTGGTGAGACATATACAATCTTAAGCCACCAAAAAATTTGGCTCTATTACGTGACCAGCCGATACCCTGAGTGGTATCAACAATCTCTTTAAGAACGAAATCAGAGAAAAACTCTTTAATACGTAGGTATAATACTTCTGTTCTATACTCAATGATGTCGATTTCATTATTAAACACGTCGTCGAATCTAACTAGGCGCTTGCCATGGGCTTTGGCTGTGTCCTCGTTCTCAGTAGATGTTCTCTCCCACACAACTTTAAAAGCAGAGCGGACTTGATGGGCTTCCAGTAATTTCAGGTCGCCATCAGGCATAACTAGCAGATCAACAACTTCATCTGAAAAACCTGTTTGAAGTCGGATTTTTGACTTCGTATGGTGAATCTCCCTATCGACTTTTTGGGCCATGAATCCAATAGAACCTGGTAAAAAGAAGGTTAAGAAGATTGCCATCGTAAAACCAAATGCAAACGATAGTACGGCAAAACCAATAACGGGCTCCAGAATGATAGCCGATTCGCCTAGTCCACCTTCGCCATTCGCCTTAACCACCCACTCGCCAGTGCTTTTGGTATAGCCATCTTTTCGTTCGGTTCTATCCATCGACGAGAAGTCGAATATATAGTCAGTTTTAATGTACTGCTTCAGGCCGGCATCATCAGCAACCATACCTGTAAACCGTTCATTCACAACGGCATACACGTGATCAGTTACTTCATGGAACGCATCCCTCTGGCGTTCATCGTGCGGCTCAAACAGAGCCAAAACTCCGCCTCTCACTCCCGCAGGTATCACATACTTAAATGATACGAATGAAAAAATCGCGACTAACGCGAAGAATAACACATAGTGCTGGGCACTTGATTTTAAATTCGCCTTACTCGAGTTCGCCTTACGCGAGTCTTCTGTCATTGCGACTCCTACCACCATTATTGAAATTTATTGTACGCTTTTGCCGTTTGAAGTACTACCTCAGAACTGTCGAATATACCAAAAAAAGCAGCCGTAACATCGACCAATTATTAAAAATCTAACGTCAATGCGACAATCCATGCATCCCGAAATCCGTAGTTTTGATGACTTAACCAGATAATTTTCTGGAATAAATGCATTTCTGAGGAGTTAAAATGACTGAAACTACTGCCAGCACCTACCATCCTAAATTTGAAGTTAAACCCGCCGAAACCCTTAATACGCTCCGCAAAAACATGTTGATTGACGGTTTCGACCATGTAGTTGATCTTGAACAAAGTCATGGTTCTTGGTATGTCGAGGCTAGGACAGGCAAAGAATACTTAGACTTCTTTACTTGTATCGCCTCCATGCCAATAGGTATGAACCACCCGAAAATGGTAGACCCGGCGTTTGTTGAGTATTTGGGCAAGATTGCTGTAAACAAGCCCTCTAACTCAGATATATACAATACGGAGTATGCAACCTTTGTTAAGACGTTTTTTGAATTAGCCGTTCCTAAGCATTTCAAATACGGTTTTTTCATTGATGGTGGGGCCTTGGCTGTTGAAAATGCCCTAAAGACGGCTATTGATTGGAAGGTCAAGAAAAATTTCGCCAAGGGAATCACGGAAGAACGCGGACACCAGGTAATGCATTTCAAAGAGGCCTTTCATGGTAGATCGGGTTATACAATGTCACTCACAAACACCGATCCAACTAAAACAGCGCTGTTCCCAAAATTTAACTGGCCAAGGATTTCCAACCCGTATTTATCGTTCCCATTGACAGATGAAGTGTTGCAAACCGTGATTCAGAGTGAGAAAGTTGCAGTTGAACAAATAAAGCAAGCGTTCCGAGATAACCCAGATGACATTTGTTCAATAATTATTGAGCCAATTCAAGGCGAAGGGGGCGACAATCATTTCCGCACTGAATTCATGCAACAATTGCGAGAATTAGCTGATGCAAACGATGCCCTGCTGATTTTTGATGAAGTTCAAACTGGAGTAGGCATTTGCGGCGAGTGGTGGGCACACCAAGCAATTGGGGTAAATCCAGACATAATGTGCTTTGGCAAAAAAATGCAAGTATGCGGGATTATCGTTTCCGATAGAATAGACGATGTTCCAAACAATGTTTTTCATACCTCAAGCAGAATCAATTCCACCTGGGGCGGTTCCTTGGTTGACATGGTTCGATCCACAAAATACCTTGAGATTATTGCCGAAGAAAACCTTGTTAACAACGCAAAACAAATGGGCAAGGTTTTGCATACATCCATTGAACAACTAGCGGAGAAGTATGCTCCTGGCACGATTAGCAATATCAGAGGACTCGGACTATACCGAGCTTTCGACATGGAATCAACTGAAATCCGGAATGCCTTCCTGAAGGAAGCTTATAAAAACGGAATTCTTCTTGTAGGAAGTGGTTCGAAGAGTGTCCGATTCCGTCCAGCATTAAACATTACTGAAGATCTTATCTCCCAGGGTGTAGCGATAATCGCGACATCACTTAATGGTTTAGTTCGCTAATACAATCTTCAATTAGGTTCCTTCGGACAACGTCCAGGGCAATCCCAACCATCCTGACTCCTGATGCATAGTTGTGACCTCCCCCGCCGTACTTGGCTGCAATACCACGAATATGATATGCTCCCTTCGAACGTAGGGAGCATTTTATTTCTGTTTCAAGTTCCACTATGAGAATCCCAATTAGAACTCCCGCACTCGCAGTAGCATGATGTACAAATCCATCGAGGTCCGCCACCGAGCAACCCGATTTTTTGAATTGATTCACGTTTATCGTCATAATACACAGTTTTCCATCCTCGTAAAATTCTAGACTGGAAAGCGCGCTGCCAAGTAATTTGGTCCGCGCAGGACTTGACGTGTTCATTATTAGTTCGTATGCCTTTACTGGGTCAGCCCCTTCCTCAATAAGGCGGGCAACAATTCTGTGGACGGCGGCCGTGGTGCGTGGAAACCGGAACGACCCCGTATCGGTCATTATCCCCACGTACAAACACATTGCAATTTTTTCTAATTGAAAAGGGGCTGGGTGGACCTTCGAATTTTCAAAAAGTTCTCTGATGAAGCCATCCAACATCGCGCACGTCGCAGCTGCATCAGTGTCTATCCATTGAGCGGCCGCAAAATCTTTGGGAAATGTGTGGTGATCAATATTCACAACAACGGCACTCGTTTTTGAAACAGCTAAACCCAAAGCCTTTAGTCTTGTAACATCGTTTAAGTCCATGACTACCACCACGTCCGCATTAGCTATGAGTGTTTCGTGGGATGGTTCAAACACTTCTAAAACATCAGCTCCCGGCATCCATTGCAAATTTGGTGGGGCTGCCGAAGGTAAAATTACCCGCACGATCTTACCGGCACAGGTTAGTGCATGATACATGGCAAGCACGCTACCTATAGCGTCGCCGTCTGGATTAACATGCGTGGTGAGAACCAGTAACTGGGCCTCGCCTACACTTTTTAGAATACTTTTATAGTCGTGATTCATCTAAGTCAAATATATTTGAAGGATGCAGTCAAAAACGAAGTCAGAATTACCTGGATGGCGACGAGTAATCTCGATGCTTTTGCTGGTATTGGCCAGCATCACCGCAATTGGAATTTTAATTGACCAATGGCTTCTGCCCACAATTGTACGACAATCCGATACAATTACAGTGCAGAGTGTAGTGCGAATTGATTTTGAAGACGCTAAACAGCGTCTTTTCGACCGTGGACTGCAAGTGATGCCACCAATCGAACAGTTTTCCAGTACGATCCCGATGGGGCAGGTAATGAGTCAGCTTCCGTATGCAGGTGCAAATGTTAATCCGGGCAGAAGAATTTATTTGACGGTAAGCCAAGGTCTTGAAAAAATTCGTGTCCCTGTGCTTGAGGGTTTGAGTATTCGAGATGCCCGACTAGCTTTATTTAGAACCGGTTTGTTATTGGGCAATGTCGAATTTGAATTTAACGACTCGATTGGTGCCGACAAGGTTCTGCGCCAAAGCACTCCATCCGGGGCGAATGTGACAAGCGGCACCACCATCTCGGTTACGGCGAGCCGTGGTAGATCTGGAATTTTAGTTCCAGATGTTGTAGGTTTGTCTATGTCAGAAGCAGAACGAGCTCTTACGGAGTCTGGTCTAGTGTTAGGTACAATCACTGCCACGAATAGCGGCACTTTTAGCCCTAACACCGTGCTAAAACAAAATCCGGTTCCCGACTCTTCCGTCGCACCCGGAACATACGTCCACTTAACCATAGTACATTAATGGCTATTGATATTATCTTGTTAAGACACGCCACGGCGGCCTCGAAAGCTCGAAGTCAGTCTGACAAAGAACGTGAACTAACGGATCACGGCAAGATAGAAGCGTCTAAAATGTTCGACGCCGTTCGCTGCTTTACAAAGCAACCGATGACAGTCGTATGCAGTCCGTATTTACGAGCAATTCAAACTGCCAGCTATTTCGACAAGAATCCAAACATCGATGCACGATTAGGTGCAGAGCGGAGTTCTCGAGACTTATTGAGTGTGATTCGGGAATTCGGAACCGAACAAGAAACACTTTTGATTATTGGTCATTCACCTGTCCTGGGTGAAGCTGCTGCAGCCATGGTTGGAGCATCTGAAACCGGAATTGCATACGGACCGGCCACCGCAGTTTTCATTCAAATTGGTTCTACAACTCTACTTCATGGCGTGATTACTGGAGTGCTTGCCCCATGAATGTTAATCCAAACGTAGCCATCCAACTCTAAAACCGGATAGGTAGAAACGCCCCTGCCTTGCGTCAAATTCTCACCGGTTACCACATTGTATCTCCTGCCGTGCAATGGGCACGTAACCACTGCACCATCCACAAAGCCCGTTGATAAAACAGAAGCGCGTTTGTGCGGGCATACATTTGAAATAGCGTACACCACATTTTCCATCCTAAAAAATGCTACATCGTGTTCAATTTCAAACTCGATGTGAAGGGGGCTTCGTGTTGACACTTCAATGCTTTTACAAACTCTGACGTATTCTTTTCCACCCACCATAATGGCTGGACGATCAGTTATCATATTCGGTAATTATAATGTCGTCGGAAAGTTGTGGACCCTTTACTCCTTGGACAATACGTGCTGCCTGCCGCAACGCATCGTGCTCGAAAACTACTATCCATTCTTCCTCAATAATCCTCGGCAAATACTTTTGTTTTTCCAAAAGTGTAGTTAACGGAAAATTGTCGTAGGCCATACCATAAGCTATGGGAACGTGGGCTCCAGTTGGCATCAGATCGGCTGGATAAAAAAGTGTTTTGTTACCACTTGTGATGCGAACAGTTTGCATGGCCTTTGTGTGCCCGTAAACGCGCTCAACAAAAATGCCGTCGAACACCTCGGTCTCGCCCTCCACCAAATCCAAAACCTTATGTTCTTCTAAAGGCATGAACATACTTGCTATGAATGAGGCTCTATCCTTTGGCGTAGCGTCCTGAGCATATTGGAAGTGCTCGGTTTGAACAATGTATCTCGCATTTGTAAATCGCGGAAACAAACCGTCATCGTTAGTCACAACAGCACCACCCACGTGATCAAAGTGGAGATGTGTGAGCAGCACATGTGTAACATCGTGAGCTGAAATTCCAAGGCCGGCAAGCGACCTTTCAATTGAAAATTGATCGAAAGAAATTCCATAAATGGACTGTTCTTTCTCTGACATAAATGGACTATTTCCGGTGTCGACCAATATCGTATTTGTGCCATCCCGCAGCAACAATGCCTTTGCCGCCATTGGTATTCTATTTTTTTCGTCGGCTTTTGTATACGATCGTTCCCACAACGCTTTGGGAACAACTCCAAACATTGCTCCGCCATCTAAACCAAAACGGCCCGACTCAATTACATCGACTGAATAATTTCCAATTTTAATCATCAAAAACAAACACCGATTCGTGATAAAATCGAGCTTTTTTGCTCATTACTTTTTCTGTGATCCATGACTGCAACCATACATTTTTTTCTTCTGTCGACAAATTATTCATCATAAGCTCAATTGGCACGTTTACATTTAACGCGCGGCCGGAAATTAAGTGTCGAGTTATTCCAGCAGGCAACACATTCTTTGATTTTGCAAACTGAATAATTTGAGTTGGAGTGAACGTTGGGAACATTACCACGCCGGCACCCGGCTCCTTTTTACTAACAACTTCCATTAAGTCTTCATTTACAATCCGGTGAATTTCACCGGCACCACCGTATATGGTCACCACCTGTCTTAACGTAGCTGCATACTCCTCCAAAGTTCGTTCACCTGGACTAAGCAAAACTACAGCCTCAACTTTGCTGGTGGTTATACCTAAACACGCTTCACCACTAACTAGCAACTCTCTCGCCGCTTCGACGCTTACCGTTGATTTGGGGAAATGGTGTTGTTGAATATAGTTAATGACGTCTTTTGCCAGATTTGGCTTTAAAACGTGGTACCATGACCCAATCGCGGCCGACTTGGTGCCGTATGGTACAATTTGCACCGCAATATGTGGGATTTTCCTGTTTCTCATCGCCGTAGTCCTCGTGGCTCCGTCAAGAACAACGTACTCGCCATCGCCCGCTTCTGCTACGATAGGCGGGTTACGCAATATAGACGACTGTGAGATCAAACCATCCAAACGATTAACACGGTGTGGATCGGATTCTTCGTGCAGGATTACGCAGTCAATTGGCACTATTTCCAGCCGCAATTGCCGGACGTCAATTTTTGTTTCCATTTTGCAAAACTACGTCAGCCCCCTTTCGTATCTTTGTGGTTTCGCCGTAAGGCAACAAAAACTAAGTATTAAGCTATTCAGTAGTATGGAGTTACGACACCCATGGGTGCCATTACAAAGATCCGACAGTTAAGCCCGTATTTTCTGGCGACAGTAGGCGTGTTATTTATCGCCTTTATGGTTATTCAAGATTCAAGCTGCCAAGGCTCCCGCGATGCCCGAAGGTCTGCCGAGCAGATCGTAGTTGCGGAGATAAATGGGGATGAAATCTCACTTGCAGATTTCGAAACCAGAGTGCGAGATGTGATTGAAAATCAGCGCTCACAAAACCCTGGCCAAGAGATTGACGATGAACAAGTCCGTCAACAAATCTTCGACGAAATGATCAACGAAGTTCTGCGAAGTCAAGAAGCAACAAAGATGGGTCTTCATGTTAGCAAACAAGAATTGATCGATGCAATGGTTCTAAACCCATCCGAACAATTGCAATTTTTCAAGGATTCCACCGGAAAATTCCGAAAAGCTTTTTATCAAGACCTCGTTACAAACCCTGATAAAATTGGAGAGTTGTACGCTCAGCAAGGAATGCCTGCCGAGGATGTAGCTCGCGAAGTGGCCAATTGGAAAAAAATGCTAATTCAGATCGCTGATGGCTTACGCACGCAGAAGCTTGAAGAAGCTTTAAAGGCTGCCATAGGTGCTTGTGCTTCGAATATTTCGCCAACTCATGTTGAATTGGATTATAAGTTGAACAACTCCACAACAGATGTTCAGTTTGTAGCCTTGGATATTAATCGGATTTCAGACGACGCGGTTAAAGTATCGGACGAGGAAATTCAGAAGTATTACGACTTAAACAAACAGTATTACGAACAGAAACCCGCAAGAAAAATCAAGTATGCGATTTTTCCTCAATTAGCAAGTGCGAAGGATACGGCCAATGCTACCAAACGTTCAGCTCGGTTGCAAACTGCCTTTTCGGCGCTAGTCACAGTAGAGCAAAAAGACTCAGTTTTCAATGTCGAAATGAATGCCTTGAATGGCGAGAGTTTCGATTTTAAAAGTGCTAATGACTTGGACCCCAGTACACTAACTATTCTTCAGAGCCTCACGCCAAAAGACGTTTTTGGTCCACTGAACGTGGGCGATGGTATTGTATACCTGCGTTTGGACGAACGCAGAGAAGGCGTGAATCCGACCGTAAGATCAAGCCATATCCTGATAAATTTTGGAACGAACAAGGACTCTGCTAAAGCGGTGGCAAACAAGGTAATGGGTCGAGCGAAAAAAGGCGAAGACTTTGGTGCCTTAGCAACAGAATTTTCGAAAGATCCGGGATCGGCTGCTCAAGGGGGCGATCTGGGATATTTTGGAAAAGGCCGAATGGTAAAAGAATTTGAGGAAGCAGCGTTTGCAGCGTCTATTGGCGAAGTGGTTGGTCCAGTTGAATCTCAGTTTGGATACCATATAATTAAAGTCACTGACCGTCAAAACGTCGAATTGAAGTATTCTGAAATTAAAATCAAGCCTAGTATTTCTTCAGGAACAAAGCAGCAGATAATTGCAAAAGCTGCTCAGACTGCAAAGCAAATTGAAGACGGCTCTCCATTTGATTCAGTTTTAGCATCACTTAAAATGAAATCAACAGAGTCTCCTTTCTTCAATAATCAGACTCCAGTTCTCAGTTCACGTGAACTAATGTCTTGGGCCTTTGAAAATGAAAAAGGTGCAGTTTTGCGAAAAGATGTTAAGAATTACGGAATTGTAGTAGCACAGATCTCTGAAACTCGCGAAGTTGGAATAAAACAACTTGAAGATGTTAAGGATCAAATAACGTCGAAGCTTATGAAAGCTAAAAAGTTAGACGCACTAAAGGGAATGGCTGAGAGTATTGCAGCTTCAGCACAGTCGGCAGGTTCATTGTTGGGTGTTAGTTCTGTAGACACTACTCTGGAAGTAAAGACAATGACTCAGTGTCGGAACAATGGGCAGCTTCAGGGGTATGGCGGCGAATACGTTGCAACTCAAGCAGCGTTTAGCACCCCTGTGGGGTCAGTTAGCAAAGCAGTTCGTGGCGAACGCGCTTGGTTTGTTGTAGCACCTCAATCACGAGTTGAGGCTGACATGAATGCCTTTAAAAACGACAAACTTGCGGCGACACAAAACCTTGCGGCTCAGGCTCGTGGCAATGCCTATTATTCTTGGTTCCAAAAAGTTCGCGAGAACGCCGATGTGGTTGACAAACGAAACAATCGTGATTAGTAGATCTTTTGAAACCGGACGTCCTACAATTAATTGAGTCATCCGGTGGACGTGAGAAAGTTTACTCGGTTACTGAGGCATATGCTTGGTGCTTGAACCTTGCCTCAACCCACTACGAAAATTTTCCAGTTGCGAGCCGGTTTTTACCGGCTCGCATGCGTTTACACGTGACCGCCGTGTATGCGTTTGCAAGGTTTGCCGACGATGTTGCAGATGAACCTTGGACAACTGACCCAAAAGCACGTCTGGATACCTTAGATCTCATCGGTACGGCCTTAGTTGGCACTATAAACACTCACGGCCACCCAATATTCATGGCGCTGCACGCAACAATTGCTCAGCTACAACTACCACTTAGCCCCTTTCAAAAACTTATCAGTGCATTCAAACAAGATGTGACTTTTACACCTCCTAACACTTGGGATGATGTGATGGACTATTGTGCGCGGAGTGCTAATCCCGTTGGTGAACTAGTTTTGCGAATTGCGGACGAAGGAAGCGAAAGTGCAATTAAATTTAGCAACGACATTTGTACGGGGCTGCAGATAATCAATTTCGTGCAAGACACTTCAGTTGATTTAGCGCGTGGTAGAAAAACGTATCCCGGTGATGCCGCTGCAGCTATTGAAATTGCAAAGGGGCTTTTTGTTAGCGGACTACGAGTAGTGAATAGTGTGAAGAATTTCCGACTCAGATTGGAGTTGAAATTCATTATTGCTGGTGGCATTCGAGTTACTGAGTTATGCCAGGAGCTTGGATCAAAAATTACAACCCAGCGTCCCGCTATTAGACGAACTGATTATCTTCGTATACTATTTCGAGTTGTCAACGGCAGTTGGCGGAAAATTTCATGAGTTCGCATTTCTATAACAAGGCCGAAGATTCAGCCGTTCTTTCCTCGCAAGGATCGACGAGTTTCCATTATTCGTTCACCTTCCTTTCACGTGAAGAACGCCACGCAATCAATGCGGTATACGCGTTTTGTAGGCGTATTGATGACATTGTGGACGAAGAAGTGGCGGCAACTCCCATTGAGGTGCAACTGAAATTGGATAGGTTGAATTGGTGGCGTTTAGAGATAAACAATGTATACGATGGTTCTTCCACAAGCAAATTAGTCGCACCCTTGGCACAAGTGGTTCAGCGTTTCGGAATACCTAAGCAATATCTGCTAACGTTGATAGATGGCTGCGAACGTGACTTGTACCAAAAGAGATATAAGACCTTCGGTGAGTTGAAGGAATATTGCTACGCTGTAGCTAGCATAGTTGGACTGATATGCATTGAGATTTTTGGATACAAGCATGAGGAAACTCGCAACTATGCTATCAATCTTGGATATGCTCTGCAGCTAACAAATATTTTGCGGGATGTAAAGGCTGATAAAGATCGAGGATTTATTTATTTGCCGTTAGAGGACTTAGATAGATTTAAATATTCCGAATCTGACCTTAAGAGCGAGATTTACAATGAACGCTTTGTTGATTTGATGTCTTTCCAAGCCAGTCGGGCACGTGAGTATTACCACAAAGCGCGCACCCTGCTGCGTCCGGATGAAAGGTCATCGATGGTTGCTGCCGAGATTATGGACGCCATCTATCACCGCTTGTTAGAAAAGATTGAGCTGTCGGAATTTCGTGTTTTTAACCGCCGCGTTAGAGTAAGTACTTCTCACAAAGTTCTAACGGCGTTTCGAATTTGGTTAGGAAATAAATTATTTGTGCGCCGAATGATAGGCTAGCAAGTTCGACCTTCTTATTTTTGTCAGTATTGTAACACCCAGAGGCAGTCATGACGCATTCTTTCAGCACGGAAGAACTCTCCGAAATCACAAAATTGAAGTCTCAATATCCTGACGCAAAGGCAGCAATTATGCCTGTGCTATGGATGGCTCAAAAAAAATGGGAATGGCTGTCGGAAGATGTGTTACGAACCGTTGCAACGGTTATGGAACTCCCCTACGCTCATGTTCTTGGAGTTGCTTCGTTCTACACAATGTACTACAAAAAACCAATGGGACGCCACCATGTTCAAGTGTGCACCAACGTATCATGCATGCTAAGAGGCGGCGCCGAGTTGTACGCGGACGTTAAGGGAAAACTTGGCGTTGGCCACAACCAAACCACAGCAGATGGAAAGTACTCACTCGAAGAGGTTGAGTGCATGGGGGCATGCGGTGGAGCTCCAATGATTGCCATCAACGAACAGTTTTTTGAGAATGTGAATTCTGCAAAAGTCATGACTTTAATAGATGCCTGCGAATAGAGGCATACCTCAACTCAAATATTCAAGCTTGGCGGTGAAGTGCCGTAGATATGGCGCTTGATACGTAAGTTTCATACCCTGAAGCTGAGATCGCTTTTCATAGACATCTGCAATAACCTCTATACAATAGTCAATGTGACTCTGTGTGTACACCCTTCTTGGAATAGCCAAGCGAACTAGTTCATGTTCAGGTGCAACGTGGCGCCCATGTTCGTCTGACTTGCCAAACATTAAACTCCCAATTTCAACTGACCTGACTCCCCCCTCAATGTAAATTGCACAGGCTATTGACTGCCCTGGGAATTGCTCAGGTGGAATGTGCGTTGCAAACTTTTTCGCGTCCAAATAAATCGCGTGCCCACCCGGTGGCTCAATAAACGGTACGCCAAATGTCCGCAGTTGCTCTCCAAAATATTCCACTGTACGCAAACGATACTTTAGATAATCTTCGTTTACTACCTCTTCTAAACCCACTGCAATTGCCTCAAGATCTCTCCTAGCAAGTCCACCGTATGTTGGAAACCCTTCGGTGACGATCAGTATGGTTCTTGCGCGTTCAGCTAAATCTGAATTGTTCATTGCAATAAACCCACCCGTATTCACCATTCCGTCTTTTTTTGCGCTCATTGTACACCCGTCTGCCAACAAAAACATTTCCTGCGCAATGCTCAACACTGTCCTATTCTCATACCCCTGTTCGCGCATTTTGATAAACATAGAATTCTCGGCAAATCGGCAAGCATCTATAAACAGTGGAATGCCATACTTAGTACAAATTTCCCGCACCGCCTTAATATTTGCCATCGAAACAGGCTGTCCTCCTCCACTATTGTTTGTGACCGTTATCATCACGATTGGAATAGCTGCAACACCCTCAGTCTTTATAAGTTCTTCCAGTGCTTCAACGTTTAAATTCCCCTTGAAGGGGGCTGAGTGGTCCGTACGCTTTGATTCGTCATACAAAAGGTCAACAGCTTTTGCACCAGAATATTCAACATTGGCTCGAGTAGTATCAAAGTGAGTGTTGTTCGGTACAATTTTCCCTTCGCCCCCTACCAAAGAAAACAATATTTTCTCCGCAGCCCTTCCCTGGTGCGTTGGAATAATGTGAGTAAATCCCGTTAGTAATCGTACCTGATTTTCGAAGCGGAAAAAACTCTTTGAACCGGCGTAGGCTTCATCGGCATCCATTATCACTCCCCACTGTTTTGAACTCATAGCGGTTGTGCCCGAATCTGTCAGCAAATCAATTAGCACATGCTCTGAACGTAGTAAGAATGGATTCAAAAATGCAGCGTCTAAATGAGAAGTGCGCTCTGCTTTTGTAGTAAAATGTAACGGTTCTACCGTCTTAATTTTGAAAGGTTCGATTAGGGTTCGGGTCATTATTTTTTGAATTGATAAATGGAGTTGATTGATTGGAGTGATTCATTAACCTCCCAAGATCTGTTATCACAATTCATCACATCAACTTGCCGGTTTAATCTTTCCCTTCAGGAGCAACATAAGGAGCGGCACAACACCGCCAAGGACAAACAATACGCCGCCAATTGCCCGCATCCAACTGAAAGTTTGAAACTGGACTGAGGCTACAAATACTTCGCTGCGTGCCGACCACAATCCATTTGACAGTACTTCAACCAGTTGAGTCAATCCCAGTGGTAGAAGGTCGAGAACTATCATAAGCGCCAATCCAATATTAATCGACCAAAATGACATGCGAATTGACCGCACGTTCCATCGTTCTGGAAGTACTAAATATCGAGTACAGAACAGAATGGCTGCAATAGCAAGGTTTCCGTACACACCCATTAGAGCTGCATGACCGTGGTTTACCGTTAGGTAGGTACCGTGTTCGTAATAATTCACGATGGGCAGATTGATAATGGAACCAAGGACACCAGCACCCATAAAATTCCAAAAATTCACTGCTAATAGAAACTGAAAGCATTCTGTGTGCGCAAAAACGAATGGAACGTTTGACAGCTGTTGTTGCTTTCGCATTGCAACTAGTGGTTCACTTCTCGTCCTCCAAGCTTCTAACGTTAATAACATAAGTGGTACCGTTTGAAGCGTAGAGAACACGCTACCCAACGCAAGCGTAATTTCTGGTTTTGCATTCCAATAAAAATTATGGGCTACACCAATCATTCCTGAGCCAAGAAAAAGAATAGCGCTGATGTACACTACTCTAACAGCCGAGGCCTTGGAACTTAGTCCCATTAATACCATAAAACTCGCTACCAAGATGGTAGTAAACACTTCGAAGAAGGCTTCAACCCACATGTGAATGGTCATCCAGCGCCAAAAGTCAGCAATGACAAAATTTGTTTTAGGTGTTGCCACAAAACTGGCAATGAACAGAATCAACACGCATAGGATTGCATAGAACAGCCAAACTGGAAGTGACCATTTATGGCCACTCCGAAGTGACGGTTGAGCCCCTTTCCACATAATGTACGCCCACATGGCAAAGCAAGCAAACAGCACTACTTGCCAGGCTTTACCGAGTTCGACGAACTCCCAACCTTGGTTGCCAAGTAGGTACCAAAGGGTGCCAAGCAGACCCATAGGACCCATGTATTCGCCTACCAGGCTGCCTGCAGCAAGCACTACTAAAACCCAAAACAACACATTTGTCCGCCAAAGCTGTTTGTTGCTTTGTTCGCCTGCAATCAAGGGTAACACAAATATCGAAGCGCCAATCCAACACAAGGTGATCCAAAACAACGCGAGTTGTAAATGCCACGATCTGACGACGGTGATTGGAAGTGAGTTGGAAATATCAACGCCGAAAAATGTGGTAAATCCAAGAAAATCATGAATTGTCAGGGCACCAGCCAAACACTGCAACAGAAAAAGAATTAAGGCTACCGTGAAGTATTTGTACGTTGATCGTTGAAGTTTGGAGGGCACGAGTTGACCCAACATTTTTTCGGATAGGAGCGGGCTTGATTCTTCTGATCCACTAAGCCCCATTACCTTGTCGAACCTACCGTACATATACATCACCCCGCCTAAACCCAATACAAACGCTAGCACGCCAATCATGCTCCAAAACAGCGTTGGGCCGGTGGCCACGTTGCCTGCTACTTCATCGTACGGCCAGTTATGCGTGTATGAGTACGTAGCACCCGGACGCACTGCAGAGCACGTCCACGCACCCCAAACGAAAAATGCGGTCAGCTGCCGAATTTCTGCAGGGTTGGTTATGTAGCCGGAGGGCTTGAACGACTCTGGAATGTTTCCTAGAAACTTTTCAAGATAGAATTCGCGAACGGCCTGCAGTCCAACACTTTGCGCTTCAGTTAGCGTCACAGTGTTTGACTTTTCGTCGTAGCTGTTTTTTTCATGTCTGCCACACAAAGCGCCTGGGCGTATGCACTTTTCTGTTCCCACGAAAGCTTTTGTTGCGTAGTATCCGCTTGCCTACGGCCTATCTCCCGGTGGTAGTACTCTTTTACACCTACTGACCATACGTGGAGCGCTTCGGCGGTAAAATCATTCCCTCTTCCTGCTCCATCACCAAACATTGAACCGTAGTTCATCAACGCATACTTTTGAAACACTCCTTGACCGTCTACAATTTCATCGTGTGTTACGGCGATGTCACCGTTCGGCAGCGAAAAATTGGGTCGTGGGGGCGCTTCTTGATATGTTTTCACACCAATAAACATCACACCAGTTAACCCAACCACAAATACCAACAGCAGCGGAATCCATCTGTTTTTTTTTCATAGGTACCACTCACGTGTTTTGAGATTTAATAAGAAGTAGATGCAATTTCGGTTATAGATGTCTTATATCCTAATAAAGTGCAGGTACGCACATCGAAAACACTCCACCTAACTGTCTACTTAACTTACTTTTTTGCAAAGCTCATAATAACCACCCCTATCATAATCACCGTCATTCCTAACCAAACATAGGGTCCGATACTTTCCTTTTGCACGAGGATTGCAAACAACAATGTGAATACAAATGTCACTCCGGTGTTTAAAGGAACAAAAACCGCGAGACGGGCAAAAGAAAGTATAACGGCCATTACGGCGAACGATAACAGCAAGAGCGAAACGCCTAAAATTCCTTGCCATCCCGTTAAGCCTGTTGTAAAATCAGCAACGCTCAATGGCCTACCGTGCAACGCTAGAGTGAGAAATCCCATACCATTCACACCTAACGCCGACTGCAGAATGCAAAACAGAAACAGCTTCACTAATGAGCCCCTTTCCCAACATTTTGTTTTTTAATCGTTTCCATGTACAGTCTAATTAAGTTCTCGTAGTCCTTTGTGTACCCCATTTTAACCCTGTCCATAAGCTCCTTTAGCCCACTGGAATTGTCGTCTTGCAAATTAAACTCGAGCGCATTAGGACTGATTCTGGGCGCATCAATCCCCGAGCTAGATTCGCGCGTTTTCTCATGATCACGTTCATTCATGCTGCGCGATGCATTTAACAGCCTAGATAGAATTCGCTCCTGACGCATTCTGGTCTCGGGAGTAATCGACCCAGTTTGCATATCACTTAAAACTTCCTTCATCTCTTCTGTTATATTTTTCAAATCTCCAATTGGTTTTCTACTGCCGTCAACTTGTTTTTGTTCTTGTTCCAATTCCTGCATCGCTTTAAGAGCTTTACCCTGTTGCGACGCGAGTCTGCCCATTTCCGACCTTTGTTGCTCGCTTGATTGTTGACCGTTTTGACCAATCTGCTGACTTCCCTCGTTAATCGATTGTTGCTGATCGGCTAGATTCTGGAGTCTTTGAAAGGGGCTCATCCCCTTCCCCTCGCCCATTCCAGGTTTCTGACCCTGTCCGCCTTGCCCGTTGCTGTCACCCTGCATCATTCCGCCCAAGGCATCGCTCATACGCTGAGCTGCGCTGTTCATTGAGCTCATGGCACCACCTTGCGATTTCGATGAGGCCTGGCCGTTTCGGTCTTCCATTTGTTTCATCGACTCTTGCATATTCTGCAGCGCATCACCCATGTCTTGAGCCATTTCTGGAGTGACGGCAGTTGATTTTTGACCCAACGCCATCATGCTGTTCGCCAAATTTTGCATCGACTCTTGAATTTGTTTTTGTTTCTGTGCTGACTTCGGAAATTGGGAACTGCCCGCGTCCATAGCTTCCATTTGCTGTTTCAGGGCCTCCTGCTCTTTCGATAATTCAAGCAAATCATTCATGCCCTTTTGCATTGCCTTCATTGTTTCGCGCTGGGCATTCTTCTTCATCTCACGTTTCAGCTGCTTCATTTGCTGAGCAAACCGCTGTATATTTTCCGACGCCTGCTTTTGCGATTTTCCCGCGTCCTGCATGTCGCCCTTCTCCATATCCGATTGCGCAGACTTCATCTGTTGCTGAGTCTGTTCCTCTTGCAGTTGTTGCTTTGCTTGTTCCATTAAATTGGTCGGCATGTCTTGCCCAATTTCCTTCATCAACTTCTCAAGGTCCTTTGTCTCCTCGGCCATTTTATTAAACTCTTCGGTGAGCTGCTTTTGTTCCTTAGCTAGCTTTTCACGTTCACTCTGATTTTGACCATTCGAATTTTCGGTCTTCTTTTTCAACTCGTCTTGTTTCCTTGCCAGCTCCTCTGCTCGTTTGGCAATTTCGTCGGCCTTCTGCTCGGCCTGAGTGCGTTTTAACAGCGCCATTGTACGTTCGATGTTCTTCCTAAACTCTTCCTCGTTGAATTTAAACTGCTTCATCATCTTCTCCATTTCTTCTGGAGAAATTTGCTCCATTGCCTTCTTCATTTGCTGCTGCATTCGCTCGAGTTCCGGACTCTTCACCTCGCGCATTAATTTTTGCAGCTCCAAATATTTTTCCAAGGTCTCGGGCGAGATTGCTTTGTTTTCCTGCAACTTCTGAGTCATCTCTTCCAATTTCTGAGCTGCCTCTTCCATTTTCTCTTGCAATTTCTCCTGACGCTTCAAAAGTTCTTCAGCCTTCTTCTTGTCAGCCCACTGCATTTGCTTTTGCGATTGCGACTGTTGTTTTTGCATGTCGCGCTGCAGTTCTTCGGCTTCCTTCTTTATTTGTTCGGTCTCTTTTACCAATTCCTTCAAGTCTTTCTGCACCTCTTTGTGGGTTTGATCAACCTGACCAAACAACTCATCCAAACTTGGATGCCTAACTTTTAAAATTCCGGTTCGAGAAGTTTTTGGACCACTAATTATGTCGTTGTCTTGAACCTCCACGTAAAACTCATACACATCATCTGTTGTGATACCAATTTTTGCAAGGTTCCACACGTACGAAACTTCGGCAGAAGATTCTCTCTTGTCGAAGGGAATATCTATAGCACTAAATTTTTCTTCAGGCTTCGAATACTTAGAAAACGCCATCCGGTACATTAATTTTAACGCGGTGAAACCATAGTCATCATTCACAACAATCGACATTGGCAGTAGTGCCTTAGGATCTATATCAATATCGGTTTTAGGCTGTCGGAGCGACACGCTTGGAAACGCATCACTCAATACCATAACGTTGTTTCTAACTGGGTCAATATTGGTTTGGCCGTCCTTATCGTGCAACCTAAAATGGTATGTACCAGAGTGCTGTACGGAAATTCTCCCTGTAGCAGTGCCTCCAGAAACCATCATTGCAATCAAGCTCGTATCCAATTTGTTTGTATCTGCCGAGCCCCTTTCCAAAACTATATAGGCTTTACTGAGTTCTTTATTTGATGTAAGCGAGAATTGGACTACCGAACCCTTCAAGGCAGTAATGTCGGGCTGCCGCTCATCAATTTCCATGCGTGCCAACCGCGTGTACGAAGGTGGTGCCACGCTTCCGCTAAACGTTCTGATAAGCGGTCTGTCTATCACGGTAATCTGGCCGGTATCGGAATACACTCCGGCCTCAAGCCAAGGTGATTCGGCATACAACGTTGTGGTTGAGTTGATATGCGCAATCTGATACGAATACGAATTGGCAGAATCTGACTGAACGGTAAAAGGCGAGAAACGATCGGCGCCGCCCTCTTTAACCCACAACGTAATAGACGCAGGAGCAACGCCGGTTGCCCTAACACTTACCACCACGCTCTGACTTCGCATTGCAGTATCAGATTGCGGATAAATTTTTAGAGTGAAAGGGGCTGGGGGGAGATATGAAGTGTTGTAGTTAACAATCCGAGTAAACGCAGCGCCAACTGAGTGTGGAAATACGCTTAGCAAAATAGCGGTTATGCCAAGGCTCAGGACTGCGTACAAGAATAGAATCTTACTTGACTTTTTATCTATGATAATCGAAAAGTCTTTGTTCTTCACTTGCTCCGCCACATGCTCGAACGCCGCACTACTAAGGGCTTGACTTCCGCCGCCGCCGGTTGATGCATGCAACTGCATGGCGTTACATAGCTGGTCAGAAACTTCCGGATAGGCATTGCCAACGCGCAACGCATATCGATACATTTTATCGGTGCCCGCTATGAAGAAATTTGCAAGTTTGAAACTATTTCGATGTATATAAAAGCCGCCCAAAAGTCCGGCTAGCATGGGAAAGAAAAAGAATACTGTTCGTAGTTGAATGGTACCGTGTAGCCACCACTCAAGAAAGGTTTCCAGTAGCAAAACCGCGGCTGCAACGCAAACTACTGCCGACAATAATCGGAGTATATGCCACGCCCACTCTAGGCGGGCGGTAGCTTTAAGGCGACCCTGCAGTTTGGAAAATTCAGTACTGTTGCTCATGTCAAGTGCTTGTGGATTCGGGTTTAGTGAGTAAGGGCATACACAATAATATTTGTGCCAATCTTGAGAGAACTCTCTCTCTTGTCGGGTGGATCATGGTGTACCTCTGGATCAGCCCAGCCGTCACTTGGATTTGTCTCGACGGTATAAAAAACACACAAACGCTTTCCAACAAACAAACCGAAGCCTTGCGATGGTTTATTGTCGTGCTCGTGAATTTTAGGCAGTCCATTACTAAACACAAAATGGGAATGGTATAGGTCGTGATCGAACGGTAACTCAACAAACTCCTGTTCAGGAAACACTTTTTTCATTTCTTTACGAATGGATTCGTTCATTCCGTAATCATCATCGATATACAAGAACCCACCATTATCCAGATATGCCCGTAATTTTTTTGCCTCGGTGGCAGAAAAATTTACCGTACCATGCCCTGTCATGAAAATCAGCGGATACAAAAACACATTATCCGAACTCAGATCTACAAACTCGTACACCGGATCGACATTAATGTTTGTGTTTGCCTTAACATAACGCAATAGGTTAACCTCACCACTCGGATCGTTGTACCAATCTCCACCGCCGCTGTATTTGAGGCGCGCAAGTTTTACTGCAGACTCTTGCATGGGCATGAATCCGAACGAAAGCAACGAAATTGTAAATATGGTTATTCGAACCAGCACGTAACTACCTTTTTATCATCCTCAGTAAAAGATGGAACGCCAAACATCTGAATGTTCTGCTCCTTTACTACCAAACCACTATGAACGCGCTTAGCTTCGTGTATCTCATCTTCCAAATTTCCGCCCTTCAGAAAGGCGTATTTGCCTCCCGGCGACAACAAATCCTTCGACCATTCAATTATTTCAAACATCGGAGCCACAGCGCGCGATACGATAACGTTGAAACCGTTGACATAGTTTTTATTCGATACCAATTCTTCCACTCTGACATGCACAACCTCGATATCCTTCAACATCGTATGCTCGGCAAACATTTTTGTCATTTGTGCTTTTTTACGGATTGAATCTACCAAGACACATTTCAAATCAGGTCTAGCAATTTTTAATGGGATTCCGGGTAAGCCCCCTCCCGTGCCAATATCCAAAACTCGAGCCTTGGGTTTGAAGTCGACATATTTCAGCAATGTCAAGGAATGCAGAATGTGTTTTTCCCACACATTATCGGAGTCTTTGCGCGAAATCATATTCACTTGCAAATTCCACAATTGCAACTCGCCCACATATCGCTCAAGAGTAAACACCTGCTCTTTTTCAAGCAGTATGTTGTTTGCCGAACACGCGGTCCAACAATCAATATTCGACATTCTTGGTAGGATGTCAGGCGTCTCAGTGGGTTCGATGTTTTCCGATGCAGTATCTTCGTTCTCAGTCATGCAACCATTCTTCTCCGTTATCATTTGCACCTATAACCGCTCAGCGCTGCTTCCAAGAGCGCTCAACTCGTTGCTTAAACAAACGTTTTCTGATTGGGAAGCAATTGTAGTAAACGATGGGTCGGCCGACAACACGGTAGATGTTGTACAAAACTACGTAGATAACGATTCGCGCTTTTCATTGACTTCGATTGACAATATAGGAATAGGCGGGGCTCGAAACGTTGGCATTAAAACAGCGGCCGGATTGTTTGTTACGTTCTTGGACAGCGATGACGAATACGAGCCCAATCACCTTGAAACACGGCGCGCCATGATTTTGGACAATCAGGAGGTGGAATTGTTATACGGTGGACTTCGAATTATTGGCAATCCCTACGTGGCAGACAAGGACGATAGGAAGAAAAAGGTTCATCTTGATCAGTGCGTTGTGGGTGGAACGTTTGTAATTCGGCACGATGTGTTTGAACGAATTGGACTCTTTGATGAAGTACGGTACGCCGACGATGCTATGTTTTACGACCGTGCCAGCCACAACGGTGTTGTAATTGGCAAAACAGAGTTTCCATCATACGTATACTACCGCGATACGCCCGATAGTCTTTGCACCCAATATGAAACTGCGGTAGACTGATGGCAGCAAAAAAATCTTCCCAGGCAAAAGAATCTGATAACGCAAAGGCGGCGCGTTTACAGAAAATTTTAATCCTTCTGAAAGGGGCTTACCCAGACGCTAGAGTAGGACTAAACTTTGAAAATGCGTTTGAGTTATTGATTGCAACCATGTTAAGTGCTCAATGCACTGATGAACGTGTAAATCAAGTTTGCGAAGAACTCTTTAAAAGATTTACGTCACCCTCTGACTTTGTTGCTGCGCCACTTGAGGAAATTGAGCAAGCAATTTTCAGCACCGGATTTTACAGGAATAAAGCCAAGAATATCAAGGCTTGTTGTGAAACACTACTGATTAGATACCAGGGACAAATCCCGCGTACGCTTGATGAGTTGGTTAACCTGCCTGGGGTGGGTAGAAAGACCGCAAATTGCGTGTTAAGCAATTGCTACAATATTCCTGGAATAACCGTTGACACGCATGTAATTCGAATCAGTAAACTACTAGGGCTTGTAAAAATTACCGACCCAGTAAAAATTGAGTTCGCGTTGATGGAGTTAATGCCAAAAACATCTTGGAATGAGTTTGATCTCTTAATAATTACGCACGGACGTCGTACCTGCAAGGCTAGAAAGCCAAATTGCGCGGAGTGTGCAATTTCAAAACTATGTCCAAGTGCATTTACTTTTGCTTAAAATGTCACACTTTGCGCTTCGATAAGAACGGTAAGTTTGCAGTTGTCAATTTTCTGTATCCAACTTTCAGTAAAAAAACATTTAGTCAGAATACGTTGAATTCCATTAGAATTGTCATAATCGCCGTTTTAATTTCCATTAGCACCCTTGTTTTGAATGGACAAGAACGCCGTCCGGAGTACGGACTTTTGTTGGGAATAGGATTAAACAACCATTCCGCCTCTTTCACTCAGCTAGGCACCTACGCTTCTTGTTGTCCCGAATTTACCAGCGGATCTGGTACTGGTTTAAGTGCTGGAGTATTTTACACAGCGCCATTTTCCAGACTGTTTAGGCTTCAGTTTCGGCTGACGTACAGCACGGAGTCGGGTTCATTGTTGTACGACGAACGCTCATTTGTGGCTGACCTCCGCGATACCGCCAAGGTAGTTGACGCTGTATTCGCTCATGATTTGCAGGCCACGCTATCGAGCGTTGGTGTCGCGCCTTTAGCCGTCTTCAGAATTTTTGGTGGTTTCGATATAAATGCTGGTTTTCGGATCGCATTAACAACCGCATCGAGTTTTGTTCAAAAAGAGACGTTATCAAAGCCGGATGACTATGGCGCATACCTTGGTGCCGGAAGAACCTGGGTAAATCATAGTGCCGAAATTCCCGAGGCCAGCTCGCTGAGGGTAACCGGGCAAATTGGAGCCCGATACGTATTGCCTTTGAACTCAAAAAAGACGTTCTTTCTTGCGCCAGACATTCAGTACCATATACCCATTACCGGTGTAGCAAGCGGAGTCACTTGGAACGTTTCTCAGTTGGCAGTTTCACTCAGCGTTGGATGGACTCCCGAATCCAAGGTGGTTGTTGATACCTTCCAGGCCCCAATTCCACCGCCCCCAGCCATTGTTGTTACACCTCCGCCTCCTACTACGCATTTCGACGTGTACGGAGTTCAGGAAGACGGATCGGAGAGTTTGAATCCGCAGATAGTTGTGGAAGAAGTAAACGTTGTAGATTTTTTACCGATGCTCGGTCACGTGTATTTCGATGTTGGATCAAGTCTGATCCCAGAAAGATATTTGACTGCATCTGAGTTAGCAGTTAAAGACACCTCTAATCTCTCTGTTATGGATGCCATACATGGAATGCCGGGAATTGTAGCTAAACGCATGCACGGAAGCCCTAGTAGCATAATAACCTTGGTTGGTACAACATCGGAAGAAACTGGAGACAATGGGCTCGCATTGGCTCAAGCTCGGGCACAAAGCGTTCGTGAATTATTGATAAAGTTTGGAATAACTGCGGATAGAATAAAGCTTGAATCAAGAAAGTTACCGAAGCTCCCAACAAGATCCAGTGAAGTATCCGGTGTTGACTTTGCGTTTGCGGAAAACCGCAGGGTCGAGATAACATCACTCAGGGCTTCGATACTTGGGCCCTACTTGCTACAATCGAAAAAGAGAACCATAAAGCCCCTTGGAATAAAGTTGAATACTAGGACGGAATCTCGCGCAGGCGTTGAGTCTAAGGTGTTGACAATAAAGCAAGATACGGCAGTCATGTACACAAACAGGAATCTACAAATCGACGGTGAGTATTTTGTAAATCTACAGTCTCAGATCAACAGAGATTGGACAGAAGCACCACCTTTGGCTGAGTTTTCAATTACTGATAGTTTGGGAGTGTCGGCAAAGACTTCCAGGACGATTCCAATTTCATTGCTCACACTTCAAAAGAAGCGTTCAGAACGAATTGCGGATGTGGAAATAGAGCGTTACAGTCTGATTTTGTTTGGATTCAACGATGTTACGATAGACGGGGAGAATGAAAGATTGCTTGAATATGTTAAGTCGAGAGTGCGTTCAAAATCTGTTGTGAAAATAATTGGAATGACGGATCAGTTGGGCAGTGATGAGTACAATCGGAGTCTGTCGAAACGAAGAGCGCTTGAGGTTGCAAGAATATTGGGTCTGTCAGAGGCCAAGGTAGAAGCTTTAGGGGAAGACAGTCCGCGATTCACAAATGAGCTTCCAGAAGGACGTGCTTACAATCGAACCGTGATGATTGAAATCGCAACTCCCACTGATTAGTGTAAATAGCCATAATTAGTGTGAATACCCTTTTTAGAGTCAATTCCATAAGTATTGTTCTACTTAAAAGTCTGGTTATTGGTAACTTGGGGAGTTTTTGAAAGTAGGTCAAAGTGTGTTTCGAACATTAATTAGCAGGTGAGCAATGAGGGTGCAGAACGTGGCGACCATAATAGTCGCTTTTCTCGCAGCCGTGGGTTTGGTGTTTTCGCAATCGATAGTAATTGTAAATACCAACGCACGCACTTTTCCATCGGTAACTGTAAAGGCATATTCCTTTGATCCTACTGGGGCTCTGCAGAATATTGATAAAGGCGACGTTTCAGTTTCTGATGCAAGTTTGACGGTAGATCACACGGTGACATGTGACCAGCCCACAAGTGGCCGAGCGCTATCTGTAGTGGTAATGTGCGACGTTTCATCGTCTGCAAACGATGGTACACCGAGTGCAATCGTTTTGGCAAAGGCCGGAGCACTAGCAATTCCAAAAATTGCTGCAGCCACGTCGGACGAAATAGCACTGCTCTCCTTCGATCAAGGCGCAACGCTTAGATATGGCCTTTCCACAGATAAGGTGAAATATGAAACTGCAGTAAATAATTTAGTGAAAGGTAGTGGAACTAATCTTACGAACGGATTGTTGTCAACGCCTATGGGTGCACTTGTCCATTTACAGAACGCAAAAAACCAAAGGGCGTTAATCATATTTCTGGAATCCCCTACGTCGATCAGTGTATTGCCAGTTTTATCGCAGGCGAGAACGTACCGAATTCCAATATACATAGTGGCGTTGCGCACTCAGCTGACAGAGGAATTGAAACGAGTTGCAGATAGTAGTGGTGGAGCGTGGACCGAAAACGTAACCACGGTGGCCGAGGCACAAACGTTTGCGCGGGCCTACGCAGCGCATGCTAAGAATTTGCCTGGGTGTAATATTTCATGGGTAACAAAATCACCGTGTACTGAAATTCACCCGGTGTCTATTGCCAGAGGATCTTCACTACGAGCATTAACGTACACCGCTGCCACTACACTATTGTCGGGACTACAGTTTTCGACAACGGGAATCGAGTTTGGGATTTCTGGCGTCCCAATAGAGCGTAAAGTGACAATTACGGCCCGTAATGCCGACGTTACAATAAATTCTGCAGCAATGGCTTCTGGACCATTTACATTAGTTACACCTATAGCGGCTGGAACTGTAGTAAAAAAGGATGCCTCTATAGATATCACAATCAAATACACCCCACTTAATGCAGTTGGAATTTATGGTACTTTACTTTTTGCTACGGATGCCTGCAGAGTGAGCCCATTGTATTTTCACGGTGGAGCATTAACTGATGGCCAACGTATTAAAATTGAAACACCACTTGAGGGCGCCAAATTTTTGGCAGGAAGCACTACGAATATTGCGTGGAGTAATACGCTGCCGGATGACCTTGTGCGAATTGATGTTTCGTATGACAATGGGACAACATGGCAATCTGTAGCTGAAGCTGCGAGTGGCTTGAAATACAAATGGCTTGTTGGACCGAAGGTTAGTAATGAAGTTAAATTCCGCATTCAAAGGACGCTAATTGACAGTTCAAAAATCGTCATTTACCGTGGGAACTCTCAGCCCGTTTACGATGCAACATTCATCAATGATAATTCTTCTGTAGTGTTAGGAGGGCATGACGGTACAGTAAGACAGTTTAACGCTATAACCGGGGCTTCAGAAAAGTTACTTGGCACGCACTCAGATTGGGTATGGAGTGTTGCAGCCCACCCCAATTTGCCAATTGTGGCAACTGGAAGTCACGATGCTACCGTAAGAATTTGGAATTATACAACTGGCGAACGCGTGGCCACCATACCATCAGGATCTAGGGTATGGTGTGTAAACTTCTCGCCGGATGGGAAAAAATTGATAATTGGTTCAGAACGTTTGTTCTCTATCTATACCGTGGGCGAATGGCAAAATGCCGATACAACGGTATTTATTTCTGATGGTCCTGTTTATAACGCAAAATATAGTGGAACTGGAAACCGGTTCGTGATAACTCACGGACGGTTGGCAACAATCTATAATTCTACTACACTTGCCGAAGTGAAAACCCTAACGGGTCACACCGCAGTTGTGTACACAGCGGCACTGAATTCTGATGGATCGAAAGCATGCACCGGTGGTGCTGATTTTACGTTAAGAATTTGGAATGGAGAAACCGGTAGCCTGACTAAAACCATTACTCCGGCTGTTGGATCTGTGTTGGCTACGCAATACGCCCCAGACGGCAACAAACTAGTGGCCAGCGGTGTTGATGGTGTTGCGAAAGTTTATGAAGCGCAGACACTGAAGTTGTTGCACACATTTGCCGGCCACCAAGGAATAGTGTACGGAACTAAGTATAATAATACCGGTAAAAAATTGATTACTGCTTCGACTGATTACACAGCTAGATCTTGGGATATTGAAGACGCAAAACTTGTTGAAGACTCTACGAAGTACACCGTGTCAATTCACAGCGGCGAGCCCACGGCGCAGTCTGTAAATTTCGGTTCGGTTGTGATTGGCACGGGTAAAGACATTCGTTCCGATGTAGTTTCAAATGGAGGCACAGAGCCCCTTTCAATAATTTCTGCTCGTTTGATCAGCGGCAATATCGACGAATTCGACATTACATCAACCTTCGCGCCTTTCACCTTAGAAGCGGGTGCAAAACTATCGTTAGTCGCAAATTTTGAGCCGCTTGCTGTGGGAGCGCGGGCCGCTACTGTTGAAGTATTGACTGGTGTTGGACCAGTGCTGGTTGAACTAACGGGCTCTGGTGTTGGAAGAGAGTTAAATATACCAGTGGTAGTGAATTTTGGTCGGCACATAGCACTAACTACCATTGTGGATTCACTTATTGCTATCAAGCTACCTGCAGGAAACCAAGGACCGGAAACAATTACGAAGATTACTTTGAGTGGTGTTCAGTCTAATCACTTTTCTATAGTGTCCGGTGGTGAAGGGTTCACCCTGACTGGTAATCAACAACACTCATTGACTTTGCGATTTCAACCATTAGACCTCGGAAAATTTGCTGCGGTAATTGAGATTACACTTGATAATGGTCAAGTACGAATAATTAGATTGTACGGCGAGGGAACGGGCGACGCCTCGGTTACTTTTTCATCAACTGGAATTTTGTTTGAAACTGACAAGTGCAGTGCTGTCCCTAGCGCAAAAGTCATTAAGCTAAGGAACAACGGAAATTCGAGTTTAACCGTGTACGCAGCCATTATCGATGGTGTGAACGCTGCTGAATTTGCTTTAACCTCACTGGGAACATTCCCAATTGAAATTCCCCCCGTTTCTGAACGCGATCTTGAAATTACATTTACACCTCAGACAGCTGGTGTTAAGGATGCACGACTTATTGTTTCTACTAACGCTATTAATGCTGACAATGGGACCTCGACTATCCCACTGATTGCTAGAAAAGATTCGT
The DNA here is from genome assembly GCA_013204605.1 of Ignavibacteria bacterium. Classification (GTDB taxonomy): domain Bacteria; phylum Bacteroidota; class Ignavibacteria; order Kapaibacteriales; family Kapaibacteriaceae; genus JABMNI01. The sequence continues at coordinate 81,718 of JABMNI010000021.1, forward strand.
TTGGATTTGAATTGACAAGACCTACCGTGAATTTCAATAATATTGCCGAGGGCGATGCCGCAGTTGAACGCTTGCTTTTATTAAACACCGGTACCGTGGGGTTACGTTGGAGCAGAAACCCAATTGATCTCGGTTCATTTAGAATTGAATCCGTTATACCGGATGTAACGCCTCCCGGATCATTTTCCGAGATTACTGTCCGCTTTATGGGTGGCACGGTTGGAACTCCTTATTCAGCTACGTACAACTTTGTTGATTCAACTTGTGGAAGAACGCAAACATTAATAATGAATGCTTCAGTTCGCAGCTACATTGGATGCACGCTTCGTGCTGCGACTACATCTGGTCGCACCGGTAGTGTCACGGCTGTTCCTGTGTACATAACAAAAAAAGTGAACTTCGATCGTACAAACATCACAACTATTCGCGCGCGAATGTTAGTAAACGGAACTCTCCTCACGCCGACGGGCGACAAGGGTACGTTACGCGCAGATGGAATGCGGGAATTCACGATTGATATTCCAATTCCGTCGTCAGATTCGTTGGCTACAACCCTTAATTTCAACACAACATGGGGTAACGTTACAGCTTCGGTTGTTGTGTTTGATTTAGTAACGACAGATGATACGGTTTTGGTTCGCACTCAAGACGGTAGCGTATTGATCGAAGATATTTGCCGTCAGGGTGGCCCTCGATTAATCAGTCTAAAGGCGAATAGTGCATCAATTAAGTTTTGGCCGCAACCGGCCACGGGGGAGACTTACGCCGATGTAAGTATTCTTGAAAGGGGGCTCACTTCAATAAACATGGTAGACATAAATGGCAGAATGGTTATGCGTATTGCGGATCAGTATTTCGATCCCGGTGTATATAGTATACCAGTTCTAGTTACAGGGCTCGAGAACGGACTTTACTTCGTTGTAATGCAAACACCTACTCAAAGATTTTCGACACGTTTTGAGGTGGTGAGATAATGAAAAATACTATTAATCAACTCGTTGAATCACATAGAAATGTGAATAGAATTATGCCTCGTTTAGTTTATGTGATTGCATTTTTGATCGTGGCTGTTGTAGCCATGAAATCTCAAACCGATAACTCTAAGGAGTCTAGCCTTCGCGTTGGTCTTTTCGGAAATGTCGATTATTCACTCTATTCGGCATCGTTTTCGCAATTGCCTGGAATACCAAACTGCTGTCCTGAATTCAAAAGCGGATCAGGCGTTGGTTGGTTAGTTGGGTTGTCGTATCTCGCCCCTATTTCCGAAGATCTAAATTTACATTTGCGCATGCACTATGGTGCGCATAATGGAATGTTTTCGGTTACAGAGACAAAGGAAATTGTTGACGGCAGTGATAACCGTGTTAATGCTACGATAACTCACGAACTAACTGGTACATTTAATCAAGTGAGTCTGGAACCATTACTTGGATACAAGGTCACTTCTGAATTCTCTATCCTTGGTGGAGTTACAGTGGGTTATTTGTTGTCATCAAAATTTGAACAACAAGAAACACTCTCGTCACCCGACAATGCAGTTTTCAGCACTGGTTCAAAGGTGCGCAATTACGACAACACAGATATTCCAGGCGCACAATCAATTGCACTTGGATTAACTGTTGGCGCTAATTATGATATTGCCTTGAATTCGTCGAAGACAGTGTTTTTGAGTCCAGAAGTTCTATTCTCATTTTCACCGTTGTCGGTTGCGAAGGATGTGAGTTGGACAATCCAGCATCTTCGAGGCGGTCTGCAATTGAGCTTCATTCCGCCAGCTATAGAGGACACTTTGTCAGATTATGAGCTTTACGAAGTTGTACGTGCCATAAAGCCCCCTACCAAGGGCACTCCGGGCGTTCAATTTGTATCTGATGTTACGGTATCGGGTTTGAGTTCTGATGGCAGACAGGTAGCTGTTTCTAGTGTGAAAGTTGAAGAGTTTGAATCAAATCGGATTCGTCCAATTCTTCCATACGTGTTTTTCGACGAAATGTCGGCAACCATCCCGCAGCGATATCCAAGTGTGAATGAAACGCAGCGTGAAAACTATAGCATGGATAATTTTTACAATCTCGATGCCATGGTTACCTACTATCAACTTCTCAACATTGTTGGTAGGCGCATGGAGGACAATCCTGCCGCTACAATAACCTTGACGGGTTGTGGTGATAAATCAGAATCTGGAGTGGCAGATATGGGTACCCGCCGAGCATCGGCCGTAAAGAACTATTTGACAAGCAATTGGGGTATCAGCGACAGCCGTATTACAACAATGGGCCGTGAATTACCTGAGCAAGCGTCCAATTCAGCCGACGCGGATGGCAGAGAAGAGAATAGACGCGTAGAAATTTCAAGCAATAGTTCGGTTATTTTGGCCCCAGTAAGTTCAAAGGATACTTTAAGAAGTGTTGAACCAGCCGGACTTAGGTTTTCGCCCACTATTGATCCGCGAGTGCCAATTCATTCATGGACACTTTGGGTAACTAGCGGAGATAGGATAATTAAAGCCTTTCACGACGGCGATCCGGTTCCAGCATCGGTTGACTGGCGGATTGCAGATCAGGGTGGAAATCATATCAAGAATACTACTCAGTTAAAGTATTTAGTAGCAGTTCGCGATAGTGCCAGCCAGTTGATTCCGTCGGCTACTAAAACGATTCCTGTTACGGAGATTACTCTTGCGAGTAAGTTGAAATCTGGCGGACCTGATAAGACTGTGGATCGTTATTCAATGATCTTGTTCCCTTTTGACAAGTCAGATTTAACTGTGGACAATATGGAGATTACACAAAACATTAAGAATAACATCCAACCTGGAGCCCGGGTTAGTATCATTGGTTATACTGATAGGTCTGGCGGGGAAGAATACAATCAGAAACTTAGCGAGCAGCGTGCGAAGTCTGTGGCGCGATCTTTGAGTCAATCTGAATCGGCCGCTACTGGCGTGGGTGAGCGTCTACCATTGTACGACAACAATTCCCCAGAAGGTAGATTTTACTCGCGGACGGTGGAAGTTTTTGTTGAGACTGATCGCAAGTAATGAAGTTGTTGATCTTTAACTGGCAGGATAGAACACATCCTCTGAGTGGCGGAGCTGAAGTTCACTTACACGAAATATTTGGGCGAATGGCCCGAGCAGGTCACGACGTTACGCTTGTGTGCTGTGGTCATAGGGGCGCCAAACGGAAAGAGCAAATGGATGGTATGACCGTGTATCGCATTGGTAGACGGACAACCTTCAATTACTCGGTTTCGTGGTGGTGGCGATTTCACGGAAAGAAAATTAATCCGGATATCGTTATTGATGACATAAACAAAATCCCATTCTTCACTCCCCGCTTCGTTAAAAAACCAATATTGGCGCTAATCCATCACTTCTTTGGTGACAGTATATTCAAAGAAGTTGGCATTGCAGCTGGTTCGTATGTGAAGTATTTCGAAGACAAGGTCAGCAAGGTATATTCTCACACCAGGGTATGCGTAGTATCGGAGAGCACCAAACTTGAATGTTTGGAAAAGGGCTTTTCGGCATCTCAAATTGATATTGTGTACAACGCCATCAATCAGTCCGATTTTCCTATGCGTGTGGGAGTTAAGGCCGAAGTTCCGACTGTTGCATCGTTTGGCAGACTCAAAAAATATAAATCAATCGATCACCTTGTTCAAGCAATTGCACTTGTTAAAAACACTATTCCAAACGTCAGGTTAAGAATTGCAGGAACTGGTGATGAACAGCCTACTCTTGTTACCTTAGTCCACCAAATGCAATTGCACGACAATGTTGAATTCTGTGGCTACATTTCAGACACTGATAAAGCCCCTTTACTTTCTTCAGCACACGTGGTTGTGAACACTAGCATAAAAGAAGGTTGGGGTATAACTAACCTTGAGGCTAACGCGTGTGGTACAACGGTGATCAGTGCCGACGTTCCAGGACTACGTGATTCTGTTCGAGACGGTTACTCTGGTCTGCTATATCCGTATGGCGACGTAGAAGCATTGGCTCGTCTGATTGAACGTGTACTGGTGGATGTGGAATTACGCAACCGTCTAAGCAATGGAGCGGTTGAATGGGCTTCAACTTTTACCTGGGAACGAAGTGCGCGTGAAATGACCGATATTTGCGAAAAGACAATAGCACAATGGAACGCATCTCGACCTTCATGATATTTGCATTGGTTCTACTGACACTTGAATCAATCCCCTCACTGGCTCAAAGATTAATTGATAGCAAGGGTACAGACTTTTGGGTTGCATTTCCTCCCAACGATAGAGGTGGAGGAAGTGCTGATTCGTACTTGTCTATCTTCATAACGGGCGACAAGACTACCAACGTAAAATTAGCAGCTCGCCGTTTAACCGGTGAAATTGATTCAATAAAATTTGTCGTGCCAGCTAATACAGTTGTTAGCACTAGATTGGAATTCGAGCTGTATGAATTGGTAGGGAGAAATTATCCATCCGGACCAAACAACGATAATCAGCGTGCTTCTCCTGCAAGTGTGCACATTCTTGCCGATGAAGAAGTTTCTGTATATGCACTTACAAGAGAGGTTAAAACATCCGACGCGTGGCTCGTTATGCCTGTTGATGCTCTTGGTACTGATTATAGAGTCATATCGTATTCGTCCGATGTGAGATCTGCCGGTTTCTTCCCAGTATACTTCCCTAGCCAATTTGTGGTTATAGCGACGGAAGACAATACCTCGGTTTCATTTTCCCTATCAACAAAAAGAACTGCAACTAATAGTAACTCTGGTGACTTCAGTACGGTTTTGAACAGAGGCGAATCGTATCTAGTTCAGGCTTACATGAACAGCTCGAATAGGAATGATGATTTAACTGGAAGTAGAGTGCGTTCTGACAAACCCGTAGTTGTTTTGGGTAGTCACAAAAGAGCACAAGTACCAATACTATCAAACGATGCGTCTCGAGATATACTGGTAGAACAATTGCCTGCCGTAGACACTTGGGGCAAGAATTACGTTGTAGTACCTCTAGTGCCACCCGCCAACGCAGTAAAAGATGGACAGACTGACGTTACTATTTGTCGTGTTTTAGCCCATCAGGATAGCAGCATGGTGAGCATCAATGGTGCGCCTGGATGGAGGCTAAATGCGGGGATTAGGTGGGACATGCCCCTAACGAAACCGCTTGTGATTACATCCAACTATCCCGTTTTAGTTGCAATAATAGATAGATCGGCAAACAGAAGTGGATCTGGAAACGCGTCCCTTGATGGTGACCCGAGCTTGACCATTATTCCTCCGATTGAACAGTTCCTGGACAAGTATCGGGTAGTTTCCATTGAGCCTAGAGAACCCGGAAACGAATTTTATAATGCGCATTACCTCACACTAACTTCACCTTTGCTTGCAAGCGGAACGTTGAAAGTTGATGGAGTTACGCAACCCGCACTGACGCCCATACCGGGTTCGACCCATGGCTACGTTCATGTACCTGTAAAGAATGGTTCGCATTTCGTTCAAGGCGATTCCGCATTTGGAATTGTGATTTATGGCTATGGCCCCGCAGAGTCATACGGCTACACCGGCGGCATGGCCTTCGAAAAGTTGTTTGCGCCGTCAATTCGATTGCGAGCGTTTAATCTATCTGGAAAACCTGGAAAACGCGACTCCCTAATAGTGGTTGTGGATTCAATATCAGAGCAGGCTAGTTTCGATGCTATGGGTGCACGTAACGTGTCTGGCGAAATTCGGTTCAACCAAACCATGTTTGTACCAGATAGCCCCCTAACAGCAGACTTCGCGGAATACGTGAACTACAAATTCACTCATTCGTTTGACACACTGCGAATTGGTGACACAGTAGCAACAATAACGGGCACGTTAGTATTGGGAATGAACGACGTTGATAGTATTGTTCCCCACTCAATAGTTTGGAAGCAAATCGACAATTCACTAGTGTCGGTAAAATCTACTTCTATACCTGGCTTAATCACCACGTTAGAAATTTGCGATAAAAATGGAATGCGGCTTTTTTCGCCTCTGCAAGCTCAACCTAATTTTGTTCAGTTGTATTCATACAGCGGCCTGCTACTTCAGGTAGTTCCTGATAGTCAATTTGAAAACGTAACTGAAGCGCTCGGCAATGGCGTGTATTTTGTTAAAAGGGGCTTAACAATTACCAAACTGTTAGTTGCTCGATAATATTTTCAGCTCGCGGTTGCACAAAATCAGTGAGGTAGTCATGCACGCCTGTGTTTTGTGGTAAACTTTTGAACATCGAAGTTCAAGATCTGCGTTAGTCTACTCGATTGGTAGTGGTTGATTTTGAGTTACGGATGAGTCTAACAATTGAGAAAAAGAATCCCGCAACCATTGTTATCACACCTATCCATACCAATGATATCAGGGGTTTAACGGAAAAATCAATTGTAAAAGTTTCGCGAGGAGCTGCTGATTGATCCGATGTTTTCCTAAATGTTAGATCGGCGGTTGATTTAGATGGGTCGGCATTGTTTCGGACAATCTTTGTTACTCCAACAATAACGCTCGTGCCTGGAATACTCACCCAACCAGGAATAAATTCCATGCCGGCATCAGAGTTTGTGATTTGAGTAACAGTCTTAACCTGCTCCACCGCAGCACCATTTGCTGTTTGCACATTTATTACCGCACCAATTTGAATCTCGCCATTGGGCCCCGGACCTTCCTCCATGGGCATTGTAAAACGCTCTATCGTCACCACTACGCTTGTATCATACGGCAACTTATTTGAAACGCCACGCTGTACCGTGATTGTCTCGCCAACGTCCTCTACTCCCGTTGCCTTTGGACTTACATATAGGTCATTAAGAAATCCCCATCGTATGCCAGGCTCTAAGAACGCACTCTGTCGTTTATTATAATCGCTCCAATACAACACAGCCGAAACAGTTTTACTCGAACCGTCTTTAGCAATATTTACGTGGTACTTGAATTTTTCTCGGTCGGTAAAATGCTTTTCAATTTGTTCCTTGCCCTCATACGTTAACACGTACTCCCCAACCTGAACGGGTTTCCCTTGTACTAAAACTGCATGATGGTGAACTGTGTACGATGAAGTTGTAATAACGCCCATGATCAGCAAAGCAAATCCAGTATGCGAGATGTAAGCACCGGCAGAGGTTGGAGATGATGTTACTATTCTGAAGCCGGTTGCCGCATTTACCGCCAACGACAGCCAAGCGCCAAATGCAAGCGCAAGGAAGCCTACTTCTTGTATACCATAGGCATACGTGACAGCCGTGCCCACAATGGCAACGCCGGCGCCAACAAGGTATCTCTTTTTGAAAACGGAAAAATTCGTTTTTCGCCATTGAAACGCAATGGAAATTGCGTTGAGAATCAACACGAATGGAATTAGGTACATGTGGACGTTGTTGTAGTAGTCAGTTGCCACAGCAACCTTTGGCAGACCCATTATTTCCATGATTACTGGCCAGGAGGTGCCTACGGTAACAAAAATCGCGCTAGCCATGATTAGAGCAGCTCCAATGGCTGTTGTGAACTCTCGAGTTGTACTTGAAAACTCTTCTCGGTTCACATCCATGTCTTTTCGTCTGATTAACAGCAAGGATATGCCAGCAATGGAAAACGTAGCCATGAACAATAGTAGTATCCAAAAGGCAAAATTTCCCGGATCAACAAACGAGTGGACTGATGTATCACCCAGAATACCGCTCCGAGTTAGAAACGTCGAATACAGCACCATAACGAATGCAGAAACAGCCAATACCATGTTGGTTTTTACTAGTCCACGTGTTCTGCGCTGAATGAGCATAGTGTGGACGAGTGCAACACTTACCAACCACGGAATCAATGAAGAGTTTTCAACCGGATCCCAACCCCAAAAACCACCCCACCCCAGGGTTTCGTATGCCCAAAAGCCCCCTAGCATAATTCCAAAGCCCAAAATAGCGGTTCCAAATAGCGTCCACGGAAGCGCCACGTTAATCCATTGCTGATACTCTTTCCGCATTAGTCCAGCCATTGCAAACGCAAAGCTTACGGTCATCGAGGCAAATCCAGTGAACAATATGGGAGGGTGAATGGTTATCCATGCGTTGTGCAGTAATGGGTTGAGCCCCTTACCCTGCAGCGGAACATCGGCCGGCAAAATACCTTGCGATGCAAAACTCTCCCAATAGAACAGGAACGGATTTTTTGCGACTAACAACAAGGTTAAAAAGCACAGAATTGCACCGTACACCACCATCACGTGTTGTTCGTAGCCTCGTTTTTTACTGTATTGCAAAAGGAAGACTCCTATTGCAGCTACCAATAGCGTCCACAGCAAAAAGCTACCCTCTTGCCCCGAATAAAAACACGCGATAAGTAAGTGCAATGGAAGTTCGGTTGAAGAATAACTCCACACGTAGGTGTATTCAAATCGATGCTGCACAATATCAATTATGAGCATCAAGCTAGTTAGTACTAGCCCCGCGAACAATCCTCGGAAAATTCCCCTAGCCCATTTTGTATAGACGGAGTTTTGCGTGCGTATGGACAATGCATAGAGCGCAGTGGCTGTTACAGCGGAACCAAACAAGGCGTGAATTAGCAGTTGACCTATCATTCGCTGAATACCTGTGAAGCGTGAAAATATGGCGTCTCGCCGCCGTGTACGTGTCCCACAAATCGCACTTTCTGGCCATCTTTAAAGGGGCTATGTGGTTCACTCCCTGTAAAGTCCACGTAAAACTGTGCGTCGTCTGAATCGGTACAAAGGAGTTTATCACTCGCCGTTTTTGCACTAACAATCACAACGTCCACTTCAACTTTTTTTGCCTGATCTTCCGACACGGATTCGGATGACATTTTAACAGCCCCGGCAAAGGTTGTTTTGTCGACGGTGCCGTACATCGCAGCAAAGTAGAACGCAATCGGGAGCAGTACTACCGCGCTGATAATTATGATTTTTTTTAACATGGGGAATTTTTTGGAGGTCTAGTAATGTGGTAGTCTAGCAAAGCATTAGTCCTGCAAAGTTCATGGCGCTAGCTCTTCGCCGGTCCACTCTCATATTTAGATGGGCACTTTGTGAGTACATTAGAAGCTTTCATCGTTCCGTTTTCAACACGGCCTTTAACCACCACGCTTATTGCAATTTCGAAATTATTGGGTTTCGCACCTAATAGCTCTACCGGTATCTCTCGGTCCTGATCGTCCTTCATGGTGAATCGAAAAATGTTATTCTTCTCATCGTACGATGAACCTTTCTCCTTCACCCAACTACCCACTATTTGTACGGTCTTCCCAAGTTGTTCCGCTCTTGCAATATCTTCATACGGTACCGAGCCCGAAACAAGCGCAAAGTATCCTACCGCCATCAGCGCGACAATTACTATACCGGCAATAACATATTTCATTTTCACTTTAGTTCTGCCTTCTTTTCTAGTTTACGTAATGACGTATCAACTCTGTTAACATACAACGCTATACCAATCCAAATAATCATGGCGGTAGAAAGTACCACGTACATTGGATTTTGAGTTAAAAATTCAATCATAGTATTATCGAGTAATTTGTTCCTGTGGCCGTTTTGAATCTTCCAACAACTTCGTTGCACGAATTTTCAAATTTGTAAGCCAGAAGAAGACGAGTGTGAATGAAAACAATGACCAACCAAAAATGTACTGTTTTGTAATGTTTATCGCGTCGGACTTAGGGCTAAGCAACGGACCAATATTTGAATCGTCGGCACTACCTGGGTGAAGCCCCGGCATAAGGCGCGGAAGTACGAACACTAAGAATGGCACGGTGACAAATGCGACTATGGAATATGCCGAGCTTAATCGCGCCCTTTTGTAAGGGTCTGAAATTGCACTACGAAGTAAGAAATACGCAGCATATACCATAAGTAACAAAAAGATCGACGTCTCACGTGGATCCCAATTCCAAAAGGATCCCCAGTTGAATTTCGCCCACACAGCTCCGGTTGAAGTCGCAAGAATTGCATACAATGTGCCCACACTTGCAACGGCACTCGAAGTAATATCGTGATTCAAATTTCTGGTAGTTAAGAACCGTATCGCGAAAATCATTGATAGCAAATAAGCAACAACGGCTACCCATGACATTGGAACGTGAAAGAAAATTATTCGGGCACGCTCTGCTAGTCCAATAATATATGGAAGGGTAAAGAATGGGTCGCCCTGTCCAATACTAATCATTTCAAAATCAGTATCTGAACCACGTCTCCGCACGTTTACAATGTTTAGTGCATGAGGGCTTTTCGTTAACGATTCTAAAATCGATCGAGACCCGAACAGCGACATTTCCACGCGGTCATCTCTACCGTCACTAACAGTTATAGCTAACCGCCTCAAATCGTCCGTTTTAATGGACGAACCGATTCTCACAAGAACTGGAACAACTGCAGTGGTGTCCATCCTGCCCATGATAACGGCATCAGTAAAGGTACCTGCCACGGGAGGATACAAGCCGAGAAAAACCGTAACTGCCACTGCCATTACTACCAGGGCCCTCCACCACGTTGGTTTGGATCTATATAAACTTGGGAAGAATCCAAGTGCGATGCCGAGGAGGGTGCCTCCAAGCATTAGAGCAAATTTCATATCGCACAAAACTACGGCTTAATGAACTCTATGCTTGCACAAAATCAATTGGTTCTTGGTGCCGGGTGCGGTAGCCCGAAGGTATCGTACTTCATCCATAACCTTATTCATCAATAAAATACCTAGCCCCCCTCTTCTCGGATGCTGGAAATACGCGGTCATATCCGGAGAATCAGCTTGTGCGGGGTCGAAGGCAGCTGATGAATCAGAAATGGTAACATAAATATTCTCCATGTCTGCCACAAAATCTACAACGATATCTTTTGTAGAGTCGAGACTATATCCATGAACAATCAAGTTGGTGCAAGCTTCATCCACAGCCAAAACTATTCCATTCCGTTCTTCTGGATCAAGTTTAATTTGCTGAAGAGCATTTGAAATGAAATTTCGAATAGCAGAGAGTTTAGCTGTGGCGGCCTTTACTGTAATTGAGTCGGTATGGTGTATAACGTTGCTCATCCACCAAGAGAAAAAGATTCTATAGCTTGAGGAACAGACTTGTAAATTGTAAACAATGCTGGGAAACCGAGGAGGTCAAAAACGGAGAAAACCTTTTCCGTCATGGCAGCCAACTTGATGTCACCACCGGCTAGTCTTACGGGCTCAATGAAAACCATAAACACTCCGAGACCCGCACTGCTTATATATTCTAACGTTGCAAAATCAACCACAATCTTTGTGCAATTCTCATCTATAGCTTGCTGCATGTTACGCTCTAAGTCAGATGCCGTGTGAGCATCCAAATATCCACCAATCGAGATAACACAAACACCATCTGGTGATTTGCTCGTCGATGTTTTAAACTCTGTCATAATACCGCTCCCAAACTGTTTGTCCCGTTTGTCTTTTCATTCGCCGTGAACAACATTCCAATCACCGTAATATCGTCGTGTTGCTCTGTTGCACCAGCATGCTCCCCTAGTAACGCCATTGTAGCCTCAACAATTTGATACGCCGATGCAGGTCTCAGCACATCAATTAAGTTAGCTACTGTTTCAAATCCAATTTCCTCCAAGCTTGCGTTTCGACGCTCATTAACACCATCAGTTGTCAATAGGCAAATATCACCTTCCCTAACAACAAATGAAACTTCTTCAATGTGTGAGTCGAATATTGCCGGCGCTGCAATGCCAATGGCAATACCATTTGGTCTGCAAATTGAGGTACCACTTTCACGTCGAATAATGGCCGGCGTGTGACCCGCTCGGGCTATTCGCAGCTCCGAGGTTTCCGGGTTAAACTCCGCACACATCATTGTAATGAATGTGTGTTTCTCCATGGACCCTTTGAGAGTGGCATTTACACTACACAATAAATCCCTAGGACCCTCAGCACTTCTTGCTTCGGCCAAGACTGTTCCCTTTAAGGTTGCCATATACATTGCGGCAGGAATTCCCTTTCCTGATACATCGGCAATAATTATCCCAAAACGACCATTAGGGAACTCTAGAAAATCAAAATAGTCTCCACCAACCTGCGTAGCAGGAATGGTTGTTGCACCCAACTCCATTCCAGAAATTTTCGGAGAACTTCGGGGTAGTAGTGAAGCTTGAAGTTTTCGGGCTACCTCGAATTCCTTTTCAAGACGTTCCTTTTCCGTTGCTGTGTCGGTCAATCGTTTCTGGTCTAAGGCCACCCCAATCGTATCCGCAAACGCCGTTAGCAACCTAAGATCATCGGTTTCAAACCCGTATTCAATTGTGCTGAACATTACAAGTGTACCTTCTCGCCGATGATTGGCAACAAGCGGTACTAAGATTAACGACTGAATTGTAGATGTAACCGCAAGATCCGGAAATCGGTCACGTAGTGATGGAATCAGCAAGGGTCCATCAAGAGTAGTGAAAAGTCGGTCAATTTGTCTGTTGGTATGCAAGTGTCGAACGTAGTCAGCGTGAACAAGCTGAGCACCTATAACTCTGGGAGCTGATCCCTCGAACAATTCACACCACGCTCCATGTGCCCTACAAACTTTTTGCGAAAACAATGTGGCAGACGCAAGTAATTGATCAACGTCGGCTGACTGAACTATGAGCCTGTTTAGAGCTGCTAGAGACTCTACTTCGCTCGACCTGCGATCGACAATATTGCTATTTGGCAATGCCGCAACAACCGCAAAAAATAACCGAAGAAAAAACACAAATCCGAAGAGGTTGATTAGCGCCGGAAGTACTGCTCCACTTCGAATAAAGAACAACGTCGAAATTGTTATAAACGAATCGTGAGAGAAGGCAAGCATCGACGCTAAAACAATAGAGGCGAATGCACCACAAGCACATAACCACAACAATCTAATTTTCTTGTCCAATGGTGTAGTAGTTAACCATCCTAGTCTGCGCACATTCATGAACGTAACAATCGCACCAACAATGGTAAGTAAAATTGCCGCATACTTAAATCCTGATTCAACTTGGTCCAAGACATAAAACAGCCAAACAACTAGTACCACCAGGGCCTGAATTGTCAAATAGACTTTTGTAAATTTATGTCGGCGGATTATTAGTAGAGAAGTAAAAAATCCTGCCAACGCGATCGAAATGACAAACGTGCCCAACGCAATTAACTGAGTTGAAACAACCGCAAACAAATTGGAGGGGGCTCCCCCGCTGATATCCGACGGTAGAATGGCGGCAAGGAGCAGTAATGCGAGCGCAGATACTGCATAAACTGAAATCGAAGACGCTATAGTTTCGTACGCAACGTCCTTCGAAATACGATCCTGAAAATAAATAAATGTGAGTGCGACAATTATCCCCAATATCACATCACTTACTAACGCCAACAATATCTCGGCCCACAATACCGATGAAACGGAATTTTCGCCAATCACACACCAAAAGAAAACAAACAACATCCTGCTAAGAGTTAACACCAACCCCAATAGAAATAGTGTGGTCGATATTGAACGTCTGGATGTACTGTCTGTTGGTAATCTAAACATAGTCATGTTCGAAGAATTGCCTTGGTACGAATAAAGCTTTAGCTAGTTGCAGACCGCTGACACTAAATACACATGAAGGTCATAATCATAATAATCTAGTTTACTAGAATCAGCTAATTCAATCGAAAGATAATTCAATAACATGCTTACAATACATTAATTGTCACCGAGAAATATCACTCCAGTAGCAGTAAACATTGGTATTCGTCTATTTCCTGTAATCGAATCAACTTCCGCATCCGTTCCAAGCGTGCTTTTTACTATTGCTTTACCCTCTTGTTCAGTTACAAAGGCAGACTTCAACGTACCCTCCATAATCACGCCACCTACCAAGTTGATGGGAACGGTAAAGCCCCCTGCCTCGAATGTAACACGCATTGCAGTTCGTCCATCGGTAACAACCATCCAGCACCCTTCATCCTGACACACACTTAAAACGTCGCCTTTTACCACTACTAGCTTATTAAGAAACTGGTCTTGTTTGGCTTGTGAAACAGTGAGCATTTCGGCATCGGTATTTGGTCTGACACCAACAAAGTCCCGTTTTGAACAGCCTGCTACGAGTAATACGGCCACACAGCAAACTGCTATGCCAACCCCAAGCAAACGACTACCCGCCAGATAGGCCATGCGAACTCCAAAGAAATAATTTCATGTGCAATGCTGTTTGAATAGTTGAGCCAACGACCGGACTTGAACCGGTGACCTGTTCATTACGAATGAACTGCTCTACCAGCTGAGCTACGTTGGCATTGTTATGCTTGTATACTGGGTTTGCAAAGATACAAGGCCTAACCAACTTACTCGTTTGAAAGTGCTTTGACGTATTTATCCACGTACGTACCTACCACGCTGCGCTTGTACTGCATTATGTAACGCGGATGCTCAAGGAACACAACATGTTGATATTGCATTTCAGGTTGTATGTACTTTTCGAAATACGACTTTAGCTTACCGGTTCCAAGAACAACACATTTATCACTTCGCAACTCGAACCTGTGTTGTGCTTTCATACATTCAAGTATAAACGGAATCATGCGTTGCGAAAATTTTACATCGTCGTAAAAATTGATGTTCACGTTGTTTTTCAAAAAACCCAACGGACTCAATGCTGATAAATAGTTTTGTTCGTAAAATTTATGCGCGCCGCCATATTCGGATATCACACGATAGATAAACTCAGCTGATGACTCTCGTCTACCCTCAACACTCGACTCAATTTTCAAGTCGTATCGCAATGCATACGGATCGGTGAACGATAGCCCGGTTAAGCCGGCCCCAAAGCGCCCGGGATTTATTCCCCAAATCGGCAAACGCTGCACTCTCTTTGAGTAATACTTGCGGCACATCTCAACAACAACTCTGCAGGTTTCCGCGTTTGAATACGGATTTAGTATTGAAAAACCACCGGGCAACGCAACATTGCATTCCAATGTTGTGAGGAAATTTGATATCTCATTTTCAAATCTCGCCGCCATGTTTAGCCGTACACGTCCTCAGCTTTTTTACCGATGTATTGCAAAAAGTCATATGCGGCAAGGGGCTTACCACATACTCTAACAGATATCTCGGTTGGAGTTTCAGTCCGACCAACTCCGTGAACATTTGTCCTCAACCAATTCAAGACCGGTGCAAAATCTCCATTGGCTACAAGGGCTTTAACATTTGGAATAGCAACCTGCATTGTGTTCCATTGCATTGCAGCAAATAGTTTGCCTAGCGAGTACGAAGGGAAATATCCAATTCCACCAAATGACCAGTGTACGTCTTGCAAACATCCCTCGGCGTCGTTTGGAGGAACGACACCTAACGATTGACTCATCTTATCATTCCAAGCAGCTGGAATATCGGCCACAGCTAACCGACCATTGATTAAATCGTTCTCGATTTCATATCTCAGTATGATGTGCAGATTATACGTCAATTCGTCGCTTTCAACGCGGTTAAGAGACGGAGTAATTTTATTTATCGCTTTGTAAAAATCACGCGGCGTAACATCCGCTAATTGAGATGGAAATTGATTTTTCACAATTGGGAAAGCCCACTCCCAAAACTCTTCACTGCGAGCTATTGTGTTTTCCCAAAAAAGCGATTGCGACTCATGGATGCCCATACTTGCCCCACCAGCGCCCGACGTGCGGTCTAACTCGGCAGCGACACCTTGCTCATACATGCCATGACCCGCCTCATGGATTAGGCCAAACAAACAAGAACGGAGATCATTTTCACGTACTCGAGTTGTTAGACGAACATCAGTATTAGAAAACGAGGTGCAGAAAGGGTGCGTTGACAAATCAATGCGGCCGGTATTAGAGTCGAATCCGAGCGTTTGAATAATTTGCTTCGCTACCTTCATTTGAGAGTCGCCATCGTAATGGCGGTACAAAATCTCATCGGAAACCATGGACTTATTCGCGTCAATTGATTTAAGAATAGCCGTTGTACCGTCCTTCAACTGCTGAAATATCGGCGTTAAAGATTCTACGGTAAGACCCGGTTCGTATTCATCTAGCAAAGCGTTGTACAAATTTCCACCAACGCTGGTTAGCTCGGCTTCTTGCTGCTTAAGTCTGACGATAGATTCTAAATGTGGTTGAAAGATCGAGAAGTCACTACTTGCTCGAGATTTTTTCCAGGCATCCTGTCCTTTGGACGTAACACGGGCTAACTCATCGATAAACTGTGGAGACAATTTTTGAGATCGTTTTTGATCTTCGATAAACCTGCCTATAATTCGCTGCTGTAAAGCCGGCAATTCAGACTTATAAACTTGGGCATCTTCAACAATCCGATTAGCTTCATCGTTAGTGTTAAATCCATGTATCAACGTAGACAATGTGGCTATCTGCTCAGCTCTAGCATCCACTGCTCCGTCTGGCATATACGTCTCTTGATCCCAGCCTAGAACCGCGGTGGCGGCACGCAGGTCGGATATCTTATGCATTAAGCTAAGTAATTCTGAATAGGCCATTTTTGTCTTCGATTAATTAAATGATCATCAATGCATCGCCGTAGGCAAACATTCTATACTCGCTCTTCATAGCTTTTTTGTAGGCTTTGAAAAGCGCCTCTTTGTTTCCTAGAAACGCTGCCGAAAGAAGAAGTGCCGGTGAAGCCGGTAGGTGGAAGTTTGTGATAAACTTATTCGCGATTTTGAATTCGTAAGGCGGATGAATAAACTTATCAGTCCAACCTTTATTTGGCTTAACAATTCCTGATGTTAAAACTGAAGACTCTAACGCCCTAACCACGCTTGAACCAACTGCATACACGTTATGCTTGGATTTCAACGCTTTGTTGATAGTATCAGCCGCTTCTTTGTTGATCTCAAAGTACTCACTGTACATTCGGTGCTTTGTTAAGTCTTCAACTTCAATTGTCTCAAATATCCCCTGACCAATGTTTAATTGAACCTTAGCAATTTTAATCCCCTTTTTTTCCGCAGCTTTCAATAGTTTTTCCGAGAAATGCAGACCCGCAGTTGGAGGCGCAATTGAACCGACCTTATTTGGATTCGCAAATACACATTGGTAAGAAGCCTTGTCATCATCTGTCGGTTCGCGTTTGATGTACTCCGGGAGTGGCATTTGACCTATTCGATCAATTATTTCGTGCAAATCGCCATCATAAGAAAACCGAACGGTACGTCCGCGTGAAGTAGTGTTATCGATTATCTCGCAATAACACTTATTATCATCAAAGTAGATTTTGTTTCCAATTCTCACTTTGCGGGCCGGCTCAACTAGTACATCCCAAATGCGCTCTGCTGCCTTCAATTCCCTTAGCAACATCACTTCAATTTTCGCGTTTGTTTTCTCTTTCTTGCCGAAGAGTCGTGCTGGAAACACCTTTGTCTCGTTCACAACTATCACATCGCCTTTCCCCATGTATGACAGCACATCTTTAAAATGCTTCTCCTCAATTTCTCCCGTTTCACGGTTCATAACCATGAGCTTACTGCTTTCACGTGGATCGGCCGGATACTTTGCAACGGCATTTTTGGGGACGGCAAATTTAAATTCTGATAGTTTCATTCATACTCCAAAAGGCGAAATGGGACTTGGCACGATGCGCGCCAAAAAGACTACAAAAATACGACCAAAAAGGCCCCATAGCAATCTAAAAATTGCCTTTATCGCCTTTTTATTCAATGATTTACCGTATTTCCTTGCTCAATTCAGTAAAAGCCCCGAGTTTTACAGTTTGTATCAATTTCAACAAACTAAATGCCCGCATTTACACTTAACACAAATTACCAGCCCGCGGGCGATCAGCCGACCGCTATTGCGGAGTTAGTTGAGGGAATGAAAGAGGACCGAAAGTTCCAGACATTGCTCGGTGTTACGGGATCCGGTAAGACCTTTACCGTTTCCAACGTTATTGAACAGACTCAGAAACCTACACTTGTAATCTCACCTAACAAGACATTAGCTGCTCAGTTATACGGAGAGTTCAAATCATTCTTTCCTGAGAACGCAGTTGAATTTTTCATCTCGTACTACGACTATTACCAACCAGAAGCATACATAGCCAAAACAGATCAGTTCATTGAGAAGGACTTTTCAATAAACGATGAAATTGATAGGCTGCGTTTAAGAGCTACCAGCGCCCTTGTTGAAGGCCGCCGAGATGTTATCGTGATTGCATCGGTGTCATGCATATATGGAATTGGTGCAAAGGAAGATTTCAAATCTGAACTGCTGCTCATTAAGGTTGGAATGAAAACTACCAGACAGCAACTTCTTCACAGACTTAATGACATCCACTACAGCAGGAATGATTTTGAGTTTGGGCGCGGCACATTTAGAGTTCGCGGTGATGTTATTGAAATCATTCCAGGTTTTGAGGAAAATCGAGCAATTAGAATTGAATTGTTTGATGATGCTATTGAGCGAGTGTCATGGATTGACAAAAGAGACGGTCGTGTTCTTGAGAGAACTGAGAGTGTTTTGTTGTACCCCGCCCGATTATTTGTTACTTCAAAGTCAAACCTAGCTCGCGCTACGGTTGCCATCAAGGAAGAGTTGGCCGATCGACTAAAAGAACTGCGAGCAATGGACAAGATGATTGAAGCGCAACGATTGGAACAAAGAACAATGTTCGATCTCGAAATGATGAAGGAAGTTGGATATTGTTCAGGGATTGAGAACTATAGTATGCACCTGTCAGGTCGTGTTCCCGGTGATACTCCAGCTTGCCTTATTGACTATTTTCCTGACGACTTTCTTTTAGTTATAGACGAAAGCCACGTGACCATTCCCCAGGTTCGAGGAATGTATAATGGCGACCGCGCAAGAAAAACAACGTTGGTGGAACACGGTTTCAGACTTCCATCTGCTTTGGAAAACCGTCCGCTCCAATTCGATGAATTCAATAGTCATATTAATAAGGCCATTTTCGTAAGCGCAACGCCAGGTGATTATGAACTAGAACAGTGTATGGGGGTAGTAGTTGAACAAGTGATCCGTCCAACCGGATTGCTTGATCCCCGAATTGAAGTGCGACCAGTTAAAAATCAAATTGACGACCTCATTGAGGAAATTCGACGAAGGACAGTTGCAAAGGAACGGGTACTTGTTACTACACTGACAAAACGGATGGCAGAAGACCTAAGCGATTACTTACACAACTTGAACATCAAGGTAGCCTATATTCATAGTGACGTGGTTACTCTGGAACGTGTAGAAATTATTCGCGGCCTTCGTCTGGGAAATTTCGACGTGTTGATTGGTGTGAATTTACTCCGAGAGGGTCTTGACCTACCCGAAGTTTCTTTGGTTGCAATTCTTGATGCCGACAAAGAAGGCTTTCTGCGAAGCGAGAGATCGCTTATGCAAACCGCAGGGCGAACCGCTCGTAACGCGCAAGGCTTGGTCATTTTCTATGCAGATAGAATTACTAAATCAATGAACGCGGTTATGGAAGAAACGAATCGTCGACGTGCACTTCAAGAAACGTATAATACAGAACACGGCATCGACCCAACAACTGTTTACAAATCGATTGAAGAAATACTTGGATCGACTTCTGTTGCTGACATTCATACAGAGCAAACACAAAAACGATACGATGCTGCCGCTGTAAAAGTCCGTCGTGCGGCCGAGCCGATTGCTAAGTATTTAACGTCCTCGCAACGCTCTGAACTCATCGATCAAATGTTTGAAGAAATGAAGAACGCAGCGAGAAATTTAGATTTTGAACGTGCAGCGGAACTTAGAGATGAAATTCAAGTTTTGAAAACCTTAAATTCGTAACCTTCTAACTTCACATTTCAATACTTCAACTCACTTCAACTCACTTCAACTCCATTCGCGAACCGAAAAGCCCCTTGAAAAAGATTCACGTTCTTTTCACCTCCCACTCGTCCGTTATTGATGTGTATCAGGATAAGCTGCGCTACATTGCTGCCGATCCGAACATCAAACTGACAGTATTACTTCCAGAACGGTATTTGGAAGGGAGTAAGGTTGTGAGCGCAAGTTTGGGTGACGGCTCGTACGATGTGATCACATTGCCCACGGTGTGCGGCGAGCAGGGTTTACAAAACAGATTTTGGTATAAGGGGCTTTCCAACACGCTCAAAGCCGTTAATCCAGATATAATTCATGCCGAGGAAGAACCAGAAAGTTTGGTGACGGCGCAGCTAATTTTTAACTGCAGAAAACTCAAGAAGCGTCCAAAGTTTGTTGGATTCACGTGGCGCAACATGACATTCCCACTGGAGGCGAAGTCCTCCTGGAATTGGAAGAGTCTACTACTCTCAACTGTGCAACGTTACTCTTTGAATAAACACGACATGATAATCGGTGGCAGTCATTTATCAGAGAAGTACATTCGAGCCAGCGGATTTCGTGGCCCAATGCGACTAATTCCGCAATACGGTGTGAATCCGGAAGTCTATTTTCCCATATCACGCAACATTACATCTGCAAACGGTAGCGTCGATTCTGAAAAGTTCACGATTGGTTTTGTTGGGAGAATTTTGGAGATGAAGGGGCTGCATGTTTTGGTAAATGCAATGACAAGGCTGCCCTCAGATTGCGAGTTGGTCATATTAGGAAGCGGTGAGTTTTTGAGCAACATTCAGAATTTAGTTTCGGAGTTGAAGTTGACTTCTCGGGTGAAGTTTAAGAGTGGAATACCCGCTCGAGATGTGCCAGAAGTAATGCGGATGTTTGATGTTCTTTGCATTCCTTCCCTAACTTCTTCGTTGTGGCGTGAACAATTCGGTAGGGTTATTATTGAAGCCATGGCTTGCGGCACTCCGGTTGTAGGGTCATCCTCAGGCGAGATTCCTTACGTGATTGGTGACGCAGGATTGGTTTGTATGGAGAATGACGTTGATGCGCTGGCTGACGCGCTGAATAAGCTATACGTAGATAGCGATCTGCGTAATAGCATGCGTTTGAAGGGCATCCAACGAGTTGAAGCTAATTACACAAATCAAATCATTGCGCAACAAATACTTGAAGTGTATCAAACACTTACTGAGAAACTATGAACTACCGAGAACACTTTTATTCGAATTACACCTCGTCTCAAGCTCGTCATACTTCAAAAGAAGATTTGATGAGAACGGTAGCAGAAAATGGCAAATCAATTGTAACAGATGTTTTGCCTCATATTTCCGGAGATAAAGACATCACGATCCTTGACCTGGGATGTGGATTCGGAACACTAGTCCTGTGCCTTCAACGATTGGGATACAGAAATGTCAGTGGCGTGGATATCAGCAAAGAGCAGATCGATGTTGCAATTGAGATTGGTGCAAAGAATGTTGTGGTTGGAACTTTGCATGAAGCGCTAAGCAACACGGTCGAAAAAGTTGGCGTCATAACAATGATCGATGTGATAGAACACCTTACAAAAAATGAAGCAATTGAGGTTCTGCAGTCGTGCTACGACAAGCTAGAAGAAGGCGGCACAATTGTTATGCGAACCCCTAATGTAGATGCGTATTTTGGGACGGTACTATCATTTGGTGATTTGACGCACGAAATGCATTTAAACAAACTATCTGCCCAAGAACTGTTTGCTTCATTGCCGTACAAATTTGTACAGATCTTACCTGCAAGGCACAGCGATGCCAACCTTGCTGCCAAAATATTGAAAACTATGATGTCCCCTTTTACAGCCTTGTTTCATCGGCTGCAATGTGTTGCTTATGGAATGAGCTCATCAATGCTACTTACATCCGCAAATATGATCATCGTTGTGCGGAAATAGTCAGCTCCTCAATCAGTTTGGAAACGATTCTTGCGGATGAGTCCCAGCTGAAATCTGCAGCCCTCTTTATGCCTTTTTGAGACAGATCATTCCGTAGGTTTTCATTTGAGAAAACAGCTGACATCGCTTCTGCGACTGCTTTCTCATCTAGATGATCTACTAAAATTGCACTGTCACCTGCCACTTCAGGCAATGATGTTACGTTGCTACATATTACTGGTACCCCACACTGCATAGCTTCAAGAACAGGTATTCCAAATCCTTCGAAATGAGGAATGAACGTTAAGGCAATTGCCGAACCCATCAATTTGGCAAGATCAGTCTCCGACACGTAGCCTGTAAATTTCACCGAATGCGCATGCTTCATGTTTGCCAGAGCCTCAGCTACTTCGGGGTCGCCCCATCCCTTAGCTCCCACAATTAGCAACCGAACTTCATTATCACTATTATTCTTAAAAAGGTCGAACGCTCTAAACAACCTTGCTATGTTTTTTCGCGGCTGTACTATACCCGTGTATATGAAGTAGTCACAACCATTCGTCCATTTTGATTTTGTATCGTCAATCTCAGCAATTGATGCTGGCTTGAATATCGCTCTAGCTGCATTATACACCACCGTTATCTCATCGAGAGGAATACCATATTGCTCGCTGATGTCCACACGAGAAAACTTACTTACGGTAGCTAACTTGCTTGCCTTCAAGGCACAATCTCTATACCGCTTTCGATAATACCGAATCAAACCCTTTTTCAGTTGTGCTGGGTAGTGAATGAATCCTAAGTCGTGTATAACATTGACTGTGGGAATTTTACTACGAACGGGGATGAAACCGTCCAATGATATCAGCACATCACATGCAAGAAATTTAGAAGCAAATAGAAGCGAATATTGATACCATATCTCAAAGAGAAATGGGAATCTCATTACTGCGCGAGGAGGTATGAGATAGCCTTTTGTATTCTCCGCATATATAAAGTCAGATGAGAATGGTCGGTCAAAAAAGAATTTAAATTCGTGTTGTGGATTCATTCTCACCACTCTACGCAATATTTCATGCGTAAACCAGCCTTGACCCTCTAGCTTGTTTAGTATTAACATTCTTGCGTTTACACCAATAATCATCTTGCAAATTCCAAGTTGTTAATAAAAGATTGTGGTTCATGCTTCAAATATCTAGTCCGAAAAAAGTGGTTACGCAGCTATTATAGGGTCTAAACTGTAGCTATATATAACACCCAGTCAATTATTATCACCTACTCGCGTCCGACGGCTTCCGTATCTTTGATCGTTTTTAAAATGCCACTGGAAACCATAAATGCCGAACGAATTTTCAGCTATTCAAGTAATGGGTGCGTTATTTCGAAAGAAATGGTGGATTATTGCAATTTCAGCAATAACAGCCATCGGTACCTATGCCTACGTTAGAACGCTACCTGAATACTTCAAATCTACGGTCAATTGCGTCCCTCCTCGCATTGATAACTCAATGTTGGGTGGTGGGATAGGTGGAGTAGGGTCGGCCTTGAAGGATTTCGGCTTAACAAAACTAGGTGGAAAACAAGGTGACGGATTTGAATTCATTGTGATCCTCTTTACTCGATCGATTAGAGACTCCATGATAAGGAGATTCGATCTTGCCAAGGAGTATGAGATGGAGGGAAAGCCTTTAGAAAAGGTCAGACTCGAATTCGAAGACAACCTGCAGATCAACTTGCATTTCGAAGGTAACTACGAGATTTCGATTTGGAGTCGAGATAGTCACAAGGCCGCTGACATGTGTAATTACTTTGTCGGACTGGCAAATGAAATTGCTAACAGGGTTCATCGTGAAGAGGCCACAAAATCAACGGAGTACTTGAATCAGCGCATAGACTTGATTGACAGCGCGTTGTTTGCGCTTACGGATTCGCTTTCGCGGTATTCGAAAGACTACCTCCTTTTTGCCCCCGTCGAGCAGGCAAAGGCTTCTGCGTCGGCAGTTTCTGAAATCATGGCAAACATTATGAAACAAGAAACTGTATTGGGGCTTCTCGAACGCAATTATGGTGCTGAAGACCCTCAGGTCCGCGCACAACGAGCGCTAGTATCGGACTTAAAGAAACAACAACTATCGTTACGGACTGAGCCCGGTTTTGGTGGTGATTTTAAACTTACCGATGCAGCTGGGTTAGGTGCGCAATTTCTGAGACTCACATCGGAGTTTGAAGCGCATGCCAAGCTAAAGGCATTTTTACTTCCTACACTTGAACAAGCTCAATTAGATAAGAATAAAACAACCCCTTCATTAATTGTGGTTGATCCACCGCAAGCGGCGGATAAGAAAGACCGCCCTAAAAGAGCATTGATAGCTGCAGGCAGTGGAATTGGTACTGGAGTACTTGCTATCCTATTTTTTATGATGCTACCAGTTTATTCGAACTTTAAGAAATTGATATCGAAGCCTGAAAATCTGTGAACACAATTAACATTGAACTTCTTCTGCCATTCCTCATTCCGTGTCTGATTGCAGTGTGCTACGCTATGATGAGATCACCAAAAGTTTGGCTTGGGATTTCAATACTTTGTTTGCCGCTCTTCTTGCAACTATCTGGCGAAGGATTGTCTGTTACAGAACTAGTTTTTGGCGTTTTCTATACCATACCAGTAGTGATTTGGATTGTTTGGACTTGGGCTACTACTAATACAAATTTAATCCGTTGGTGGGGTGATTTTTTCATTTTTCTATTCCTAGCCCTGTCGATATTGAATTTATTGGTAGCGGTACTCAATGATGTAGATCCGATTTCCTGGTTGTCTGAGTGGTCACTTTTCTTCTTGCTACTTTATTACTTTCCTTTGCGTGAAGTTTTTGGTCGGTCCGAAAGAGACTTTAAACAGATGTTAACGGTTAGTGCGGTATCTGGACTACTAATGGCACTCTCCAGTTTGTACATGTACAAACAAAAAATGTCTATGGGATTTGCATTCGCCTACCAAGTTTGGTCTTCCAGAAGCGTGCTCCTTGGACCGGTCTTTCTCCTTGTAATTTTTATTGCCCTCGTAATGCTGTTTCATTCTAACTTTCGAGGCAAGCTCCTTCTTACGGGGCTAATAGTTGTCAATTCATTGGCGTTGTTTTTAACTTTTACTAGAACCCTGTGGATTTCGTTCTTTCTTTGTCTGCCAATTATTATGATGCAGCTTCGGCCGCGGCAGAATCTAAAACTTATGGTTACAATGGTTGGCATGGCCGGTTTGGCTTCCGCTGGTATGTACGTATACAATCCTAGGTTGACGACGATTGTTAGTAGAGTGGTTCAAAACAGATTTCTTTCTTCTACGCAGTTAAGCGGCGGAGATGGCTCATTTGAAACCCGACTTGTAGAGGCAAAATCTGCGATTACTTTAATTAAGCGCTATCCGCTAGGTGGAAGTGGACTCAGAAAACAATTTTTGTCATGGACATTCACGGACAATTATCATGGTTACCACTCTTTTGTTCACATCGGATATGTAGGCTTGGTATACAAACTTGGATTTCCAACCGCCATTATTTTTTTCATTTGTATAGGCCTATTTTTCGTGAGAGCCTTTGTCACCTATTGGAAAACGAGGAATTTTAGCAATAGGAGTGTAACAAAAGCCGTTTCGATAGGCATCGCGGCATTTATGCCTTCATTATTGATAATTCTTTTTATGGCGGGATTCTTCGATGAGCGATATGGTGAAATTATGTTCGCATTCGTCTTCGCCTGTACGTCAATAACATATGAGTTGGCCATGCGTGCGCCAACAGAACTTCAAACAATACAATGAAAAATAGCAGTGGTGATGGTGAGTTTGCTTCGTTGACGCGTCAAAGAATTTTCAGGTACGCGGTGCTTGCGATTTCGATAATTTACATAGGTCGATTAGGCTGGCTACAGATTATTCAAGGTAATGACTATCGACTAAAAGCCGAATCTCAGGCTATTAAACAGATTAAGGTTGAACCTTTTCGAGGTATGATGATCGACAGGAATGGACGCGCAATCGTGCAAAACTATCCCGGATTTTCAGTTACCGTAACTCCCTACGAGTTTACCAATGAGTCCGCTTTGCGACTCTCTAAAATCCTAGGTGTTTCAGATTCCGTGATTTGGGTTGAAGTTAGGAGAGCCGCTGCATATAATAAGTTCAATCCTGCAAAAATTCCGGCCGGACGTGACGTGTCTTTTGAAGTGGTTAGCCTTATTGAAGAACTTCGGGACGAATTACCTGGGGTTGATGTAATAATCGACCCGAAAAGACTCTATGCATTCGATGGTCACGCTTCCCACTTACTGGGTTATACTAGTGAGGTGAATGAGTCGCAATTAGGGAGATTAGGAGATTCCTACGACCCCGGCGATATTACGGGTAAGACTGGATTGGAGAATGCCTACGAGGCATTCATTCGCGGACAAAAAGGGTTGCATTACGTGGCCGTTAATAAAAACGGTCAAATGGTATCTAGTTTTAACGACGGCAAAAGTGATTTAGCCGCATTGGAAGGTTTCGACCTGTACCTCGGATTGGACACCGACCTTCAAGTTCTTGCTGAAAAGCTTATGAACCCATACAAAGGTGCAGTGATAGCGTTGGATCCAAGCACAGGAGAAATTTTAGCGTATGTCTCAAAGCCTGACTTTGACCTGAAGCTCTTTTCCGGCAGAATTTCTAGGGCAGATTACAAGGCCGTTTCTACAGCTCCTGGTATTCCTTTGTTCAACAGGGTGAGCACGGCGGCATATCCACCAGGGTCAACATGGAAACCACTAATGGCACTAATGGCATTGCAAGAAGGTGTTATAACTGAAAAAACAAAACTTGTCTGCAATGGGGGATTTCAATTCGGCAATCGTTTTGCAAAGTGTCACGGAGGCACGCACGGAGCCATCGATTTATACACAGCGATATCGAAATCCTGCAATGCATTTTTTTACCAGCTCGGGGTAAAAATGGGTGTTGATAGGTTCACGTATTACGGAACGCTTTTCGGTTTTGGACAGCGTACGAGAGGTGATATCATTGAAGAAAGTGCCGGTATCCTTCCTTCGAGAACTGTGATGGACAGGTTGTATGGTAAAGGGAAGTGGACAAATTATGCTTTGATGAATTGGGGAATTGGTCAAGGAGAAGTAAACGTAACCCCACTACAAATGTCGGCCTACATTTCTACGATTGCTAACGAGGGCACATGGTGTCAGCCGCATGCCGTGCGAGCTATGTACAACAAGGTGCTTAAAAAAATGCAACCCATATCGTACGAACGCCGTGAAATCCCCATTGATAAAGATCACTTTCGCGTTGTTAAAAAAGCAATGCGGCAAGTAGTAACCGATGGTACCGCTAGGTTCATTAACATGCCCGATATTGAGGTTTGTGGTAAAACTGGAACTGCCGAAAGGGGTGGTGGGGCGAAGGATCAATCCTGGTTTGTGTGCTTCGCACCAATGCACAACCCAAAAATTGCTTTGGTTGTAACTGCCGAAGGTGGTGGATTTGGCGCTACAACTGCTGGTCCAATTGCTCGCAAGCTGCTTGAACTTTTCTTCCATAACCAGTGGCCAGAGGAATTTCGAAGAGATTCCAAATCCATTCAACAACAAAGTGATTCGTCCGATGCTACCGTTAACGAAAGCTCAGATAGCCCCTTTCTCAAGCCATTAAAGAAAAGGCCATCTACACCCAAACCACAGGTTCCAGCAGTACTATCCGTTAAGTAGGTTCAACTTTACGCGACGTCATCCCATTGAGTTAGTGATGGTAGTCTAAAATTTGCGAACCAGTTCGACGCCTCATCAGGTCCACACCGTCAGTCAATTCAAAATTCAAGCATTAGTCCTCTCTCAACCTTATCCCAACGATTTCTCATCGATAACCCAACGCTCCAACATTATTTTACCCTCAACGATATCTCAAGGATCAAGCATTATTCAACGACGAATTTTTATGCTTGTAATACCAGCTCTGATCTTGACGTGCCTGTTGAGTTCTTGTTCTAGTCAGCCGGCGAAAACCGAGATTTCGTTCTGGCACTTTTGGTCGGAACCTTCTCAAAAAAAAGCCCTGCAAAATCTGCTCGACAGTTTCCAACTTCAAAACCCAAACATCGTTGTCAGTTTAACAGAGCTAAGCTGGGCCGACGGCAAAGCAAAGCTGCAACTCGCTTTCAATTCCGGAACAGCCCCCAATGTTATTCACCTAGGCTTAGATTGGATGTCAGAGTTTGAGCGCGATTCTGTACTTCAGATATTACCCCCGTCACTTCAAACCCCGCTAATTGTTTCTGGGAAAGGGGCTTTGTGGACCGTAAACTCACGCGCCTGGCTTCAAAACTTAGCGGCTAGTTCGAAATTCGAGTGGGGACTCTGCAGCAGTGATGCACATAACGTTATTAAGCGAGTATTGCCTTTGATTTGGATGAATGGTGCTAAAGACTTCTATAGAACAATCCCCCTTTCCGCAACTTTCGACTCTTCACTTGTGAATACTCTTTGGAATATTCGGCGCAATGTAGTTCCGAATGCTCTCATTGAGACGTCGAAAAATTTGGATGAATACCTAATTCGCGGAGAAGTGAAAAATCTGTATTCAGGTACTTGGATGATAGATATCGCCAAGACTCGGGACATTAACAGCATCAAAGTAATTCCGAGTTTTTCCATATTGAATGGCGACGTGCTGTGCATTACTTCTGCCTCTGCCAATCCAAAGGCTTCGGAAAAACTAGTAGCCTACTTAACGAAGCCTCAAAATGCTTTATCATTTTGCAACTCTGTTAGTGATGCAGGCTTTCCATATACCTATACAGCGACACCAACTTCACCACCAACATCAACGCATACATCAACGCCTACCACTACCAATTCACAGTCTTTCCCGAACAATGATTTGCAACAAGGTTTCGCAAACACTGTGCGCACGGCAAAGCCCCTTCCCAGCCATTTGTCTGTGCCGGCAACAGAACGTGTAGTTGAGGACATGATCGTGGCCTCATACACTATTTCAACAAAAGCCGAGATGGAACAATTGGTTTTCAAAACTCGAAAGAGAGTTAATGAAATAGAGGCTGAACTAGTAAAAAGACATCGCAAGAATCTTTGATGTATCAGGGGGCTTTGGGGTATGACGCTTCAAATTGATTGAATTGAAGCACCAGAGGATAGTTGAGATTTCATGACCTGCCACTTTTCTGCCATCCTCATAATTGAGGTCTCGGTGGTGTAGTTTTTCAGCTCATCTAGAGTAATCCAAGCAAGTTCTTTTGATTCGTGATTTTTTTTAAAGTTCGAAGTGTGGGCGCGTAAAATATATCGGATATCAAAATGATAATGCTCAAGATCGGATTTATGCGGTGGTATAGAGTGAACGTCAATGTCGAATATTTCAGTGGATAGAAATTTGAACAATTCAATACCCGACTCTTCTGTCGCTTCCCTACTAGCAACCTCCATCACATCGGCATTTCCATCGGCGTGTCCACCCAGTTGTAGCCATTTGTCGAGTTTTGTATGATGTGTTAATAACACATGTTGCAAATCAGGGCTAACAATCCATGCCGAACCTGTTATGTGGCCAAAGGTATTTGACCTTTCAAAACAATCCTCATATGATTCAACAAAGCGGATCACATGGTTTACAACGCTCAATTCGTCTTCATACTTCTCACGGTACACGCTTAGTTGCCGAATTAATAACTCTCTGCTCATCAAATTCCCTTTATGGCACGATTTACATTTACGATTGAATACGAAGGTACAAGGTATTCCGGCTGGCAAGTTCAAAAAAATGCCCGAACTGTCCAAGGCGAACTCATTGGCGCGATTGCAGATGCACTTGGAACGCGAGATTTTGAGTTCATGGGTTCGGGTCGAACCGATGCAGGTGTTCATGCAAAAGCTCAAATTGCACACCTCGAGGCTCGGACGGTACTTTCGCCACGAATTCTAATGCTTAAAATTAACGACTCGTTACCTTCTGACGTTCACGTCTTGAACATTGAAAAAGCACCACCAAGATTTCATGCACGGCATCACGCTGTTTCTCGCGGCTACCTTTACCAAGTGTCGCAACGGCGCACTGCCTTTGGAAAGCGATTTGTTTGGTGGGTTAAGGACGAATTGGATGAGGCCAAAATGAGAAAGGCCTGCGAAATTTTTGAAGGGTTTCACGATTTCAGGTCGTTTACTGCCGATGATCCGGAAGAGAAATCTACCACCGTTGACCTTTTGGAATGTTCAATAGAGAAGCAAGGAGCTTTATACCTTATTCGTATTCGCGGTTCGCATTTTCTTTGGAAGATGGTAAGGCAAATGGTAGGGCTTATTGTAGAAGTTGGTAGGGGGCGGGTAACGTTGGACCAGGTACACTCGTTTCTTAAGCACGAGTCAGACATTCCCGCAAAATATACTGCGCCACCGTCAGGTCTATTCCTTGACCACGTCCTATACTCCAAAACCGATATTGCACCCCCGGTTCAGTCATTACCCAACATTCAATAATGGTAATTCATTGTCAACTATGAGAACTTTAATCTATTCCGCACTTGTACTTAGTATCTGCGTTATTGCCTGCAAATCGCAGCAAGAAACCGATATACTTGAAAAACAGAATTCGGGTTACAAAACAGCTGCAGGTGAACAACTAGCTACGAGTGATAAGTCATTTATAAAAATTTATTCAACAATTGAAAAGAAAGAGCTTGAAGTGGAGAAAATCGTTAAATCTGATGATGAATGGCGTAAGGAATTGACGCCCGATGAATTCAGGATTGCTAGAAAAAAAGGAACCGAACCTGCGTGGACTGGTGAATACGTAGACAACCATGATAAGGGCATTTATTTGTGCAAGTGTTGTAACACGGAACTGTACAAGAGCGAAACAAAATATGAATCCGGAAGTGGATGGCCCAGCTTTTATGATGTTGTATCTAAAAATAATTTTGAGTTTGTAGAAGACGGTTCGCTTTTGGAGGCGCGCGTTGAAGTTACATGCGCCCGGTGTGGAGCACATCTTGGTCATGTGTTTAATGATGGCCCGAGTCCAACAGGACTTCGGTACTGCATGAACTCCGCATCCTTAAATTTCAAAAAGGGGGAGTAGCGCTGCTACTCCCCTTTTTGATTATTTTTCGAATCAGACTTAGATAGCTGTTTCGAATCAAACTTGGTTGGCTGTGTCGGATTCTGGTCCGAGGATGATTTTCTTAAGCCACTTTCCAGATATATCTTGTAGATAATAAAAACACGGAACTAACACCAAGGTTAAGAACGTTGAAAAGGTTAGTCCAAAGATAATTGCCCAAGCCAAGGGTCCCCAGAACGCAACACTATCTGAACCAATGTGGATGTGCGGATCTTGTAGGTTAATAAGCGACCAGAAATCGATGTTCAAGCCAATAGCTAAAGGCACTAATCCCAAAACTGTTGAGGCCGCAGTAAGTATCACCGGATTGAAACGAATAGCGCCACCCTCAATGATTGCCTCGCGCAATTCATAACCATCTCGACGTAATACATCGGTGAAATCCACAAGTACGATTCCGTTACGAACCACAATGCCCCCTAACGCGATTATACCCACACCGGTAATAACGATAGAGAATTGCAGCTGGAAGATCACGAAACCGAGCAACACTCCAATCACACTGAATAACACGGTCGACATAATCATAAGCGGTTTGCCGATCGAGTTAAACTGTGTTACCATGATCATGAGAATTAAACCCGCCGCTATGCCGAACGCAAAAGACAGAAAGTCCTGCGTCTCTTTTTGCTCCTCTTGGGCGCCTGTCAACCGAATGTCATAACCCGACGGGACATTCAGACCTGCTATTGCTTGTTTGATTTGCTTGTTCACGTCGGTGGCGTTAAAACCTTCTTCAATTAAAACGTTCGACGATAGAGTAACCACTCGACGCTGATTTTTTCTGTTGACGCCGGAGAATGTAGATGCATATTCCACTTTAGCAACGGAGGCAATTGGCACCTGTCTGAAGTTACCAGAGCTCATTTCTCTAAATGTAATTGGTAGGTTGACAAGGGCGTTCATGTTTTGTCTCGCCGACTCCTTAATTCGAACTTGTACAGGGTACTCCTCTTCACCAACTCTAATCTTTGTTGCCTCGGCACCATACAATGCATTTCGCAAGGCCATACCAATTTGTGCCGAAGAGATGCCCTCAAAATTGGCCTTTTCTCTATCCACAACTATTGAAACTTCGGGTTTATTGCGCTCTAAGTTTGATTTCAATCTTTCGATACCCTGTATTTGCAATGAGTCAACCACCAAATGCTTCACTTTGGCAGCCAAGATCTCCAGCACGTCGAAGTCATCTCCAGCGATCTCGATATTCACGTCCTTACCGGTAGGAGGGCCATTTGCTTCTTTCTCTACAGAAATCTCGGCACCCGCGATGTCCTTCAGGGCATCACGAAACTTTGTTAAATACTGACTAGTCAGCTCGCCATCACGTTTTTGAAACTCTACAAACCCAACTGATATTTTTGCTTTGTTTGGAGTAACCGTGCGGTCGGGATTTCTCGGATCGCCAGCACCAATACCAACATTGGTAACAACATTTTTGACCAGCTTGTTATCCTTGCCCAAAATTTTAAGCACTCGCTGCTCAACCACTCTAGCAATTGAATCGGTTACCATCGCATCCGTACCAATTGGCATCTTAATGTACACGTATGAGTAATTCGGCTCCCCACTTGGGAAGAACACCGGTGACTTTCCAAACATCGATGTCAAAATGAACGTTACAATCAACAACGCCACCATGCCTAGCGTGAGAGCAAACGGGCGCCAGCCTTGTAGAATGAATCCGAGCGTTTTGCGGTAGAGCTGCATTAACCAGGGTAGAAAATGCGTCTGAAACGGGTTTATAAGCTTGGGAGTGATAAATACTCGATTGACGAAGAAAAACGCCAGGTTGAGTCCGATTAGCACCAAAAACCACACAGCATTCGACAATAAGCCAATTCCCACTAGCAATCCGATTAACACGCCTGCTATCGTCAGTCTTCTTTTGGTAAGGGGCTTTGACTTACTCGACATAAAGTCGACGGCAAAAACGGGGTTGATGATGTAAGCGACAACTAATGACGCCGTAAGAGTAATTATCAACACAGCCGGCAGATACACCATGAACTTGCCAATTAAACCCGGCCAAAAAAGCAACGGGAAGAACGGAGCAAGAGTGGTAAGCGTACCGGCTACAACAGGCCCAAACACTTCCGCAGCCGCGTATCTCGCTGCCTTTTCTACAGGATAGCCCTCTTTGGTGTGGAGTCGGTGAGTGTTTTCAATAACAACAATAGCATCATCAACCACGATTCCTAACGCAAGTAAAAATGAAAACGTAACAACAATGTTGAACGTAAAATCGAGGCCAGGCAGAACCATGAACGCAAGGAATGAAGACAATGGCGTTGCCATTCCTACAAAAAGTGCATTCTGCACACCCATGAAAAACATCAACAAGAGCGTAACGAGAATGAAACCTATGATGATTGAATTCACCAAATCAGAAATACTTGTACGCGTGGCAATACTCATGTCGTTAGTCACTACCGCTGTAACATTTGGAGGCAGTTTAGATTTGGAGTATTCTTCGACAATTTTTTGAATTTGATCTGAGGCATCTATCAAATTCTCACCCGCTTTTTTCAGCACACTAAGAGAGACAACTGTTTCACCATCAAGTCTGGCAAAACTCTGCTGCTCCATATTTGTTTCTTTTACCGTTGCAATATCGCGGACATAAACAGTGTTTCCCCTAGCCCCCTTCACAATTACACTTTTAACTTCGTCGGCGGAACGGAATTCACTTGTTACTTGGACGTTCCTACGAACTCCTCCAACCACAAAATCACCACCGGAAATATTGACGTTCTCTCCACTGATCGCTCTTGTAAGGTCATCAAAAGAGACACCTAAGGCCTGCATGAGAAACGGATCTACATCTACTCGAACTTCCTTATCTAGCGCTCCAATGACGTCGACGCGGCGAATTTCTCGCAGAGATTCAATTTTGTCTTGAAGTTCATCGGCGTACTTTTTTAGATTGTCAAGTCCGACGTTTCCAGCAATGTTCACAAACATTATCGGAAACTCTGAAAAGTCAATCTCCGCTACGTCTGGACCTTTTGTTAAATCATTTGGTAGATCAGCTTTTGCCCTATCGACCGCATCAGACACCCTTTGCTTTGCTAATGTTGGAGTGATATCTGTTGTAAACTCTACGGTAATTACAGAGGCATCTTGTATTGACTGACTAGTTACCTTTTTCACATCAGCAACGGACTTAATTTGCTTCTCAATTTGCCTTGTAATTAGATTTTCGACATCTATTGGGGACGTCCCGGCATTAATTGTTGTAACAAGTATGGTTGGAACTACTACGTCAGGAAACTGCTCTTTTGGCAGTCTGACATACGAGGCGTATCCTATAATGAAAATAATGGCGGTGAGTACATAGATCGTGGTTCTGTTCTCTACGGCCCACGCTGTAATTGGAAATGATTTGTGTTGAGACATTGTCTTGATTTTTAGTGGTGTAAATAAACTGAACTGGTTACTCTACTACTCGGACTTTTTGTCCTGCAGCCACATCCAGCACGCCTCGAACAACCAACTTTTCTGTGACATTTAACCCGGCAATGATTTGCACGTTTGGACCAGAAACCAATCCAAGGCTCACTTCTCGCCTCTCCACTTCATCTTTATCATTCACAATAAAGACGAAGCTTTTTTCATTTTCACGCACTACGGCATTCATCGGAATTGCCAACGCTTGCTGAATCACTTGGTCGGTTATTGACACATTGCAAGTGGAATTTGGACGCACGCCCAAGGCCTTGCCGTTTACGGGAATCTCAACTCTAAATGTTCGGTTCAGTGGGTTGACCAATTTGGAAACCGTACCAATTTTTGTACGAATTGTATCGTTTGTTTCCGTAAGTATAACAACAACTGGATCTCCGGTATTAACGGTTGAAACATATACTTCAGAAAGGTCCACAAGAATTCTATTGTCAGAATTATTCACAATAGTCATGATTGGCATTCCGGGCATTATGTTTTCGCCAACCTTGGGTAAAACGTTGTCGACAAATCCACTTGTAGGAGCATAGATTTTCGACAATGAGAGTTGTTCCTTTAAAGACTGCAATCGCTTTTCCAAACTCTCAAGTTGATTCTTAGAAGATAGGTACTGAATTTCACTGCCTGCTTTTTGTTCGTATATGCGTTGTTGCTTTTGAAACAAGGTTCTTGCAAATTCCAGCTGAACCTCTACTTCATCCATACTTCTTCGAACAATTTCAGCATCTAATTCCACCAACAGCTGACCTTTATTAACAGACTGTCCGTTAACTACCTTGATACCCGTTATCTGTCCTGCGGTTCTGGGAGTTATCGAAACCGACGATCTAGAATCAACCGAACCCTTCACATCTATTTCATGCGCAAAGGATGCTTCGCGGATAGACAGAACCGTCACTGGCGTCAATTCCGTAACGTCAACAGCACTACCAACAGTGGTTTCCAAATCACGAATTTGATCGTCGAGTTTAGCTCTTTCAACTCTTAGTTTCTTTAACTGTTCCGTTGGATTTATCTCAGTCTTATTACAAGCTTGTACAACAAAAAGCACACAAACTATTGTAAACACGAAACCTAAACGCATAATTATTCCTTGAACGAATAAATGATAATTCTTTACTACTAAATACTTCATAACATTACTTGTTTTCATTTGCTCGACGTCTTCTTTTTCTTAAAGTCAGTCAGGTCAGCATTGCATAGCCCGCGTACAATTAGGGTTGCAGTGTCAATCAGCAACTTCTCAGGATTTACATCCAACCAATCCGCCGGCATCATCCCATTTCTAATAATAACCATGGTTCCTTTAAGGGCAATAATAATCTGCATTACTACTTGATTGGATGGTTGCGTAATATGGAAGTCGCCTTTACTTACACCTTCATCAACTATGCACGTCATCAAACTCATTAACGTTTCATTAGCACACAAAAAACGAGTTGACACATCACTCTTCGTACTCGCCGCGCTAAGGCTCTTGACAGATACATGGGTCATTTCTTCTGGAACCTGAGTCATTACTCGATAAATAAATTGCTCACGTTTAGAGAATCCATAAAAAACTTGTACCGCGTTCAAAAGCTTTTTGCTAGCGGGCTCATCCCCATGCACAACTTCCTTAATTCCTTTAATGAGTTGTTCTAAATCTTCGGCGATCAAGGTCATCATCAGTTCATCTCTGCTCTTGAAATACAAGTAGAGAGTTCCTTTGGCTAACTCGGCTTCTGATGCTATTTTCTCCATGGTTGTTCCATGCAGACCGTGTTTCAAAAACGCCTTCTTAGCAGCTTTCAAAATCACTGCCACACGCTGTTCTCGTTCACGTTCCTTTCGTTCCAACAATCCCATTTCGTTTATTCCGGAAGTTTCAAGTACTGAGCTTCTATGTTGCCACAGACGCGATCATACTCTGCGTTCATTGAGTAATAATCAAACAACGCTTGCAAAGAGTTAACTTTTGCACGTGCTAATGACGTTTCGGCATCATTGATTTCCAATACACTTCCAGTCCCTTCTGTGTATCTGATTCTAGATATGTCATAACCACGTTGTGCCTGCATCACGGTTGACTTCTGAGCATCAATTCTACGTTTAGCAGAGACCAATTGATTGATAATTGTGCGTACAGAAAGCTTGATTCCATCAGTAAGCTGAGCATGTTGCATTTTCAATGCTAGAAAGTCTACGTTCGCCTGTTCAACTTTTGCCTTTGTCCTAGTTCCATTAAAAACGTTGAAACTAAAATTCAAACCAACTACTGCTGAGGTTGCGCTCACAAAATTGTTAAACTGATCGCTTTGACCTTGGTTTTGCCAATTTCCGAATAAATTTAACGTTGGATAATATTCGGAACGATAAATAGTTGTGATCTCATTTGACACATTCATTTGTAGCGTCAAAGCCTTCAAATCCAAATTCTCCCTCAATGCCTTTACAATCGAACTATCTTCAGCGGGTACGTCTGTTGGAATTGGTAGGTCTGTTAGAACAGGCTCAACATTGTTATCCAAATTCATTGCCAGATAAGTCAATAAAGATGATACGGCGTTTGAGTAGCCTGCTTCTGATTCAGTAACCTGCGGTTTCACATTATCTACCGTCACACTTGCGCGAATCTTATCAAACTCAGCCACAAGACCCTCACTGAATAAAGCCTCAATATTGCGAAGGTTTTCTTCGGCATTCTTTAGCGTTGATTTTGCAATTTCACGATACTGATTTGCAGCAAGCGCAGAGTAATATTTCTTTTTGGTCTCAGTTACTACCTCGGCAACGGCTGCTTTATATCTGGCTTCTGCAGCGGTAGCATAAATTTTTGAGGCTCCGATTCCCGAAAAGACTGCGCTGTTAAAAAGGACCTGTGTTAACTGCCCGCCAATAGAATAGGCATTTGAAAGTCCGGTTCGTATTGCTGTTGTTGTAGCGTTTTGACCGCTACCACTGGTAATGAAAAATACCGGAGCTTGAATGTTTCTGTTATAGCCAGCATTAAATGACAAAACGGGTAGCGCACTTCCGATTGCTTCGCTCACCTGAGCATCTGCTTTATTGATCCCCAAGCGAGCCAGTTGAACGTTTCTATTTTGTCTAATAGCCGTTTTGATGGCCTCATCCAATGTTATGGGGCGTGTTTGACTTAAAGCCGCAGTAATTCCTGTAATTGATAGAACAGTTACCATAGCTATTCTAACCAGAAATTTATTCATCATATTGACCTAAATATTTATGACTTACCATCTAAATAATGACTATCAGTCACAAAATTACTAATAGTCTTGTAAAAAGCAAGCCCGTGAACGAGCTACTGGTATTATTGTTTCACAATGCAGAAAATATGTTTAGCGCTTCAAGATGCGTTGGAACTACCCAAGTCGCACTTTCCTTCTCAAAGTCCCCTATCAATATCGTCCGTATACCTGCAGCTGAACCGGTCTGTCCATCTGACAGACTATCTCCGATGAAAACCGACAAGTTAATATTGATATCATGCTCAGCCACGGCCTCGAATATCATTCCTGGTGCTGGTTTTCGGCGTGAGCTGTTGTTTGACTCCAGGTCTGCGCAGTAATAGATGTCGTCGAAATAAAACCCCAATTTTTCATGCACTAACTCTTGCATGAACTGATGAATTAGGGTAAGATCAGTTTCACTCATTAGCCCCTTACCAACACCTTGTTGGTTTGTAATTACTATAAGTTTGTAATCACGTTCATGACCAATTGACAGAATTGGTAGAATTTCGGGGATGAGAACAAAATCATCTGGAGAGGTAACGTAGCCCGCCACGATGCGCCTGTTAATTACTCCATCTCTATCTAGAAACAGTGCTCTCATGTTGGTCCAACGATTGTACTACGGTGTCGATTTGATTATCTACTAGTGCCCAAGAGTGTGTCTGTTCCATTAACAACCTTGCATTGTACGAAAGTTCCGAGCGAAGTGTTGGGTTGCTCAAAGCCTCAGCAGCTAGGTTTGCCATTTCAAAACTATTACTGGCAACAAGACAATGAACTCCATGTTGAGCTTCTATTCCTTGTAAACCACTGGGAGTGGTTATCACAACGCATCCTGCGCTCATTGCTTCCAATATTTTATTCTGAATTCCCGATCCACCTCTGTGTGGATGAATGAATATTGCATGACTATGGATATGGGGCAATAAATCTGGAACATCGGCAAGTAATTTGACGCCAGGGGTCAACATTGAACGAAGTTCCGATAGTGGACAGGCACCAGCGATTGTAAGCGTGGCCGAAGGTTGAAGTGTTTGGATTTTGGGTAGAATGTCTTCAATTATTGTCTTCGCCATAATATGGTTTGCAAGCACGTCCAATTTACCCGTAAACAATATCCCGCTTCGCGATTCATGATTGTCGATGTACGAATAGCGATCCAAGTCAACGCCATTGGTAACGGTATCGTACGACCGGGTACTATTCAAACTTGTCATAGCTTCAACATCTTCTGGGCTGACGAA
This sequence comes from Ignavibacteria bacterium, assembly GCA_013204605.1. Lineage (GTDB taxonomy): Bacteria > Bacteroidota > Ignavibacteria > Kapaibacteriales > Kapaibacteriaceae > JABMNI01. The sequence goes on from JABMNI010000021.1 coordinate 120,557, forward strand.
AGTTACCCTGTCGAAACTATTGACTACTTCAGGCTCATACTTTAACAATTTTGAAGTTTCCCACCATCGAACAACTTTCTGCTTAAAATTATGAGCTACATCGCGCGACCTACTTTGATATTCCACACGGCAATCCTCTGAAATGAGGATTTTCTTTAGGTCATTCTTATCACGCAAATATTCGGCAGTTCGCATGAAAAAACTTATTCCGATATCGACCTTTTGTGTTGACAATATTTCGTCAACCCTTGCTCTGAAATCCGGCCGAGTATAAAAGGCAATTTCTAACGGAAGATTTGTCCACAAAGTTCGCAAACAACTGAGTCCAGCCCAAAATGGGTTCAGAGTTATAGAGTGAACTTCCACGCCAATTTCGCGGATGGCATTCAATTGGCTTTGTGCCGCGGTAACACCATGATTAAATGTGACGAGTATAACACGATTGCTTAAAGCTAAATGCTTTAGCAGGTTGTACGATTTAATCCGATCTCCCCCTATCAACGGCCATGGAAAACGAGGCGTGAGGAACAACACCGTCTTCAATAACCACCTCGTCCCGTAATAACCACCCTAACTGTTTTCATCAATATGTAAATGTCTAAGAACAAAGACCAATTTCTCATGTAATAATAATCGATATGAGTTCTGACGTTGAAATCAACTTCATTTCGCACGGAAACCTGCCATAATCCAGTAACTCCTGGTTTCGTACTGCGGTACAAAGCTAGGAACGCTCGTATCTCATTCGTATTCTTTCCTATTAGTTCCTTGGAAGTAAATGGACGCGGACCAACGAGAGACATCTCGCCCTTTAACACATTTAATAGTTGAGGCAACTCGTCAATTGAATACTTCCTTAACCAGGCGCCTAGCCTGTCAACTCTAGGATCATTCTTGAGTTTATGAAACCGTTGCCATTCGTCAAATGCTTCTGGATCTTTGTCGAGAATTTCAGTAAGGGCTTCTTCAGCGTTAGGAACCATGGTTCGAAACTTATTCATGACGAATTGTTTTCCATTCTGGCCAACTCTAGCATGTCTAAAAAAGACAGGCCCTTTTGATGTAAGCTTAAGATATCCGGCAATCAACACCATAATCGGAAATGCTAGAATGAATAGCGGTACAGTAAGTACCAAATCCAGTAGCCTCTTCTTAAATCGCAATGAGGGTTCCATTAAGCGTTGCTCAATCTCGTTGCTCATCAAAATATCTGATCGAGTGTTCGAAATCCAAACAACTGATGGATGCACGTTTTCCCCGACAAAGGTAATATGACTCAAATGTTGAGTGTAATTATTAACGATTGTCTGAGCCAATGCACTTTGGCTATTTGGCATTGTTACAATACCATGAGTAACCCCAAAGCGTTTGCATAAGGCACTAATGTTTTCGAGTCCACTAACAATTGGCACTCCAGAATAATATCCGTACTCGGCCTCTGTCGACTCTGGTTCTACTACAACCAACGGCCTAAGACCTATGCTGGAGTGAGTTTTAAGAGAGTCAATGATTCTCGTCGCCATAACATGATCGCCAATAATAACCGTTGGCATTCCATACCATTTTTTTGCGCTAAGTAGTTTGCGGAACAACGTCCGACATCCGTAAAGCACAGGAATACTGAGCAACCATGACAACAACAATATAGATCGACTATACGGAACCGCGTCTCTTGTCAAAAAACTAATCGTGGCAACCGTTGCAAATACGCTAGTTAGCGTGTAAAAAGTTGTTCGTAGTTCAGCTATTGCACAAATCCCGTACCCCGGGTAAATACCTCGCCAATAGGAACCCAAAGCATTTCCTAACACAACAATCGCAAATACCGGCACGTAGGTGGTAAGCGGCAAAATGTCTGCACTTAGGAACGATCTCATATAGAAAGTCAGCAACAGTACACAACTCAATACCATGCTATCACCCGCCAAAAGTATCAACGAGGTTCTTCTGCTGTTACTCTTAATGGACGTCAACAAAGCTCTGTGCGGTGACGAGCGCTTAATTGCTTCGCTGATCTGAGATAAGGTTGGGGGCGTTAACAACTCACAATTCCATTTGAATAATTGTCTGCTGAATCAGCAAATTCCGTGCAAAATAAGGCTTTTTGCCGCACATCTAACATATTACCAAGCAAGGATTCTTTCAATTTCATTAGAGATTGTTACTGTTGACGGTATAACAGCTTCCATTAGTGCCCTATTATACGGAATCGGAATGTCCGCAGGAGCTAGTCTGCCCACCGGTGCATCGAGGTGCTGGAAAGCCCCCTGCATTATCGTGGCAACAATTTCAGCACCGAACCCACACGTCCATCCATCCTCATGAACTACCAAACAACGTCCGGTTTTTTTAACCGAATTTAAAACTGCTTCGGTGTCCCACGGAACTATTGTTCGTAGGTCAATCACCTCGGCATCAAAGCTCCCGCTTTGAACCACTCCAATAACTCTATGCACCATCTCTCCCCAGGCGACTACTGTAACTCGGCTTCCGGCCTGAACAATCCTTGCTTTTCCAAAAGGCAGCATATAATTGTCACCGGGATAAACACCCCGGCCCGGACTCGTGTCCTGAATTGCCCTGTGCTCCAAAAAAAACGTCGGATCGGAGCCTCGCAGGGCCGTTCTAAGTAACCCCACTGCGTCTTGGGCATTCGATGGCATTACCACTTTCCAACCCACCGTATGGGCAAAAATCGACTCTCCGCTAACGCTATGCCAAGGGTCGCCAGTTCGTTTACTAAAACCAACAGGAATCCGCAACACCATCGGCGAGGCAAAGTCACCATTAGTTCGCCATCTAATAGTTCCACAGTCATTTATCTGCTCCATTGCAGGATCGAGATATTTACGGAATTGAATCTCTGGAACAGGCATCAGACCGGCATAAGCCATTCCTACGGCGCGCCCAATTATGCCCTCCTCACTTAGAGAGGTATCAAAAACTCGATTTACCCCGTGCTTGATTTGCAAATCAACAGTGGCTCCGTGAACTCCGCCTTTCACCCCAACATCCTCTCCAAAAACTACTATCCGATTGTTCACTTCAAGCTCCCTGTCAAGGGTTCGCTTTACAGCTTCAATAAGATTGATTCTTGGACCAGATTCTTCGACAGTATCCGTACCCAGAATTTGTTCTATTCCTTCGGCTAGTAGCCCTCCATGTAAGGGGGCTTTCCCATCGTAAAATGTGTGCGTAAAAACATCTTCTACTAAAGGTTGTGGCTCCGCCAGCGCGTCGGCACAGCCCTGCTTTACTTCTAACTCCACGTCCAAAACAAATTCCTCCCACGAGGCATCCGTGAAATATTTTTTCTTTACTAAGAAATCACGGAGATGTGTAAGTGGATCTCGACGTTCGTCATCCGCCTTTTGTTCGAGCGTTTTATAGGATTGGTTGTCGGCCCCGCTGTGACCACACATACGCGGGACGCGAACGCGAATCAAGGCTGGACTTTTTCCTTCTCTAACATGCGTCAATGTCTTGGAGATAATTCTTTCTGATTCCTCTGGATTCGTTCCATCAATTTCTACAATTCGAAGGTTTCCAAATGCAGCTAAATTCTCAGCGATGTTTGAACCGGGGGTCTGGAATTCTGAAGGAACGGAAATCCCCCAGCCGTTGTCCTCAATAAAAAACAACATTGGCAAGTTTTGGGTTGTGGCAATATTTAAAGCGGCCCAAAACCCGTTGGTGGCCGTGGAACCATCACCACCTAACGCGACTGCGATAGCCCCTTTCCATTCAGAATTTTCCAGAACATTTACGTGATACGTAATTGCTTGCGCCCAACCCACACAGGGGGTATACTGCGCGCCAACGTCACCCGAGGCTGGAAGTACGGTTACGCCAAGCAAATTTGGCAAATGATGGACAACGCCAATATCGCGACCGCCACTTCTACTTCCGGCGTTGGCTAAAGGGCCGGCAAAGGCCTGCCTATAGCTCATGCCGGCGGCCAGAACCAGGGGTCTTGATCGGTAGTAGACGGTTGCGGCGTCGCGTCCCTGCCTAAGTCTGTGACCTAATATCGCTTGCGCGAGTTCGTGGCCCTTGGCCGAGAACTGATAGGTAACCTTTCCAGCCGGTACCAATTCGGTCTCCTCGATAGCATCGATTAATCTACTTGCGAGCACCGTTCGAGCAACATCCTGCCATTCATTTTTTGTCATAGGTGCAAAAATACGAGGGAACGATTTGGTAAGTTTGAGGATTAACTAATTAACTAGGAAATTATATGCTTTTCGAAAAACTGAGTCGTTGCCGGGTGACCGCCGTAATAGTTCTACTACTTGGTATTATGCTTTGCTTCGGTTCGAATGTTCAGGCACAACTAATATCTCCGTTTTTACCTACTGATTGTGTTAATGCAGCAAAGACAGCCGCAAATGCAAAAATTCCTAATTCTCAGCTGATTGCCATTGCGTCGATCGGTTTCGATGTAGACGTTCTTGGCACAAACGTGTATACCGGTATGAAGGTCGAAACTGGATTGGCAAATGTTTGGATTTATGTTTTTAGATCCACCACCCCTAAAGACACCGCAGTGGCAATCTTGCAGGCTAGGGCTCTTGGCTCATGCATAGATCCATCTTCATTGATAGGAGCCACCAATTTGGACATTCCTTTGGGTAATTTAGGGTCTACTCCCGTACCCGCTACGTATTTGAAAGGAACTGCTTTATTCGCAGCCTTAAACTCGAGTAACTCGTTTAAGGCATTTCATGCCAAGTACAAAAGCGCTGAACCAACTGTGGTTGCCTTAGGTACTGTTGAACAAAGTGTTCCCGGTTTTGACGTAGGTACTTCCGCATGGCTGTTAACTTGGAGCCCAGATTCTACAGATCCAAGCAGTGGAATGACTTGTGTGGTTGATTCTAAAACTGGAAAGACATTTTGCCTTGGTGATGAATTATTGTCGGTAAATGAAGATCCATATACCGAGGATTGTAAAATTTATCCAAACCCTGCTGCAGAAATTGTATATGTTACGTTGCCTGGGGAAATGTTGAATGATTTCATTCGAGTTGATGCAATAAATTTAACTGGAGAGGAATTCGAACTGTTTAATGGCAGGTCTGACAATGGTCAAATGTTGGCGTTGAATATTCGATTGCTTGCGCCAGGTGCCTACACCTTTCGTCTTCGTGGACTTAACACCTACAGATCAATTCCCTTAACCGTTGTAAAGTAAAATTTACGATGTACAAAATTTTTAGATTATCTACACCCTATGTACCCAATTCTTAAATCAACGGACCCTGAAGTTTTTAATGCGATCGAAGGAGAGCTTGGTCGTCAACGAGATAAAATCGAATTGATAGCGAGCGAAAATTTCACTTCGTTATCTGTGATGGAAGCTCAGGGCAGCGTTCTGACTAATAAATATGCCGAAGGATACCCCGGCAAGAGATATTACGGTGGCTGCGAATGGGTAGACATTGCAGAGAACATAGCGATAGAAAGATTGAAAACGTTGTTTGGTGCAGAATATGCCAACGTGCAGCCCCATTCCGGTTCAGGCGCAAACATGGCGGTTTATTTTTCCTACCTCAAGCCCGGCGACACTGTATTGGGAATGGAGCTTTCACACGGTGGGCATCTTACTCATGGTTCGGCTGTCAACTTTTCCGGAATCTTCTACAATTTTATTGGGTACGGGTTAGACAAGGAATCCGGCAGAATAGATTACAACGTTGTCCGTGACCTAGCTCATAAAAACAAACCGAAAATGATCACGGTAGGTGCCTCTGCATACTCCCGCGAGATTGATTTCAAACTTTTTAAAGAAATAGCCGATGAAGTTGGCGCGTTTCTCTTGGCTGACATTGCGCACCCCGCAGGTTTAATCGCTAAGGGTCGGTTAATGAGCCCTGTCCCCTATTGTGATGTTGTTACAAGCACAACGCACAAGACTTTAAGAGGTCCAAGAGGTGGACTCATTTTGCTAGGCAAGAACGTAGAAAATCCGTTCGGAAAAGTAGCACCAAAAAGTGGCCGTACTAAATTAATGGGTGAACTTCTCGATTCGATGGTAATGCCCGGAATTCAGGGTGGTCCGCTGATGCACGTTATTAGTGCCAAGGCGGTGGCTTTTGGTGAATGCCTAACAGACGAGTTTGGTGCCTATACAATTCAAGTTATCAAGAACGCTCAGGCATTGGCTAAAGAGTTGATTGCAATGGATTACACAATTGTATCCGGTGGCACTGACAACCACGTAATGCTAATTGATTTACGCAACAAGAACATAACCGGGAAACAAGCAGAGAATGCCTTAGATGCTTCAGGAATTACGTGTAACAAGAATGCGGTTCCTTATGATACTCAACCACCTTTAGTTACAAGTGGAATTAGAATAGGCACCGCTGCCATGACTAGTCGAGGAATGAACGAGGCTGACATGGCACAAATTGCTATGTTTATAAATCGAGTAATCTCAAACATCGGAAATGCCGATGTGTACGAAAGTGTGAAAAATGAGGTGAAGGCATTCTGCAACGCGTTTGCGCTTTATCCAACACTAAAGTAGACTACTAGAATTCAGCTTGTCATTCGAATAGGTTTGGGGTTAACAGTCACATTCAAACTTGATGGTTGCGTACCGTTCTGCATACGCAGTTCAGCTAGAAATCCAATCATTGCAGCATTGTCAACGCAATACTGTAGTGACGGCAAAAGCAAATTGAATTTCGATCGCTTGCATTGCACTAAAAGCTTTTCTCGCAAGCGGGAATTAGCACTCACTCCACCAGCAATACAAATTGTTTTCACATCATATTGGTGCGCAGCACGGATTGATTTATCAACTAACACGTCAACAATAGCCTCCTGAACAGATGCCGCAACATCATTTTTACGAACAGTTCCCTCATTCTTTTCTAAAAACAATCTGACCGCGGTTTTCAATCCGCTAAACGAAAAGTCAAATGCATTTGAACCACTTAGCCCCCTAGGAAAATGGAACTTTTTAGGATCTCCAGTTCTGCTAAGTGCATCAATGAGTGGCCCGCCCGGATACCCCAGACCCATCATTTTGGCAGTTTTATCGAAAGCCTCGCCAGCCGCGTCATCCCTGGTGGAACCAATAATCTCAAATTGATCAACTGAGCGGATAAAAACCAAACTAGTATGACCGCCGCTCACCACTAAACAAATAGACGGGAACTCCAAGGTTGAATGTTCAATGTAGGCCGAATAAATGTGCGCCTCAATATGATTTATTGGGAAAAGGGGCTTGGCATAGCGCAGGCAGAGACCCTTTGCAAAGTGCAAGCCGACCAATAGTGATCCAGCTAACCCCGGCCCGTTGGTAACGGCAATAGCGTCTATATCCTGAATTGTTTTGTGTGCCTGGCGCAATGCTAAGTCAGCAATTTGCGCTATACCTTTTACGTGCTCCCTGCTTGCAAGCTCTGGTACTATTCCGCCATATTGATCGTGCAAAGTCTGCGAAGAAACCTGGTTACTTAACACCTTGAAATCACTTACAACGGCGACCGAAGTATCGTCGCACGATGTCTCTATTGCAAGAATAGTTGCCATTGTCAGTTACTCGCTTCGAGCTGGCTTAAGAGTCCTTCATCATCACGGACATACTGCAGTAGCATCCATAGTGCATAACCCACACTTCGTTCTCTGTTTGCTTGCCGGTCAGAACCAAATTGGTATTTCGTAGCCACGGTTCCTTTTGGTCCCGACACACTAATCCAGACTGTACCCACGGGTTTGTCTGCAGTGCCGCCATCGGGTCCGGCAATTCCAGTAATTGCTATGGCAAAGTCACTCGCAAGTTTTTGCTTTGCACCCGTGGCCATTTCAATTGCCGTTTCTCTGCTTACTGCTCCAAAAGTGGCTAGCGTGCTACTGTTCACTTGGAGTAATTTTTCTTTTAAGTCATTGGTATACGTCACAACTCCACCAAGAAACCAAACGCTACTGCCTGGAACTTCTGTAAAGGCAGCTCCCAACATTCCGCCGGTACATGATTCCGCTACCGAAACTGTGCGCTTTTCCTTAACCAGCAATTCTGCGATAGTCGGAATAATGGAATCCGTTCCTATAAAATACCTTCCAATCTTTTCATGCAGGAAAGTTTGCAACTCATCCAACTGTGCAATTGCGCGAGTTTTGTTCGATGCAGTAACTCCAATTCGAAGTCTGACGCCCCTATAGCTAGGCAATATTGCCAAGCCTGCACCGGGCAAATTTTGCGATATATCGCCAATCATATCAGACAAATTACTCTCTACAATTCCTGCGGTATGAAATGTCCGGTAGAAAGGTCTAGCTGTATTCTTGTCGTCTTCACTTATCAGAGGTAATACCTCACTAACTAGCATCTTTCGCATTTCAAAGGGAACGCCTGGAAGACAAAATACCTGCAATCCATCACGGTTAAAAAACAGACCAGGTGCAGCGCCAACTGAATTCTCCAACAATAACGCTGACGCAGGTACAACGGCTTGTGTTGCGTTGGTAGCGCTTAATATTGAGTTCCGTGCGGACATCAACTTTTTAAGCCTTTCTAACCACACTTGGCTAGTAACTAACTCATCACCAAAATAATCTGCCAATGCTTTTGAGGTAACGTCATCGTGGGTTGGCCCTAATCCCCCGGAGGTTACAATAGCATCGCAATTCAATTTTAACCAGTTAATCGCTTGATGAATCTCCGGTATATTATCAGCAACCGAAACCTGCCAGCGAACGTTGTGACCGGCAATTGTGCACTGTTCCGCCATGAACGCGGCGTTAGTATTAATCACCTGTCCGACTAAAAGTTCATCACCGACAGTTATGATTCCTATGTTCATAATCTTTACACAGCAATAAAATCTTTACAAAGCAATAAAATCTTTACAAAGCAATAAAACCTTTACAAGGCATCAATCTCAACAAGGCAAAAAAAAAGCCTCGTTTGACCGAGGCTTAAATTTACGACAGTTTTTGTCTGATCTTTTTCTCGCTCATCCCGCGGAGGTAATAAAGCTTGGCTCGTCTAACGTGGCCCTCTTTAAGTACAACTATCGACTGGATAATCGGAGAGTTTAACGTGAAAATCCTTTCAACGCCAACGCCGTTCGAAATTTTTCGCACGCGAAAGGTCTCATTAATACCTCCACCTCGACGAGCAATAACAACGCCTTGGAAATTCTGAATTCTTTCTTTTTCACCCTCAATAACACGCACGGCAATTTTAATCGTATCACCTGGATTAAATCGGGGGGCTGCAGAGGTGTCACCGGCACTGTCAGCTCTCATTTGAAGAGCCTTCGCTGATTCTCTGTTTTCAATATTTCTTACTTTGGGATGCATTGGATTCCTGCCATTCGATGTAGTATAGGACAGCAAATATAAGGTAAAATCGACTTAAAACCAACCTAAACAGGGATATGCGCTCAAACGGTGTTCTTAGTAATGAGTTTTTTTTAAAATCCATGTTTTTCTCACATATTTGGGACTTGGTTTTTGTTATGTTCATTGTTTAAAGCATGTAAAACAATCTTAATAGGTACCCAATTATGAAAAATTATGATGCTCACCATATCCGCAACGTCGCAGTATTAGGGCATGCGGGGTCAGGAAAAACCACGCTCGCTGAATGTATGCTCTTCGAATCGGGCGAAATTACCCGTCGGGGCACGGTTGAAGAGCAGAACACTGTGTCTGATTTTCACGAAATTGAACATGAAAGAAATTCTTCTGTATTAGCCAGTACTTTATTTGCCGAATGGCGCGATTATAAAATTAACATCATAGATACCCCGGGGTTTATAGACTATGTCGGCGAAGTAATTGGTGCCCTAAGAGTAGCCGATACTGGGATTATGGTACTAAACTCGCATCATGGTGTTGAGGTGGGTACGGAGACAATCTGGAAGTATACAAAGCAGTTTCAAACGCCAACAATGTTTGTAGTTAACAAGGTCGACCACGAACAAAGTAACTTTTGGAAAACAGTAGATCAAGCTAAAGATCGATTTGGTAGAGAAGTTACCGTTGTGCAATATCCTCTGAATGAGGGCACAGGATTTAACACGATTATTGATGTATTGAAAATGACGGCGTATGAATTTGGTCCGCAAGGGGGCAAGCCTGCAAAGAAATCAATTCCAGAGTCTGAGTCTGAGCGCGCTGCCCTTTTACACAATCAATTGGTGGAAATCATTGCTGAGAACGATGAAAATCTCATGGAGCACTACCTTGAAAAAGGTGAGTTAGATGAAGAGGAAATGAGATTGGGTCTGACTACATCATTGATAAACCGGCAGTTGTTTCCATTATTCTGCACGTCGGCTAAACATGATATGGGAACCGGAAGAATTATGACATTTATCGATGTCGTAATTCCGGCTCCGGTTGAAATGCCAGGAATTCTCACAACTAATGGGCAATTGTTAAAGGCCGATCCTAATGGGAAAGCTTGTCTATTTGTTTACAAGTCTATGAGTGAAGCGAATGTTGGTGACATGTCATACTTCAAAGTGTATTCCGGGACAGTTAAACACGGGATGGACTTGGTTAATGAGCACACGGGAGTAACAGAGAGAATCGGTCAGCTGTTCGCTGTAAACGGCCATAAAAGATTTGAAGTTGATCAACTCGAGGCCGGCGATATAGGCGCGGCTGTTAAACTCAAAAACACTCATGTAAACGATACGCTGCATCAGAAGGGTTTTAATCTGATCATTCCTCCTATTGAGTTTCCTCCACCCAAGGTCAGGTCATCAGTTGTTTCTAATCGTAAGGGTGACGAAGACAAGCTCGGCCTAGCTTTAAATCAGTTGCACGAGGAAGATCGTACACTTGTTGTAGAGCATTCAAGTGAGTTGAATCAGATAATACTCCTTGGTCAAGGAGAAATGCATTTACAGACTGCTAAATACAGATTGAACAATAGGTTTAAACTTGACGTTTCATTTCAACCCGCGAAAGTGCCGTATCGCGAGACAATTAGAAAAAGTGTAGATACATCATATCGTCACAAAAAGCAATCGGGAGGCGCCGGTCAATTCGCAGAAGTTCACATGCGTGTCGAGCCGTATTTCGAAGGCATGCCAGCTCCAGCTGGAATAAATGTTAGAGGTACGGAAGAACACCAACTAGCTTGGGGCGGAAAACTTGTGTTTATAAATGGGATAGTTGGAGGTGTGATTGACCAACGGTTTTTACCTGCAATTCTCAAAGGCGTTATGGAGAAAATGTATGAGGGTCCTATTACAGGTTCGTACGTTCGTGACGTCAGAGTGAGTGTTTATGATGGTAAAATGCATGCGGTTGATTCTAACGAAGCCGCTTTTAAAACTGCTGGGCGAATGGCATTTAAAGATGCTTTCGTAAAAGCTGACCCGCAACTATTGGAGCCCATTTACAATGTTGAGGTGGTTATACCTGAGGATCAAGTAGGCGACGTTATGAGTGATCTTCCGGTTCGCCGAGGAGAGATCGTTGGAATCACCGTTGACGGTCACTATCAAACGTTACAGTGCAGGATGCCATTAATGGAACTTGACAATTATTCCACTATTTTGAGAAGTCTAACACAAGGACGGGCTTCGCATTCCGCAGAGTTTACTGAATATGTCCCAGTTCCGGCAAATCTTCAACAAAAGTTTCACTCAGAATATCTTCTGCACCTACATGAGGATGACTGATATCAGAAGTTGCTGGCTATCGTTTATATAGTATGATCTTGCGTCCAATCTTGGGTTTGAGAACCATGCTCGTTTCTTTCCGTTCCAATTCATAAACGGTCGACTTCCCGTTTTCTCGCCAAAGAGTCACGTATACCCGAAGCCTGGAGTCAACCTCTATTGATGTTCGCACACGTTTGGTGTTTAGAACAGCCGTCATATCCGTATTAAACACGCTGAGGCCTCCCTTGCTATCCGTATAGGAGCCCGCCAAGAGGCTCGAATTAAGCATTCTCTGCAATAGAAATTCTGGATCCTGATTAGCGGAAGGAAGTTTTCCAAAAACAATCGGTGGCAAATCAATCGAGTCGAGCCGGTGAAGCACAATGTAATTGTGTGCCTCTTTATCAACCGTTATCAACCAGAACGGACCATCCGCGGTTCCGATTACCCACCTCATACCCATCTTACCAACTAGAGATTTTCGTAAGATCAGCTCTACTCTGGTATCCAGAGCCATAGCCACTACAACATTACCCTCTAAATCTGTACTGTCTATTTTAATGAAAAGGGGCTTTTCGTTCCTCAACTCGTTAGCTGCTAATTTCACAGAACCACTTTTTCGCAGTTCTTTCATGTATTCAGCATTAAACCATGTACCATGGTATTCAGCTGCATCTTGAGCAAAGGATAGAGTGCTTGATAAAATTACAAAACAGTAGAATCCAAGCCCTAACAACACATTGAGTATCGTCGATTTCAGAATATTAGCGTTGCAAATCTGCTTGAAAACCATCGTTATAATTTTTTACTCACAGACTTAGCTTGAAGGAACAAAAGCAAATAATCTCTTCCACCAGCTTTTGAATCTGTACCGCTCATATTGAATCCACCAAATGGATTCCCACCAACAAATGCTCCGGTACACTTTCTATTGAGATACAGGTTACCACAGTGAAATTCCTGTTTTGCTCTTTCAATTTTTTTCTGATCGTTTGAGAACACAGCACCCGTCAACCCAAAAATTGTATTATTAGCAATGTTCAAAGCATGATCAAAATCTTTTGCTTTAGTCACAGCGAGAACGGGTCCAAAAATTTCCTCCTGCATTATCCGCGCAGTTGGTTTCACGTTGACAATAACAGTAGGCTTAATAAAGTATCCTTTAGCCCCCTTCACTTTTTCGCCACCAGCGATGAGCTTGCCTTCTTTTTTACCAATTTCGATGTACGATAGAATCGATTTTTCAGCTTTTGCAGATACAACCGGACCTACCTGTGAATCGTTAGCTGGATCTCCAATTTCCAGAGCGTCTACAGCCACCTTTAATTTTGCTACGTACTCGTCGTAAACATCTTGGTGCACGATGGCTCTTGAGCACGCCGAGCACTTTTGACCTTGAAAACTAAACGCAGCCGCAACGGTAGAAGCAACGGCATTGTCGATATCTATTCCTTTGTCAAATATCATTGCGTCCTTGCCACCCATTTCCGCCACAACGCGCTTAATCCATATTTGACCTGGCTGAGGTTTTGCAGCTAACTCATTGATACGTAAACCAATCTCCATTGATCCTGTAAAGGAAATAAACCTAGTTTTAGGATGAGTCACCAAATAATCCCCTGCTTCCGATCCGCTGGCAACAAGAAAATTCAACACTCCAGGAGGTAAACCAACCTCTTTCATAATTTCAACAAACAGCCAACCCATCATTGGTGAATCGCTGGAAGGTTTTAAAACAACCGTATTGCCACAAACAATTGCAGCGGCCGACATTCCAGCCAGAATTGCAAACGGGAAATTCCATGGTGGAATTACAACGCCAACTCCAAGAGGTATGTAAAACATCTCATTTTCTTCGCCCTGCAAGGGAACTATTGGTTGCTTCTCAGAATAGCGCAGTGCCTCGCGACCGTAGAACTCTAGGAAATCAATTGCCTCGCATGTATCCGCATCGGCTTCTAAATAATTTTTTCCAACCTCAGAAATCATCCACGCATTAATTTCCAATCTTCGCCTGCGCATCACATTTGCAGCCTTAAACAGAAAAGCGGCTCTTTTGGGCATTGGAACTTTTTTCCAGGTTTCAAAAGCGGCGAGTGCTGACTTCATAGCTTTTTCAGCATCGTCCTTCCCAGATTTCTGAAACACCCCAATGGTTTCCTTAACATTTGAAGGGTTCAGACTAACAGTTTTCGCCTTTGTTTTAATATTCTTACCGTTTATCACGTTTGGATATTCTTTTCCGAAACGCTTCCGTACATCAGTAATTGCAGCCATTTGTTTTGCCGCAACAATACTTTTCGTAAAATCGTAGTACATTTCGTTTTTAAATTCTTTCACTTTTTCTCCAATGATCAATTTTTGTAGGGGGCTGCCTGCACTCTCAACTTCAACTGCAAAATTACGATTGTTATTAAGAATGACTTTTTATTTAGCTTGGAACCAACATGATGGTAGTGTCCAAATCTTAGTTGAAATATCACGAGGTTTTACTACGCTTCGATTTAC